>NZ_VIWT01000001.1:4923750-5602500 GCF_007829815.1 Kitasatospora viridis | reverse complement strand
TGCTCACCCACCTCGGCATCGACACCGTGCAGCTCAACGGCGAGGGGTTCGAGCTGCTGGTCAGCAAGGGCGACCAGGTGAAGCGCGGTCAGCCGGTGGTCAAGTGGAACCCGGCCGCGGTGGAGGCCGCGGGCAAGTCGCCGATCTCCCCGATCGTGGCGCTGGAGGCGTCGGCGGACGCGCTGAGCGGCGTCGCCGAGGCCGGCGAGGTGGCCAGCGGCGGCGAGCTCTTCAACTGGAACTGACCAGCCCGACCGAGTGATTGGCCGGACAACGCCCCGCCCGCCGTGCTTCGGTTGGGCGGGGCGGCAGTGCCGGGTCGAGAGGATTTGAGAAAGACATGGAGAAGACGCTGCGCGGCGTGGGTGTCAGCCACGGGGTCGCGATCGGCCCGGTCCGGCACATGGGCACCGCGGTGCTGGAGCCCGCGGCCACCCAGATCCCGGCCGGGGAGGCCGAGCGGGAGCAGGCGCGGGCCAAGCAGGCGGTGGACGCCGTCGCCGCCGACCTGGTGGCCCGCGGCAACCTGGCCGGCGGTGAGGCCCAGGCGGTGCTGGAGGCCCAGTCGCTGATGGCCCAGGACCCGGAGCTGATGGCCGACGTGGAGCGTCGGATCGCCGTCGGCAGCAGTGCCGAGCGCGGCGTCTACGACGCGTTCGCCGCCTACCGGGCGCTGCTCGCCTCGGCCGGCGAGTACCTGGCCGGCCGGGTCGCCGACCTGGACGACGTGCGCAACCGGATCGTCGCCCGCCTGATGGGCGTGCCGATGCCGGGCCTGCCGGACAGCGACGAGCCGTACGTGCTGCTGGCCCGGGACCTGGCGCCGGCCGACACCGCGCTGCTCGACCCGACGCTGGTGCTCGGCTTCGTCACCGAGGAGGGCGGCCCGACCAGCCACTCGGCGATCCTGGCCCGGGCGATGGGCGTGCCGGCCATCGTCGCGCTGCCCGGGGCGACCGGGCTGGCCGAGGGCACCGTGGTGGCGGTGGACGGCAGCAGCGGCGAGGTGCTGCTGGACCCGAGCGCCGAGCAGCAGGCCGAGCTGCGCCGGGTCGCGGCCGAGCGCAAGGCCGCGCTGGCCGCCTCCTCCGGCCCCGGTCGGACCTCGGACGGCCACCTGGTGCCGCTGCTGGCCAACGTCGGCGGCCCGGGCGACGTGCCGGCCGCGGTCGCCGCCGGCGCCGAGGGCGTGGGCCTGTTCCGCACCGAGTTCCTCTTCCTGGACGACTCGAAGAAGGCGCCGAGCGAGGACGCCCAGCTGACCGCCTACCGCCAGGTGCTGGAGGCCTTCCCCGAGGGCCGGGTGGTGGTGCGGGTGCTGGACGCCGGCGCCGACAAGCCGCTCGACTTCCTCACCCCCACCGACGAGCCCAACCCGGCGCTGGGCGTGCGGGGCCTGCGCACCCTGCTGGAGCACCCGGACGTGCTCCGGACCCAGCTGCGGGCGCTGGCCCGGGCGGCCGAGGGCCTGCCGGTGCACCTTGAGGTGATGGCCCCGATGGTCGCCGACCGGGCGGACGCCAAGGCCTTCGCCGAGGCCTGCCGGGCGGCGGGTCTGGCGGCCAAGTTCGGCGCGATGGTGGAGATCCCGTCGGCCGCGCTGCGGGCCCGGGCGATCCTGGAGGAGGTCGAGTTCCTCTCGCTGGGCACCAACGACCTGGCCCAGTACACCTTCGCGGCCGACCGCCAGGTGGGTGCGCTGGCCCGGCTGCAGGACCCGTGGCAGCCGGCGCTGCTCGACCTGGTGGCCGCGGCGGCGGACGCGGCCAAGGCGGCCGGCAAGAGCTGCGGGGTCTGCGGCGAGGCGGCCGCCGACCCGCTGCTGGCCTGTGTGCTCACCGGTCTGGGCGTGACCAGCCTGTCGATGGGCGCCGCCTCGATCCCCTACGTGCGCAGCACGCTGGCGAAGTACACCCTGGCGCAGTGCCGGCGGGCCGCCGAGGCGGCCCGGGCCGCGGACAGTGCCGAGGAGGCGCGGGCGGCCGCGCAGCAGGTGCTGTCGGGCGAGTGAGCCGACGGTACGTCAGCTGAGTGAGGGCCCCGCCGGACGGCGGGGCCCTCACTGCGTGTCAGGCGCGGCGGTCGCGGCCGAGCTGCTCGAAGAAGCGCAGGTGGTCGAGGTTGTCGACGGAACCGGGGTTGACCGCCTGCACCAGCGGGGTGCCGGCCAGCAGCCGCTTCACCGGGACCTCGATCCGCTTGCCGGTGAGGGTGTGCGGCAGGCCGTTCACCGCGATCACCTCGTCGGGCACGTGGCGCGGCGAGAGCTGCTCGCGCAGGGCGCTGCGGATCCGGCCGCGCAGCTCGTCGTCGAGCACCGCGCCGGGGGCGAGCACGACGAAGAGCGGCATCCAGTAGCCGCCGTTCTCCTCCTCCAGGCCGATCACCAGGGATTCGGTGATCTCCGGGAGGCGCTCCACCACCTCGTAGATGTCGGCGGAGCCCATCCGGACACCCTGGCGGTTGAGCGTCGAGTCCGAGCGGCCGTGGATCACCACGGTGCCGCGGGAGGTGACGGTGATCCAGTCGCCGTGCCGCCAGGTGCCCGGGTAGGTGTCGAAGTAGCTGTCCCGGTAGCGGGTGCCCTCGGGGTCGTTCCAGAAGCCGGTGGGCATCGAGGGCAGCGGCTTGGTGACGACCAGTTCGCCGACCTCGTCGGTGTGCGGCTTGCCGGAGACGTCCCAGGACTCGACGGCGGCGCCCAGGCACGGGGCCTGGATCTCGCCGAGGTACACCGGGAGGGTGGGCACGCCGCCGACGAAGCAGCTGCACACGTCGGTGCCGCCGCTGACCGAGGCGAGCCAGACGTCCGGCTTGACCTCGTCGTAGATCCACTGGAAGCCGTCGGGCGGGAGCGGGGAGCCGGTGGTGCCGATGCAGCGCACGGAGCTCAGGTCGAGGTCGCGGCCGGGGTGCAGCTCGGCCTTGCGGCTGGCGATCACGTAGGCGGCGGAGGTGCCGAGCACGGTGGCCCGGGTGCGGGCGGCGACCTCCCAGAGCGCGCCGGTGGTGGGGTGCCCCGGGCTGCCGTCGTAGGTGACGACGGTCGCCCCGACCAGCAGGCCGGCGACCAGGAAGTTCCACATCATCCAGCCGGTCGAGGTGTACCAGAAGAACCGGTCCCCGGGGCCGAGGTCGACGTGCAGCGCGGCCTGCTTGAGGTGCTCGACCAGGATGCCGCCCTGGCTCTGCACGATGGCCTTGGGCAGGCCGGTGGTGCCGGAGGAGTAGAGCACCCAGAGCGGCTGCTCGAACGGCACCTGGGCGTAGTCCGGCTCGACCTCGCCGGCGGTGGCGGCCGCCCAGTCGAGCGCGCCCTCGGGGGCGTCGCCGCCGAGCAGCGGCACGTGCACGAAGGTGCGCACCGAGGGGAGCTCGCGGCGCAGCTCCTCGACCACGGCGGTGCGGTCGTGGTCCTTGCCGCCGTAGTGGTAGCCGTCGACGGCGAGCAGGGCGGTGGGCTCCAGCTGCTGGAACCGGTCGAGCACACTGCGGGCGCCGAAGTCGGGGGCGCAGGAGGTCCAGATCGCGCCGATCGAGGCGGTGGCGAGCAGGGCGACCACGGCCTGCGGGATGTTCGGCAGGTAGCCAGCCACCCGGTCGCCGGGGACGACGCCCTGGGCGCGCAGGGTGGCGGCCAGGGCGGCGGTCTGGCGGCGCAGTTCGGCCCAGCTGACCGCGACCGGCTCGGCGGTGGTCTCGTCCAGGTGCAGGATGGCGGGCCGGTCGGCGTTGGCCGGGTCGTCGGCGAACCGCAGGGCGTGCTCGGCGTAGTTGAGGCGGGCGCCGGGGAACCACTGGGCGCCGGGCATCGCCGGGTCGGGCAGCACGGCGGTGGGCGGGGTGCTGAAGCGGACGTCGAAGTACTCGGTGACGGCGGTCCAGAACCGGGTGAGGTCCTCGGTGGACCAGGCGTGCAGGTCCGCGTAGCGGGTGGCCGCGGCGGCGTCGTCCGGGGCCGGGGCGAGCGGCGCGGCCGGGGCGCCGTAGCCGGCGGCGGCCCACTGCTGGAAGGCGACCAGGCGGGACGCGGCGGCCCGCGCGGGGTCGGGGCGCCAGAGCGGCTCGGTGGGGTCGGTGCCGTTGTGCGGGGTGGTCACGGTGTGGTCTCCCGGCCGGAAGGTGCGCGGGATCTTCGCTTCTGGCGTGGCCCGCGACGCTGCGTGCTGACGGTGCAGACCCTGCCACGTGATCTGCTGCCGCGCCAAGGGGGTCCCGACCCACTGCGGGTGGATAACCTGACCGTATGTCGAATTTCGCACGGCGTGAGCGGGCCCGGCTGGCCGAGCTGCTGACCGCGGCCGGACCGGACGCGCCGACGCTCTGCGCGGGCTGGCTGACCAAGGACCTGGCGGCGCACCTGGTGCTGCGCGAGGCCAGGCCGGACGCGGCCGCGGGGATCGTGCTGCCGTTCCTGGCGGCGCGGACCGAGCGGGTGCAGCGGCAGTACGCGGCGCTGCCCTACCCGGAGTTGCTGCGCCGGTTCCGCACCGGGCCGCCGCGGTTCTCGGCCTTCGCGCTGCCGGGGGCGGACGAGGCGGCGAACACCGTCGAGTACTTCGTGCACGCCGAGGACGTCCGGCGGGCGGCCGACGGTCCGTCGGATCCGGCGCCGGTCGACCCCGGGCTGGCCCGGGTGCTGTGGCGGCGGCTGGGGCTGACGGCCCGGATGGAACTGGGCAAGCGCACCCCGGTGCGGCTGGTGCTGGAACTGCCGGACGGCCGCAACCTGCTGGCCGGGCGGGGGCTCCCCGGCAGCGTGCGGGTGGTCGGCGAGCCGGGCGAGCTGATGCTGTTCGCCTTCGGCCGGGGTGCGCGGGCCCGGGTGGAGCTGCGCGGGCCGGACGCGGAACTGGCGCGGCTGGCGGAGCGGGTGGCGGTGCCGGTCAGCTCTTGAGGTGGTGGTCGTACCCGCCGGCGAACCAGGTGGCGCAGACCTTGGTGTGGAAGGGGAAGGCCAGCGGGATCGCGGTGTCGACGAGCTGCCAGCCCTCGGTCTCGTCGGTGGGGACGGAGGGCGGCAGCGCGTCGAGGTCCTGGGCGGGGAGCAGGGCGAACAGGCACAGGAAGGCGCCGCGGGTGTCGCTGGCGGTGTCCACCAGGGTGACCTGGTCGGCGCGGGCGTGGATGCCGGTCTCCTCGCGCAGCTCGCGGACGGCGGCCTCCTGCCAGCTCTCGCCGAGGTCGATGTAGCCGCCGGGCAGGGCCAGCTCGCCGTAGCCGGGCTCGATGGTGCGGCGGATGACCACCAGGCTCTGGCCGCCGTCGGGCCGGTTGACCGGCAGCAGCGCGACGGTGACCGGCAGCGGGTTGCGGTAGCTGATCTCGCCGCAGCCGGGGCAGGTGCGCGGCCAGCCGTGGGTGTCGGCGGGGTAGGCGGTGCCGCACCAGTGGCAGTGCCTGCCGGGGCCGAAGGTCGCGGGTCGGGTGGCCTGGTCGGTGCTCATGGGGTGGATGGTAGTGGTGGAGGCGGACGGTGGTGAGGGCCTTGGAGGATTTCCCGGCGGCGCTGACCGCGCGGCCGCTGGTGCTGGACGGCGGGCTGTCCGACCAGGTGGCGGCGGCCGGGCTGGACCTGTCGGACGAGCTGTGGACGGCGCGGCTGCTGGTCGAGGACCCGGGGGCGCTGGTGGCGGCGCACCGGGCGTACGTGGCGGCGGGCGCGCAGGTGGTCACCACCGCGAGCTACCAGGCGAGTTTCGAGGGCTTCGCGCGGCGCGGGATCGGGCGGGCGGCGGCCGGGCGGCTGCTGGCGTCGAGTGTCGGGCTGGCCCGGGCGGCGGGCGCGCGGTGGGTGGCCGCCTCGGTCGGGCCGTACGGCGCGGTGCTGGCGGACGGCTCGGAGTACCGGGGGCGGTACGGGCTGACGGTGCGTCAGCTGGAGCGGTTCCACCGGCCCCGGCTGGAGGCGCTGGCGGCGGCCGGCCCGGACGTGCTGGCGCTGGAGACGGTGCCGGACGTCGACGAGGCGGAGGCGCTGGTGCGGGCGGTGCGCGGGCTGGGGGTGCCGGCCTGGCTGTCGTTCACGGTGGCGGGCGGGCGGACCCGGGCGGGGCAGCCGCTGGCGGAGGCGTTCGCGGTGGCGGCGGGGGTGCCGGAGCTGGTGGCGGTGGGGGTGAACTGCTGCGCGCCCGGGGAGGTGGGCGGGGCGGTGCGGATCGCGGCCGCGGTGACCGGGCTGCCGGTGGTGGCGTACCCGAACAGCGGTGAGGAGTGGGTGGACGGCGGCTGGCGCGGGCCGGCGGCGGGGCCGGCGCGGTTCGCGGGCGACTGGCTGGCGGCGGGGGCCCGGCTGGTCGGCGGGTGCTGCCGGGTGGGGCCGGCGGGGATCGCCGGGGTGGCCGAGGTGGTGGCGCGGTGCGGCGGCGCCGGCGGGTAGCGGTGCTACTGCCAGGTAGCCGTGGGGGGAACGACCGAGAACAGGTGGGCGACGTGCACTTTCGGCGGGGCGCCTGGCAGACTCAGGGCGATAGCCCCCCGTCGGCATGACCATGAATCGTGCGACATTGTCGAATGGCCATCCCGATAGCCCATCCCGATTAGCACTGTCGTCAGTGGAGGTCCCCATGCCCGGCCCGATCCAGTCGCTCTCCCGGGCCGCCGCGATCCTGCGCCTGCTGGCCGGCGGCGAGCGTCGGCTCGGCCTCTCCGAGGTGGCCAGCTCGCTCGACCTGGCCAAGGGCACCGCGCACGGCATCCTGCGCACCCTCCAGCTGGAGGGCTTCGTCGAGCAGGACCCGGAGAGCGGGAAGTACCAGCTGGGCGCCGAACTGCTGCGCCTGGGCCAGAGCTACCTGGACGTGCACGAGCTGCGGGCCCGCGCCCTGGTCTGGGCCGACGACCTGGCCAGGGCGTCCGGCGAGACGGTCTACCTCGGGGTGCTGCACCAGCACGGCGTGCTGATCGTGCACCACGTCTTCCGGCCGGACGACACCCGCCAGGTGTTGGAGGTCGGCTCGATGCAGCCACTGCACAGCACCGCGCTGGGCAAGGTGCTGCTGGCCTACGACCCGGTGGCCCGGGGGCAGTTGGGCGAGGGGCCGCTGGAGTCGTTCACGCCGCGCACGCTCACCTCGGTGGACGACATCGACGCCGAGTGCGCGCTGATCCGCGAGCGCGGCTGGGCGGACGTGATCGAGGAGACCTGGGAGGGCGTGGCCTCGATCGGCGCGCTGATCCAGGACCGGCGGCGCAACCCGGTGGGCGCGGTGTGCATCAGCGGCGCGGTGGAGCGGGTCTGCGAGGACGGCTTCGTCCGCCCGCAACTGGTCGCCTCGGTGCGCGACGCGGCCCGGGCGATCTCCCGCGACCTGGGCGCCAACCGGTTCTGACCAGCCCCGGGAGGGGCGCCGAACGGCGGGCAGCGTTGCTGCCCGCCGTTCGGCGTTTTGTCCATATTTTCAGCCATTTGCTTGTTAGCGTCGCCAACCACCACCCCAGCCCGGGCGAGGGGAGGGTCACAGCCAGGTCACCGGCCTTGACGTGGGCACCTGCGGGGGTGAAAACTCCCGCATAGCGGACGACAATGTCGAACGGTGGTTGAGGGAAGAGCCTGGACGGGCCGATCCACCGCCCAGCGGTCGCCACCACCGCCGCAGGGACACCTCCCAGAGACGGGAACCGCCTGCTCACGCCGGCCGCTGTCCCCCCAAGGCCGGTTCTCCCCCACCCGCCTCTGCCAACGGGCGCCACGCACCAGGCAAACGGCCATACGGACAAAGGAGTCTTTGTGTCCGCCATCTCCAACGGCGACATCTTCGTCGGTGAAACGCTCGGCACCGCCGCACTGATACTCCTCGGCGGTGGCGTCTGCGCCGCCGTCACGCTGAAGAAGTCCAAGGCCCAGAACGCCGGATGGCTCGCCATCACCTTCGGCTGGGGCTTCGCGGTGCTGATCGCCGCGTACATCTCCGCGCACAAGTCCGGTGCCCACCTGAACCCGGCCGTCACCCTGGCCCTCGCCGTCAAGACCGGCGACTGGAGCCACGTGCCGCTCTACATCGGCTCCCAGCTGATCGGCGCGATGATCGGCGCCGTCCTGGTGTGGCTGACCTACCTGGGCCAGTTCCAGCAGAACGAGGAGCCGACCCTCGGCATCTTCTCGACCGGGCCCGAGATCCGGAACCCGATCCAGAACCTGCTCACCGAGATCATCGGCACCATGGTGCTCTGCCTGCTGATCCTCACCTCCGGGCTCACCCTCGGCGACCAGCTCTCCGGCATCGGCATCCTGATCACCGCCTTCACCGTGGTCGGCATCGGCCTCTCGCTCGGCGGCCCGACCGGCTACGCGATCAACCCGGCCCGCGACCTCGGTCCGCGCATCGTGCACTCGCTGCTGCCGATCCCGAACAAGGGCACCTCGGACTGGAGCTACGCCTGGATCCCGGTCGCCGGCCCGATGATCGGCGGCCTGCTCTCCGGTCTGCTCTACAAGGGCCTGTTCTAGGTCGACACGGCCAGCCCGTCTTCCCCTCCCCCACCTCAGAGCCGAGGATCACCGCATGACCGCCAACGTGACCGCCAATTACATCGCCGCGATCGACCAGGGCACCACCTCCAGCCGCTGCATCATCTTCGGCGCGGACGGCCGGATCGTCTCCGTGGACCAGCAGGAGCACCGGCAGATCTTCCCGCAGCCGGGCTACGTCGAGCACGACGCCGGCGAGATCTGGACCCGGGTGCAGTCCGTGGTCCGCGGCGCGCTGGAGAAGGCCGGCCTGACCAAGGACGACATCCGCGCGATCGGCATCACCAACCAGCGCGAGACCACCGTGCTGTGGGACAAGAACACCGGCGAGCCGGTGCACAACGCACTGGTCTGGCAGGACACCCGCACCGAGGCACTCTGCCGCGAGCTCGGCCGCAACGTCGGCCAGGACCGGTTCCGCCGGGAGACCGGCCTGCCGCTGGCCAGCTACTTCGCCGGCCCGAAGATCCGCTGGCTGCTGGACAACGTCGAGGGCCTGCGCGAGCGCGCCGAGGCCGGCGACATCCTGTTCGGCACCATGGACACCTGGGTCATCTGGAACCTGACCGGCGGCGTCAACGGCGGCAAGCACATCACCGACGTGACCAACGCCAGCCGGACCATGCTGATGAACCTGTCCACGCTGGCCTGGGACGAGAAGATCGCCGACTCGATGGGCGTGCCGCTGAGCGTGCTCCCCGAGATCCGCTCCTCCGCCGAGGTCTACGGCCACGCGGTCGGCGACCTGGAGGGCGTGCCGGTCGCCTCGGCGCTCGGCGACCAGCAGGCCGCGCTCTTCGGCCAGACCTGCTTCAACGTCGGCGAGGCCAAGAGCACCTACGGCACCGGCACCTTCCTGCTGCTGAACACCGGCGAGAAGGTCGTGCACTCCTACAACGGCCTGCTGACCACGGTCGGCTACCGGATCGGCGACCAGAAGCCGGTCTACGCCCTGGAGGGCTCGATCGCCGTCACCGGCTCGCTGGTCCAGTGGCTGCGCGACCAGTTGGGCATCATCTCGACCGCCGCCGAGATCGAGACCCTGGCCTCCACGGTGGAGGACAACGGCGGCGCCTACTTCGTGCCGGCCTTCTCCGGCCTGTTCGCCCCGTACTGGCGCTCCGACGCCCGCGGCGTGATCGCCGGCCTGACCCGGTACGTGACCAAGGGTCACCTGGCCCGCGCCGTGCTGGAGGCCACCGCCTGGCAGACCCGCGAGGTGGTGGACGCGATGGAGAAGGACTCCGGCGTCGAGCTGACCGCCCTCAAGGTGGACGGCGGCATGACCTCCAACAACCTGCTGATGCAGAACATCGCCGACGTGCTCAACGCCCCGGTCGAGCGCCCGTTCGTGGCCGAGACCACCGCGCTGGGCGCCGCCTACGCGGCCGGCCTGGCGGTCGGCTTCTGGCCCGACCTCGACACCCTGCGGGCCAACTGGCACCGCGCCGCCGAGTGGACCCCCCGGATGGACGAGGCCACCCGCGAGCGCGAGTACAAGAAGTGGCTCAAGGCGGTCGAGCGCACCATGGGTTGGGTGGAGGAGGACGACCAGGAGAGCTGAGCAGTAACCGGCCGGGGCAGCGCTGCCCCGGCCGGACGCATTGCCCCGGCCGCCCGCAGCGGCCGAACCGGAATTCTCGAGAGGAGACCCGGCGCCGCCCGCACCGCGGCCCGGAACACACACCATGGCAACCATCCCGACCCTGGGCGCCGAGCGCACCCCCGGCCGCACCGCTTCCCGCGCCGAGACCCGTGAGCTGCTGGGCAAGGCGACCTACGACCTGCTGGTGATCGGGGGCGGCATCCTCGGCACCGCGGTCGCCTGGACCGCCTCGCAGGCCGGTCTGAAGGTGGCCATGGTGGACGCGGGCGACTTCGCGGGCGCCACCTCCAGCGCCTCCTCCAAGCTGGTCCACGGCGGTCTGCGCTACCTGCAGACCGGCGCGGTCAAGCTGGTCGCGGAGAACCACAAGGAGCGCCGGGCGCTGGCCACCGACGTGGCCCCGCACCTGGTCAACCCGCTGACCTTCTTCGTGCCGGTCTACAAGGGCGGCCCGCACAGCGCCCCGAAGCTCGGCGCCGGTGTCTTCCTCTACTCCGCGCTCTCCGCCTTCCGGGACGGCATGGGCCGGGTCTCCACCGCGGCGCACGCCGCCCAGCAGGTGCCCGCGCTGAAGACCGAGGGCCTGCGCTCGGTCGCGGTCTACGGCGACCACCAGATGAACGACTCCCGGGTGGCCGTGATGACGGTCCGCGCGGCCGTGGACGCGGGCGCCGTGGTGCTCAACCACGCCGAGGTGACGGGCCTGCGGTTCACCGGCACCCGGGTGACCGGTGCGGAGCTGAAGGACCGGCTGGACGGCACCGAGTTCGGCGTGAGCGCCCGCCTGGTGCTGAACGCCACCGGCCCGTGGGTGGACCACCTGCGCAAGATGGAGGACGCCGGCGCGGCCCCGTCGATCCGGCTCTCCAAGGGCGCTCACGTGGTGGTCAAGCGGCGCAGCCCGTGGCGGGCCGCGCTGACCATCCCGATCGACAAGTACCGGGTCTCGTTCGCCATCCCGTGGGAGGACCACGTCCTGCTCGGCACCACGGACGAGGAGTACACCGGCGACCCGATGGACGTGCGGGCCACCGAGGCGGACATCGACCAGATCATGGGCGAGGCCGGCCACGCGATCCGCGACGAGCACCTGGACCGCGACCTGATCACCTACGCCTTCGCCGGCCTGCGGGTGCTCCCGGGCGGCCCGGGCGACACCGCGGCGGCCAAGCGCGAGACCGTGGTGACCGAGGGCCGCGGCGGCATGCTGTCGGTGGCCGGCGGCAAGTGGACCACCTACCGGCACATCGGCCGCACCGTGCTGGAGAAGCTGGCGCACGTGCGCGGCACCGGCATCGGCGAGGACATCTCGCCGATCGCGGCGACCGTGCCGCTGCCGGGCGTGGGCGCGCCGAACGCGGTGGCGCACCGCCTGCTGGTGGACCGCGAGCCGGGCTCGCGGATGGAGCCGCTGGTGGCCAAGCACCTGGCCAGCCACTACGGCACGCTCTCCTTCGACATCGCCCGGCTGATCGCCGACGACGCGGCGCTGGGCGAGCCGATCCACCCGGACGGCCCGGACGTGTGGGCCCAGGTGGCGTTCGCGGCCGACAACGAGTGGGCGTACACGGTGGACGACGTGCTGCGCCGCCGCACCACGATGACGGTGCGCGGCCTGGACACCCCCGAGGTGCGGACCCGGGTCGAGGAGTTCCTGGGCAAGCGCTCGCACGGCTGATCAACGGCTGGTCAGCTGACGCGGCGTAACATGAGGGACGGTCACCCCGTACGTGGGGTGGCCGTCCCTTTCGCGTCGACACCTGGGGAGAGTTCCGCCACCGTGACCAGGCCCCCGCTCCCGCACGACCACCAGCGGCCGGTTCCCGGCCTCGCCGTGACCAGCACCGACGTGCCGGACGGCGGCACCCTGGGCCAGGCCCAGGTGCTGGCCGGCGGCAACGTCTCGCCGCAGCTGAGCTGGTCGGGCTTCCCGGCCGAGACCCGCAGCTTCGCGGTCACCTGCTTCGATCCGGACGCGCCGAGCGGCAGCGGCTGGTGGCACTGGGTCGTCTTCGACATCCCGGCCACCGTGACCTCGCTGCCCACCGGCGCGGGCAGCGGCGAGTTCGCCGGGCTGCCGGCCGGCGCGGTGCAGGCGCGCAACGACTACGGCTCCAGGGACTTCGGCGGCGCGGCCCCGCCGCCCGGCCACGGCCCGCACCGGTACGTCTTCTCGGTGACGGCGCTCGGGGTGGACCGGCTCGGCCTGGACGCGGACACCTCGGCGGCGGCGATCGGCGCGACCGCCGGCTTCCAGGCGGTGGCCCGCGGCACGATCGTCGCCGAGTACGAGGTCAAGTAGCCGGGAACGGCGCGAGCCCGCCGGTCCCCCGCTTCGGGGGCCGGCGGGCTCGCGCCGCTTCAGGGGTGTTTCGTCAGTGCGGCTGCGCCGCGGGCTCCAGGACGAAGACCGGGATCACCCGGTCGGTCTTCTCCTGGTACTCGGCGTAGTCCGGCCAGGTCTCGCAGGCCCGCTCCCACCAGAGGGCGCGCTCGGCGCCGTGCACCTCACGGGCCGTCATGTCCTGGCGGACCGCGCCGTCCTGGAGCTCGGCCCGGGGGTCGGCCGTCAGGTTGTGGTACCAGACCGGGTGGGTCGGCTTCCCGCCCTGGGAGGCGACCACCGCGTAGTGGCCGTCGTGCTCGACCCGCATCAGCGCGGTCTTGCGGATGTTCCCGCTGCGCGCGCCGATGGTGGTCAGCACGATCACCGGCCGGCCCCGCAGGGTGGTGCCCTCGGTGCCGCCGGAGGACTCGTACAGCTCGACCTGGTTGCGCACGAACTCGCTGCTGCTGGGGACGTACTCGCCGGTCAACGGCATGTCGGTCTCCGTCCGTCGTGGGGAAGCTGGCAGGGCCCCATCATGCCCCGCCGGCCGACAGTTCGTCAGATGACGGAGCTGCGTCAGACGACCAGGCTGAGCGGCAGGATCAGCGCGATCGCGACCACCGAGATCACCGTCTCCATCATCGACCAGGACTTGACGGTCTGGCCGACGTCCATCCCGAAGTACTCCTTCACCAGCCAGAAGCCGGCGTCGTTGACGTGCGAGAAGAACAGCGAGCCGGCGCCGACGGCGAGCACCAGCAGCGCCGAGTGGGTGCTGCTCATGCCGTGGGCGAGCGGGGAGACGATGCCTGCGGCGGTGATGGTGGCGACCGTGGCGGAGCCGGTGGCGAGCCGGATCAGCACCGCGATCAGCCAGCCGAGCAGCAGCGCGGAGACGTGCAGCCGGCCGGCCCAGTGGCTGACCGCGTCGCCGACGCCGACGTCCACCAGGGTCTGCTTGAAGCCGCCGCCGGCGCCGACGATGAAGACGATGCCGGCGATCGGGCCGAGCGCGGCGGCCGTGGTCCGCCCGATCCGGTCCTTGTCGAAGCCGGCCGCCCGGCCGAGCGTGACCATGGCCACCAGCACGGCGGCCAGCAGGGCGATCAGCGGCGAGCCGACGAAGTCGAGCACCCGCTGGAGGTGGTCCTTGGGGTCGTCCACCACCACGTCGGCCAGCGCCTTGCCGAGCATCAGCACCACCGGCAGCAGGATGGTGGCCAGCACCGCGCCGAACCGGGGCGCGTGCTCGGGGCGCTCGCCCTGCTCCTCGACCACCGGCGGCAGCTCCAGCGGGCCGACCCAGCGCTCGGCGACCTTGGCCCACAGCGGGCCGGCGACGACCAGGGTGGGCACGGCGACCAGCAGGCCGAGCGCCAGGGTGGTGCCGAGGTTCGCCTTCAGCGCGTCCACCGCGACCAGCGGGCCCGGGTGCGGAGGCACCAGGCCGTGCAGCACGGACAGGCCGGCCAGCGCGGGGATGCCGACCCGCAGCACCGGCAGGTTCCCGCGCCGGGCGACCACCAGCACGATCGGCACCAGCAGCACCACGCCGATCTCGAAGAACAGCGGCAGGCCGAGCACCGCGGCGATCAGCGCCATCGCCCAGGGCAGCGACCGCTTGGAGGCCTTGCCGAGCACGGTGTCGGCGATGATGTTCGCCCCGCCGGAGTCGGCCAGCAGCTTGCCGAGCATCGCGCCGAGGCCGATCAGCAGCCCGACGCTGGTCACGGTGGCGCCGAAGCCGGTGGAGAAGCTGGCGGTCAGCTGGTCGAAGGGGGCGCCCGCGGCGGCGGCCAGCAGGCCCGAGCCGACGGTCAGGGCGAGGAACGGGTGCAGCTTGAACTTGCTGATCAGCAGCACGATCACGCCGATGCTGAGCAGCACCGACAGGAGCAGCCGGCTGTCGCTGTGGCTGTGCTGGAGCGCGGGGGCGGCGGCCAGCAGGGTGGGGGACGGGGTCACGCGAGGTCTCCATTGACGGGCCGCAGCAGGGCGGCGGCCTTCTCGACGAGGTCGTGGGGGGTGTCCCGCTCGCCGACCGGGAGCACGGCGCCGGGCTCGTCCGCCTGGAGCGGTTCGAGCAGCGCGTACTGGGAGTCGAGCAGCGAGGCGGGCATGAAGTGGCCGGTGCGGGCGGCGATCCGGGCGGCGATCAGGTCGTGGCCGCCGTCCAGGTGCAGGAAGCGGACGTCGGCGCAGCCGGCCCGCAGCAGGTCGCGGTAGCCGCGCTTGAGCGCGGAGCAGGTGACGACGCCTCCGGTGCCGGCCCGGCCGCGTTCGTGCAGCCAGCCCGCGATGGCGCGCAGCCAGGGGGCCCGGTCGGCGTCGTCCAGCGGGATCCCGGCGGACATCTTGGCGATGTTGGCGGCGGGGTGGAAGTCGTCCGCCTCGGCGTAGGGGAGGCCGAGGCGGTCGGCGAGCAGTCGGGCGACGGTGGTCTTGCCGACGCCCGCCACTCCCATCACCACGATCAGCTGGTTCTCGGCGTTGAGAGCCATGGGTTCGCTCCTTGTACTGGCTGCGGTGACGTCACTATCGCCGGAAAGGTATGACTTATTCAAGACAGCGACATTAAATCGTCATACTTATATGTGAGGGCCCGGCGGGGCCCTAAGCTGGCCCGATGGAGATCCAGGGGCTGCCCGGCAAGCTGCTCGCCGAGTTGGGGCCGGCCATCGCCGCCGGGGAGCTCGCCGAGGGGGCGGTGCTGCGGATCGAGGAGCTGGAGGCGCGGTTCGGCGTCTCCCGCACCGTGGTCCGCGAGGCCGTCCGGGTGCTGGAGTCGATGCGGCTGGTGGCCTCCAAGCGGCGGGTCGGCATCACCGTGCAGCCCAAGGCCGACTGGGACGTCTTCGACCCGCTGGTGATCCGCTGGCGCCTGGCCGGCGCCGACCGGTCCGCCCAGCTGCGCTCGCTCGGCTCGCTGCGGGTCGCCGTCGAGCCGGCCGCCGCGGCCCTCGCCGCACAGCACGCCTCCCCCGAGCAGTGCCGCGAACTGGCCTCCCTGGCAGCCGAGTTGACCAGCACCGCGCGGGCCGCCGACCTGCCCGCCTTCCTCGCCCACGACATCGCCTTCCACGCCCTGGTGCTGCGCGCCTCCGGCAACGAGATGTTCGCCCACCTGGGCGACACGGTGGGCGCGGTGCTGACCGGCCGCACCGAGCACAACCTGATGCCGCACCAGCCGCGCGAGTACGCGGTGCGGCTGCACCGCGAGGTGGCGGACGCGATCTGCGCCGGCACGCCCGAGCAGGCCGAGCAGGCGATGCGCACCATCGTCAGCGGAGCGGTGGCGGAACTGGCCGAGGAACTGGACCGGACCGCCCAGCGCCCCGTTTGACCGGGCGCTGCCTGGGCAGGCAGTGGGCGCGGGGATGAGCGGTCCCCGCCGACCAGCCCCGGGAGTTCCGCCGATGCCCCGTGACCGCCGCCGGATGCCGGACGAGGTGCGCTCGGCCAGCGTGCGCACCGTGATCTTCCTGGCGATGACCACCGTCTTCCTGATGTACTCCACGATGGCCTCGCTGGACCACGCCAGGAAGGCGCTCACCTTCGGCCTGCTGCTCACCGGCCTGGGCGTCTTCGGCATCGTCTGGTGCCTGCTGGAGATCGTGATCTCCCGTCAGATCGCCGCCCAGCGACGGCGCGGGCCCGGGCGGGACGCGCCGTTGACGGGCAGCCGTCAGCCCCGGCGCTGACGGACGGCGCCGGGGCTGACGGGTGGTTCGGTGAAGCCGACGGACCGACGGGTCAGCGGCCGACCGCGTAGCCGTACTGCACCGGCCAGCGGGGCTGCGCGCCGAGCTGCGCGGCGGCCTGGTTCGCCCAGTGCGGGTTGCGCAGCAGCTCCCGGCCGAGCAGCACCACGTCCGCGCTCCCGTCGGTCAGCACCTGCTCGGCCTGCTCGACCCCGGTGATCAGGCCGACCGCGGCCACCGGCAGGCCGGAGCCCTCCCGCACCGCCCGGGCGAACGGCACCTGGTAACCGGGCGCGGTCGGGATCCTGGCGTCCGGCACCAGGCCGCCGGTGGAGACGTCGACCAGGTCGACGCCGGCCGCCGCCAGCTCCTTGGCCAGGCGCACGCTGTCCTCGCCGGCCCAGCCGGTGCGCGGGTCCTCGGCGTTCTCGGTCAGCCAGTCGGTGGCCGAGGTGCGGAAGAAGACCGGCAGCCCGGCGGGCCAGGCGGCGCGCACCGCGGCCACCACCTCCAGGGCGAACCGCGCCCGGTTCTCGAAGGAGCCGCCGTACTCGTCGGTGCGCCGGTTGCTGTGCGGGGAGAGGAAGGAGTGGATCAGGTAGCCGTGCGCGCCGTGGATCTCGACGGCCTGGAACCCCGCGGCCAGCGCCCGGCCGGCGGCGGCCCCGAAGTCGTCGACGATCCGGCGGATCTGGGCCACGGTCAGCTCGTTCGGCTCCGGGTGGTCGCCGAAGGCCTCACCGGTCGGGCCGACGGTCGGCCAGCCGCCGTCGGCGGTCGGGATGCCGGCGCCGCCCTGCCACGGGCGCTTCGAGGAGGCCTTGCGGCCGGCGTGCGCCAGCTGGATCGCCGGCACCGCGCCCTGGGCGGTGATCGCGGCGGTGATCCGGGCCAGCGCCTGCTGCTGGCGCTCGTTCCACAGGCCGAGGTCTCCGGGGCTGATCCGGCCCTCGGGCGCGACGGCGGTGGCCTCCATGATCAGCAGGCCGGTGCCGCCGGCCGCCCGGGCGGTCAGGTGGGCGAGGTGGAAGTCGGTGACGACACCGGTGTCCGGCCCCTCGACGGGCGCGGAGTACATGCACATCGGCGCCATCCAGACCCGGTTGGGGACGGTCAGCTCGCGCAGGGTGATCGGCTCGAACAAGGCGGACACGGGGACTCCCTCGAAAGGCTCGGTGCGGGGCCGGGCTCGTTGATACGGGAAGCATCGTACTACGGGAATCGTCGTACTACGACGATCGCCGTAGAATCGCCTGGTGACCGAATCCGCACCGACCCTGCTCCCCGAGCCGGCGATCGAGGAGATCCGCCTGGCCGCCGTGCTGCACGCCCTGGCCGACCCGATGCGGCTCCGGATCGCACTCCAACTCGCCGACGGGCACCAGGACATGGCGTGCATCGCGTTCGACCTGCCGGTGAGCAAGTCGACCACCACGCACCACTTCCGGGTGCTGCGCGAGTCCGGGGTGATCCGCCAGCACCGGCGCGGCACCTCGCGGGTGAGCACCCTGCGCGCCGCGGACCTGGAGCAGGTGCTGCCCGGGGTGCTCGACCGGGTGCTGGCCGCGGCCCGCACCGAGGCCCGCGCCGAAGCCAGGGGTACCAGCGGCGACGCGCCCACGATGGAGTGACCGGCGCTGGGCGCGGCGACCCGGCCGGTGGTAGCCCTGTCCGGGTGATCTCCCTGCGCATCCGCGCGACGCTCGGCGCCGCCGCACTCGCCCTGCTCGCCTTCCCCACCCCGGCCCAGGCCCGCCCGGCCGCCCCCGACTCGCAGCTGCGGCTCACCGTGGTCTCCGCCAACGGCTCCCCGCTCGGCAGCGCCGAACTGCGCTGCCACCCCAGCGGCGGCGACCACCCGCAGGCCGCGGCCGCCTGCGCGGCCCTGGACCGCTCCGGCGGCGACCTCGACCGCCTCGCGGGCACCACCGGGACGCTCTGCTATCAGCTCTACGCACCGGTAACCGCCTCGGCGAGCGGCCACTGGCTGGACCGCGAGGTGCGCTGGCACCAGCAGTTCGGCAACATCTGCGAGCTGCACAGCAGGACCGACCCGGCGTTCCGGCTCTGACCCGCCCGACTCTGACACGCCCGAATCGGTGTCGCCTGGGTCACATCCGAAAATTTCATCTGACGGACCGTCAATTCGACTGACGGTTCGTCATGAGCGTGACGAGGCAACGGTCTTGTCGCCTGACGCTCAGTCAGTTATCGCCCGAACGGCCCAAGTTGGCCCGCCGAGGCACCCCTGCCGTCAACCGCCGACCGGTCTAGACTCGATCGGGTTGTTGTGACCCGGCTCCGTCGCGGCCCCCGACCCGCAGGAGAAACCGCAGGTCGGCGCGGCCCCCAGGCAGCCGGGCGGGATCGAGGGACGAGGGTCCGATGGCTGTCATGACGCAGATCACCACGGGGGACGAGCGGCCCGAGCCGGTCGGCCGGCCCGCGGTCTTCGCGGCCCGCCCGGCCGCGCCACCGCGCACCCTGGTGGACGTCCTCGCGGCCAGCGCGGCCGCCCACCCGCACGAACCCGCCCTCGACGACGGCCGCACCCGGCTCAGCTACCAGCAGCTCACCACCGAGGTGGCCGCGCTGCGCCACCGGCTGGCCGCCTTCGGCGTCGGGCGCGGCGACCGGGTCGGCATCCGGGTGCCGTCCGGCGGCAACGACCTCTACGTCGCGATCCTGGCCGTGCTGGCGGTCGGCGCCGCCTACGTGCCGGTGGACTTCGAGGACCCGCAGGAGCGGGCCGACCTGGTCTTCGGCGAGGCCGCGGTGACCGCCGTGATCGGCGCCGCCCGCGAGGTCACCGTGCTGGCCCCGGGCGGCGCGGCCGCCGCCGCGCCGCGCCCCGAGGACGACGCCTGGATCATCTTCACCTCCGGCTCCACCGGCAAGCCCAAGGGCGTCGCGGTCAGCCACCGCTCGGCCGCCGCCTTCGTGGACGCCGAGGCCGCGCTCTTCCTCCAGGACGACCCGATCGGCCCGGGCGACCGGGTGATGGCCGGCCTCTCGGTCGCCTTCGACGCCTCCTGCGAGGAGATGTGGCTGGCCTGGCGGCACGGCGCCTGCCTGGTGCCGGTCCCCCGCTCCCAGGTGCGCGGCGGCGCCGACCTCGGCCCCTGGCTGGCCGAGCAGGAGATCACCGTGGTCTCCACCGTGCCGACGCTGGCCGCGCTCTGGCCCGCCGAGTCGCTCGGCGACGTCCGGCTGCTGATCTTCGGCGGCGAGGCCTGCCCGCCCGAGCTGGTCGAGCGCCTGGTCACCGAGGGCCGCGAGGTGTGGAACACCTACGGCCCGACCGAGGCCACCGTGGTCGCCTGCGCCGCGCTGATGGGCGGCGCCGGGCCGGTGCGGATCGGCCTGCCGCTGGACGGCTGGGAGCTGGCCGTGGTCGACGAGGCCGGCCGGCCGGTGCCGATCGGCGGCAGCGGCCAGCTGGTGATCGGCGGCGTCGGCCTGGCCCGCTACCTGGACCCGGCCAAGGACGCCGAGAAGTACGCCCCGCTGGACTCGCTCGGCTGGCAGCGCGCCTACCGCAGCGGCGACCTGGTCCGGGCCGACCAGGAGGGCCTGGTCTTCCTCGGCCGGGCCGACGAGCAGATCAAGCTCGGCGGCCGCCGGATCGAGCTGGGCGAGGTGGACGCCGCGCTGCAGGCGCTGCCCGGGGTGCAGGGCGCCGCCGCGGCCGTGCGCACCGCCCGCGGCGGCAACCAGCTGCTGGTCGGCTACCTGGCGATCACCGAGGACTTCGACCGCGAGCAGGCGGTGGCCCGGCTGCGCGCCGAGCTGCCCGCCGCGCTGGTGCCGCTGCTCGCCGTGGTGGACGACCTGCCCACCCGCACCTCCGGCAAGGTCGACCGCAACGCGCTGCCCTGGCCGCTGCCGGACGCCGAGCCGACCGGCCCGGTCGAGCAGCTCTACGGCACCGAGGCCTGGCTGGCCGAGCAGTGGACCGAGATCCTCGGCGTGCCGGTGACCAGTGCCAAGGACGACTTCTTCGCGATCGGCGGCGGCAGCCTGGCCGCCGCCCGGCTGACCACCCTGCTGCGCACCCGCTACCCGTCGGCCGCCGTGCTGGACATCTACCAGCAGCCGGTGCTGCGCAAGCTGGCCCGCCACCTGGAGCGCTCGGCGCAGGGCGACGGCGCCCGGCGCAGCATCGCGCCCACCCCGCTGCGGGCCAAGCTGGTGCAGTTGCTCGCGCTGCTGCCGCTGTTCGCCGTGGTCGGCCTGCGCTGGTCGGTCGCGGTGCTCACCCTCGGCAACCTGCTCCACCTGGCCGGCGGCTACCCGTGGGCGCCCACCGCCTCCTGGTGGCTGCTCGCGGCCGGCGCGCTGCTCCTCTACAGCCCGCCCGGTCGGCTCGCGCTGGCCGCCGGCGGCGCGCGGCTGCTGCTGCGCGGCGTCGGGCCGGGCGAGTACCCGCGCGGCGGCTCGGTGCACCTGCGGCTCTGGGCGGCCGAGCGGCTGACCGAGGCGATCGGCGCCGGCGAGCTCTCCGGCTCCTGGCTGAACCGCTACGGGCGCGCGCTCGGCTGCCGGATCGGCGACGACGTGGACCTGCACTCGCTGCCGCCCGTCACCGGCCTGCTCAGGCTCGGCCGCGGCTGCGCCGTGGAGGCCGAGGTGGACCTCTCCGGCTACTGGCTGGACGGCGACCGGCTGGTGGTCGGCCAGGTCCGGGTCGGCTCCAACGCCGTCGTCGGCACCCGCAGCACGCTGCTGCCCGGCGCCCGGGTCGGCAAGCGGGCCGAGATCGCGCCCGGCTCCGCCGTCACCGGCCAGGTGCCGACCGGCCAGCGCTGGGCCGGCGCGCCGGCCGCCAAGCTCGGCAAGGCCGAGCACGGCTGGCCCCGGCAGCGCCCGGCGCACACCTGGTACTGGTCCGTCGCCTACGGCCTGTCCGGCCTGGGCCAGAGCCTGCTGCCGCTGGTCGCCGCCGTCCCCGCGCTGCTGCTGGCCACCCTCTTCGTGCCCACCGGCGCCTCGCTGGGTGCGGCGCTGACCGGCGCACTGCTCGCCGTGGTGCCGGCCGCGCTGGTCTTCGGGCTGGTCTACGCGGGCCTGCTGGTGGCGGCGGTGCGGCTGCTCAGCCTGGGCCTGCGGCCGGGCTACCACGCGCTGCACGGGCGGCTCGGCTGGCAGGCCTGGACGGTCAGCCAGCTGATGGACGAGGCCCGCGAGCGGCTCTTCCCGCTCTACGCCGGTCTGGTCACCCCGTTCTGGCTGCGGCTGCTCGGCATGAAGGTGGGCCGGGGCGCCGAGGTCTCCACGGTGCTGGCGCTGCCCAGCCTGACCACCGTCGGCGACGGCGCCTTCCTGGCCGACGACACCCTGATCGCGCCGTACGAGCTGGGCGGCGGCTGGCTGCGGGTGGGCCGGGCCGAGGTCGGCCGCAAGGCCTTCCTGGGCAACTCCGGGATGACCGCGCCCGGCCGCTCGGTGCCCGACAAGGGCCTGGTCGGGGTGCTCTCGGCGACCCCGAAGAAGGCCAAGAAGGGCAGCTCCTACCTGGGCCTGCCGCCGGTCAAGCTGCCCCGCGCGGCCGAGACCGGCGACCAGAGCAAGACCTACGACCCGCCGGCCCGGCTGCTCTGGGCCCGCGGCGCGGTCGAGCTCGCCCGGCTGGTGCCGGTGTTCTGCTCGGTCGCGCTGGCGGTGCTGACCGCCGCCGCGTTCTGCGCGCTGCGCGACCCGCTGGTGATGGCGCTGCTGGGCGGCCCGGTGCTGCTGGCTGCCGGGCTGCTGGCCGCCGCCGTCTCGGCCGTGGCCAAGTGGGTGCTGGTCGGGCGGTTCCGCCCGGTGGAGCACCCGCTGTGGAGCGGCTTCGTGTGGCGCAACGAGCTGGCCGACACCTTCGTCGAGGTGCTGGCGGTGCCGTGGCTGGTCGGCGCGGTGCCGGGCACGCCGGTGATGACGGCCTGGCTGCGCTCGATCGGCGCCCGGATCGGCCGCGGCGTCTGGTGCGAGAGCTACTGGCTGCCGGAGGCCGACCTGGTCACCCTGGAGGACGGCGTCACCGTTAACCGGGGCTGCGTGCTGCAGACCCACCTCTTCCACGACCGGATCATGCGCCTCGATAGTGTGGTCCTCCGCGCGGGGGCCACGCTGGGCCCCGGCGGGATCGTGCTGCCCGGCAGCACCGTGGGTGCCCGCAGCACCCTCGGTCCTGCCTCGCTGGTGATGCGGGCCGAGTCCGTCCCGGCGGACACCCGCTGGCTGGGCAACCCGATCGAGGCCTGGCAGGCGTGATGGTGGTGACGGTGCAGGGAGTGGACCGAGCGGTGAGCCCGAAGCAGTTGGACCCGTACTTCCCCGACCACGGCGATCCGCGTTACCGGGTGCACCGCTACGAGCTGACGCTGGACTACCGCCCCGGTCCCAACCGGCTGGGCGGCACCGCCCGGCTGTCCGCGCTGGCCGGACCGGAGCCGCTGCGCGAGTTCGTGCTCGACCTGGCCGAGTTCCGGATCGGCCGGGTGCTGGTGGACGGCAAGGCGGCGCACTACGCGCACCGGGCCGGCCGGCTGCGGGTCAAGCCGGCCCGGCCGCTGGCGGCGGGCGCCGCGTTCACCGTCGAGGTGCACTACAGCGGCAATCCGCGGCCGGTGCGCAGCCAGTGGGGCGGGCTCGGCTGGGAGGAGCTGACGGACGGTGCCCTGGTGGCCAGTCAGCCGATCGGCGCGCCGTCCTGGTTCCCGTGCAACGACCGGCCGGCCGACAAGGCCTCCTACCTGCTGTCGATCACCACGCCCTCGCCGTACGCGGTGGTGACGGGGGGTCGGCTGCTCACCCGGACCACCCGGGCCAGCTCCACCACCTGGGTGTACGAGCAGGCCGCGCCGACCGCGAGCTACCTGGTCGGGGTGGCGATCGCGCCGCTGGAGCGGGTGCTGCTGGTGGACGGCTCGGTGGGCGGGGTGCCGCAGTCCGGCCACGTGCCGGCCGAGCTGGTGGACCGGTTCGCCGCCGACTTCGCCAGGCAGCCGCAGATGATGCGGTTCTTCACCGAGCTGTTCGGCCCGTACCCGTTCGACGGCGGCTACACCGTCGCGGTGGTGGACGAGGAGCTGGACGTGCCGGTGGAGGCCCAGGGCATGGCCGTCTTCGGCAGCAACCACGTGGACGGGGTGCGCGGCAGCGAGCGGCTGGTCGCGCACGAGCTGGCGCACCAGTGGTTCGGCAACAGCGTCACGGTGGCCGACTGGCGGCACATCTGGCTGAACGAGGGCTTCGCCAAGTACGCCGAGTGGGCTTGGTCGGAGCACTCCGGCGGGCTGCCGGCGAGCACCCATGCGCTCCGGGCGCACACCCTGCTGACCGGCCTGCCGCAGGACCTCCGGCTGGCCGACCCGGGCCGCCGGCTGATGTTCGACGACCGGGTCTACGAGCGCGGCGGCCTGGCCGTGTACGCGCTGCGGCGGGCGCTGGGTGACGGGGCGTTCGGCGCCCTGCTGCGGGACTGGACGGCCGCCCGGCGCGGCGGGGTGGTCACCACCGCCGACTTCCTGGCCCACGCGCAGCGGTACGGCGCGGTGCTGGAGCTGCTGGAGGCCTGGCTGTTCGAACCCGCGCTGCCCCCGCTGGTCTAGCTTCTAGGAAACAGGTTCCTGCGGTTCCGTCAGGTGGGCGGTGAAGCTGAACCGGTCGCCGCGGAAGAGCGAGCGCACGCACTCCACCGGGGTGCCGTCGCGGTCCCGGGTGACCCGGGTGAGCAGCAGCATCGGCAGGGCCGGGCTGGTGCCGATCAGCTGCACCTCGCGGGGTGAGGCGAGCACGGTCTCGATCCGCTCGTCCGCGTCGGCGAAGACCACGCCGGCGGCCCGCAGGTAGGCGTAGAGCGAGGTGGCCGGGTCGAACTCCTCGATCAGGGCCGGGAACCGCTCCACCGCGAGGTAGGTGGACTCCAGGCCCACCCGCTCCTCGTCGGCGAGCAGCAGCCGCTCCAGGTGGAGCACCGGCGCGCCCACGTCCGTCCGCAGGCCGGTGGCGAGCGCCGGGGTGGCGGCCAGCCGTTCGAAGACCACCAGCTGGCGGCCGGGGCGGCGGCCCTGGCCGCGCATGCCCTCGGTGTAGCTGGCGAGGGTCAGCGGCTGCACCAGCTTGGGCTGGCCGGCCACCGAGGAGCGGCCGCTGCGCTGCACCCGGCCCTCCAGGCGCAGCTCCCTGATCGCCTGACGGACCGTCATCCGGGAGACCCCGAACCGGTCGGCGAACTCCCGCTCGGTGGGCAGCGTGGCGCCCGGGCCGAGTTCGTCGAGCACGGCGTCGATCTTCTGCTTGACCTGGAAGTACTTGGGCGGCGTCCCGTGCTCCGGCACCCCGTCGCGGGCCGCGGCCAGCGGGCCGGGGGCTGGTGCGGGTTCGATCGGGTCTCGGAGAGGACGCTGCACGGGGGTGAGCGTAGCCGAGGCCGCCCGGTGGGCGGCCCCGGCCATGGTACTAACGGATGATCAGCTGCCGAAGGTCATCGACAGGTCGTCGAGGTAGCCGTCGTCGTCGGTGCCGGCCTGGCGGGTGAAGTTCGCGGTGAAGGTGACCGCGGTGGTGCCGGTCGGCACGGTGCCGGTGGCCTGCTCCTGGAGCAGCTCGGTCTGGTTGCCGCGCTGCGCCGGGGTGACCGGGTTGAGGGTGGCGGTGCCGAGCGAGTTGCCGTTGGCGTCCTGGAAGGTGGCGACCACGCCGACGTTGTCACCCTGGGTGCTGTAGCCGCCGATCCAGCCGGACAGGTCGTACGGCAGGGTGCCGGTGGCGATCTGGTCGGCCTGGCTCGACACGTCGACGGTCTGGGTCATCTGCGAGGAGGCGTACGGGCCGCCGTCGAAGAAGGCGTTGCCCGGGGTGGCCGGGGCCTGCGGGCCCTGGGCGGTGGTCGGGTAGCTGGGCGCGCCGTAGCAGACCTGCTGCGGCTGGTTGCTGGTCGCGGTCCAGCCCTGGGCCGGGTAGCCGCCACCGCCGGTGCCGCAGGAGCCGGTCTCGGCGCCGGGGTTGGCGATCGGGAGGGTGTAGGCGGTGCCGCTGGAGCTGACGGTGTATCCGAAGCTCGCCGAGCCGGTGGCGCCGGTGGAGTCGGTGGCGGTGACGGTCACGGTGGAGCTGCCGGCGGTGGTCGGGGTGCCGGAGATCAGGCCGGAGCTGCTGACGGACAGTCCGGCGGGCAGGCCGGTGGCGCTGTAGCTCAGGCTCTGGCTCGGGTCGGAGTCGGTGGCGGAGAGCTGGAGCGAGGTGGCGGTGCCGGCGGTGGCGTTCTGCGCGCCCGGGTCGGCGACGCTGACGGTGTTTCCGGTGCCGCCGGTCTGGGTGCCGGTGAAGACCTCGTTGTACGGGGTCGCCCACTTGTCGTTGTTGGTCATGGTGGCGGTGAGGCCGAGCGCGCCCTCGATGGTGCGGGCGGTGCTGTAGTGGTCGTACCGGTTGTTGTCCTGGTAGCCGGCCTTCACGGTGCCCTGCGAACCGATCACGATGGTCGGCACCTGGTTGGTCTGGCCCGGGCCGAAGCCGCCGGGGGCGTTGCTGCCGTCCTCGTCCCAGCTGACGATCAGCAGCGACTTCTGCTGGGTCCAGGCCGGGGAGTTGAAGAGGGTCGGCAGGGTCTGGGAGAGCCAGGTGTCTCCGGCCGCGATGCCGCAGTCCTCCATGTCGTTGCAGGAGTCGGCGTCGGCCCAGACGAAGGCCGGGGTGGTGGCGGTGGACTTCAGGTCGGTGTTGAGCAGCTGCGGCAGCGGCTGCCAGTGCGCCTGGCAGTAGGCGTTGTCGTTCTTCATCTTCGCGGCGTAGTAGAACGGCGCGTCGTCGTTCTCGTACTCACCGCTGGTGGTGGTCTGGCAGTTGCTGGTCTGCGACTGGACGTACTCCTTCCAGCTCTTGCCGACCGCGTCCAGGTTGTCGCCCAGGCCGTTGTTGGTCGCGGTGCAGGTCGGGTCGGTGATGCAGTTCGAGCCCGGGGTGGAGTGCGCGCTGCGGCCGTAGGAGTTGCCGAAGGCGATCTGCTCGTAGTTCGGGTCGGAGTTGTGGGTGCCCGCGTGGTAGTTGGTGAGCAGGCTGCCCATCGGCACCATGGTGTTGTTGATGTACGGCGCGGCCGAGTTGCCGATCACGCCGGCGCCGCCGTCCACCGTGTTGGAGGTGGCGGAGTAGTTGTTGTTCTCCATCATCACGAAGAACACGTGGTCGTAGCCCGGCACCGTGGAGGCGGGCACGGTCAGCGTCGGCGCGGTGACCGGGGTGTCCAGGGTGAGCGACAGGTCGTCGGCCATGCCGTCGTTCTGGGTGCCCGTCATGGTGAAGTCGACGGCGGTGGTGATCGAGCGGGTGCCGGCGGGGAGCGCGGCGGTGGTGCTGCGCTGCAGGAACTCGGTGGTGTTGCCGCGGGCGGCGGCCAGCACGGGGGCGATGCCGGCGGTGCCGAGCGAGTTGCCGCTCGCGCCGCGGAAGGTGACGGTGACGGCGGCCGCGTCGTTGTAGCTGCCGACGCCGCCGAGCCAGCCGGAGACGGTGGCGTGCACGCCGCCCGCGTCGATCGCGCTCGCCGCGGAGGAGACGTCGGTGGTCTGGGTCATCTCCGAGGAGCCGCGCGAGCCGCCCTGAAAGTAGGCCTTGCCCTTGGTCGGCGAGCCCGGGGTGGTGGTGTTGGCGCCGTTCGTCGAGTTGTAGCAGTTGATCACCGGGTCGCCGCTGGTGAGCTGCCAGCCGGGAACGGTGGTCTCCTCCCAGCCGCCGGGGCTGCACTGGGAGGTCTCGGCGCTGCCGTTGAGCAGCAGGTTGGCGCTCTGGGTGGCGGCGCCGGCGGACTGCGGTGCGCCCAGCAGCGCCGCGACCACGGCGGCTGCTGTGCACAGGAGAGGGGCGGATCGTCTCATGGCGGTTCGTCCTTCTGGCAGAGGGGGGAAGCCCGAGCACGATTGGGCTAGCCCAATCGCACAGCCGTGATTGTCCGGACGCCGGTAGGACTTGGCTATACAGCTGGTTGCACAGCGGACGACGGAAAAGCGAACGCGGGGGTTGGTCGGATGCGGACCGACCCCCGGCGCCGCCGCGGGCTAACGCCCCAGTACCGCCCCGCCGTTGAGGCCGACCACCTGGCCGGTCAGGTAGCCCGCCGCAGGTGAGGCGAGGTAGCCGACCGCCGTCGCGACGTCCTCCGGGGTGCCCGCGCGGCCGACCAGCGTGTCGGCGACCTTCTGGGCGTGGAACTCCTCGCTCCAGCGGTCGCCGAAGATCTCGGTGTCGGCGACGTAGCCGGGTGCCAGCACGTTCACGGTGATCCCGTCCGGGCCCAACTGCCGGGCCAGGCCGAACGCCCAGCCGTGCAGCGCGGCCTTCGCGGCGGCGTACGAGCCGGCCGAGTGCGCACCGGCTCCGCCGCGCTGTGCGGCGGCGGAGCTGATCACGATCAGCCGGCCGCCGGGCCGGGCCAGCTGCTCGGTCAGCGCGGTGGTCAGCAGCACGGCGGTGAGCAGGTTGGTGTCCAGGTCACGGCGCCAGGCCTCGGCCAGCGCGGCGAGGCTGTCGTCGGCCGGCGGGGTGATCACCGCGCCGGCGTTGTTGACCAGGACGTCGACCGGGCCGACTTCCGCGATCGCCTTGGCGGCCTTGGTCACCTGGTCCGCATCCGTGAGGTCGGCCGCGACGGCCACCACCCGCGCCGGGTCGATCTCCGCCCGCGCCGCCGCCAGCACCTCGGGCCGCCGACCCAGGATCACCACCCGACAGCCGTCCGCCACCAACTGACGGGTGATCGCCTTGCCGATCCCCGTCCCGCCCCCGGACACCACCGCTACCCGCTCGCCCATTGCCATGGCGAGACCCTACTGCGGCCCCTGCGCCTCACTGGCGGCGGCCACCGCGAGCAGCTCCTCGGCGTTCCAGGCCAGCGCACCCGAGCGCAGGTCGGCGATCACCGAGGCCAGCCAGGCGGCCTCCGCCCGGGCGACGGCGAGGCTGTACTCGGTCTCCAGCAGCGCCACCCGCGGCACCCCGAACTTCGCGGTCTCGGCGATCCCGCCCTCCAGCGCCGCCACCGTGCCCTCGACCGAGGCCAGCCGGGCGCCCAGCGCCTCCTCGATCTCGGCCGGCGCGAGCAGCATCAGGTTGGAGAGCGCGACCGGGAACTCCGGGAACTCCTGCTTGGGCGTGCGGAGCATCTGCAGCAGCCAGGTCCGGGTGGTCTCGCGGCCGGCGTCGGTGAGCTCGTAGACGGTGCGCTCCGGGTACTGCTGGTCCCGCTCGGTCTCCCGCACGGCGATCAGCTCCGCCGCGAGCAGCCGCTCGATGGCGCGGTAGAGCCCGGTGCGCTGGCCGACGTTCACCACCTGCTCCTTGCCCCACTGCTTGAGCAGCCGCTGCATGCCGTAGGGGTGCAGCGGCTTGAAGTGCAGCAGGGACAGGACCGTCAGCCCCATGGGGGTGCTCTTCACCGCGGTACTCATGGCGCCGATCCTACGCGCAACGGAACTAGTTTCAATGCAACTAGTCTAGGACCGCGCTCCTGGTTCCCTGGCGGTACGTCAGTACACGACGCTACGCCGCGAGTTGGACCGCGAGCCCATCCCACCGCCGTACGCGACACCCCGGCGGCCGCCGGAGACTGGAGGAAACCACCCCCTGCCACCCGGAGGACCGCCGTGCCGCCGCGCACTCGACCGACGACAACCCTGCTCGCCCTCGGCGCCCTGGCCGCCCTCGTCTCGGCGCTCACCCCCGGCACCGCCGCCGCGGCGGACCCGCTCCAGCGGTACGCGCGGCAGCAGCCCCACTGGCAGCGCTGCGACCCGAGCCGCCCGGCCGCCTTCCAGTGCGCGACCGTCAAGGTGCCCCTGGACTACGCCGATCCCGGCGGCCGGACCCTCGACCTGGCGATCTCCCGGATCGCGGCGGGCAGTGCGACGGAGCGCCACGGCGCCCTGCTGCTCAACCCCGGCGGCCCGGGCGGCGCGGGCCTGGACATGCCCGAGTCCGTCGGCCCCCTGCTGCCCGCGCAGGTGCGGCAGCAGTTCGACCTGATCGGCTTCGACCCGCGCGGCGTCGGCCGGAGCTCCCCGCTCGGCTGCGGCCTGACCGACGACGAGCAGAACTGGGAGCGGCCCTACGCCGCGAGCAGCTACCCGAAGGACGTGGCGCGCGCCCGCAGCGTGGCCGACAAGTGCCAGGCGGCCGAGGGGGACGAGCTGGCGCACATCACCACCCGCAACACCGCGCGCGACCTGGACGTCGTACGCGCCGTGCTGGGCGAGCCGAAGATCTCCTACCTCGGGTACTCCTACGGCACCTACCTGGGCGCCGTCTACACGCAGATGTTCCCGCAGCGGGCCGACCGGATCGTGCTCGACAGCTCGGTCGACCCGGCGGCGGTCTGGCGGGGCACCTTCCAGGGCTGGGCGAAGGGCGCCGAGCAAGCATTCACCCGGTGGACCGCGTGGGCCGCCGAGCGCAACGCCACCTACCGGCTGGGCGCCGCCCCGGACGAGGTCCGCAAGGCCTTCTGGGATCTGGTCGCCCGGGCCGACCGCACGCCCGTCCCCACCGACGGCGCGCCCCTCACCGGTGACGACCTGCGCCTCGGGTACGACGCGTTCGTGCACGTCGAGACGGCCACCCCCTGGATCGTCGCGCTGCGGGTGGCCGCCGCGGGTGGCAAGCCCGCCCCGGCCACCCCGACCGAGGCGACCCCGCACCCCGGTCCGCCGGCCTTCGACCGGGGCGTGCCCGCGGACAACTACAGCGCCGCCGCCTGGGCCGTCTTCTGCGACGACACCCGCAGCTGGCCGCGCGACCCCGAGCAGTACCGGCGCGACGCGATCCGCGACGCGGCCCGCTACCCGCTGTTCGGCGACGCCGGGTCGACCATCCAGCCGTGCGCCTTCTGGAAGTCGGCGGGCAGCGAGCCCACCACGGTGGTGGACAACCACGTCGGCGCGCTCATCGTGCAGAACCAGTGGGACTCGCAGACTCCGCTGGCCATGGCCCAGGGCATGCGCCGGGCGATGCACGGCGCCCGGATGGTCACCGTCGCCGGCGGCGAGGGGCACGGCGTCCTCGGCGTCAGCGCCTCCTGCGCGGACGCGCCCGCCGTCCGCTACCTGACCACGGGTCGGCTCCCGGCCGCCGACCAGACCTGCTCCGGCTGACGGCTGACGGCCGGGGCGCCCCGGCGCCCGAAGAACCGCAGGCTAGGGTGTCCGCCATGACGCGCACCCGGCTGTACCACGACGGCTCCCTGAAGCTGGAGGACTTCCCGGTCGGGGACATCTCCGACTACATAGCGGAGCCCGGCTCCACGGTGTGGCTGGACGTGCGCGACCCGGAGTCCGCCGACTTCGAGATGATCGCCGAGGAATTCGGCCTGCACGCCCTCGCGGTCGAGGACGCGCGCAACGACCACCAGCGCCCCAAGCTGGACCGCTACCGCACGCACCTCTTCCTGGCCGCCTACGCCGTCGACGTCGACCCGCAGACCGGCGCGATGAGCACCGGCGAGGTCGCCGCGTTCATCACCCACAACGCGCTGATCACCATCCGCAAGGGCCCGCACTGCGACATCGACCACATCGTCGAGCGCTGGGACGAGAACCCGGACCTGGCCAAGCACGGCGTCGGGTTCCTGGTCCACGGCCTGCTGGACTACCTGGTGGACACCCACTTCAAGGCCGTCCAGCTGCTCGACGAGCGGATCGAGGACCTGGAGGACCTGCTCTTCGAGGACAGCGCGAAGGAGATCAGCCAGGTCCAGCGCACCTCCTACGAGCTGCGCAAGAGCCTGGTCAAGCTGCGCCGGGTGGTGCTGCCGATGCGCGAGGTGGTCAACTCGCTGATCCGGCGCGACGTGCAGGTGGTCAACGAGGGCCTGATGCCCTACTACCAGGACGTCTACGACCACGTCCTACGCGCCACCGAGTGGACCGAGTCGCTGCGCGACCTGGTCACCACCGTGATGGAGACCAACCTGACGGTCCAGGGCAACCGGATGAACATGATCATGAAGAAGGTGACCAGCTGGGCCGCGATCATCGCGGTGCCGACAGCGGTCACCGGCTTCTACGGCCAGAACGTCCCGTTCCCGGGCTTCGGCAGCCACGTGGGCTTCTGGACCTCGACCAGCCTGATGATCGTGCTGTCCGTGCTGCTCTACTTCAGCTTCAAGCGGCGCGACTGGATCTGACGGGCCGTCAGGAGCCAGCGGGATCCGCCGGCCCGGAACGCGACAGCCCCCACGCCGAAACGGCTGGGGGCTGTCGCTCGTCAGGGTCGAGTCAGGAGCCGCTGGGAAGGCCGCCCATGTGCAGGTCAGCCACGAAGGCCCGCCACGCCTCGGCTCGGAACACCAGCGCCGGCCCGTGCGGATCCTTGGAATCCCGGATCACGGCATCACTGCCCAGCGGAGCGAAGGCGCATTCGACACAGTTCTCCTGGCCGTTGCTGTAAGAGGACTTCCGGAAGTTCAGGCTCGTTGCGGAGGTCTCGGGAGTGTGGGTCATGTGGTGGTCAGCCTGTCTTTCAGATCAGTGATGAATTCGAACGACTTCTCCAGAGACATAGCCTCGGCGGTGACCTTCTGGAAGATCGCCTTGTAGCGCCCCACGTCAGAGCGGTCCTCGATCCAGAGGCTGCTGGCGGCGGTCGGGACGAGAACAACGTCGAGATCGCTCTGATGCGGGAAGTTGATCACGGTGAACGCGCCATCCATGCCCGGATGCACGGCAGCCTCGATCGGCATGACCTGGATGTTCACATTGGGCAGGCGGGTCAGGCTGGCAAGTCGCTCCAACTGACCGGACATCACTCCTGCCGCACCCACCCGTGCACGCAACGCCGATTCGCACACCACTGCCCAGACCTCCGGAGGATTCGGCCGGGTGAGGATCGACTGTCGAGCCATGCGGACTTCGACTTGGGCATCGACCCCAAGGGCCGGATTCCCGAGGTGCGTGATGACCGCACGCGCGTAGTCTGCGGTCTGGAAGAGCCCGGGGATGAAGAAGGTCTCATAGAGCTTGATCTCCGAGGCCTCGGCTTCGAGGGCGATGAGATCACTGAGCCGTGGAGTCAGGACTTCCCGATAGCTCTGCCACCAGCCGCGCTTGGCAGCGTTCCGAGTGACCTCCAGGAGAACCTTGGTCAGCTCCGGGTCGGCGTCGTAGAACTCGAGAAGCTCGGCAACCTCCTTCTCCCGTACGGCGACCTTGGCGTTCTCCATTCGACTGATCTTGGAAACGCCCCACTTGGGCAGGCTCTGGCTGACTTCCTCCGCCGACAGGCCCTTCGCCTCTCGAAGTCGGCGCAGCTCCGCGCCAAGTTGCCTACGCCGAACGGTCTGAGCGAGTGCCAAGGCGCCTCCCTCCCTCTCCTGTAGCTGTCGCCGGATCAGTTTGCCTGGCCACAGGCCGCCTTCGCCACCAGCAAGCGTGAGCCCGGGCGGCCGAATCGGGGTTCGATAAGCAAATTTGCAGACTCTATCGAATGACTTGCGCTCTCTATCCAGAGAGGTCCACTCTGTAAGTAACGAGATGCTCTCGGTGAGTGATTATTTGCCAGGCCCACCGGCGGCATCTCCATGCCTGCACGTCGTCCGCGATCTTGACGGTCCCTCAGCCCGGGCATCTCCGCGCCCTGGGCGGGCCGTCCTCGGAGCGCTGTCATCGCGCTCACTTCTTTCAACAACCACGCCACAAAGGGAGCTTCGCCATGCCTGATGCCACCATCAGCACGCCGTCCCCCACCGCGAAAGGCCACTGCTGGCTGCCCAACAGCGAACGCTCCCCGAGGATGGCCAGGAAGGTGCTGCGAGACCTCCTGGAGTCCGTCGCTGGCGGCGAACGCTACGCCGACATCGGCGAATTGCTCATCAGCGAGCTGGTCACCAACGCCGTGCTCCACGGCACCGAGACCGGCAAGCTGATCAAGCTGGTGCTTGAAGTGACGCCGGGACAGTTGCTGATCGCGGTGGAGGACGCCTCCGACGCCCCTCCCAAGCTGTGCATCGCATCCGACGGAGTGAGGGGCCGTGGCCTGCTGCTGGTCGCCAAGCTCTCCAAGGACTGGGGCTGGGGTCCGCGCGAGGGCATCGGCAAGCGCGTGTGGTGCATCTGCACCCCCGGGCCGGTGCCGTTGCCGCGGTAGGACCTCGGCCCTATGCAGACTGAGCCCAGCCCAGTCAAGGCGAGTTGACAGTCCATCAGGTCATCGAGCTGACAGGATGGCGGCATGGAACGTGTGCTTGGCATCGGCGGGTACTTCCTGCGGGCCGCCGACCCTGCCGCCCTGACCGCCTGGTACCGCGACTGCCTGGGCCTGGACGCCGACGAGCACGGCCTGTGGCAGCAGGAGAGCGGGCCGACCGTGTTCGCGGCGTTCGAGGCCGGGACCGACTACTTCGGCTCCCCAGGCCAGCGGACCATGCTCAACTTCCGGGTCCGGGACCTGGACGCGATGCTCGCGCAACTGCGCGCGGCAGGCGCCCAGGTGGCCGGGGAGCCGCAGGAGATGGACGGCGTCGGCCGCTTCGGCTGGGTCACCGATCCGGAGGGCACCCGGATCGAACTCTGGCAGCCCGCCTGACGGCAGGCTCAGCGGCGGCCCACCCGGTCGGTCGGGCGCACCCGCATCGCCGACCAGGTCTCGTCCAGCGCGACCAGCGTGACGCCGGTGACGCCGTGGTCGGCCAACCTGGCCTGGAGGATGTCGCGGTTCAGGTCGGTGCCCGCCTTGGCGCCGCCCTTGCGGTAGGCCACCCAGGCCAGCCCGTCATGCGGGACCGCCGCGAGCGCGCCGTCCAACTCCCGCTCCAGGGCGGCGGCGTCGGGTGCGAAGAGCAGGACGGCGTCCGCCTCCCCCGCGACCGGCGGCTCCCCGGCGCCCAGTGACCACCCCTGCGGCGCACCGAGCACCAGCACCCGGGTGCCCTCCCGGACCAGCAGCTTCTCCGCGACAGTCTTCGCCATGCCGGGCATCCTATGCGCCGACCCGGCCCTCCCCCGGGACCGCCCGCCGCCAGATGTCGGGCCAGCGGTACGGCGACTCCTGGGCGAGCGGGTGCCACTGACCGCACGAGCACGGCGCCGTGACGAACCGGCAGCGGCCGCACCGCTCGACCCAGCCGTGCCCAGTCGAGGTCGACTGCGACGGCCCCTCGTCACCGCAGGCCGGGCAGCCGGGCAGTTCGGCGCCGGCGTCCAGCGCCTGCTGCCGCCGGACGTAGTCGGGCAGGCGCAGCCACGGGTGGTGGAGCGGGTCCTCGTACCAGGCTCGGTCCGGCCCCTCCCACCAGCTCCGCAGCCACCACGGCCGGGGGCTCGGCACGGCACGCCGGCCGGCCCACTTCTCCGCCCGCCGCCGGGCCGCGAACTCCCGCGTCTCGACCAGCCAGAGCTCGCGGGCCTCGTGCAGTTCCTCCACGGCCCGCACCAGCGCGTCCGGGTCCGCGTCCAGGCGCTGGGGGATCCGGGCGCTGAGCGTGAGGTGGTGGTAGGTCGCCCGGAGCCCGTAGGGCGCGAAGGCGGTGAGGCAGGTGCGCAGCGCGCTGTGCCGTCGGTACGCGGGGAGCCGGGCGTCGTGCACGCGCGCCCGGTGGGTCAGGAAGCTGGTCACCGCGCGAGCCTATCCACAAGGGAACTAGTTGCACTGAAACTAGGTTCAGTGCAACTATGGAGGAGCCGACAGAGCGCCGGCCCCGAACCGGAGGAGCGATTCCGCCGTGAACACCCTCAGCACCCCCACCGAGCGCATCCACGCCGACCACGCCAGCACCAAGCGGCTCGGCCGCTGGACCACCGCCGACACCTTCGAGATCAAGGCCCGCAGCGCCGCCGTCGTCCTCGACCTGCGCTCGCCCGAGCTGCCCGCCGAGCTGGAGCTCCGGATCGACCTGCACCGCGCGATGGTCAAGCTGCTGGTCCCCGACGGTGCGGTGATCGAGCACTGGGACGTCGCCTGGCCGGCCCGGGGCCGGGTCAAGGACCTGCAAGGCCCCACCGGCGGGCTCGCCGGACCGCGCGTCCGCCTGATCGGCACCGCCGACAACAGCGAGGTCCGGGTGCACCGCGGCGGCATCGCGATCCTCTCCGCGATGTGCAGCCGCGAGTACGTCGACGACGTCCGCCGGGCCCACCGCACCGGCACCCGGCCCACCATCGACGACCCCGCCCGGGTCTGACGAGAAATAAAAGGAGAGGCAGTCATGGCAAAGCAGATCAAGCACGCCCTGGTCATCGGCGGCGGCGTCGCCGGCCCCGTCACCGCGATGGCCCTGCAGCAGGCGGGCATCGAGGCGACCGTGCACGAGGCCTACCAGGGCGACGCCGTCGGCGTCGGCGCCGGGCTCGGCCTGGCGCCGAACGGGCTGGCCGCGCTGGACGTGATCGGCGCCGGCGACCTGGTCCGGGCGCTCGGCGACCCGATGCAGTCGATCGTGCTGCAGAGCTGGAACGGCAAGCGGCTCGCCGAGTTCGGCAGCCCCGGCCGACTGGAGCCGACCCGGCTGGTGATGCGCAGCGACCTGTACCAGGCGCTGTACGACGAGGCGCTGCGGCGCGGCATCCGGATCGAGCACGGCAAGAAGCTGGTCGGCGTGGACGAGCAACCCGGCGCCGTGACCGCCAAGTTCGCCGACGGCACCACCGCCACCGGCGACCTGCTGATCGGCGCGGATGGCATCCGCTCCACGGTGCGCGGCCTGATCGACCCGGCCGCCCCGAGCCCCCGGTACGCCGGGCTGCAGGGCTTCGGCTCGATGTACGCCGCGGCCGGGGTGGTGCCGGACACCGGCGGCAAGATGTACATGACCTTCGGCAAGCGGGCCTTCTTCGGCCTGCAGGTGATCGACGGTCAGGCCGTCTGGTTCGTCAACCTGCCCTGGGCCGAGCCGCTCAGCCAGCCCCAGGCGGTGGCGCGCGGCGCCGAGCGGTGGTTGGCGGAGCTGGCGACCGCCTGCGCGGGCGACCGCACGCCCGCCGCCGAGCTGATCCGGCGCACCGACCCGGCGCACCTGATGATGACCGGTCCGATGGAGAGCATGCCGGTGGTGCCGCACTGGAGCCGCGACCGGCTGGTGCTGGTCGGCGACTCGGCGCACGCGCCCTCCTCGTCCTCCGGCCAGGGCGCCTCATTGGCGATCGAGAGCGCGGTCGAACTCGCCCACTGCCTGCGGGACCTGCCGCTGCGTCAGGCGCTGGCCCGGTACGAGGCGCTGCGCCGGCCCCGGGTCGAGCGGATCATCAAGGCGGCCGAGCGGACCAACAGCAACAAGGCGGCCGGCCCGGTCGGGCGGGTGCTGCGGGACGCGCTGATGCCGATCGGGATGCGGCTGATCAGCCCGGAGAAGATGGCCTGGCAGTTCGAGCACCGGATCGACTGGGCCTCCCCCGCAGCGGCCTGACGATCAGTCAGAACCAGTTCAGCAGGCGGATCCTGGGCGCCAGCGCGGAGTTCAGCTGGAGCAGCACCAGCAGTGCGACGCTCAGGTAGGTGCTCACCGCGCCGAGCAGCACGGCTGCGACGTACAGCAGTTGGGGCACCACGATGCGCCGCCGGGCCGCCGCTACCAGGCCCTCGGGCGCCTCGTCCTTGATCAGCCCGGCCGCGCCGGCGTGGCGCAGGCTGGCGAGCAGCAGCAGGCCGAGCAGCAGCAGGTGCAGCCAGTAGACCAGCAGGGCGACCCGGTAGGCCTCGTACTCGGCCAGCAGCGAGGTGGAGAACGGCATCAGGCAGACCCCGCCGAGGAAGGCGAGGTGGATCCAGGTGAGGTGCCGGTCGCTGCGCTCGAAGTGCGAGAGCTGGACCTGCTGGCCCAGCCAGAACATGCCCAGGGTGAGGAAGCCGAGCAGGTAGACGCCGAGGCGGGCGGCCAACGGGAGCAGGGCGTGCAGGAGTTGGCCCTCCCCGTGCAGCGCGCCCGGGGCCCAGAGCGGTTCGCCGGAGCGCAGCCGGCCGAGCTCGGGCACGTGCAGGTCGAGCACCAGCAGGGTCATCGCCACCGCGAAGATGCCGTCGCTGATCGCGGCGAGGCGCTCCAGGCTGTTCCCGGCTATCCGGTGGTAGGTGGTCGGCATGGACGGTTCCCCCCGTTTGCTGTCCAGATGTGGTGGCGACGCGGCGCCGGACGGCCCTACGCCTCGACCTCCGCCGGGCGCTTGAACATCCGGGTCGCGGTGATCTCCCCGTGGATGGCCGGGCCGTCCGGGTCCTGCGGCGCGGGCAGGCCCGGGCGCAGGTGCTCCTCGACCGAGATGTACTTCAGCCCGGCCCGCAGGTCGGCGTCGTTGCGCAGCCGGATCACCAGCGGGAACTCGGCCAGCGCGGTGGTGTCGAACAGCCCGGTGGTGTAGATGAGTTGGACTCCCAGCGCGTCCGCCACCGCGCGCTGGAGCTCCAGCAGGTAGGTCGCGTTGGCCCGGCCGATCGGGTTGTCCAGGAAGAGCGTGCCGGCGTGCCGCAGCTGCGACTGGCCCCGGTCGTTGGCCCGCAGCGCCGCCATCGTGCAGTACAGCGCGATGGCGGCGGTGAGCAGCTGGCCGCCGGAGAACACGTCGGACATCTGACCCACGCTCACCCGCTCGGCCCGCAGCACCGCGTCGGGCTTGAGGATCTCCACGCTCACCCCCTTCGGCCCGATCGCCGCCGCGACGGCGCGCAGCAGCAGTGACATGCCGTCACGCCGCAGGTCGCTGTTCTTCCTGACGGCCGCGCTCGTCGCCTCGTCGATCACCTCGCCGAGCCGCTCGGCCAGCACGGTCTGGTCCGGGTCCTCGAAGCGGATCCGCAGGAACTCCTGCCCGGACCACTCCCCCAGTCCCTCGGGCAGCCGGGAGAGCCGCTGGGCGGCGCGCAGCGTGGCCAGCGAGGACTCCACCAGCCCGCGCAGCCGGTCCACGATCGAGCCCCGGTTGCGCTCCAGCTGGCTGAGCTCGTCGGTGAGCACCCGCAGCCGGGGCGCGAAGGCCTCGGCCCAGGCGGCCGCGTGCTCGGGCAGCAGCGCGGCCGGCAGCTCCCGGATCTGCTGCCGGGCCGGTGTGCGCACCGCCTCGTAGCGGGCCGCGTTGGCGTGCCGGACCAGCGCGTCCGAGGCGTCGCGCACCGCCAGGTCGGCGGCGGAGAGCTCGGCGGCGGCCGCGCGCAGCGCCCGCCGGGTCTCGGTGGCCGCCGTCCGGGCCTCGGTGAGCGAGTCCAGGTAGGCGTCGACGGCCGGCTCGCCCTCCTCCGGCGCGTGGTCGCGCAGGCCGTCCCGCAGCTGGGCGGCCGCCTCGTCGAAGTCGGCGGCGGCGGACTGCGCGGACTGCAGGGTGCGCAGCAGCTCGGTGTGCTCGGTGCGGGCGCCCTCCAGCAGGTCGCGCCGCTCGGCGAGTTCGCCGGTGGCCACCCGGAGCAGCTGCTGGGCGTGCTCGGGATCGGTCGGGACCAGCTCCTCGGGCAGCTCGGTGTGCGCCTCGCCGCTCACGGGGGCGGACCGCTCGACGTCGCCGCGCAGTCGGCCGAGCAGCTCGCTGGCCGCCTGGGAGCGGGCCTCGATGGTGGCCACCAGCTCCTCGGCGCGGGCGGCGGCGGCCTGCCGGGCCGGGCCGTCGGCGCCGTCGGGGCTGGCCAGCAGCTCCTCTGCGCGCAGGCGCACCTTGTTGGTGAGCCGGTCCAGCTCGGCCTGCGCCGCCGTCTGGTCGCTCTCCGCGCGGGCCTGCTCGGCCCGCAGGTCGGCGCCGACGCCGACCTTCTCGTAGAGCTGGGCGGCGGCCCGGTAGGCCTCGCGCAGGGCGGGCAGCGAGGCGGTCGGCGGCTCGTCGGTCAGCGCGACGGCGCCGGAGAGCTCGGCCCGCTCGGCGCGCAGGGTGCGGGCGGTGCGGCGGGCGTCGTCGGCGGCGCGCTGGGCGGCCCGGCGGTCCTCGTCGCAGGCCCGGGCCCGCTCGGCGCAGGCGGCCTGGCGGCGCTCGCACTCCACCGCGTCCTCGGCCAGCTCGCGCAGCGAGCGGTGCCAGGCCGGGCGCTCGCGCAGCCGGAAGGCGAGGCCGGCCAGCGCGTCGGCCCGGCGGCGGGTCTGCTGGGCGGCCTCCCGGCGCTCCTCGTAGACGGCCGCGGCGGCGGCCCGCTCCTCCTCGGCCTCGGTGTGCTCGGCGCGGGCGGCGGCCAGCTGGGCGGCGGCGATCTCGGCCTGCTCCGCGGCTGCTGACGCCGCGTCGGCCAGTTCGGCCAGGGTGCCGGGCGGGCAGCTGGACTGCCAGGAGGCGAGCCGGGCGGCCAGCGCGCGGTCGCCGCCGAGCCGGGCGGCCAGTTCGCGGATGTGCTCGTCCCGGGCGCCGGCCCGGGTGCGCAGCTCGCGGCGCTCCTGGTCGGCGGCGGACTCGTCGTGCATGGCGGGGTTCGGCGGCACCAGGAAGAAGGCCGGCTCGTCGGTGATCGGCGCGATCAGCGCGGCGGCCGCGCCGACGGCGACGGTGGAGCGCGGCAGCAGCGCGGCGGCCTGGAGCACCTCGCGGGCCCGCTCCAGCGAGGTCGGGTCGGTGACCACCACGCCGTCGACCAGCTCGGGGCGGGCGGCCAGGATCCGCTCGTGCTCCTGCGGGTCGACGGACTGCGCGAGGTAGCGCCAGCCGGGCAGCGCGGGGATGCCGTGCTCGCCCAGGTACTCGACGGTGGCGAGCACGTCGGGGCCGGGCGGCAGCAGTCCGCCGTCGCCGAGCGCGGCCAGGATCCGGGAGTCGTCGGCGGCGGCGGTGCGCAGCTCGAACAGGGTGCGCTCGGCGCTGGCGACGGCGGTGTCCAGCAGCTCGGCCAGGTCCTCGGCGGCCCGGTCCAGCACCACCGGGGTCAACCGATCGGCCTCGTCGTCCTGGGAGTGGTACGAGGCCAGCCCCAGCAGCTCGGCCAGCCGGTCCTCGCCGGCCAGCTGCGCGGCGGTGCGCTGCTCGGCGGCCAGCGCCCGCTGGGCGGCGCCCCGGGCGTCGGCGGCGCGGGCGGCGGCGAGTTCGGCGCGGCCCTCGGCGGCGGCGGCCTCCCGGGCGCGGGCGGTGGCCTGCTCGGCGGCGGCCCGCGCCTGCTCCAGGCCGGCGGTGGCGGCCTGCTCGGAGTCGGCGGCGTGCAGCGCGGCGCGGGCCGGGTCCGGGTCTTCGGTCGGGTCGATCCAGCCGGCCGCGACGGCGGCCTGGAGCTCCTGCTCCACCTCGGTCAGCCGCTGGCGCAGGTGCTCGGCCTCGGAGCGGGCCTTCTGGCCTGCGGTGGCGGCGGCCAGGCCGTCGGCCTGCACCTTGGCGCCGTCCTGCTGCAGCCCGGCGGCCCGCTCCTCCTCGGTCTCGGCGCGCTCCTCGGCGGTGCCGGCGGCGGCCTCCAGGGCCTGCGCGAGCGCGCCGGCGGCCTGCGCCCGGGCGGCCAGCGCGGGTGCGGCGTCCAGCTCGGCCTCGCGGATCGCGACGGCCACCCGGGCCGCCCGGTCGGCGGCGGCGCGGTGGCGCAGCACCGCCTCGGCGGCCTGCCAGGCGGAGTGCAGGGTGCGGGCGTCCAGCAGTTCGCGGCGCAGGCCGGCCGCCTCGGTGGTGGCGGCGGCCAGCGAGAGGGTGGCGTGACGGTGGGTCAGCTCGGCGGTGATCAGCGAGTGCCGGGTGCGGTCGGCCTCGGCGGCGGTGACGGCCGAGGCGGCGGCGGCCACCTCGATCGCCAGGTCCTGGGCCCGCCCGCGCTCGGCGCCGGCCCGGGCGGCCAGTGCCTGGGCCAGCCGGCGGGTGCGCCGCTCGGCGCCGCGGTGCGCCTCGCGGACGCTCTCGCGGGCGGCGGTGGCCTGCACGATCCGTTCCAGCAGGTCCAGCGAGCCGGCGGTGAAGTCGCGTTCGGCGGTGAGCTCGGCGCGCCGGCCGAGCTTGGCGGCGAAGCCGTGCACCAGGTCGGCCAGGCCGTCGGTGTCGCGGGTGTCGGTGACGGCGCGCAGCAGCAGGTCGGTGAAGTCGGCGTCGTGCTTGACGGCGAAGAGGCCGGCGGCCTCGCCCTCGTCGGCGTTCATCTCGCGCTGGTAGCGGAACAGTTCGGGGTCGAGGCCGAGTTCGTTCAGGTGCTCGGTCCACCGGTCGTGGCCGTCCTCGAAGGTCAGGTCGAGGTGGGGGGAGGCCTTGGCGGCCTCGGTCATCGCGTCCCGGAAGCCCTTCATGGTGCGGCGGCGGCCGCGGGCGCGGGCGTTCGGGTCGCCCAGGTTGGCCCGCTCGGCGACCGGCAGCGCGTCCAGGGTCAGGCCGGGGCCGGGGCGGAAGGAGTACCAGGCCTCGGCGAACTTGCGCGGGTCGGAGGAGACCTGCCGGCCGCGCCACTCGCTGACCTTGCCGACCACGATCAGCTCGCCGGTCACGGTGTGCTGCCACTCCAGCGCCACGTGCCCGCAGTCGTCGGCCAGCAGGAACTTGCGCAGCACGCCGGAGCTGGCGCCGCCCAGGGTGTTGCGGTGGCCGGGCAGCATCACCGAGAAGATCAGCTTGAGCAGGACCGACTTGCCGCCGCCGTTCTCCAGGAAGAGCACGCCGGCCGGGGCCGGGCGGCGCTGCGGGCCCTCCGGCTCCTCGCCGAACATGCCCAGCTGGCGGGGCGCCGGGTTGGCCACCGGCTCGCCCACGTCCCGCAGGTCGAGCACGGTGTCGGCGTAGCGCGCACCGGCCGGACCGATGGAGTAGAGGCGGATCCGGTTGAGCTCGTACATGTGCTGCCTAACGAATGATCAGATGACGAGTGGTCGGATGGCGGGGAGGTCTCGGATGACGGGGGGTCAGAGCGAGTGGAACGGCAGACCGGCGTCCGCCACCAGCTCCTCGCTGTGGTCGGCGGGCAGCAGGCTGGCGCTGCCGTCGCTGACCGGCACCACACCGAGCTCCAGCAGCTCGGCCATCGCGGCGCTGCCGGCCAGGTCGCGGACCTGGAGCTGGTAGCGGGCGGTGGTGCGGTAGGTGCCGCCGGCGTCGTCCGAGGCCTTCTGCAGGAAGCCGGAGTCGACCAGGAACGCCACCGCCTTGCCGGTGATGCCGATGGTCGAGCCGGCGAGGCGCCGGGCGTCCTTGGTGGCGCCGGTGGTGGAGCGGCGGGCCCAGACCCGCCAGGCGGCCTCCAGGCCCGGGGCGTCGCTGGCCGGGTCGGTGTTGGCGCCGTCCGCCTCGGCCCGCTCCTCCAGCCGGCGGCAGGCCTGGCGGACGAAGGCGTCCACGCCGTTGACGGTGATCCGGCCCAGGTAGCCGTCGTCCGCCAGGTCCTCGGGGCGCGGGAAGGCGAGCGCGGCGACCGCCAGGTGGGCCAGGCCGTGCAGGAACCGGTCGGTGGCCTCGGAGGCGGCGCGGCGCGAGTAGTCGCCCATCCGGACCGCGAAGACCGAGTCCTCGGCGCCGGCCAGCGCCATGCCGGCCCGCGGCGAGACCTCCAGCACCACCAGGCCGAGGCCGGTCGCGACGGCGTCCGCGAGCCGGGCGAACGCCGGGTCCTCCCGGTAGCGGCGGACCAGCTCGGTGTACTCGGCGTCGCGGGCCGGCAGCAGCTTGGCCTGCAGGCCGAAGGAGACCAGCCGGGCGCCGTCGGCGACGTCACTGGGCGTCAGCGGTGCCGCCTCGGCGCCGTCCTGGGGGCTGGTCATGGATGCCGCTCCTAGCTGGGTGTTCGTCACTGCGCGTCCTGCCGGTCGGACGCCATGCCGGCGGCGTCCAGCAGGGCGCTGCCGAGGATCAGGTCGGCGCCGCCGTACTCCGGGTCCTGCAACCGGGTGCCGTCGTCCACCGCGAAGAGCAGCCGCTGCTCGCCCTGCCGGTAGGCGGTGCCGACCGGCGGGCTGGCCGCGTGCACGGCCAGCAGGGCGACCAGGTGCGGCAGTTCCGGGTCGCGCCGGCGGGCCTCGGCGAGCAGGCCGGAGAGCCGGCGGGGCGCGTCGGCGGGCAGGTCGAGCAGTTGCAGCGCGGACTCCAGCTGGGCCTCGGAGAACCGGCTGTCGTCCGGGGTGGCGACCAGGTCGGGGTCGGGCAGTTCGACGCCCAGGTGCTCGCGCTCCACCGGCGGGGTGAGCAGCAGCTCCACCAGGTCGCCGAGCCGGACGGCGGACGGGCTGCGCAGGCCGGCGCCGTTGGCGAAGAACGCGTCGGTGGGGCGGATCGCCTGCTCCACCGGCAGTCCCAGCACCGGGGCGAGCAGCTGGCCGTAGAGGTCGATGCCGGCCCGGGCGGCCGGCGCGGCGAAGGCCTGCCGGTCCTGCTCGGCGCGGAACAGCGGCCCGGCCTCCAGCAGCCGGGTCTGCAGCTGGGTGTGCCGGCGGATGCAGTCCTTGACGATGTCCACCAGCTCGGCGGCCTGGCGCTTGTGGTCGGCGCCCTCGGCCTCGTCGCGGGCCTTGCGGATGTTGGTGAGGATGGCGTTCTCGTGCCGGTAGCGGTCGGCGATGTGCTCCAGCGCCTCGTCGATCAGGTCGGGCACGGCCTGCATCCAGTCCACCGCGCGGACGTTGCGCCGGGTGGCCTCCAGGGCGCGGCGCAGCGTCTCGGCGTACTGGACGGTGCGGTAGCGGGCCTGTTCGGCGGCCAGTTGGGCGTCGGCGAGGCGGCCGCGGCGGATCAGCACCTCCAGCTTGACCTCGGCGGCGATCTGGGCCGAGGTGACGTCGGTGTCCAGCGCGCCGACCAGCACGTTGACGGCCTCGTCGGTGGTGCGCAGGTAGACGCCGCCGTCGGGGCCCGGCACCTCCTCGATCAGCTTGAAGTCGTAGTCGCGGCGCAGGTAGCCGCCGTCGGCGCCGAAGGTGCCGTAGACGGCGCGGAAGCCGCGGTCCACGCTGCCGACGTTGATCAGCGAGTCGAGCACCCAGCGGGCCACCCGCTGGTGCTCGCCGCTCGGGCGCTCGGGGTGCTGGGCGGCGACCCGGGGCAGCATCCGGCCGAGCACTATCTCCCGGTCGGCGCCGGTGTCGAAGTCCATGTTGAGGGTGACCAGGTCGATGGCGGAGAGCCCGACCTCGGCCATCGCGTAGCCGCCGTACTCGCCGGCCAGGTTCACCTTGCGGTTGTCCAGGTCGTGCAGCGGGGCGGTGCAGGCCAGCGCCTTGAGGCGGCGGGCCAGCCCCTCGTCGGCCGCCGGGCCCGGCGCGGGGCGGGCGGCGGCCGGGGCGGACGGCCGCAGCGCGGGCTCGGCTGGCTGGTCGGCGATGACGGTCACGGGGGACAAGCCTAGGGCCAGCCGGGGACAGGTCCGAAACGGGGCCACTTGTCCGCTTCGTCCAGCGACGGAAGGGAAGTTGAACGCGTTCAAAAATGCGTCTAGAGTCGGGCCGACCGATCGAGGGAGGGGGCCGCGATGCGCGGTACCGAGACCGAGCTGCGCCGGGTGCGCCGCTGGCTGTGGATCTTCATCGTCTGCCTGGTGCTGAGCGGGCTGACCGCCTTCCCGCTCGGCACCGAGACCGGCTGGGCGCTCACCGCAGCCCACCGGCTGCCGGTGCCCGGCGGGCTGCTCGGCTGGCTGGAGCGGGTGCACACCGGGCTCACCGAGACCGACGCGAGCTACCCCTTCCTCGCCTACGGCACCGACTGGCTCGCCTTCGCCCACCTGGTGATCGCCGGCGCGTTCTGGGGTCCGCTGCGCGATCCGGTGCGCAACGTCTTCGTGGTGCGCTGGGCACTGGCCGCCTGTGCCGGGATCCTGCCGCTCGCGCTGGTCTGCGGACCACTGCGCGGGATCCCCTTCTTCTGGCAGTGCGTCGACATGTCCTTCGGCGTGGTCGGCGCCGTCCCGCTGCTGATCGTGCTGCGCGGCATCCGGCGCCTCGCCGACCCCGCGGTGAGCACCCCCGGATCGGCCGGCCGCACCGCGGCGCCGGCCTGACGGTCCGCCAAGGGGGTGGCCGCGGCGGTCCGCCGGCGGACGGAAGCCCTACCATCCCCTCAGGCGATCCGCAGCATCAGCTCTGGGAGGCAGTCGGCCGTGACCGGTTCGGTGATCGATCTCAACGCGGACCTCGGCGAGGGGTTCGGACGCTGGACGCTGACCGACGACGAAGCCCTGCTGTCGGTGGTCACCAGCGCCAACGTGGCCTGCGGCTTCCACGCGGGCGACCCCTCCACGATGCGCCGGGTCTGCGCGCTGGCCGCCGAGCGCGGGGTGCGGATCGGCGCCCAGGTCTCCTACCGCGACCTGGCCGGCTTCGGCCGCCGCGCGATGGACGTGCCGCCGGAGGAGCTGGCCGACGAGATCGCCTACCAGATCGGCGCGCTCCAGGTCTTCGCCCGGGCGGCCGGCTCCCGGGTCAGCTACGTCAAACCGCACGGCGCGCTCTACAACCGGGTGGTGGCCGACGGCGAGCAGGCCGAGGCGGTGGTGGCCGGGGTGCTGCGGGCCGGCGCGGTCTGCGACGGGCCGCTGCCGGTGCTCGGCCTGCCGGGCTCCCGACTGCTCCAGGTCGCCGAGGGGGTCGGGCTGCCGGTGGTCACCGAGGCCTTCGCCGACCGCGCCTACACCCGGGCCGGCACCCTGGTGCCGCGCCGGGAGGCCGGCGCCGTGGTGCACGACCCGGAGGCGGTGATCGCCCGCGCGGTAGGCATGGCCAAGGACGGGCTGGTCACCGCGCTCGGCGGCGAGCCGGTCGCGGTGGACGCCCGCTCGCTGTGCGTGCACGGCGACACCCCGGGGGCCGCCCAGCTGGCCTGGCGGGTGCGCGGGGCGCTGGCCTCGGCCGGCGTGCGGGTGGAGGCGTTCACCTGATGGGCGACGGTCTGACGGTCCGTCGGGTCGGCGAGGGCGCGCTGCTGCTGGAGGTGGCCGGCCCGGAACGGGTCGCCGCGCTCTACGACCGGCTGCTGGCCGCCCGGGCCGCCGGCACCCTGGGCGAGCTCACCGAGATCGTCCCGGCCGCCCGCACCGTGCTGCTGGACGGGGTGGCCGAGCCGGCCGCGCTGGCCCGCCGGCTCGCGGACTGGACGGTGGCCGCCGTGGCCGCCGCCGACGGCCCGCTGGTGGACCTGCCCACCGTGTACGACGGGCCGGACCTGCCCGAGGTGGCCGCGCTCTGGGGCGTCACCGTCGCCGAGGTGGTCCGCCGGCACAGCTCGCTGGAGCACCGGGTGGCGTTCTGCGGCTTCGCCCCGGGCTTCGCCTACCTGACGGGCCTGCCGACCGAGCTCGCCGTGCCGCGCCGGGCCACCCCGCGGCCGGCCGTGCCGGCCGGCTCGGTGGCGGTCGCGGGCCGCTACACCGGGGTCTACCCGGGTGCCTCCCCCGGCGGCTGGCAGCTGCTCGGGCGCACCGCCGTGCCGCTGTGGGACACCGACCGGGAGCCGGCCGCCCTGCTCGCGCCGGGCGTGCGGGTCCGGTTCACGCCGATCCAGGGGGGTCCTGATGCCTGAGCTGCTGATCACCCGGGCCGGGCCGCTGACCACCGTGCAGGACGCCGGCCGGCGCGGCGTCGCCCACCTCGGGGTGCCGCGCGGCGGGGCGCTGGACGAGCCCGCCCGGCGGGCCGCGAACCGGCTGGTCGGCAACGCCGCCGGGGCCGCCGTGCTGGAGACCACGCTGGGCGGGGTCGCGGTGACGGCGCTCGGCGGCCCGCTGCTGCTCGCGGTGGCCGGCGCCCCCGCGCCCGTGCGGGTCGACGGCCGCCCCGCCGCCTGGGGCGCGGCCGTGCTGCTGCCCGAGGGCGCGACGCTGGACGTCGGCCCGGCCGACTCGGGGGTCCGCGGCTACCTGGCGGTGCGCGGCGGCATCGCGGTCCCGCCGGTGCTGGGCAGCCGCTCGGCCGACCTGCTCGCCGGCCTCGGGCCCGCCCCGCTGCGCGGCGGCGAGCGGCTGCCGGTCGGCCGGGAGTGCGGGGCGCCCGCCGCCGCGCTGGTGCCGCTGCCCGCGCCGCCCGCCGAGCTGGTGCTGCGGCTGCTGCCGGGGCCGCGCGCCGACTGGTTCCTGCCGGGCACCCTGGCCGCGCTGGCCCGGGCCGGATACCGGGTGGCCGCCGCGAGCAACCGGATCGGCCTGCGCACCGAGGGTCCGGCGCTGATCCGGCGTCAGCACGGCGAGCTGGAGAGCGAGGGCATGGTGCTCGGCGCCGTCCAGGTGCCGCCGGACGGACGCCCGGTGGTCTTCCTCGCCGACCACCCCACCACCGGCGGCTACCCGGTGCTCGGCGTGGTCCCCGCCGCCGACCTGCCCGCCGCCGCCCAGGCCCGCCCCGGCACCCCGGTGCGGTTCGTCCCGGCGGGCCGCTGACCGTGGAGCGGCTGACCATCGGGGCGTTCGCCCGGGCCTGCGGGCTCTCGCCGAAGGCGCTGCGGCTCTACGACGAGCTGGACCTGCTGCGCCCGGACCGGGTGGACCCGCTCTCCGGCTACCGCTACTACCGGCCCGAGCAGCTGGAGCGCGCCCGGCTGGTCGCCCACCTGCGGCGGATCGGCGTGCCGCTGGCCCGGATCCGCCACCTGGTCGAGCTGACGCCTGCTCAGGCGGCGGACGAGCTGACGGCCCATTGGCACCAGGTGCTCGCCGAGACCGCGGCCCGCCAGGAGCTGGTCACCCTCCTCACCGACCACCTGCGAGGAAGGCCACCCGTGCTGGCCGAGGCCCTGACCCTGCGCTGCGCCGCCCGCTCCGACCTCGGGCTGGTGCGCGAGCGCAACGACGACCACGCCTACGCCGACGCCGGCCTGCTCGCGGTCGCCGACGGCTTCGGCAGCCCGGCCGCCGGCAGCGCCGCGATCGCCGCGCTGCGGGCGGTGGACCCGGCGGCGATCGGCCCGGGCGGGCTGCTGACCGCACTGGACCGGGCGGTGCGCGAGTCCGTCGCCGACACGCCCGAGGACATGGGCACCACGCTCACCGCGCTGCTGGCCCACGGCGACCAGCTGGCCCTGGTGCACATCGGTGACTCCCGGGCCTACCTGCTCCGGGAGGGCGAGCTGTTCCGGATCACCCACGACCACACCTGGGTCCAGTCGCTGGTGGACGAGGGCCGGCTGACCGCCGAGGAGGCGGCCTCGCACCCGCAGCGCACCCTGCTGATCCGCGCCCTCACCGGCGGCACCCCCGGGAGCCCGGACCTCAGCCTGCTCACCGCCCGGTCCGGCGACCGCTACCTGCTCTGCTCGGACGGCCTGAGCAGGGTGGTCCCCGAGGCCCACCTGCACACCGTGCTCAGCACCGTCGCCGACCCGGACCGGGCGGTCGAGCAGCTGGTCGAGCTGGCCAACCGGGCCGGCGGACCGGACAACATCGCCTGCGCCGTCGCCGACGTGCTGCCCGCCGCCTGACACGACGGTGCCCCCGACCGGCTCCTGTGATCGAAGGAGTCGGTCGGGGGCACCGTGCAGTGGAGTGGGGAGCTACCGCTCCCGGGAGGTGAGCCGGCCGCGCACGGCGGCGTGCACCTCGGCCTCCTCGGCCGGGTCGGCGGCGAGCCGGCGCAGGCGCTCCAGCACCCGGGCGTCGCCGGTGGTCTTCACGTGCCGGGCGGCGAGTTCGCGGGTGCTCTCCTCGCAGTCCCACAGGCACTCGACGGCCGGCCCGGAGCCGAAGTGGCGGTCGGTGGCGGCCAGCGCGCGGGCGGCCCGCCCGCGCAGGTCGGAGGAGGCTGACTCGCCGTAGATGTGACGGAGCATCGGCACGGCGTCGGCGGCGGCCAGCCGCCCCGAACCGTCCACCAGTCCGCCCAGCGCGGCTCCCCGCACCCCGTGCTCCTGCAGCCAGCGCCGCAGGCCGGCCACCACCACGGGCGCGTCGCACGGCTCGCCGATGTCGGCCAGCAGCAGCGCGGCGGCCTCGCCGAGCGCGCTGTCCGCGCCGCCGGTGGCCGGGTCGGCCCAGCGGCGGGCGGCGGCCAGCGCGCGGGCCCCGCGCAGTCGGGCCACGGTGTCCAGCGCGGCCCGGACCGCGGCCGGGTCGGCGTCGGCCGCGGCGGCCTCGACCAGCCCCGGCAGACCCGGGTCGTCCTGGTCGGCCAGGTGGCGCAGGGCGGCCCGGCGCGGGCCCTCGGCCCCGTCCCGGGCGGCGTCCAGCAGGGTCTGCCGGTCCTCGGGGCGGGCGACGGCGGCCAGGCAGCGGGCCGCGGCGGCGGCCCGGCGCTCCACCGCGCCGGGTTCGGTGCCGTCGGCCTGCTCGGCCCAGGCGAGCACGTCGGCCACGCTCCAGCCCGGGGTCACGGCCGGGCGCTGGAACTGGCGCTGCCACAGGTCGAAGGGCGACTGCTCGCTCGCGGCCGCCACCCTCGGGTGGTGCGCGGCCCACAGGCTCCAGGGCCGGGGTTCGTAGGCGGCGCGGATCGCGGCGCGCAGCGCGGCCTCGCCGCGCTCGTCCTCGGGGAACCGGGCCAGCACGGCGGGGGCCAGCGCGAGCAGCGCCGCGTCCTCGTCGCGCAGCGCCAGTTCGTCCAGCGCCCACGCCCAGTTGGCGCCGGTCGCGGTGTACTCGCGCAGCAGCAGCAGCGCGTCCCGCCGCCCGTAGCCGGCCAGGTGGCCGAGGACGGAGAGGGACAGGCCGGTGCGCCGGTCGTCGGTGTCGATCAGGTCGTCGGGATGGGTCAGATGCCGCTCGATGCCGACCAGCGGCGCCTCCAGGTCCATGTAGACCCGCGCGTAGTAGAGGGAGCGGTTCTCAACCTGCCAGTCACTGCGCGGATCGCTGGTGACGCACTCCTCCAGGGCTGCGATGGCTTCGTCGCGGTCGGCTGCGAGCGCATGCAGCTGCCCGTCGCCGCGTCCTCTTTGCAGTAGGCCGAGGAGGCTGGCACTGGGGGCTATCACGGGCTCGAACATGAGGTCAGCATCCGTTGCGGCGATCGTCGTGGCAACGGGATTTCCGTCGCCGGGGGTCTGGTGGTCAGGTGGTGCGGGCGCCCGGGCGCCGGAATCACCGTAGGTTACCGCCTGCCCGCCGGTGATGCACGCAGTGCCGCCGAGCGCCTCCCGAACCGGCTTCTGGCATATGCCAGTGAAAAGTACCGACGAAATCTGTCATTCTCTCCACACCCTGCGTGAGGTTGTGCGACAGTCGTCTCACAAGCACGCGTCCAGACCCCCACCGACGGGACGGCCGATGAGTCACTCGCTGCCCGGCACCGCGACGGCCCCGGACCCCGCGCTCCAGGGCTGGGGCGCGGCCGTCGAGTGGGACCTGCTGCGGGACACCGTCCAGTGGTCCCCGGCCGCCTACCCGCTGCTCGCCCGCGACCCCGGACTCGGCCCGCTCACCCTGGACCAGCTGCCCGCGCAGCTGGTCCCGCAGGACCGCCCGGTGCTCCGACGGATGGTCACCGAGGCGCTGGTGCACGGCCGTCCGGTGGAGGGCGTGGTGCGGGTGGACCGCGGCCCCGGCCAGTCCCCGGTGCACTGCGCCGGCCGGGCCCGCCGCGGCCCGGACGGCCAGGTGGTCTCGCTGCGGCTGGTGCTCAGCCCGCGCTGAACCCGGGCCCCGGCGGCGCCGCCGCGCGCCGTGACGAACCCCACCGGAGCCCTTTCGTCCGTCCGGCCTCCCCGTCGGCTTATGCTGTCGGCCGCAGCGTCGGCACAGGGCGGACCTGCAACGAGGGAGGACCGTTCCATGGACAAGCAGATCCTGCACAAGGCCGCGTTCCTGCTGCACGAGTGCCACGAGCCCGAGCAGCAGGTCGTCGAGCGCCTGAAGGAGTACTTCCCGGCCCTGACCCTGGTCGAGCGCGAGCGCTACGTCCAGGAGGCCTGGGACCAGGTGCACACCGCGAGCGTCGACAACCTCTGATCAGCCGCTGAGCTCGCTCAGGCCCGCCGGGGCGGCGGCACCGCCGCCCTGATCTGGGCCCGCAGCTCGGCCACCGCCGGCTCCCCCGCGTACCGGTCGGAGAGCCGGTACATCTGGCGCAGCCGGTCCCAGGTGCGGTGCGAGGAGGTGTAGCCGATCTTCGCCAGCGCCGCCCGGGCCTGCTCCACCGCCGCCTCCGGTTCGCCGTCGATCCAGTGCACCGAGGCGAGCGTCACCATGTCGAGCAGCGTGGAGCGCTCGTGGCCCCGCCGGGCCCGCTGCGCCATCGCCGCCGCCGCGTGCGCCAGGGCCGGCCGCACCGCGCCCGGGTCCCGCTCGGCCAGCGTGCGGTAGACCAGGAACTGCATGCCGTGCAGCTCGGCCTCGTCGAAGGTCGCCATCCAGGCCGGCTGCGGCTCCCCGCCGTCGCGCGCGTAGAGCTCCTCCGCCTCGCCGAGCAGCCGCGCCACCTCCTCCCGGTCCCCCACCGTGGCCTGCGCCCAGGCCTCCACGGTGTTGAGCATCGCCCGGGCGCGCGGCGCCATCGCGTCCCCCGCGCCGGCCCGGGCCAGCCGCATCAGCTCCAGCGCCTCCGCGCCCCGGCCGTGGTGCAGCAGTTGCCGGGCGGTGCGGGAGATCGCCTCGCCGGCCCGCGGCCGGTCGCCGGCCTCCCTGGCCGCCTGGGCGGCGATCACGAAGTACCGCTGGGCGGTGCTCTCCAGGCCGACGTCGTGCGACATCCAGCCGGCCAGCACCGCCAGGTTGGCCGCCACCAGCCAGAGCCGGCGGGCCAGCTCGGGCGGATGACGGTGGGTCAGCAGGCCGCCGACCTCGTTGAGTTGGCCGATCACCGCCTTGCGCTGCAGCCCGCCGCCCCGGGAGGCGTCCCAGGACCGGAACACCTCGAAGGACCGCTCCAGCGCCTCGACCTCCTGCGGGCCGACCGGGCCGGGTTCGTAGACGTCGACGATCGGGCGGGCGGCGCTGCCGGTGATCAGCTGCCGGGGGCCGGGGCGGGCCGCGGCCACGGCCACGTCCGCGCCGGACAGCCAGGAGTAGAGGGAGTCGGGGATGACGGCCGTGCCCGGCAGTGCCGGGCCCTGGTCGGCCTGTCCGCGTCGGTTGAGCATGAGATCCATCCCGGTGAAGTCGGTGAGGATCTCCGCCGTCCGCTCCGGTTCGGGGGGCGCCGCCCCCTGCGCGGGGGCCGGCGTCGCCCGCCGGTGCCGGACCAGGCCGAGGTCCTCGATGGAGACGACACGGCCGAGCCGCTCGGTGAACACGGCTGCCAACAGCATCGGCACCGGATCGCGCGGGACCTCCCCGTGCTCGATCCAGCGCCGCACCCGCGAGGTGTCGGTGGACAGCTGCTGCTGCCCGATCGCCGCACCGCGCCGGTTGACCAGCCGGGCCAGCTCGCCCTTCGACCAACCGGTCAGGGCGAACAGGTCCGCGAGTCTGGTGTTGGGTTCCTTGTTCACTCTCAAGCCCCCAGGGTCCTCGGCTGTGTTCGAGCCTAACGACCTGTCACATGCCAAGCGAGCATTCGCCAGGGTTCGCCAGGGTGCGCCAACTGGCGAGCCAGACCCGCCGGGGTGTCAGGTAGAGATGCGCCACCTCACCCCGGGCCGTCCGACCCGGTGGGGACCGGCCTCCCGGGCATCCGGGGGGTCGTCGCCGCCGGACCGGACGATGCGGGCAGGGGGTGGCGAACCGGGGTGGCGCGCCTGGCGCCGAGCCCGGCCGACCGGTCCGACCGGCGCATTTCCCCAGGATGCGCTGTTCGGTCAGTTCGGCCGGGGTCGGTACCAGGCGGGTCCCCCGGTGCGCCCGCCGGCCGGCCACCCACCGACGGCCGACGGGCGCACCGAGCCGCACCCCTGGTGCGCCGGAGCACGCCCCCGTGGTTCCGACGCCCCCCACAGCACTCACCGTGCCAGGGCCGCCGCCTTGGCTGACATATGCCGTCGGCAAGGAAGGGACTCCCGCCCCCTCATGTACTCCTCTGCGACTTCCCCCACCGCGTCCCGGATCGGCACCGCGCAACGGCCGCCGTCCACCGGGACGGTCCGCCGGCCCGGGCCGAAGCCTGCCCTGCCCGCCCGCCCCGCCGGGCGCATCGAGGCACCCGGGTTCCTCCCGCGCCCCGGCGAGCGCCTGCTGCGCCCCCGCACGCCCCAGGCCGCCCCCGTGTCCGAGGGCTGGAGCCGGGTGGACAACACCGCCCTGGCCGCCCCGGCGGTGCGCGCCGCGCTGGCCCACATCACCCGGATATGTCCGGCGTTCTCCGCCCGTCAGGTGCTGCGCGAGGACGCGGCGCACATCCTGATCACCGGCCTGATCGGCCGCACCCCCGTGGTCGCCAAGTGCCTCTCCCCGCAGGCCGTGCAGGGCGAGAGCCGGGCCGTGCTGGTGGAGCGGTTCCGCCGCGAGGTGTCGGTCTACCGGGCCTTCGTGCGGCACCGCCCGCCGGTCCGGATGCCCCGGCTGGTCGCCGCCGACCACGACCGCTGCGTGCTGGTGATCGAGCGGATCCCGGGCCGGATCGCGGCCACCGAGCGGCACCCGGCCAACGCGCCGACCCCGGGCGAGGTGCGGGCGATCCTCGGCTCGGTGCGCTCGCTCAACCTCTGGCGCCCGCCGACCGACGTCTTCCAGCAGCCGCTCGACTACCAGTTCGAGATCGGCCGCTACCACTCGGTCGGCCAGCTGACCGACCGGGACGCTGGCGACCTGCGCCAGCTGCTGCACGGGCTCCAGCACACCGGCTGGCAGCTGTGCCACGGCGACGCGCTGCTCGGCAACATCATGCTGGCCCCCTCCGGCCCGGTGCTGCTGGACTGGGAGCAGGCCGGCTGGTACCTGCCGGGCTACGACCTGGCGGTGCTGTGGAGCGTGCTCTCCGGGGACACCGCGGCCCGGCGGCAGATCAGCCAGCTGGCCCAGGTCGGCGGCACCATGGCCCGGGACGCCTTCCTGGTCAACCTGACCCTGGTGCTGATGCGCGAGCTGCGGCTCTACGACGTGCCGGGGGCCGGCGAGGAGCAGCGCCTGATGATCCGTCGGCTCTACGACGACGCCGCGCTGGCCCGCCGCGCCGTCCGGGCCGCGGTCGGCACCCGCTGAGCCGCCCCGGCGCCGCCCGCCGCCTGAGCGGCCGTCAGGACACCCGTCAGGAAAGCCCTCAGGAGCGCCGGCCCGCGCGGCCCAGCGCGGCGCGGCCGGCGGCCGCCAGCACCGCCTGGGCGGGGCGCCCGTGCGGCCGGCCGCTGAGCGCGTCGCGCAGGTGGCGCTCCAGCGGGTGACGGCGGCTCAGCCCGGGCCCGCCGGCCAGCTCGACGGCGCCCTGCACCGCCCCCAGCACCGCCCGGGTGGCGAGCAGGTGGGCCGCACCCGTCCGCTCCAGGGCCGCCCGGTCGCCCGCGTCGATCCGCCCGGCCAGCCCGGCCAGCAGTTCCTCGACCCCGATCAGCGCGGTCTCCAGCTCGCCCAGCGCGGCCTGCTGATGGTCCGCCAGCGCCTGCGGGCGGGCGGCCAGCCAGTCCCGCGCCGCCCGGCCGACACCCAGCTGCACGGCGGCCAGCGCCAGGTCCCGCCAGCCGGCGGCCAGCACGGCGCCCGCCCCGGGGGCGGCGTCCAGCGGCCGCAGCCCGACCGCGAGTTCGGCCGGCACGGCCACCTCGGCGAACCGCAGGTCGTGGCAGGCGCTGGCGCGCAGTCCGAGCTGGTCCCAGACCGGCTCGACCTCCATCCCCGCGCTCTCCGCCCGGACCAGGAAGGTGCCGGCCCGCGGCACGGCCTCGTCGGTGCGCACCCGCACGGCGAGCCAGGCCAGCGCCTCGGCACCCGGGCAGCCGGTGAGCAGTCCGCTCAGCCGCCAGCCCTGCGGACCGCGGCGGGCCACCAGCGGTTCGGCGGTGGCGTCCAGCGCGGCGACCAGGGCCGGGCCGCGCCGGGACTCGGTGAGCAGTCGGCGGTAGAGCGCGGCCGGCCAGCCGCCGGCGCCGGCCTGTTCGGCGTGCTGGAGCAGGGTGCCGGCCGCGAGCAGGGCCACCGAGGCGTCGCCGCGCCCGAGTTCGGCCAGCACCCGGACGGTGTCGGCCAGGCCCGCGCCCGCGCCGCCGTGCCGCTGGGCGACGGTGAGGGTGAGCAGTCCGGCCTCGTGCAGCGCCTCGACGCCCTGGTAGGGGAAGGCGCCGTCGCGGTCGTGCTCCTCGGCGCGGGCGGCCAGCAGGTCCACCACCCGGGGCAGTTTGGCGAGCGCGTCGTCGAGCAGGGGGGTGGTCATGGGCTGCTGCCTCCGGGGGCCGGTGGTGTCGACGGCGACCTGGGTGCTGCGGCGGCCGCGCGGTGGTGGGCGTGCGGGAGCGCGGGCCGGACAGGAGGTGCCGGCCGGCGCTACCGACAGACCGCGCTGGCGGTCCGCCGCAGGTCCAGGTAGCTGCGCCTGGTCAGCAGCGGGCGGCGGGAGGACATGCTGGTGACTGTACGAAGGGCCGCTCGAACACGTCAAGGAGTGTTCGAACGGTCGCCGCGGCGCGCCGCCCTGCGCCGCGGGGCGGTCAGCCCTGCTGGAACAGGTCGGCCGGCAGCGGCTTGAGCAGCTGGTAGAGGTCGTCCGCGATCGGCCGGTCCCAGGAGGCGATGGTCACCTGGACCTGGTCGCTGCGGTCGAACTGGGCGCAGAACACCCGCTCCTCGGAGACCTTGACCTTCTTCACGATCAGCAGGTCGTCCCGGAGCATGACCGGGAAGTCCTCCGCCGAGACGAAGTCCACCGGCTCCTCGACTTCGAGCGCGGCGAGCAGCTGTCTGACCTCGAACGGCACGCCGTCCGGGGTGTCCCGGGCCGGCGAGCCCTCGGGCAGGTTGCCGATGAACATCGCCGGGCCACGGCCGCCGAACAGGTCGTAGCGCAGGAAGATCCCCTGGCAGGAGCCGTCCGGGCCGGTCATCACGGCGGCCCCGAAGAGGCCGGGCCAGTCACCCGGGTCCATGGCGAGCACGTCGAAGTCCGGGCCCGCTGGGGTGCCGGAACGTCGGCGGAGAAAAGACATGCCGCCATGGTACGTGGCCCGATCCGGCGCACCGCACCGGGCAGGCCGTCGGCGCGCTGCGGGCACCCGACCGGCCACGTTCGAACTCCGTTCGAAGCTGGTCCGGAAACCGTACCGCTCCACGCTCCGAGACGAATGTTGACGCTGAGCAACCGTCCGGGCTACGGTCGCGATGTACGGCAGCTGCTGTGGACCTGTTCCATGTGGGGGTGGCCTGCTGTGGCGCATTGGCGTGCGCCCACTTCTCCCTCTGGCACATCGTCGTGCGGCGGCTGCACCGAACGGCAAGCGTTCAGCACCGCTCAACCCTTTTTCACCTTTCACCCAAAGCCTGGTCCACGGGTTCCCCGACTGTGTCGCGCCCGTGGACCGAGCCCGGGACACCGACGCGTGGGGGCGTTCGGATCCCGGGCACCGGCGGCCTGGGCACTTCGCCCCGCCGCCACCTCCCGGCGACTGCCGGTCCGCGCGGACCGGTTGTGGGGAACACGGGAGGAACGCCCGGTGTCGCGAACCGGGCAGCACAGCAGACGCCGTGCACGACCGCGTGGGGGCGGTCGGCACGGCGTCTGCCATTTCTTCGCGGTTCTCGCCGGTCCTCGCCGGTTCTTCCCGGCCCTTCCCGGTTCCTTCCCGGCGGCCCGGCCCGGGTCCGGCTCAGGTGAGGTCGAACTCCCCGTCCTGCGCCCCGAGCACGAAGGCCCGCCACTCCTCGGGCGTGAAGACCAGCACCGGCCCGTCCGGGAACCGCCCGTCCCGCATCACGGTGTAGCCCTCGACGAAGGCGATCTGCACGTCGCCCGGCGAGCCGTCGCCCTGCTTCGCGGAGAGCCACTCGGCCTTGGACGTGTCCAGCTGGGGCTTGCGCTGGGCCGGCACCGCCTCGACGCCCCCGGCCGTGCTGCTCGTGCCCGTTTCGGTTGCCACTGGGTACCGCTCCTCCCGAACGACCGTCAGAGCGGCCAGCCTATCCGCCGCCCCGGGCCTGGCGTGCGGTTTCGCCCCTCCTCCCGGCGCGGGGGCGGGGCCGGGCGCCCGTGGTTCGGGATAGTGGTCGGGCAGGGCAGCGGGCGAGCGAACGGAGCAGCCGATGGCGCAGATCACCCCGCGCGGCGGGCCGGATGCGGACGTCATCCCGATCGGGGAGGCGCCCTCCGCCGCCCGGGTCCCGAGCCAGGCGCCGGTGCGCTCGGCCGTCCTCGGGCGGGTCGGGGTGCTGCTGGTCTCGCACAGCCGCGAACTGGCCCAGGAGACGGCCGACCTGGCCCGGGCGATGGCCCAGACCGACGACCCGTCAGCCGTCGCGGCCACCGGCGGGCACCCCGGCGAGGCGATGCTGGGCAGCGCGCTGCTGATCGCCGCCGCGGCCCGCCGGGTGGACCAGGGCCACGGGGTCGCGGTGCTCGCCGACCTGCCCGCCCCGGTGCACATGGTGCTGGCCCTGCTGGCCAAGGCGGACGAGCACGGGCTGCCGTTCCCGGTGCGGTTCGCCGACGCACCGTTCGTGGAGGGAGCGGTGGCGGCGGTGGCCACCGCCTCGGCCGGCGGCGACCTGGCCGCGGTGGTGGAGGCGGCCGAGGAGGCCTACCGGCAGCGAAAGGTCTGACCAAGGCCGCGCGGCCTGACGCGGGGTCAGAAATGTCCTCCGTATCGCGTACAACCATCCGTGCGGCGCAGAGGTCTGCACTGCGTCGAGGGATCTCACGCCGGGGCAGCCCGGCCTCGCCTGGGGAGCAGGGAGCACCGTGCCGCGATCGGACACCACCACGCCGAACCTCATGATTTCCGCCCGCCCCGGCGGGGCGCTCGTGCCGCTGACCCCCGCACCCCTGCCGGCCGCCGACCGGCTGGTGCACTGGCTGCGGCACTCCCCCGCGCACTCGCTCTTCCGGGCCCACGCCGCCCGCCGGCTGGCCGTGCTGGCCTACCGCCGGGTGACCGACCGGCGGTCCTTCGGCGCCCAGCTGGACCGGCTCTGCCAGGTGGCGGTCCCGGTCTCGCTGCCCGCCCTGGAGCAGGCCGTGGCGGCCGGCCGGCCGCTGCCGCCGCGCAGCGTGCTGATCACCTTCGACGACGCCGACCGGAGCGTGCTGGAGCACGCGCTGCCGGCCCTGACGGCCCGTGGGCTGCCCGCGGTCGCCTTCGTGGTGACCGAGCTGGTCGGCACCGACCGGCCGTCCTGGCGGGACGAGGCGGCCTTCCTGCTGGCCCACGGCGGCTACGCCCGGGCGCTCGGCCCGTCCGCCCGGCCCGACCGGCTGGGGCAGCTGCTCGCGCTGCCCGACCCGGACCGCCGGCGCAGCATGCACGAGCTGCGGGTCAGCGCCACCGTCCAGGCGCCCGGCCGCAGCCGGCTCACCCCGCCGGAGCTGCGCCGGCTGGCGGCCGGCCGGGTGGCGATCGGCAGCCAGAGCCTGGGCGGCCCCGAGCTGCGCCGCTGCGACGACGAGACGGTGCGCACCGAGCTGCGCGCCGCGCACCAGGCGCTGGGCGGCTGGCTGGGCGCGCCGCCCACCGCCTTCGCCTACCCCGGCGGCTGCGACGACCCGCGGGCCGCCCGGGTGCTGGCCGACCTCGGCTACCGCTCCGCGTTCCTGACGGACCACCGGCTGAGCCGCCGGCTGCCCCGCGAGGCGCTGCGGGTCAGCCGGGTGTCGGTGGACTCCAGCTGCCCCCGGGACCACTTCGAGGCGGTGCTCTCCGGTCTGCACCCGGCCGTCACCCGGTGGCGCGGCCTCTGACGGGCGCGCGCCTGACGGCCGGTCAGCCGGTGACGCCCACCGCGAGCAGCCCGCGCCCCTCGGCGTAGGCGCTCGCCGGGGCGGGCAGCGTGCCCGGGCGGCCGCTCTGCAGCACCGTCAGGGTGCCCGAGCCGGTGCGGGCCAGCACCTCGGCCGGCAGCCGGCGCAGCGCCTGGGCCGCCACCGCGGCGGCCGAGCCGTACTGCACCAGGTCGGGCGCCGCGGTCGGGCCGAGCGCGGTCCGGATCCGGTCCGCCACCAGTTCGTAGTGGGTGCAGCCCAGCACCAGGGCCGTGGTCCCCGCCGGGGTCAGCGCGGCGGCAGCGGCGATCGCCCGCTCCATCGCCTCCTGGTCGGCGAACTCCACGGCGTCGGCCAGGCCGGGGCAGGGCACCTCGGTGACCTCGGCGGTGCCGCCGAACTCGGCGATCAGGCCGCGCTGGTAGGGGCTGCCGGTGGTGGCGGGGGTGGCCCAGATCGCGACCCGGCCGCCGCCGGCGGCGGCGGGCTTGATCGCCGGCACCGTGCCGATCACCGGGATCCGCGGCTCCAGTTCGGCGCGCAGGGCCTCCAGGGCGTGCACCGAGGCGGTGTTGCAGGCGACCACCAGGGCGTCGGGGCGGTGGGCGGCGGCGGCGCGGGCGCACGCCAGCGCGTGCTCGGTCAGATCGGCCGGTGTGCGCAGGCCCCAGGGCATGCCGTCCGGGTCGTTGGTGATCACCAGATCAGCGTCGGGCCGCAGCTCGCGCAGCGCCGCGGCCGCGGGGAGCAGCCCGATCCCGGAGTCCAGCAGTGCGATCTTCACAGTGATTGACCCTAACCGATCCGGCCGTGCTCCCCGCCCGGCGCGCGCCGCTGCGGCAGACTGCCGGGGTGACGCTGTTCTGGATCACCGCCGCCTCATTGCTCTCCTGGGTCTGGCTGGTCGTCGGCCAGGGCTTCTTCTGGCGCACCGACCAGCGCCTCCCGCCGCCCGGCCCCGATCCGCGCAGGTGGCCGGACGTGGCGGTGGTGGTCCCGGCGCGGGACGAGGCCGAGGTGCTGCCGCTGAGCCTGCCGGGCCTGCTGGCGCAGAAGTACCCGGGGCGGGCCCGGGTGATCCTGGTGGACGACCACAGCTCGGACGGCACGGCCGGGGTGGCCCGCGCCCTGGCGGCGGCCGGCGGCCTGCCGCTCACCGTGGCCACCCCGCCCCCGCTGCCGGCCGGTTGGACCGGCAAGCTGTGGGCGGTGCGGCACGGCGTGGAGCTGGCCGGCGAGGCCGAGCTGCTGCTACTCACCGACGCCGACATCGCGCACGGCCCGGGCACCCTGGCGGCGCTGGTCGCCGGCGCCGAGCGGCACCGGCTGGACCTGGTCTCCCAGATGGCCCGGCTGCGCACCGAGACCGGCTGGGAACGGCTGATCGTGCCGGCCTTCGTCTACTTCTTCGCCCAGCTCTACCCGTTCCGCTGGAGCAACCGCCCCGGCTCGCGCACCGCCGCGGCGGCCGGCGGCTGCTCGCTGGTCCGGCGCACCGCGCTGGAGCGGGCCGGCGGGGTGGCGGCGATCCGCGGCGCGGTGATCGACGACGTGTCACTGGCCCGCGCGGTCAAGCGCGGTGGCGGGCGGACCTGGCTCGGCCTGGCAGATCCGGATCCGGAGCTGGCGGTGCTGAGCGTGCGCCCGTACGTCGGGCTCGGGCCGCTGTGGCGGATGGTCTCGCGCAGCGCCTACGCCCAGTTGAAGCACTCCCCGGCGCTGCTGCTCGGCACGGTGCTCGGCCTGGCGCTGGTCTACCTGGTGCCGCCGCTCGCCGTGCTGGCGGGCGCGGTCACCGGGTCCTGGCCGGTGGCGGCCGCCGGGGCCGCGGCCTGGCTGCTGATGGCGGGCAGCTTCCTGCCGATGGTGCGCTACTACGGCCGGCCGGCCCCGGCCGCGCTGCTGCTGCCGTTCACCGCACTGCTCTACCTGCTGATGACGGTGGACTCGGCGGTGCAGCACTACCGGGGCCGGGGCGCCGCCTGGAAGGGGCGCACCTACTGACCCGCCGTCAGTCCGGCAGTCGGTCCAGGAAGTCGGCGACCAGCGGGGCGATCTCCGGCAGCTTCTCCTCCAGCGCGAAGTGCCCGGTGTCGAACAGGTGCAGCTCGGCGTCCGGCAGGTCGCGCAGGTAGGCGTGGGCGCCGGGCTCGGGGAAGAACGCGTCGTTGCGGCCCCAGAGGATCAGCGCCGGCGGCCGGTGCTCACGCAGCCACTGCTGCCACTCGGGGTAGCGCTCAAGGTTGCGGTGGTAGTCCAGGGCCAGCTCGACCTGGATCTCCTTGCGTCCCGGCAGGTCCAGGTAGTGCTGGTCCAGGGTCCACCCCTCGGGGGCGACCAGTTCCGGCCGTCCGGTGCCGCCGAGGTACTGACCCCGGGTCACCTCCGCGGTGAGGATGGCGTGCACCGCCTCCGCCGCTCCGGGGACGCCGGGCCGCTGGGCGGTCATCTCCCGGGCCATCGGCGACAGGCCCTCCAGGTAGGCGTTGCCGTTCTGCACCACCAGCCCGGTGATCCACTCGGGGTGCCGGACGGCCAGCCGCAGGCCCACCGGGGCGCCGAAGTCGAAGGCGTAGAGCGCGAACCGGTCCAGGCCGATCGCCTTGCAGAAGCCCTCGACCACCTCGGCCAGGGAGTCGAAGTCGTACCGGAACTCCGCCGGGCTCGGGCAGGCGCTCTGCCCGAAGCCGGGGTAGTCGGGGGCGACCAGGTGGTAGTCGGCGCCGAGGGCGTCGATCAGCCGCGCGTACTGGTGCGAGGAGGCCGGGAAGCCGTGCAGCAGGAGCAGGGTGGGCGCGGCCGGGTCGCCGGCCTCGCGGTAGAAGATCCGCAGGCCGCCGACCTCGGCGAAGCGGTGCTGGACGTGCGGTATCCGCAGCTCGGCCATGTGGCCGACCCCCTTGGTTCGAGTCCGGAACTGACGACTCGAATCTAACCACCTAAACTCACTTAGACGGTAGCCCCTGCGCCTTGGCCATCAGCTGGTCCAGCACGCCCGGGATCCGCTCCGCCCCGCCGGCCGTGGTGGGCGTGGCCTTCCAACTGCCCTGCACCACGGCGGTGGGCAGCTCGTTGACCTCGTAGCGGGTCATCTCCTGCGGCGCCCGGTCGACCTCCTGCTGGACCTGCGGCGACTCGTACGCCGCCCGGAACTTGGCGCCGTCCACGCCCTGGCCCTCGACCCACTGGTCGGCGCCGGACTCGGTGGTCAGGTCCAGGCCCTGGTCGCGCACGGCCTCGAAGACGGCCCGCTGCAGCCGGTCCACCTCGCCGAGCTTGTCCAGCGCATAGAAGAGCCGGGCGTGCCCGCGCTCCGACGTCTGGTCCGAGGTGCCCGGCCAGACCGCCGGGATCCGGCGCAGCACCACGTCCTTGGGCTGGCGGGCCATCCAGTCCTCCAACGGCTGCTCCAGCAGCTGGGAGTGGCGGCAGCCGTACCAGAAGAACTCGACCACCTCCCGGGTGCCCTGCTGGTGCACGGCCTGCGGGTGGGCGAGCGGGACGTAGGAGGCGCCGTCGGCCTGGGCCGGGGTGGCGACCAGGCCGCCGGTGAGGGCGAGCAGGAGGGCGGCGGCGCGAGCTGCGGTAGTCATACCGGCACCGTGCCAGCCGGTCCACCGGGCGCTCCACCCGACATCCCGTCATTCCCCCGATCGGCTCAGCCGATCCGCCCGGCAGGGTGCGGCCGTCCGGCTCCTGGGGGCTGCGGCGCGTGCGTGTCCGAAGCATCCGACGGTCCGTCAACTTCGGTACGGCGCACCATCAGCACGGGTGACGCCAGGTGGACCGGGCGGGTCGCGGCTGGCCAGGATGGCGCAGCAGAGCGGGCGGCCCGCGCCCCGTACACACCCCTGGAGTCAGAGTCGTGCTGAAGGGCTTCCGCAGCTTCCTGCTGCGCGGAAACGTGGTCGACCTCGCGGTCGGCATCGTGATCGGGGCGGCCTTCACCGCCGTCGTCACCGGGTTCGTCTCGGCGTTCCTGACGCCGCTGATCGGCGTCGCCGCGGGCGCCGTCGGCGACTTCTCCAAGGAGACCTTCACGGTGGCCGGGACCACCTTCCCGTACGGCGGCTTCCTCAACGCGGTGATCAGCTTCGTGCTGGTCGCGGCGGTGATCTACTTCGCCGTGGTGGTCCCGGTGACCCGGCTTCAGGACCGGTTCGAGAAGCCGCAGACGGCCGAGCCGGCCAAGGTGGACTGCCCGCAGTGCCTGAGCCGGATCCCGGCCGCGGCGGTGCGCTGCTCGTTCTGCACCTCCGAGGTGGCCGGCCTGCCCGGCTTCCCCGCCCAGGCGGTCCAGCACAGCTGAGACGGTGCGCGGGTTGTGCGCCCCCCTACTAGGAGGGCGCACACTCCCAGCAAACTCCAGCAACTTCGCAGAATGTCCGGAAACAGCCGAAGATATGTCCGATCTACCGGCATTGGCGAGGTTTGTGCTGGCGAAGAGTGCGTAAACATCTCGAACTACCACCCCTCCCAGTCTCCTCAGGGGCGCATTCTGGGCTTACGGTATGCCCCATGACCTCGCCCCGCTCCTACGACGGAGTCGGCTACTACCCTCCGTCTTTCTCGTCGGGCACGCCCATCTACGACAAGCTGGTCGCAGAGCGCGGAGTCCCCCAGATCGCGCCGATCAACGTGCCGGCCGCGCTGCCGCCGGCCCCGTCGTCCCCCTACGCCTCGGCCATGGAGTCGACCAGCCTGCTGCCGGCCCTGCCGCCGGCCCGCCTGGCGCTCGGTCCCGGCACTGGCGGCGGCGGGTACCCGACCCCCCAGCCGGCCGTCGGCTACCCGCAGCAGGGCTTCGTGCCCGGCCCGCGGGTTCCCGCCGGCCCGGTGCCGCCCGGCTACCCGCAGCCGGCCGCCCCGCAGGGCTGGGACCAGCAGACGGCCCAGTTCCGCCCGGCCGCCCCCGGCGCCCAGCCGCCGATGGCCCCGGTGCGGCCGATGCCGCCGCAGCAGTTCTTCCAGCCGGCCCCGCCGCAACAGCCCGCCCCGCAGCAGCAGTTCGGGCAGAGCCAGTTCGGCCAGCCGCAGTTCGGGCAGTCGCAGTTCGGCCAGCCGGCCGCGCCGCAGCAGCAGCCCTACCCACCGCAGCAGCAGCCCTACCCGGGGCAGGTCTACTGACCGGATCGGGCAACGGTCAGCCGACCGAGGGGGACGGTCATCCACGGACCGCCCGGTGTGCCGAAAGGGCCACCGGGCGGTCCGCGCACATCCGGGCGCGAACCCGACGGGGGTTCAGGGCGCCCGCCCTGGCAGGATGGTGGCATGCCGCTGCTCGACGCACTGCACCGATATCCCGTCAAGTCGATGTACCGCCTGAGCCCGCGCGAGGCCGTCGTGGAGCCCTGGGGCCTGCGCGGCGACCGGCGCTGGATGGTGGCCCGCCCGGACGGCAGGGCGCTCACCCAGCGGGACCTGCCGACGATGGGTCAGATCCGGCCCGAGCCGGCCGCGGACGGCTCGCTGCTGCTCACCGCGCCGGACGGGCGGTCGCTGCGGGTGCCGGCCCCCGAGGGGCCGGCGGTCGAGGGCGACGTGTTCGGCAACCGGTTCGCGGCCGTCGAGGCCGACGCCAAGGCCCAGCTGTGGATCCGCGAGCAGCTCGGCGACCCGCAGCTGCGGCTGCTCCACCTGTCCGACCCGCTGGCCCGGCGGATCAACCCGAACTTCAGCGAGCCGGGCGAGACGGTCAGCATGGCCGACGGCTTCCCGCTGCTCGCCGCCACCGCCTCCTCGCTGGCCGCCCTCAACGGCTGGCTGGTGGACGGCGGGAGCGAGGCGCTGCCGATGACCCGGTTCCGGCCGAACCTGGTGATCGAGGGCACCGAGCCCTGGGAGGAGGACCGCTGGCGGCGGGTCAGGGTGGGCGAGGTCACCTTCCGGGCCGTCAAGCTCTGCGGCCGGTGCATCGTCACCACCACCGACCAGGAGAGCGGCGAGCGGCGCGGGGCCGAGCCGCTTCGCACACTGAACAAGCGCCGACGTCTGGATCAGAAGGCGGCCTTCGGCGTCAACCTGATACCCGAGCGACCCGACGGGGTGACGGGGGACGCGCTGGGCACGCTCCGGCTTGGCGACCAGGTCACCGTGCTGGCCCGCGGCGACCGGCTGCCGGCCGCATAGTCCAGGACCACCCGGCCGGGCACGCTACGGTGGGCCGTCGGAAGCAGCACCCGAGCAGCGGAAGGCGGGACGACCGAGCGTCATGAGTGAGCACAGGGTCCGGGTCACGCAGGACAGCGGCTCGCGCTGGCGGCGCCGGGCCGGGGAGTACGCCACGCTCGCCGAGGCGCTCGCCGCGGCCGAGCCGGGCGACACGGTCACCGTGCGCCCGGGCGTCTTCCGGGAGAACGTGCTGCTCGACAAGCCGGTCACGGTGCTGCCCGCCGAGGGCCCGGGCACCGTGCGGATCGACCCGCCGTCCGGCACCGCGCTCACCGTCACGGCCGGCGCCACCGTGCGCGACCTGGTCCTGGAGGGCTACGACTCGTCCGCCGCCGCGGTCCGGATCGCCGGCCCGGGCGCCACCGCCACGCTGATCGGCTGCCGGGTCGACGGGCACGCCGCCGTCGGCATCGAGGTCGGCGAGCGGGCCGAGGTGCTGCTCACCGGATGCACCGTCAACAACCCCTCGGGCCTGGGCCTGCGGCTGCGCGGCGCGGCGGTCGCCCGGTTCGAGGACTGCGAGGTGTCCGCCGCCGGCCAGGCGGGGCTCGCCGTGCTGGAGGGCGCGAGCGCCCGGCTGCACCGCAGCCGGCTGCACCACGCGGCCGGCGCCGGGGTGCTGCTCAGCGACGCCGGCAGCCTGGCCGAGCTGACCGGCTGCGAGATCTACGAGATCCGCGGCAGCGGCGTGCAGGCCGAGTCCCGGGCGCTCGGCCGGCTGACCGACTGCGAGATCCACCGGGTCACCGGCAACGGGCTGACCCTGGACACCGAGGCCGAGCTGGAGCTGATCGACTGCCGGCTGCGCGACCTGCCGGAGAACGCCGCCGACCTGCGCGGCCGGGCCACCCTGACGCTGGAGCGCAGCACCATCCGCTCCTTCGGGCGCGGCGCGCTCTCGGTCTGGGACTCCGGCACCGCGGTCTCCGCCACCGGCTGCGAGATCGAGGACAGCACCGGCGACTACCCGGCGATCTGGGTCAGCGACGGCGCCCGGCTCACCCTCACCGACTGCGCCCTGCACGACCTGCCGGACGCGCTCTTCGTGCTCGACCGGGATTCCCGGGCCACCGTCACCGACACCTCGTTCAGCCGGATCCGCAGCTCGGCGGTCTCGGTCAGCTCCGGCGCCACCGTGGAGCTGGCCCGCTGCCGGGTGCAGGAGGCCGGCACCGGGCTCTGGTTCCGCGACCACGGCAGCGGCGGCACCCTGACGGACTGCGAGATCTCCGAGGTGGCCACCGGGGTGATCGTCACCAAGGGCGCCGACCCGGTGCTGCGCGCCTGCGTGGTGCGGGGCAGCGCGGAGGCCGCGGTCTACGTCTCGGCGCAGGGCCGCGGCACCTTCGAGGAGTGCCGGGCGCTGCAGGGCAAGGGCTTCGGCTTCCACGTGATCGACGGCTGCCGCACCGTGCTGACCCGCTGCCGGGCCGAGCAGAACCGCCGGGCCGGCTTCGAGTTCTCCGAGCCCGGGCCGCTGGCCGAGGGCTGCACCTCGGACGACGTCGCTCCGGCCGCGCCCGCCGAGACCGTGCCGGTGCAGCGCACCGCCCAGCTCACCGCCGGCCCGCCGCTGGTCGCCCCGCCGCAGATCGCGCCGATCCCGGACTGCCGCCCGGCCGAGGAGGCGCTGGCCGAGCTGGACGCGCTGATCGGCCTGGCCACCGTCAAGCAGGAGGTGCGCACGCTGATCGACCTGATCTCGGTCGGCCGGCGGCGCCAGCAGGCCGGGCTGAAGGCGCCCTCGCTCCGCCGGCACCTGGTCTTCACCGGCTCCCCCGGCACCGGCAAGACCACGGTGGCCCGGCTGTACGGCGAGATCCTGGCCGCGCTCGGGGTGCTGCAGCGCGGCCACCTGGTCGAGGTGGCCCGGGTCGACCTGGTCGGCGAGCACATCGGCTCCACCGCGATCCGCACCCAGGCCTCCTTCGACCAGGCCCGGGGCGGGGTGCTGTTCATCGACGAGGCCTACACGCTGGCTCCGGAGGACGGCGCCCGGGACTTCGGCCGGGAGGCGATCGACACCCTGGTCAAGCTGATGGAGGACCACCGCGACGAGGTGGTGGTGATCGTGGCCGGCTACACCGCCGAGATGGAGCGCTTCCTGGCCGCCAACCCGGGCCTGTCCTCGCGCTTCTCACGCACCGTCGCGTTCCCCGACTACTCCGACTCGGAGCTGCTGGAGATCGCCCGCACCCAGTGCCTGGAGCACGAGTACCAGCTGGCCGAGCCGACCGCGCACGCCCTGCTGGCGCACTTCGCCACGCTGCACCGCGGACCGACCTTCGGCAACGGGCGCACCGCCCGGCAGGTCTTCGAGACCATGGTGGAGCGGCACGCCATGCGGGTGGCCCAACTGCCCGATCCCTCCACCGAGGACCTGCAACTGCTGGTCCCGGCGGACCTCCCGCTCCCGCGCGTCACCTGAGGCGTGGCAGGATGATCCCATAGGACGATCGCGACAGCACAAATCGCGGAAGGCGGGGCGGATTACGTGGCGGACAACGGCAACCTGCTGGCCGAGCAGCGCCGGGCACTGATCCTGGACGAGGTGCGCCGGCGCGGCGGGGTCCGGGTGAACGAGCTCACCCGGCGGCTGAACGTCTCCGACATGACCATCCGCCGCGACCTGGACGCGCTGGCCAAGGTCGGCGCGATCGAGAAGGTGCACGGCGGCGCGGTCCCGGTCGAGGAGGCGCGCACCCACGAGCCCGGCTTCGAGGCGAAGTCCTCGCTGGAGCTCTCCGCCAAGGAGGAGATCGCCCGGGCGGCGGCCGCGCTGGTCACCCCCGGCAGCGCGATCGCGCTCTCCGGCGGCACCACCACCTTCGCACTGGCCCAGCACCTGGTGACGGTGGGTCAGCTGACGGTGGTGACCAACTCGGTGCGGGTGGCCGACGTCTTCGAGCGGGCCCAGCGCCAGGGCGAGGCCGGCGGCACCACGGTGGTGCTGACCGGCGGGGTGCGCACGCCCTCCGACTCGCTGGTCGGGCCGGTGGCCGACCGGGCGATCCGCTCGCTCCACTTCGACCTGCTCTTCCTCGGCACCCACGGCCTCTCCCCCGAGGCGGGCCTGTCCACGCCGAACCTGGCCGAGGCCGAGACCAACCGGAACTTCGTCGCCTCGGCCCGCCGGGTCGTGGTGGTGGCCGACCACACCAAGTGGGGCGTGGTCGGCCTGTCCACCTTCGCCGAGCTGGCCGAGGTGGACACCTGGGTGACCGACGCCGCGCTCGACGACGACGCGGCGGAGTCGGCCCGCGAGTACGTCCGGGAGCTGGTGCTGGCCTAGTCGGTCCAGGGGCTGCCGGCGAGGTAGCCCTCCAGCGCCTGCTGGTAGGGCGCGATGTCCAGGCCCTGCCCGGCCAGCCAGGCGTCCGAGTAGTACTTGTCCAGGTAGCGGTCGCCCGGGTCGCAGATCAGCGTGACGACGCTGCCGTGCTCGCCGCGCGCCCGCATCTCCGCGGTGATCCGCAGCGCCGTCCACAGCCCGGTGCCGGTGGAGCCGCCGGCCCGCTTGCCGAGCACCCGCTCCAGCACCCGCATCGCGGCGATCGAGGCGGCGTCGGGCACCTTCGTCATCCGGTCGATCGCGCCCGCCACGAAGCTCGGCTCCATCCGGGGCCGCCCGATCCCCTCGATCCGCGAGCCGCCGGTGCAGACGGCCTCGGGGTCGTGCCGCACCCAGCCGTCGAAGAAGCAGGAGTTCTCCGGGTCGGCCACGCAGATCCGGGTGTCGTACTGCTGGTAGTGAACGTAGCGGGCGAGGGTGGCCGAGGTGCCGCCGGTGCCGGCGGTGGCGACGATCCAGCTCGGCTCGGGGTAGGGCTCCAGCCGCAGCTGAGCGAAGATCGACTCGGCGATGTTGTTGTTGCCGCGCCAGTCGGTGGCCCGCTCGGCGTAGGTGAACTGGTCCATGTAGTGGCCGCCGGTCTCGGCCGCCAAGCGGGCGGAGGTCTCGTAGACCTCGGCCGGGTCGTCCACCAGGTGGCAGCTGCCGCCGTGGAACTCGATCAGCTCGATCTTGGCCCGGCTGGTCGAGCGGGCCATCACCGCGATGAACGGCACCCCGATCAGCTTGGCGAAGTAGGCCTCGGAGACGGCGGTCGAGCCGCTGGACGCCTCGATCACCGGCTTGCCGGGCCGGATCCAGCCGTTGCACAGCCCGTAGAGGAAGAGCGAGCGGGCCAGCCGGTGCTTGAGGCTGCCGGTCGGGTGGGTGGACTCGTCCTTCAGGTAGAGGTCGATGCCCCACTCGGCGGGCAGCGGGAACCGCAGCAGGTGGGTGTCGGCCGACCGGTTGTTGTCGGCCTGCACCTTGCGGACGGCCTCCTTGAGCCAGCGGCGGTAGTCGGGGTCGGTACGGTCGACGTCCTGTGTCTCCATGGTGAGTAATTGTAACGGAAAGTAATCATTCTGGGAGGTGCAGCCTCCGCTTATGGCACGTGGGGCCCCGCCGGCGGGGCCCCACGACGACGGCTACTCCTCCTCCCGCTCCGTCAGCACCGCCTTGCGCGCGCGGTACTCCTCCTCGTCGATCTCCCCCCGCGCGTACCGCTCGCCCAGCACGGCCAGCGGGCCGGGGCCCTGCGCCCGGTGCGGACCGAACGGTCCGTACGGGCCGCCGTACCCGACGCCCCGCCGCCACACGGTGCGGCGCAGCACCGCGAAGACGACCACCAGGAAGATCAGCCAGAAGAACGGGAAGAACAGGAACCAGGGGTGCCAGCCCCAACCTCCGGTCGCGTACATGGGGAACCATCTCCTCGGGTACCAGGTGCGGTCCGGCCTCACCGGACCCGTCACCTAGAGGCTCCCGCCGCGCGCCCCGCCGCGCGTCGCCCCGGCGGTGACACCTGGCGTACCCCACGGGGAGTAGCCGCCACCGTCTACGGCTCGTCGTCGGCGTCCAGGTAGTTGTCGGCGTCCACGTCCAGGCGCGCCCCGCCCGCGACGCCCGTGATGGTGACGCACACCTCGTGCCGGTCGAGCATCCGGCCCTCCTCGTGGCAGCCGGTCCAGCCAGGGCCGCCGACCTGCGTCGGATCCAGCCGCCAGCCGCGCTGCCGCGTCAGGTAGTCCAGCAACTGCAACGCCACGTCGCCGTCCGGCTGCCCGCTCGCGCCGCGCACCTGGATCTCCCGCCCGCAGTCGTTGTGCAGGCTGGTGTGGTCGCAGCCGTCGTCACGGTCGGACACCACGGCCAACCGGGCCGGCAGCGGCAGCACTTCACTGGAGGAGGGGCGGAAGTCGGGCTCCCCGAAGAACAGGAAGAAGGCCATGCCGAACGGAACGACGGCGTAGCAGATCGCGAGGAGCAGACCGATGACCTGCCGAGCGGGGAACGGCCGGCGCAGCTCGACCGCGGCCGCCATCCCCAGGGCGAGGACGGTCGCGTACACGACCATCACCAGCAGGGTGTACCGCTCCGTGGCGGCGATCCACTGCTCCGCCAACGCCAGCGCCGCCCCGGCGGCCACGAGCACCAGGCCCCCGGCCGCCCACCCGAGACGGGTCCGACGGGTCATCAGCGCCCATGCTGATATGGGGATCAGGAGGAGCAGCGGTTTCAAGAAGATCACGCCGCCACTCTGCCGCACCCCGCCGAGCGCCCGCCAGCTTCACTCCGCCGGGCCGCACACCGCCCACACCCGCTTGCCGACCCCCTGCCTCGGGCCGCAGCCCCACTCCAGCGCCAACCGCTCGACCAGCAGCAGCCCGCGCCCCGACTCGTCCTCCGCGCCGGACCGGCCCGCCACGGGCAGCGCGTCACTCGCGTCGTGCACCTCGATGCGCAACAGACCCGGCACCAGCTCGAACTGGACCAGGACCAGCTTGTCCATCGAGAACGGCCGCCTCGGCCCCGCCTGACGCCGAGTCGGCTACGGCTGGAAGAGGTCGGCCACGATCCTCATCGTCAGCCGGTCGGCAGGCGTGGAGGCGTCCGGGGACTGGTTCAGGTTCACCAGGACGACGACGGTGGCCTGGCGCACCGGGTCGTAGCCCTCGAAGCTCTGGTAGCCGGAGAGGGTTCCGGTGTGGCCGAGGAATCCGCCGATCCGGGCGATCGCCAGGCCGTACGCGGGTCCGTCGGGGTTGTCGGTGGTCGGCACGAACGTCAGCCGCTCGCGCTGGAGTTCCGGGGGCAGCAGCGTTCCGGTGGCCAGCGCCGGGGCCCAGGCCAGCATGTCGTCCAGGTCGGAGACCACGCCGCCCGCCGCCCAGGCCCAGGAGGTGTTCACCCGCGTCACGTCGCGCGGGTTGCCGGCCTTCCAGTCGGCGAGGGCCGCCGCGTCACCGGTCAGCACCGGCTGGTCCAGGCTCTGGATGTTGGTGAGGAACTGGTACCCGTGCGCGTAGGGCACGGGCATCCGGGTGGTGTCCTGCGGCAGGCTGCTGTGTGCCAGGTGCAGCGGATCGAAGATGCGCTCCTGGAGCTCCTGCTCCAGCGAGTGCTGGGTGAGCTGCTCGATGATCAGGCCGAGCAGGATCGTGTTGGTGTTGGAGTACTGGTACTTGGTGCCGGGCGGGAAGCAGGGCTCGTGCCGGAAGGCGATGTCGAGCACCTGCTGCGGGGTCCACTGGGTCTGCGGGGCGCTGTCCAGGGTCTCGTTGAAGGCGCGGTCCTCGGTGTAGTTGAAGAGGCCGCTGGTCATCTGCAGCAGTTCGCGGATGGTGATGTGGTTGCCGTTCGGCACCTCCGGGCGCAGCTCGGAGACGGCCTCGTCGAGGGTCAGCAGCTTGTCGTGGACGAGTTGCAGGATGACCGTGCCGACCATGGTCTTGGTGATGCTGCCGATCCGCATGTGGTTGTCGAGGGCCATCGGCGCACCGGTCGCCAGGTCCGAGGTGCCCAGTGCCGTGGTCCAAGTGCCCCACTGCGGAGTGCGCACGGCCACGATGGCGCCGGGGACCCGCAGTCGCTGCATCTCGGCGGTCAGGTCCGCCGTCAGCCCGGCGGCGAACGGCGGCGCGGCGGAGGCGGCGGGCGCACGGCCCGCGTGCCGCCCCGCTCCCGTCGTCCCGGCCGCGTCGGCGACCGCCGCCGGTGTGACCAGCGCGGCGGCCGTGCACAGGGCGAGCAGCGCTCCGACCGACCGCATCCGGCCCGGCGAACGAGGTGACAGCCGGCGAACCCTCATGTGTGCCTCCACGGCCGATCCTGACGAACACTCGCCCACAGCTGTATCAGCCCAGGTCAGCGAGCCCGGTGGCATTCGTCCCTCGGTAGGCGTGTCGCACACGGCCCGGCGTCGGCCGCCCCGACGACCGGCTCACTGACCATCAGGTACCGCAGCATCCGCCGCCCCACAGCCCGTGCCAGGCCGGCACCCACGTGATCAACTCCCAACAACCGCAAGGGTTTCCGCACATCGCAGAGGCCTGTGGGTCTACGGTTGTCGTCGGCACAGATCGCTGGATCGGAGATCTCCGTGGATGCACTGATACTCGCCATGCGGCGCCTGCTCACCGCCGACCCCGACCTGGCGCCCGAGGTGCAGCGGTTCTTCGGGCGGGTCAACCGGGCCGGCAGGGACATCAAGGGCAGATGACACCCCAGGAGCCGCCCACAGACGGGCACCCGCCCCAGACCCACCAGCACGCGACCGCCTCCGGGTCCGGGCAGGTCTACCAAGCCGGCCGGGACCTGATCGTCAAGCGTGTGCTGCTCAACGCACCGTCGGTCCTGGTCCTGGTCCTCGCGCTGGTCTGGTACCTGACCGTCTATCAGCCCGGGCGCACACCCTCGCCCGCAGCGGCGCCCGCTCCGGGCACGGCCGCCGGTTCGCTGCCGTCCTCCTCGGCGTCGCAGAGCTCCCAGCCGATCCGCGTCGCCCTCGGCTACGACAGGAACCACGTCGACAACTTCAGCAGCAGCATGCCCAACTGCTCGCACTGGGTGTTCAACCGTCCGCTCAGCTCGCTACTGGCGCCGACGGACGATGCCGTCGACGAGACGTGGGCCCGGCAGGCCGGCGGGATCGACCTCTCCGCCACGAACCTGAACCTGATCGTGCAGAGCGCCCCCGGCATGGCCGGCGTCAGCGTGAACGGCGTGCACGTGATCATCGTCGGACGCGTCAAGCCCGTCACCGGCACGATGATCCAGGGCGGCAGCTGTGGCGCCAGCGGAAGCCCGCGCTACTTCACGGTCGCCCTGGCCAGCGACCAGCACACCCTCACGCCCGTGGCCGGCACGCCGCTGCCCGGCGTCACGGTCCCGCCGGCCGCGTTCCCGTTCAAGGTGAGCCCGACGGACATCGAGACGTTCCAGATCCGGGCCACGCCCGACGCCGGGGCCTCGGACACCGTCGGCTGCAACTGCCTCATCCGCTGGAAGCTCGCCGTCGACTGGTTCTACGAGGGCACCTTCGGGACGTGGCTCGTCGACGACAACGGCCAGCCGTTCCAGACCCAGTCCGGAGGCAGCATGTCGTACTGGCAGGACCAGGAGGGCCAGTGGAAGGAGATCTGACCGGGGCCGGCCGGCCCGCCGGCACCCCGTCCGACCGTCGGGCGTACCTGGTGCGCGGCCTGCGCTGGGGACTGGTCACGGCGGTCGTGGTGGCCATCGGCTTCACCCTGCTCGGGTGGTCGGGGCTGGACACACCCGCCGGGGACGGTCGCGGCTGTCTCACCGCCTTCAGCCCCGGCGGCACCTTCCTCGCGGTCGTCGATCGCGGCGGCAAGGGCCAGGTCCGGGACCTGGCGGCCGGGCGGGTGGCCGTCACCTTCAGCATCCCGGTCCCGAAGGTGTCGTCCGGGAGCTTGGCGTGCTCCACCGACGGCCTAGGCGGCATCGACGCCTCCGCCTTCTCGGTCGTGCTCGGGCCGGACGGCCGGAGCATCGTCACCGGCCTCCCCTACGACTCCGCCAACTCCTTGGCCCCGGCTGGTCTGCGGAACGCGGCAACCGGTCGGACGGTCGCCGCGCTCTCGGTCGCCCAGCCCGACGGCACCGTCCTGCCGCCCGACGCGACCGCGTTCAGCGCGGACGGCCGGACGCTGGCCGGCAGCACCGACGACGGCCAGCTGTACCTGTGGGACACGGCCACCGGACGGCGCACCACCACGTTCACGCCGCTGGTCCCGTACGACCCCAACAGTCCCGACCCGCTCGACGCCGTCGCGCTCAGCCCGGACGGTTCGACCGTCGCCACCGGCAGCCGGCTCGGCCGGCTCGGGATCTGGGACGTGCGGACCGGGAAGAACACCGTGAACCTCCTCCCCGACGCCTCCGCGGGCGATCCGCAGCCGATCACCACGGTGGCCTTCAGCCCCGACGGCAGGACCGTCGCCAGCGGTGGCTCGACCGGCGTGGTCCGGCTCTGGGACGTGGCCACCGGACGGAACACGCTGACGCTCCCGGTCTCCGGGCTCGGCAACTCCGGTGACAACGTCGTCCCGCTCCGGACGGTGCTCTTCAGCCCCGACGGCAGGAGCCTGGTCACGCTCGGGCAGGGCGACGACACCATCGGCCGCTGGGACGTCGCCACGGGCAGCCGGACCGCCACCTACACCGGCGGCCCGGCGGACGGCGGCGTCGTCTCCGGCCTCGCCTTCACCGCACAGGGCCGGCTCGAAGTGGCCTCGATCGACGGCACCGCGGTCCACGTCTGGACGGCCGGGTAGCGGAGTCGCCGCCGCACGTCCGGCAGTTCGGTGCCCCCACCGGTCTGGCCGAGCGTCAGGTGGCGGCCCTACGCTCGGGGGCGATGCCCGGCAGCGGCCGGGCGGGGAGCCGTCCCGGGCATGGGGCGACGAGGGGGAGCACGTCATGTCGAGGGCAGCATTCCGGTTCCCGGCCCTGCAACCGCAAGACCCGGACAGTCTCGGCGACTTCCGCCTGGTGGCACGGCTGGGCGAGGGCGGCATGGGGCAGGTGTTCCTCGCCCTCTCCCCGGGCGGGCAGCCGGCCGCCCTGAAGGTGATCCGCAGCGAGTTCGCCCAGGACGCGGAGTTCGGGCAGCGGTTCGCGCGCGAGGTGGGCGCCGCCCAGAGAGTGCGCGGCGCCCACCTCGCGCCGCTGCTGGACGCCGAACCCCGGGCCGAGCGGCCCTGGTTGGCCACGACCTACGTCGCCGGTCCGTCCCTGCGCGACCTGGTGGTCGAGCACGGGCCGCTGCCGACCGGTCAGGTCATCCTCATGGCGTGGGGCATCGCCCACGCCCTCACCGACATCCACGCCGCGAAGGTGGTCCACCGCGACCTGAAGCCCGCGAACATCATCCTGGACGAGACCGGCCCCAAGGTCATCGACTTCGGGATCGTCAAGTCCCTCGCACAGTCCGTGACTTACCGCAGCAGCTCGACCCGGATCGGCACCCCGCTCTACATGTCGCCCGAGCAGGCGGCCGGCCGCGCCGTGGACGCGGCCTCCGACGTCTTCGCGCTCGGCTCCACCCTCTACTTCCTCGCGACCGGCCGCGAAGCCTTCGGTGCGGAGAACGAGTGGGCCGTCGCCCACCGCATCGTCGCCGACACCCCGGACCTCTCCGGCATCGCATCCCCGCTGCGCGAGCTGATCGCCGAGTGCCTGGACAAGGAGCCCGGCCGGCGCCCGAGTGCAGCACGGGTCAAGCAGCGGTGCGAGGACGCGTTGGGCCCCGAGCTCGGCCCGGGAGCCTGGATGGGCATCACCGGCGCCCGCCCGGCGATCCAGCAGCGCACCAGCGCCTTGCGCGCCCTGATCGCCCCGAGTGCCCCGCCCGCCCCGCCCGCGAAGCCGGACGTCACCGCACCTGACACACCGTCACCGTCCCCCGAACCGGCGACTCCCGAGCCCGCGAAGCCCGAGCCGGTGACTCCCGAGCCCGCAACTCCCGAGCCCGCGTCCCCCAAGCCCGCGACTCCCAGGCGGGACGCGGTCACCGAACACCTCGCGGGGGTCGGCGGGGCGGCCGCAGCGCTCGTCCTGGCGAGCTTCCTGCCGATCTGGTCGGAGACCTGGAAGCTCAAGTCCTCCGGCACCCTGGTGGGCCGGGCGGTCGAGAAGTTCGACTGGGCCCACCCGTGGCAGCCGGTTCTCAGCGGCGTTCCGGACGTGCACACGACCTGGCAGCTGATGTCGGTCTGGGTGATCGGCACAGTGGTCAGCATCGTCTGCGCGACCCTCGCGCTGCTGACGCTGTCCAAGGACCGCGTCGCCCAGCAGTGGGGGCAGCTGACCGGGGGGATCTGCATCGCCTGGACCATCGCCGTCGGGATCATCGGCGCCTTCATCCTCGCGATGACGCTCGGTTGGGCACCCTCCGACGACAACCCGGCGTACACCGACCGAGGCGCGTACATGGCGGGCGGCTGGCTGCTGCTCCTGGCCAACCTCGCGGCCGGGGACGCGGTCCGGCGCACGTACCGGTCCGCCGCGCGCCGGGCAGTGCGCAAGGCGTGACGGCCGCACCATGGAGCAGAGGCGAGGAGAGCACCCCATGGCGATTCACCGGATGGACAACGTAGGCATCGTCGTCGACGACCTGGCGGCCGCCGTCGCCTTCTTCACCGAGCTCGGCATGGAGCTGGAAGGCGAGGCGGAGGCCGAGGGGACGGTCCCGGACCAGATGCTCGGCCTCGACGGCGTGCGCAGCAGCATCGCGATGATGCGCACCCCGGACGGCCACGGCAAGTTGGAGCTGACGCAGTTCCACACCCCCGCGGCCGTCACCACCGGCCCGCTCGACCCGCCGCCCAACACCCGGGGCCTGCACCGCGTCATGTTCGCCGTCGACGACATCGACGCCACGCTCACCCGCCTGCGCCGCCACGGCGCCGAACTCCTCGGCTCGGTGGCCCGGTACGAGGACAGCTACCTGCTCTGCGACCTCCGCGGCCCCTCGGGCATCATCGTCGCGCTGGCCGAGCGGATCGAATAGCTCGGATCGACTAGAACTGCCGGTCGGTGCCGCGCAGGACGGCCCCGCCCTCGATGATCCAGAAGCCCGCCGGGACCGCACCGCACTTGACGACCTCGGAGTGCACCTCCGCGTTGGTCACGGCGAAGCCGACCCGCCGTTGGTGCTGGTCGTCGGCCGGATAGAAAGTGAGCCCGGCCTCGGGGTGCCGGCCCGGCTCGAAGAGGTACGGCTGGCCTCCGGGCGGAGTGACCACGGTCTGCGCGATGGGACCGGTCACGGTGACGGCACCGCTCGCGTCGACGGTCAGGCAGTCGACGTCGAACTCGGGCCTGGTGGAGCTGCCGTCCCCGAACACGTGCTGCAGCACGACGTGCCCCCGGGCGTGTCCGTCGACCGTCCGCGCGCTGACCCACGCGGTGAGCCGCTCGCCCGGATTGGGCCCCGGGCCGTGCTCGTTGAGCAGGGTCCAGCCGTCCAGCGCGAGGTGCTGGGCCGGTCCGGGGGTGCCCGGCGCGGCCGTGGCGGAGCCGGGCGTCCCGACCGTGAGGGCCACGGCCACGGTGCTGAGCGCGAGGGCGGCGGTGAGCTTTCGCATCGTCGAATCTCTCTGTCCGCAAGGGAGTCGGGCGGTTGTCCGACCGCCTTCAACCTCCCAGCTCACCGCCGGTCGCCGCCTCCTCCACGGGGAGGGACCGGCTCCCCCTAACGGGTGAACCGCTCCTTCTAGCCCTCCACCACGGCCTGAGGGTCCGTCAGGTACGGCTGCCACGCCAGCTCCGCCGCCCCCGCCAGCCCCCCGTGCCGCAGCCCGGCCGGCACCACCGGCACCTGGTCGCAGCGGCCCCAGAGGCTGTGCCGGGTGACCGTCTCGCGCAGCCGCTCGGGCGCGGCGGCGAGCAGGTCCAGGTGCAGGCCGCCGAGCACGATCCGGTCCGGGTTGAGGATGTTCGCCAGGCCCGCCAGGCCCAGCCCGAGCCGGTCCACCACGCCGTCCACGGCGGCCCGCACCTGCGCATCGCGGTCGGCCGAGCGGGCCAGTTCGCGGGCCTGGTCGAGCAGCGGCAGCACCGGGTCGGGTTCGCGCCCTGCGGCGGCGAACAGCGCTCCCGCGTCGGTCTCCACGTTGAGGCAGCCCCGGTTGCCGCAGGGGCAGGGCCGGCCGAGCGGATCGACCGTCAGGTGGCCGACTTCCAGGGCGAGTCCGGCGCTGCCGGTGTGCAGGTGCCCGTCCACCACCAGCGCGCCGCCGACGCCGACGTGGCCGGAGGTGACCAGCAGCAGGTGGCGGGCGTCCCGGCCGGCGCCGTGCCGGTGCTCGGCGAGCGCGGCCAGGTTGGCGTCGTTGCCGACGGCGGTCGGCAGCGGTGTGCGGTCACGCGCACCGAGCGCCTGCGCAGCCATCGCCTCGCCGAACAGCCGAGCCACCGGGGTGCCGCCGGGCCAGTCGAAGTGCAGCGCGGCGAGCGCCGTGCCCTCCGGCTCGCGGACCGGGTGCGGCAGCGCCAGGCCCGCGCCGAGGCAGCGGCGGCGGTCGGCCCGGATCAGCTCGGCGCCGGCCTCGGCGACGGCGGTGAGCACCCGTTCGGGGTCGGCGGTGTCGGCGGGCAGCGGGTGGTAGACGGCCTCGCCGAGCGTGCCGCCGAGGCCGGCCAGCGCGACCGAGAGCCCGTCGGCGTGCACCTGGGCGGCGAGCACCACCGGGCCGTCGGGGTTGACGGCGAGCCGGTGCGAGGGGCGGCCCCGGCCGCTGCCGACCGGGTGCGCGTCCACCGTGACCAGCCCGAGCGCGGCCAGCTCGGCGGCGACCGCGCCGGCGGTGGCGCGGGTGACGTCGAGGGCGGCGGTGAGCGTGGAGCGGGTGGGGGCCCGGTTGGTGCGGATCAGTTCCAGGGCGGGGCCGAGGAGGCTGCGGCCCCGGTCGGGGGCGGGGCGGCGGGCCGGTTCGGATCGGCTTGTCGAGGTGTGCGGCACTCCTCTATTCTGACTTTGTGCCGCTCCTAAACAAAACCGCCGCCCGACCAACTCCGCGAACCCACCCGGTCGACGCAACCAGCGCCTGGAGCGCCGCCCGGATCGCCCTGACCGCCTTCTTCGCCATCGACGGCTTCCTCTTCGCCGCCTGGGTGGTGCGCATCCCCGACATTCGCGCCCAGGTGCACGCCTCGCACTCGGCACTCGGCCTGGCGCTGCTCTGCGTCTCCGCCGGCGCGGTCGCCACCATGCCGCTGATCGGCCGGCTCTGCGTGCGCTTCGGCAGCCGCCCGGTCACCGTGGCCGCGCTCGCCCTGCTCAGCCTCGCGGTGGTGCTGCCGCCGCACACCCACTCGGTGCCCGTGCTCGGCGCGGTGCTGCTGCTCTTCGGCGCCGGCTACGGCTCGGCCAACGTGGCGATGAACAGCGCGGCCGTCGAGCTGGTCGCCGAACTCCGACGGCCCGTCATGCCCAGCTTCCACGCGGGCTACAGCCTCGGCGGCCTGCTCGGCGCGGCCGTCGGCGGCCTGCTGGCCGGCTCCCTGACGGCCGGTTGGGCGCTGGCCCTGAGCGGCCTGCTCGGGCTGCTGGTCACCGCCGGCGCCGGCGCGGTCCTGCTGCGCTCGCCGGCCGGCGCTCCCCGACCCGCCGCCACCACCGCCGCCCCGTCCCGCACCGCCGAGCGGCCCGCTGCGCTCCCCGGCGTCCGCCTGCTGGTGGCACTGCTCGGCCTGACCGCGCTCTTCAGTTCCTACGGCGAGGGCTCGCTCGCCGACTGGGCCACCCTGCACCTGACCGACGACGTGCACGCGAGCCGCGCGGTGGCCGCCTTCGGCTACGCCGCCTACGCCTTCGCCATGACGGCGGGTCGACTGGCCGGCACCTGGCTCTCCATCAGGTTCGGGCCGTCCCGGCTGATGGCGGCGGGCGGCCTGCTGGCCGGCGCCGGGATGCTGGTGGCCGCGCTCAGCCCCTCGGTCGCGCTGGTGCTGCTCGGCTTCGTGCTGGTCGGCCTGGGCCTGGCCAACCTCTTCCCGCTGGCCATCGCCCGGGCCGGCGAGCTCGGCGGCCCGAACGGCGTGGCCACCGCCTCCACCCTCGGCTACGGGGGCATGCTGATCGGCCCGCCGGTGATCGGCTTCCTGGCCGACGCGGCGAGCCTGCCGCTGGCCCTCACCACCGTGGCCGTGGCGGGCGCCTGCGCGGCGGGCCTGTCCCAGCTGGCCCACCGGCCCGTAAGGTCTCGCGCATGAGCATCGATCAGCTGCCTTCCGCCGACCGGCGTCCCGTGCCCTGGCTCAACGGCGGCGGCATCACCCGGGAAGTCGTCAGCACCGACTCCTCGCGCGTGAGCCTCGCCGAGATCGCCGCCGACGGCCCGTTCTCGGCCTTCCCCGGCCGGCACCGGATCCTCACCGTGCTGTCCGGCGAGGGCATCGAACTCACCGTGGGCGCCTCGGAGCCCGCCCCGGTCCGCCCGCTGCGCCCGGTCGCCTTCCCGGGCGGCGAGCCCGCCGCCGCCCGCCTGCTCGGCGGCCCGGTCACCGCGCTCAACCTGATCACCCGTCACCCGGGAGGCGGCGCCGTCACCCTGACTCCCGGTCCGGAGCTCAGGCCCGCGCCCGGCCACCCCCTGCTCGCCGTCGACCTGGACACCCTGGACGCCGTCCTGGTCAGCCACCCCGACGCCGTCCCGACCCCGCCCGGCCGCCAGGCGGTGCTGACCCTCTAGGGCGTGTCTTTCGGATCACGTCGGATAGCGGGCGTCGTTGGGGTGCGTGCATCGGCGGCGCCGAGGAAGGAGTCCATGCGGAGCATCGGCGACTGACGAGAAGCCGTCGAGGTGCGTGCCCCGGCGGCGACCGCCCGGCGTGATCCGAAAGACACGCCCTAGGCCTCGGCACCACCCGGCGGCCGCAGGTCCCAGCCCACCAGGGCCCGCAGCTGCTCGGCGGTCACGCCGTCCGGCAGCGGCGTCGGCGCGGGATTGCGAAACGGCGGCTGCCAGCCCTCCTCCTCGGTGAACCGGCGCACCACCTTGGCCGGCGCCCCGGCCACCACGCTGAAGTCCGGCACCTCGCCGCGCACCACCGAGCCGGCCGCGACCACCACGTTGCGGCCCAGCCGGGCCCCGGGCAGGATCACCGCGCCGGTGCCGATCCAGCTGCCCGCGCCGATCTCCACCGGCTCGTTGCGCGGCCACTGCTTGCCGATCGGCAGCGTGGTGTCCCGGTACTCGTGCGCCTGGTCGCTGACGTACACGTTGGGCCCGAACCACACGTCGTCGCCCAGCACGATCGACTGGTGCCCCACCAGGTGGCTGCCCCGCCCGATCACGCAGCCGCCGCCTATCGTGATCACCGGGTCCGGCCCGAGGTCGAGCCCGGGCAGGAACCCGGCGGAGAGCGTCACCTGCTCGGCGATGATGCAGAACGGGCCGATCCGGATCGAGCCCTCGTTGAAGATCGTCCCGGTCGGGAACGCCAGCGTGCTGCCCGCCCCCAGCTCACCGAACCGGTACGGCCCGGGGCTCTCGCAGGTCACCGCGCCGCGCTCGCGCACCCAGCGCCAGCCGCGGTGCACCGCCCGCCCGGTGACACGGCGGGTCCGGGCACGGACGGCGGCGAGCAGACCGGCAGCAAGAGGCATGCGCACACGGTAGCCGTCGGCGCCGTCCACCCGGCCCGCCAGGGGACGAACATCACACCAGGTCAGGCCGGTCAGGCCTGCTGCACCGCCCACGGCGCGGGCCGCCGCTCCAGGAACGCCCGCATCCCCTCCTGCGCCTCGGGCGAACCGAACAGCCGGGCCGACTGCTCGACCCGGGCCTCGGTGTCCGCCTCGAAGGAGGCCAGCACCGCCGCGTTGACCAGCTTCTTCGACTCGGCCAGCCCCTGCGGCGAGGCCAGCCGCAGCGCGTCCAGCAGCTCGGCCAGCGCCTTCTCGGGCTGCTCGGCGGCGGTGGTCACCAGGCCGATCCGGGCCGCCTCGGCGGCGTCGAAGGTCTCGCCGGTCAGGTAGTAGCGGGCGGCGGCCCGCGGCTCCAGCTTCGGGCGCAGCGGCAGCGAGATCACCGCCGGCGCCAGCCCGAGCCGCACCTCGGTGAAGGCGAAGGTGCTGGCCGGCCCGGCCACCGCCAGGTCGCAGGAGCCGACCAGGCCCAGGCCGCCGGCCCGGACGTGCCCGTTGACCAGGGCGACCACCGGCTTGGGGCACTCGACGATCGCGCGCTGCAGGTCCACCAGGCCGCGCGGTCCGACCGTCGGGTCGTCACCGGTCGCCTCGGAGAGGTCGGCGCCCGCGCAGAACACCTTGCCGGTGTGCCCGAGCACCACGGCCCGCACCTGCGGGTCCTCGCCCGCCCGGGCCAGCCCGTCGGTCAGCTCGGCCATCAGCCGGGTCGACAGGGCGTTGCGGTTGTGCGGGGAGTCGAGCTCCAGGGTGGTCACGGCGCCGGCGGTGCTGACGCGGACGAACGGGCCTGCTGCTGCGCTGGTCATCGGGGTGGGGCCTGCCTTCCAGTACCTGAGGGTGGGTCGGACGGAACTGGAACGACTCTGGCATGCGCAGGCCCGGAACACCACGGGCTCTTGGGTCACACTCCCTCAGAAGACGCTCGCCTTCAGCAGCCGCCGCCCCGCCCGCACCACCGGCTGCGGCAGCGTCGGCCCGGTGTTGGCCAGGACCATCGCACCGGCCCCGGCGTCCGGGCTGAAGCCCAGGTGGGCGGTGAACCCCCGGGTGCCGCCGGTGTGCCAGAGCAGCGAGCGCCCCTCCACCTCGCGCTGGTTCCACACCAGGGCGACCCGGTTGGTCCCGGGCCCGCCGCTGGTCCGGGGCAGCTGACCGGCCGTCAGGGCGGCGGTGAGCGCCGGGAAGCGCTCCGGGTGCAGCTGGGCGGTCAGGAAGCGCATCAGGTCGGGTCCGCTGGTGTAGAGCCCGCCGGCGCCGGCCAGCGCGTCGAAGGTCCAGTGCTCGACGGCCCGTCCGTGGTGGAAGCCGGTGGCCGCGCCGGGCAGCAGCTCGTGCGGCCCGGCCACCGCGCTGTCCCGCATGCCCAGCGGGCGCAGCACCCGCTCGGTGAGCAGGGTCGGGTAGTCGGTGCGGGCGGCGTTGGCGAGCAGCTGGCCGAGCAGGCCGACCCCGAAGGTGGAGTACCTGACCTGGCCGCGCCGCACCGGGTGCAGCCGGGCGGTGGCCGCGTAGAGGTCCTGCGGGCGGTAGCGGCGGTAGGGGTTGCTGATCCAGTGCCGGGCGCCGCGCCGGTAGAGGTTGGGCGGCAGCTTGGGCAGGCCCCCGGTGTGGGTGGCCAGTTCCAGCAGGGTCACCTCGCTGCGCGGGGCGGCGCCCGGCGGCAGGTGGCGGTCGATCGGGTCCTGGTAGCCGACCTCGCCGCGCTCGGCCATCTCGGCCAGCAGCAGCGCGGTGAAGGTCTTGGTGAGCGAGCCGAGCGCGAACCGGGTGCGCGGGCCGACCAGCCGGCCGGCCGCCGCCCACCCGGCGGTCAGCAGCTCCTCCCCCGTCCCCCGCACCACGCCCATGGCCAGCCCGGGCACCTGGCGCTCCGCCAGCAGCGGCGCGGCGGCGGCCGCGAGCAGCCCGGTCAGGTCGGTTCCGGTCACGGCGGTCATGCGCGCACCCCGCTTCTGCGAGTGGTCGTCACGAGGCCACCGCCAGCGCCCGGGAGACGGTCAGGGTGCCGGCCACGGCGGCCACGATGGTCGGGTGGTGGTGGTTGCGGAAGGCCTGCGCGGGATCGGCGGGCGGCTGGGTGAAGCCGTTCGGCAGCATCCCGTCCTGCTGCTGGGCGGCGGCCAGTTCGGCCCAGGCGTGCGGGTACCAGTCCGGCTCGGTCAGGCAGACGTCGGTGATCAGCAGCTCGCCGAGCAGGTCCCAGCTGCGAGTCTCGGTGAACACGTCGACCCAGACCGGCAGCCACCGGTGCAGGTACTCCTGAAGGTGCGGCGGCAGGCCCTCGGGGTTCGCGGCCCAGTCGGTGAGGTGGAAGACGGTGTGGGTGACGCCGTAGGCGTTGTAGGTGTCCAGCATCCACGGCTCGGGCGTGCCGCCGAGCCAGGTCAGCGCGATCTGCTCGGCCAGGTCGTCGGGGTCGGGCAGCCCGATCCGCCGGCGGGCCGCCAGCACCGCGAGCCGGCGGTTCGGCACGTGCTCCGGCACCTCGGCGGCCCGCAACCGGCCCAGGTGGGCGGCCAGTTCCTCCAGCCGCGGGTGGCGCAGGCCGGCGATGGTGAAGTGCGAGTAGATCTCGGTCGGGTGGGTGGCCGGCGGGGTGTGCCGCTGCAGCTGGTAGAGCAGTTCGCCGGAGTCGAACTCGCGCCAGGCGAAGTCCAGCAGTTCGTCGGCGGCCTGCGCGGTGCGCGGTCCGGCGACCGCCTCCCGCCGGGTGATCGCGGCGCTCAGCGCCAGCTCGGCCAGCGCCTTGAGCTCGTCGCCGCCGATCTCCCAGTGCGGCACGTCGCGCGGCAGCGCGAAGCTGGTCCGCATCGCGGCGAGCCAGCCGAGCGCCTGGTCGGCGACCTGCTGGGCCCGGCGCACGGTGGTGGTGTCCATTCAGCGCTCCCCTCGGGCGAGCCGGCGGGCCAGCGCGGCCTCCAGCATGGCGCGCGGCTGGTCGCCGGCCAGGTGGTCGAGGTGGTCGAGGGCGGGGGCGAGCAGCGGTTCGGGTTGCCGCTCGTGGTCGAGCGCGAGCCAGCGGGCCAGCCGGGCGGCGCTCAGGTAGTCGCGGCGCAGCAGCGAGCGGGTCAGTCCGCGGGTCAGGTCGAGCCGGCGGCGGCGGGCCTGTTCGCGCGGCGGGCTGTCCAGCGGCGGCAGCGCGAGCGAGGAGCAGCGGACCAACTCGACGGACCAGGCGGCCCAGTGCTCGGGTTCGGCGGCCGGTTCGACCGCGGCGCCGGCGCGCACCGCCAGGCCGGGCCAGTCGTGGGCGGCGACGCCGAGTTCGGCGAGCGTCGCGGTGAGCGCCCCGTCGCGCAGGGCCCACAGGGCGCTGTCGGGGTCGGCGGCGGGCGGGGCCGGGAAGGCGCCGACGGCGGCGTGCACCAGTTCGGCGTCGGCGGCGGGCAGTTCGTGCCCGGCGAGCAGGTGGGCGCTGAGCACGTCGGCACCGAGCACCCGGATCGCGGCCAGGGCCGGTACGGGCTCGGTGCGGGCGGCGACCCCGCGGTGCAGGCTGAACGGATCGGCCGTGCCGCGGATCGCCAGGACCAGTTCGGCGGCCAGTGCCTGGGCGGCCGATTCGACCGCACCAGGCACCGTCTCATGGTTGGAGATCACGGAAACCGTGGTCCTCTAGAACACCTGGGCGCAGGCGAGGTTCTGCACCGCGCCCTGGTAGGCGTCCTCGACCGGGGCTTCCTTCCGCCGCGGGTCCGTGGACAGCAGCGCCGCCGCGGCCAGGATCAGCAGGGCCAGGCCCTGCGCGGAGCCCGGGCCGTAGGACTCGGACGCCTCGCCGGTGGCGATCAGCGCGCGGACGGAGTCGTCGTCACCCACCGTGGGCACCACGAACTCGAAGGTACTCATTTCCTGAACAGACATACCGTTTACCTCCTTGGGTAAAGTCGGGTCCGGTAGTTCCACGCTGCGCCGGTCGGCGGCGGCCCCGAAGCCGCTGCTAGGCCATTCGGGTGAACGACGGCGGACTGCCTCCCCTCGGAAGTCGGCCAGCGGGCCGGATCGTTCGCATGCGACTGACCCTCCGTCAACTCGCTTCCCGGGGTGGACTACACCCACAGGATGACGCGGCGGCGCGAGGCCGGTACCGCAGACGGATGCCCAGGTCAGGCGACGGCCCGTAACGTCCCGGCCATGATCAGCGACACCCCTGCCGCGACGACCCCGCCGGGGGCTGCCTCCGCTCCCCCGCTGCCCGGCCAGCGCAGCCGCCCGGCGGCTCCGGCCGGCCCGGAGCGGCGCCCGCTGCTGCCGGTCTGGACGGGTGCCGGGGTGGCGCTGCTGGTCGGCCTGGTCTGGGCCTGCTTCCTGGCGGGGCCGGTCGGCGACCTGGCCGCGCAGTCGGCCTGGGCGGACTTCGCGGCCCGGCACCCGGGCGCGTCCTACGACTTCGGCTGGTACGGCGGGATGCACCCCGCCTCCTACGACCTGCTGACGCCCTATCTGATGGCCGCCTTCGGGGTGCTGCCGGTGGCGGTCGCGGCCGTCACCGCCTCCGGCGGGCTGCTCGGGCTGCTGCTGCGCCGGGCGCCGGTGCGGCGCCCGGCCCTGGTGGCGGCCTGGGGCGGGCTGGCGATGGCGGCCGACGTGGTCGCGGGGCGGGTGACCTTCGCGATGGGGCTGGCCTTCGCCCTGGCGGCGGCGGTCGTCGCGCTGCCCGGCCCGGAGCGGGCGGCGCGCTGGCCCCGGCTGCTCGCGGCCGCGGCGCTGGCGGCCCTGGCCACCCTGGGCAGCCCGGTCGCCGGGCTCTTCGTCGAGGTGCTGGCCGCCGCCCTGCTCTTCACCCGCCGCCGGCGCCTCGGCCTGGCGCTGGCCGTGCCGCCGCCGGTCCTGGTGATCGGCACCAGCCTGGTCTTCCCGTTCGACGGCGTGTACCCGATCCCGGTCTCCACCACGATCATCACCACGCTCTGCGCGGTGGCGATCGCCCTGCTGGCGCCGGCCGACTGGCGCGCGCTGCGGATCGGCAGCTGGCTGTACGGGGCCGGCACGCTGGCCACCGCCGCGGTCTCCAGTCCGATCGGCGGCAACGTGCAGCGGCTCGGGCTGCTCTTCGGCGGCGTGGTGATGCTGGCGGTGGTCTGCTCGGGCGCCTGGGGCGCGGCGGGCCGGTGGAAACGCGTGGCGCTGGCCGTGACCTGCGTGCTCACCATGGCCTGGACGGTCAACGCGAACCTGCGCGGCAACCCCAGCCCGCCGGCCGCCGGTCAGGCCGACGCCCTGGTGGCCGAGCTCGACGCCCTGCACGCCGACCGGGCGCGGGTCGAGTCGGTCCCCCGGGACGACCACTGGGACAGCTGGCGGCTGCTGCCCACCGTCGAACTCGCCCGGGGCTGGAACCGGCAGGCCGACGTGGCGCTCAACCCGTTCTTCTACGACCACACGCTGACCGCCGCCGAGTACCACGACTGGCTGCAGAAGTGGTCGGTGCGCTACGTCGTGCTGCCCGACGCGAAGCTCGACGTGGCGGGCAAGGACGAGGGCCGGGTGGTCGCCGGCCGCCCGAGCTGGCTCAAGGAGGTCTGGCACGACCAGCACTGGACGCTCTTCGAGTTCACCGACGCCCGGCCGCTGGTCGACGCGCCCGCCTCGGTCGACGGGGCCGACGACGGCGCCGTCCGGCTGACCGTCCCGACCGCCGGCACGGTGACCGTGCGGGTGCCCTGGTCGCCCTGGCTCACCGTGCACGGCGCCGGCGGAGCCTGCCTGGCCCAGGACGGCCAGTGGACCAGACTGACCGTCAGCACCCCCGGGCAGTACCGGATCGACGGGCGCTACAGCTGGCCGCGCGGCTCGGCCTGCCACCGCTGACGGCCGTCCGGCCACCGGCGCCCGGACGCACGTCGGCGCCCCGCCAACAGGGGGAGGCGGGGCGCCGACGGGGCGTCAGATCGGCGGCCGCAACCACTGGCCCCAGTGCTGCGGCACCTGTTCGGCGGCCTGGCAGCACGGGCGGGTGCACTCCACCACTTCGTCCTCGGGGTCGATCACGTACGTGTCGGTGGCCTCGACGACTCTGGGTACCTTCTTCCGCTCCATCTCGTCCCTTTCGTTGGTGGGCGGAGCTCTCCTGGGCGCTGCCGAGACTACCTTCCGTCGTCGGCCATGTACATGGCGTGCCTGTTCGAAGGGCGGTTTCCGGCCGGAACGGCGCGAATCAGCCCAGCCAGCCCGGCCGGACCAACCCGGACTCGTAGGCCAGCACCACCAGTTGCGCCCGGTCCCGGGCGGCGAGCTTGACCATGGTGCGGCTCACGTGGGTCTTCGCGGTGAGCGGGCTGACCACCAGGCGCCGGGCGATCTCGTCGTTGGACAGGCCCATGCCGACCAGCGTCAGCACCTCCCGCTCACGGCCCGTCAGCACCTCCAGCGAGGGCCCCGCGTGCTCGTCCGGCGCCTTGGAGCGGGCCGCGAACTCGCCGATCAGCCGCCGGGTCACCCCCGGCGAGAGCAGCGCGTCCCCCGCCGCCACCACCCGCACCGCGCGCAGCAGGTCGGCCGGCTCGGTGTCCTTCACCAGGAAGCCGGCCGCGCCCGCGCGCAGCGCCTCGAAGACGTACTCGTCCAGCTCGAAGGTGGTCAGCACCACCACCCGCACCCCGGCCAGCTCCGGGCGGGCACCGATCCGCCGGGTCGCCTCCAGCCCGTCCGTGCCGGGCATCCGGATGTCCATCAGCACCACGTCGGGCCGCAGTTCGCCGGCCAGGCGCACCGCCGCCGCACCGTCCTCGGCCTCGCCCACCACCGTCACGTCCGGCTGGGCGTCCAGCAGCGCGCGGAAGCCCGCCCGCACCAGCGCCTGGTCGTCCGCCAGCAACACCTTGATCATCCGTCGGCCTCCCGCGTCGCCGCCCCGCGCTCCGGGAGCCGGGCGGTCACCCGGAACCCGCCCTGCCACGGCCCGGCGGTCAGCTCGCCGCCCAGCGCCGCGCACCGCTCCCGCATCCCCGGCAGCCCGTTGCCGCCGCCCGCCGGTTCGGCGGGCTCGGGCTGGGCGGCCGGGCCGGGGTCGGTCACCCGCACCGTCAGCGCGTCCGGCGCGCTCCAGTCGAGCAGCACCTCGGCGCTGCGGGCCGCCGAGTGCCGGATCACGTTGGTCAGCGCCTCCTGGACGATCCGGAACGCCGCCAACCCGACCCCCGCCGGCAGTTCGCGGGCGTCGCCGGCGGTCCGCAGCTCCACCGCCAGGCCCGCCTCCGCCGCCTGCTCGGCCAGCTCCGGCAGCCGGTCCAGGCCGGGCGCCGGGCGGCGCGGCGCCGCCGCCCCGGGCCCGCGCAGCGTGCCCAGCACCTGCCGCACCTCGCCCAGCGCCTCCTTGCTGGCCGCCTTGATGGTGACCAGCGCGGCCCGGGCCTGCTCGGGCTGATCGTCGATCAGCTCCAGCGCCACCCCCGCCTGGAGGTGGATCAGCGAGATGCTGTGCGCCAGGATGTCGTGCAGCTCGCGGGCCATCCGCAGCCGCTCCTCGTCCGCCCGGCGCCGCGCGGCCTCCTGCGCGGCGGCCCGGTGCGCGGCCACCCGCTCGTGCCGGAACCGGAACAGCTCGGCCACCGCGGCGAGCAGCAGCGCCAGCGCGCTGACGCCCAGCTCCTGCCACCAGCCGTCGTGCCCGGCCCCGCGCAGCGCACTGGTCGGCACCACGAAGGCGAGCAGCAGGTGCCCCAGCCAGACCCCGCCCAGGCTCAGCCAGGCCGCCCGCCGCCGTCCGGAGCGCACCGCCACGCAGTAGGCGACCGCGAAGCTCAGGAAGACCGGGCCGTACGGGTAGCCGCCGCCCAGGTAGAGCAGCAGCACCGCGGCCGTCCCGGCCACCACCGCCGCCGGCCGGCGCCGGCGCAGCACCAGCAGGGCCGGCCCGGCGAGCAGCAGCGCCACGGCGAAGCCGTCCAGCGCGTGCCGGGGCGGCACCTGGTGGCGGACCGTGGCGAAGCTGCCGGCGAGTTGCACCGCCGCGATCGCCAACGAGGAGGCCACCGGCCACCCGGCCCGCCGGCCACCCGCCCACGGCGGGCGCCCGGGCCGGTACTCCTCCGGGGTGCCGGTCATCCCCGGCGGCTCTCTGCGCTCATGCCCGTAGGCTAGGCGCGCCCCACCCTGCGGCGCGTCCGTCCCACGGCGGGAGCGCCCGTACTCCGGCGGGAGTACGCCGTTCGGCTCCCGCCGCCGGCCGCGGGCCGATCAGCGCGAGGCCATCGCCGCCAGCCGCCGGGCCGCCCGGTACTGGCGCAGGATCTGCGCGAAGGTGGTGTGCCCCTGGGTGGTCTGGGCGAACGCCCGCCAGGCCGGCCCGATCGCGCAGACCGCCAGGTGGAACAGGTGCGGCCGGCGCTCGAAGGCGGCCAGCATCACCTTGCCGGCCCGCATCTCCACGCCCAGCCCGGCCTTCACCGCGAACGCGTAGTTGAGCGCCTGCCGGCGCACGTCCTGCGGCGCGCCGGCCTCGGCGACCTGCACCGCCCACTCGCCGGCCAGCCGGCCGGAGCGCAGCGCGTAGGAGATGCCCTCGCGGGTCCACGGCTCCAGCAGCCCGGCCGCGTCCCCGGCCACCAGCACCCGCCCGCGCGAGAGCGGCGAGTCCTCGGCCCGGCACCGCGTCAGGTGGCCGGACTCGATGGCCGGGGTGAAGCCGGACAGGCCGAGCCGGCGGATGTAGTCGGCCAGGTAACGCTTGGTCAGCTCGCCGTCGCCGCGCGCCGAGATCACCCCGACGGTCAGCGTGCCGGAGTCGGTCTTCGGGAAGACCCAGCCGTAGGAGCCGGGCAGCGGCCCCCAGTCCAGGTGGATCCGCCCCGCCCAGGAGCGGGCCACCTGCTCGGGCACCGGGATCTCGGCCTCCAGGCCCAGGTCGATCTGGTCGAAGGTGACGCCCACGTGCCGGCCGATCCGGCTGGCGCTGCCGTCCGCCCCGACCACGGCCCGGGCCCGCACCGAGCGGCCGTCGGCCAGCGTCACCGCGACGGTGCGCCGGTCCGGCCCGCCCTGCTCGACGCCGGTCACGGTCACCCCGCTGACCAGCACCGCGCCGGCCTGCTCGGCCGCCTCGGCCAGCCGCTGGTCGAACTCGGTGCGGTTGACCAGGCCGAACAGCATCCGGGAGGAGCGGCGGGTGAAGGTGTAACGGCCGTTCAGCGCGAAGGTGACGGCGTTCACCCGGTCCTGGAACGGGATCTTGAAGTCGGCCGGCAGGCTGTCCCGGGAGGGGCCGATGATGCCGCCGCCGCAGGTCTTGTAGCGCGGGTGCTCGGCCTTGTCGAGGAGCAGCACCCGGCGGCCCTGCACGGCGGCGGCGTGCGCCGCGGAACTGCCGGCCGGCCCGGCGCCGACCACCACGACGTCCCAGACTCCGTCGAGCGGGTCCGGACCTGACGCCCCGTCGGCAACCGCCTCGTCGGCGACCGCGACGGCCACCGGATCCGCGTCGGATCCGGTGCTCGGGTCGGCCACGGCGTCGCCGAGCGGCTCGGCCTGGTCGGCGGGCAGGCTGGGTTCAGGCGTGTTCCCGGAATCTCTCACGACGGATCATCCTATGCGCCGTGACCCGAACAGCCGCCCCTCCGGCACAACACGCCCCGGCCGGTGCCGCCTATGCTCAACGGTCAGCTGTCCGTCCCAGTCGTTCGTCCACGCCCGCGGAGACCCTCATGACCGAAACCGACCTCGCCGCCGCCGTCCGCGCCCTGATGCCCAGGGCCCGGCGCGAACTCGCCGAACTGGTGGCCTTCCCCTCGATCGCCGACCCGCAGCTCGGGCTGGAGCAGGAGTGCCGGGCCGCGGCCGAGTGGGTCGCCGAGGCGCTGCGCGCGGAGGGTCTGACGGACGTTCGGCTGCTGGACACGCCCGACGGCACCGCCTCGGTCTACGGCGAGCTGCTCGGCGTCCCGGGCGCTCCCACCGTGCTGCTCTACTCGCACTACGACGTGCAGCCGCCGCTGGACGAGGCCGCCTGGGACAGCCCGCCGTTCGAGCTGACCGAGCGCGACGGCCGCTGGTACGCGCGCGGCGCCGCCGACTGCAAGGGCAACATCCTGATGCACCTGACGGCCCTGCGGGCGCTACGGGAGACCGGCGGGTCGCTGCCGGTCAACCTCAAGGTGATCGTCGAGGGTTCGGAGGAGCAGGGCACCGGCGGCATGGAGCAGTACGCCCGGGCCAACCCGGAGCTGCTCGCCGCCGACGCGATCGTGATCGGCGACGTCGGCAACTTCGCGGCCGGCCTGCCCACCGCCGTCGCCTCGCTGCGCGGCGTCTGCGACGTCTACGTCGAGGTCCGCACCCTGGAGGGCAACCTGCACTCCGGCCAGTTCGGCGGCGCCGCGCCGGACGCGCTGGCCGCCCTGATCCGGATCCTCGACTCGCTGTACGACGAGCACGGCGCCACCACGGTCAAGGGCCTGCCCGCCGACCAGACCTGGTCCGGCGTCAGCTACCCGGAGGACCGTTTCCGGGCCGACGCCAAGGTGCTGGACGGCGTGCGGCTGATCGGCACCGGCGAGGTGGCCGACCGGCTCTGGGCCCGCCCGGCCGTCACCGTGCTCGGCATCGACGTGCCGGCCGTGCTCGGCTCCACCGGCTCGGTGCAGGCCGGCGCCCGCGCCAAGCTGAGCCTGCGGGTGCCGCCGGGCATGGACGTGCTCCAGGCCCAGGCCACCCTGATCGCCCACCTGGAGTCGGTCGCGCCCTGGGGCGTCCAGCTCACCGCCACCGCCGGCGCCTCCGGCTCGGCGTTCAGCGCCGAGACCTCCGGCCCCGTCTACGAGGCCCTCAAGGGCGCGATGCGGCAGGCCTTCGGCACCGACCTCGCCGTCGCCGGCATGGGCGGCTCCATCCCGCTCTGCAGCGCGCTGCGCTCGCTCTACCCCGACACCGAGATCGTCCTGTTCGGCGTCGAGGAGCCGGCCACCCAGATCCACGCGGTGAACGAGAGCGTCGACCCCGAGGAGCTGGAGCGGATGACCCTCGGCGAGGCCCTGTTCCTGCGCGACTACGCGGCGGCCTGGGGCAAGTAGCCCGCCCTCTGACGGGCCGTCGGCGGGACGGAAACCCACTGGCCCGACCCCCTGACGGCCCGTCAGACTCACCCGGGTGACCAGCCGCACCCGGTTCCCGCTCCTCGGCGCTGACGGCCCGGTCGAGGCGTGGCCCGCTCGGGCGGGCGATCAGCCGAAGGCCTCGGGGCGGTAGCGGGCGCGGGCCGTGAGGCGGTCGGCGAGGGTGAGGGCGGCCGCACCGGCGGTCAGGCCGGCGCCTGCGCCGAAGCAGGCGTCGGCGATCCGGTGGTCGAGGCCGGTGCGGGGACTGCGGTACAGGTGCCGGGCGGAGCCGAGCACGGCGGCCGCGGCGAGCGCGGCGCGGCGCGGCCGGGAGGCGGCCGGCACGGGCAGCCGGTCCTCGGGCGGGATCCGGCCGAGTTCGCCGCGGAGGTGGCGCCCGAGGCCGACCAGGGCGAGCGCGGACCCGCCGTACTGCAGCACGGTGCACAGCGGCACGCCCGCGACCGGGCGGGCCAGCGCCGGGACCAGGCGGACGCCCGGCCCGCCGCGATGGGTGAAGGCGTCCAGGCCCACGTGCGTGGCGGCGCCGATCGCGGCCGAGAGCACGAACGCCGCGGGGTGCGGGCGCTCCCCCCGGGCCGCCGTCGCGGTCGCGGCGGGGCCGGCCAGTTGCGGCGGGAGCAGCCCGAGCAGCGGCTCGCGCAGGGCCGCCCGCCAGCCGAGCAGCAGCGCGCCGGCCAGCGCCACGTCCACCGTCGGGACCGCCCACCAGCGGTGCGCCAGGTGGCCGCGGTGCAGCGCGCGGTAGCCGGCGCCGGCGAAGAACGGCAGGTCGGGCGCCATCGACCCGGCCACCAGCGCGGAGGCGACCAGCGGCCCGCGCCCGCGCAGCCCGCGCACCAGGGGCAGGACGGCGACCGGATGACTGAACGTGAACGGCACGTCCTCATCCTCCCCCGCGCGTCACCCCGTCGGCAGCCCGAGCGCGGCGGGGGTGCCGGCCTCCAGGTAGCGCGGGGCGTGGCCGGTGCGGGCGGCCAGCGCGGCGGTCAGGCGGCGGTGGCGGTTCGGCGGCAGCAGGTCGGCGGCCTCGGCGGGGGTGACGGCGCGCCAGGCGCGCAGCTCGTCCGGCGGGAGCCGCAGGGCGGCGCGCTGGCCGGGGGTGACCCGGCCGCCGTCGTAGACCAGGCGCAGGCCGCCGCGCCGGCCGTCGACGGCGGGTTCCCAGTCGACGGCGAGCAGCCGCAGCGCGGCCGGTTCCAGGTTCAGGCCGAGTTCCTCGGCGACCTCGCGGACGGCGGCGTCGGTGGGCGCCTCGCCGGCCTCCACCACGCCGCCGGGGAACTCCCAGGAGGGCTTGTAGACCGGGTCGACCAGCAGCACCCGGTCCTGCTCGTCGAAGAGCAGCACGGCGGCGGCCACGGTGTCCCCGCCGCCGGGGGCGCTGCGCACGATCGGGCAGCGGGCGGCGCCGTCCTTGACCAGTTGGGCGAGGGTCTGGGCGACCTGACGCGGGGTCAGCCCGGCGGTGTCGAGCACGTGCGCGTCGCGGTGCAGCCAGGGCTGGGCGTCCCGGTAGGCGGGCAGCTGGTCCAGCCGCCGGCGCCGGGCCGCGGGGCCCTGGCGGTCGGCGGTGATCCGTTCGCGGAGAATCGTTTCCTCAGCGTGCAGCACGAAGTGATGCACCGTCAGCCCGCGGGCGGCCAGGGCGCCGAAGATCTCGTCCCGGTACTCCTCGCGGAGCAGCGTCATCGGCACCACCAGGGTGCCCGGCACCTCGCTGAGCAGGGCCGCCGCCGTCTCGGGCACCAGCCGGCGCCAGGACGGCAGGTCCTGGAAGTCGGTCACCTCGGCGAGTCTGCGCTCCGGCAGCAACTGCCGCAGGGCCGCCCCGACCTCCGCCGGGTCGAACAGGCTGCTGCCGGGCAACAGCTCCACCAGCTCCCGGCAGGCGCTCGTCTTGCCCGCACCGAATGTCCCGTTGACCCAGACGATCACGACTTCCCCTGACGTCGGCCTACCCCAAGTACCCGCGTCCGCGCTGCCGGGCAGCCCGGTGTCCGTTCGGGTGGTACCCGCACCCGCCGACTCCTCATGCCTGCGGCTGCGGCGCGCCGTCGGTTCGCGGTCGTCCGCCCGCGCCCGGGCGCCCACCCGTACGCCGGGCGCGCGCTCCCGCGCGCGCCCCTGCGCGGAGCGGCCCTACCCCTCCAGCAGCCGCTTCTTCAGCACCTTCCCCATGGCGTTGCGGGGCAGTTCGTCCACCAGCACCACCCGGCGCGGGCGCTTGTGCACGGAGAGCCGCTCGGCCACGAAGGCCGTCAGCTGATCCCCCGTCACCGGGCCGTCCGGGATCACGAAGGCGACCACCGCCTGGCCGAGGTCCGGGTCCGGCGCACCGACCACCGCCGCGTCCGCGACCGCCGGGTGGTCGCGCAGCGCCGCCTCCACCTCGCCCGCGCCGATCTTGAAGCCGCCGCTCTTGATCAGGTCCACCGAGGCGCGCCCGACGATCCGATGGAAGCCGTCCGGGCCGAGCGTGGCCACGTCGCCGGTGCGGAACCAGCCGTCCGCGGTGCGCACCTCGGCGTCGGCATCCGGCCGGTTGAGGTAGCCGTCGAACAGCGTCGGGCCGCTCACCTGGAGCTCGCCCACGCTCTCGCCGTCGGCCGGCACCGGCTCGCCGTCCTCGCCGACCAGCCGGGTGGCCACCCCCGCGACCGGCAGGCCGACGCTGCCGGGCCGGCGCTCGCCGTCCCACCGGGTGGAGACGGTGATCAGGGTCTCGGTCATGCCGTACCGCTCGATCGGCGCCCGTCCGGTCAGCGCGGCCAGCCGCTCGAACACCGGCACCGGCAGCGGCGCGCTGCCCGAGACCAGCAGCCGGGAGCCCGCCAGCGCGCGGGCGGCCGACTCCTCGGCCACCACCCGCGACCAGACCGTCGGCACCCCGAAGTAGAGGCTGCCGGCCGCCTCGGCGTAGGCGGCCGGGGTCGGGCGGCCGGTGTGCACCAGCCGGCTGCCGTGCCGCAGCGCGCCCAGCACGCCGAGCACCAGGCCGTGCACGTGGAACAGCGGCAGGCCGTGCACCAGGGTGTCCTCGGACGTCCAGCCCCAGGCCTCGGCCAGCGCGTCCAGGTCGGCCGCCACCGCCGCCCGGGAGAGCAGCGCGCCCTTCGGCGGCCCGGTGGTCCCGGAGGTGTAGAGCACGAAGGCGGGCCGCTCGGGCGCGGGCTCCGGGCCGGCGAAGTCGTGCCGCTCGGCCAGGTCCACCGGCACCTCGGCCGGCCCCGACTCCCCGTCACCACCGGCCAGCAGCTCGGCGCCCGAGTCGCGCAGGATGTGCGCCCGCTCCACCGGGCCGGCGTCCGGCGGCACCGGCACCACCGGCACCCCGGCCAGCAGCCCGCCGACCACCGCGGCCACCGTCCGCGCGTCGGGCCGGGCCACCACCGCGAACGCCTTCGCCCCCGCGACCCGGGCCGCGACCGCGCCAGCCGCGCCGAGCAGCTGCTCCCGACTGAGCGCGGTGCCGTCGATCCGCAGCGCGTCGTGGCTGTCGTGCCGACCGTCCTGAAGTGCCGTCAAGAGGTTCACGTCGGCACTCTAACGGCCCGGGAACGGCCCGAGGGCGCGCCCCCCGCAGTGGGGAGCGCGCCCTCGGGCGACGGGTCGGCGCGGGCTCAGCCCTTGCGCGCCTTGACCTCGCCGGTCAGCTGCGGCAGCACGTCGAACAGGTCGCCGACGACGCCGAAGTCCACCAGCTCGAAGATCGGCGCCTCCTCGTCCTTGTTGACGGCGACGATGGTCTTCGAGGTCTGCATGCCGGCCCGGTGCTGGATCGCACCGGAGATGCCCGCGGCGATGTACAGCTGCGGGGAGACCTGCTTGCCGGTCTGGCCGACCTGGTTGCTGTGCGGGTACCAGCCGGCGTCCACCGCGGCGCGCGAGGCACCGACGGCCGCGCCGAGCGCGTCGGCCAGCTCCTCGACCACGCCGAAGCCCTCGGCGGCACCGACGCCGCGGCCGCCGGAGACCACGATCGCGGCCTCGGTCAGCTCCGGGCGGCCGGTGGAGACCCGCGGGGTGCGCGAGGTGACCTTGGCGGCGTTGCCGGTGAACTCGACGGTGACGGCCTCGACCGCGCCGGCGGCCGGGGCGGCCTCGGGGGCGGCGGAGTTCGGCTTGACGGTGATCACCGGCGCGCCCTTGGTGATCTTGGACTTCACCTGGAACGAGGCGGCGAAGACCGACTGGGTGGCCAGCGGGGTGCCGTCGGCACCGGCCTCCAGGTCGACCGCGTCGGTGATGATGCCCGAGCCCAGGCGCAGCGCGACGCGGGCCGCGATCTCCTTGCCCTCGCCGGAGGAGGTGACCAGGACGGCCGCGGCCGAGGAGGCCTTGGCGATCTGGGTCAGCGCGTCGACCTTGGGGACGACCAGGAAGTCGGCGAACTCGTCGGCGTCAACCGTGTAGACCTTGGCGGCACCGAACTCGGCGGCCTTGGCGGCGATGTCGGCGGCGGCCGCACCGGCGCCGAGCACGACGGCGGAGGGCTCGCCGATCCGGCGGGCGATGGTGAGCAGCTCCAGGGCGGGCTTGCGGACGGCGCCGTCGGCGTGGTCCACGAGGACCAGGATCTCAGCCATGATGTGTTGTCTCCTGAGGAACGTGGTGGGCCTGACGGCGGGTCAGATGAACTTCTGCTCGGCGAGGAACGCGGCGAGCTGCTTGCCGCCCTCGCCCTCGTTCTTGACGATCGTTCCCTTGGTCCGGGCCGGACGCTCGGTGACGGTCTCCACCGCGGTCCAGGCGCCGGCCAGGCCGACCTCGTCGGCCTCGATGTCCAGGTCGTCCAGGTCCAGGGTCTGAACCGGCTTCTTCTTGGCGGCCATGATGCCCTTGAAGGACGGGTAGCGGGCCTCGCCGGACTGGTCGGTCACCGAGACGACGGCCGGCAGCGCGGCCTCGACCTGCTCGGTGGCGGCGTCGCCGTCACGACGGCCCTTGACGGTGCCGGCCTCGACCGAGACCTCGGAGAGCAGGGTGACCTGCGGCAGGCCCAGGCGCTCGGCCAGCAGGGCCGGCAGCACGCCCATGGTGCCGTCGGTGGAGGCCATGCCGCAGACGACCAGGTCGAAGCCGGTCTTCTCCAGGGCCTTGGCGAGGATCGCGGAGGTGGCGATCACGTCCGAGCCGTGGATGTCGTCGTCGTTGACGTGGACGGCCTTGTCGGCACCCATCGAGAGGGCCTTGCGCAGGGCGTCCTTGGCGTCGTCGCCGCCGACGGTGAGCACGGTCACCTCGGCGCCCTCGTTCGCCTCGGCGATCCGAAGCGCCTGCTCGACGCCGTACTCGTCGAGCTCCGACAGGAGGCCGTCCACGGCGTCCCGGTCGGTGGTGGTGTCGTCCGCGAAGCGACGGTCACCGGTCGCGTCGGGCACGTACTTCACACAGACAACGATCCTCAAGCTCACGGCCTGTCTCCTGTACTGGTCTCGTCCGGCGGCTGCCGCGGTGCAACGGTCGGGCGCGCACTCGGCGGCACCCGCTTCGGACAGCGCATTTCCTGCTGTCCCGACCGGCACTCCCGGCAGCATACTCGGCAGCATCCCGCTCTTGTTACTCGTCAGTATGTAAATACCGGTCGCCCACATCTTGCCGCAATATCGGGGCGGCTCACCGCCTGATCATTGTGACGAAGCTCTCGGCTTTCCCCGAGGTCAACCCACCGGTGAACCGGCGGCGCGATCGGGCCCGCCGATCACGTCCCGGGCGGCGCCACGGCGACGGCCAGCGCGGCCAGCACCTCGGCCCTGCGGGGCTGCCCCGCGGCGCGTTTCACCACGGACCCAGCCGCGTCCAGCACCAGCGTGGTGGGCGTACTGGCAACCTCCAGGCGGCGGACCAGCTCCAGCCGCTGCTCGGCGTCGACCTCGACGTGCACCACCCCCGGCACCAGAGCCGCCGCCCCGGCGAGCACCCGCCGGGTGGCCCGGCAGGGCTGGCAGAAGGCGGTGGAGAACTGCACCAGGGTGGCCCGCTCCCCGAGCACCACACCCGGGCCCAACTCGGCGGCCGACACCCGCACGGCAGTCCCCCTCTCACCGCGCGCCGCCCTGGCGCGCACCCGCGCGCACTACCGTACGCGGACGGCCCACGGGGCGTTCGGCCGACCGGTGTGACGACTATCTCGCGGCACACGGGCACCCCTGGGTGACAGCAGAGCGTTGGAGGAGGGACCATTCTCGACAGAAACACCCGTGTCAGCCGCGGCGTGCCGTGGCCACCAACCGCGGCGGACCGTCCCGCCGAACGGGGAGCCGTCACACCGGGCCGGGACCCGGCCGAAGAAGTAGGGCTGACCGTGGCAGAGTTCGTGTACCCGCCGGTGATCCGCGCGGCGCTGGGCGTCTTCAAGGCGCTGGACGTGCGACTGGACATCCGGGGAGCCGAGCACGTGCCCGCCACCGGCGGCGCCGTGCTGGTCAGCAATCACATCAGCTACCTGGACTTCATCTTCGCCGGCATGGGCGCCTACAAGGTCGCCAAGCGCAAGACCCGGTTCATGGCCAAGGACGACGTCTTCAAGCACCGGATCTCCGGACCGCTGATGCGCGGCATGAAGCACATCCCGGTGGACCGCACCGACGGTCAGCCCGCCTACGACGAGGCGGTGCGGGCGCTGAAGGCCGGCGAGGTCGTCGGCGTCTTCCCCGAGGCCACCATCAGCCGCTCCTTCATGCTGAAGAAGTTCAAGACCGGCGCGGCCCGGATGGCTGCCGACGCCGGCGCCCCGCTGCTGCCGGTGGTGCTCTGGGGCACCCAGCAGCTGTGGACCAAGGGGCACCCGAAGACCCTGACCAAGCGGCACGTGCCGGTCACCATCATGGTCGGCGAGCCGATCCACCTGACCCCGCAGGACAAGCCGGTGATGGTCACCCGGCGGCTGCGGGCCGCGATGACCGAGATGCTGGAGCGCGCCCAGCGCGAGTACTCCGGCCGCCCGAAGGGCCCCGAGGACACCTGGTGGCAGCCCGCCCACCTCGGCGGCACCGCACCCACGCCGGCCGACGCGGAGGCGCTGGACGAGGCGGAGGCCGCCGCCAAGGCCGCCCGCCGGGCCGCCACCCCGGAGAGCTGAAACCTTTCGCCTCACCACTGATGGCGCGTCACCCTGGCCGGTGACGCGCCATCAGTCGTTATCGCCCCGGTCAGCCACCACGATTTCCCGGAAACGCGAAGAAGCCCCCACCGATTACTCGGTGGGGGCTTCTTCTGAAAGATTGTTCGGCAGCGTCCTACTCTCCCACAGGGTCCCCCCTGCAGTACCATCGGCGCTGTAAGGCTTAGCTTCCGGGTTCGGAATGTAACCGGGCGTTTCCCTCACGCTATGACCACCGAAACACTATGAAACTGTCAACCGCACCCACCCAACACTAACGGTGGGGGTCGTTGTTTCAGAACAACACAGTGGACGCGAGCAACTGAGGACAAGCCCTCGGCCTATTAGTACCGGTCAGCTCCACCCCTTACAGGGCTTCCACATCCGGCCTATCAACCCAGTCGTCTACTGGGAGCCTTACCCTCTCAAGGAGGTGGGAGTGCTCATCTCGAAGCAGGCTTCCCGCTTAGATGCTTTCAGCGGTTATCCCTCCCGAACGTAGCCAACCAGCCATGCCCTTGGCAGGACAACTGGCACACCAGAGGTTCGTCCGTCCCGGTCCTCTCGTACTAGGGACAGCCCTTCTCAACACTCCTACGCGCACAGCGGATAGGGACCGAACTGTCTCACGACGTTCTAAACCCAGCTCGCGTACCGCTTTAATGGGCGAACAGCCCAACCCTTGGGACCTACTCCAGCCCCAGGATGCGACGAGCCGACATCGAGGTGCCAAACCATCCCGTCGATATGGACTCTTGGGGAAGATCAGCCTGTTATCCCCGGGGTACCTTTTATCCGTTGAGCGACGGCGCTTCCACAAGCCACCGCCGGATCACTAGTCCCTGCTTTCGCACCTGCTCGACCCGTCGGTCTCACAGTCAAGCTCCCTTGTGCACTTACACTCAACACCTGATTGCCAACCAGGCTGAGGGAACCTTTGGGCGCCTCCGTTACTCTTTAGGAGGCAACCGCCCCAGTTAAACTACCCACCAGACACTGTCCCTGATCCGGATCACGGACCCAGGTTAGACATCCAGCACGACCAGAGTGGTATTTCAACGGCGACTCCACAATGACTGGCGTCACTGCTTCAAAGTCTCCCACCTATCCTACACAAGCCGAACCGAACACCAATATCAAGCTATAGTAAAGGTCCCGGGGTCTTTCCGTCCTGCTGCGCGAAACGAGCATCTTTACTCGTAATGCAATTTCACCGGGCCTATGGTTGAGACAGTCGAGAAGTCGTTACGCCATTCGTGCAGGTCGGAACTTACCCGACAAGGAATTTCGCTACCTTAGGATGGTTATAGTTACCACCGCCGTTTACTGGCGCTTAAGTTCTCAGCTTCGCCCCATCGAAACAGAGCTAACCGGTCCCCTTAACGTTCCAGCACCGGGCAGGCGTCAGTCCGTATACATCGCCTTACGGCTTCGCACGGACCTGTGTTTTTAGTAAACAGTCGCTTCTCGCTGGTCTCTGCGGCCGGCCCCAGCTCAAGCAGCAAGTGCCATCACCAGTTCCGGCCCCCCTTCTCCCGAAGTTACGGGGGCATTTTGCCGAGTTCCTTAACCATAGTTCACCCGAACGCCTCGGTATTCTCTACCTGACCACCTGAGTCGGTTTGGGGTACGGGCCGCCATGAAACTCGCTAGAGGCTTTTCTCGACAGCATAGGATCATCCACTTCACCACAATCGGCTCGGCATCAGGTCTCAGACTATATGTCGTGCGGATTTGCCTACACGACGTCCTACACCCTTACCCCGGGACAACCACCGCCCGGGCTGGACTACCTTCCTGCGTCACCCCATCGCTCACCTACTACCCTGTTGGATCAGCGGCTCCACCACGTCCCTTCGTCCGAAGACTCCAGGCCGGCTTCACGGCTTTAGCATTCAGAGGTTCAGCGTTGGCGCTTCAAAGCGGGTACGGGAATATCAACCCGTTGTCCATCGACTACGCCTGTCGGCCTCGCCTTAGGTCCCGACTTACCCTGGGCAGATCAGCTTGACCCAGGAACCCTTGGTCAATCGGCGCAAGAGTTTCCCACTCTTGTATCGCTACTCATGCCTGCATTCTCACTCGTATACCGTCCACGACTCGATTCCTCGGCCGCTTCACCCGGCACACGACGCTCCCCTACCCATCACAGCGGGCGTTGGCCCTCATGCTGCAATGACACGACTTCGGTGGTGTACTTGAGCCCCGCTACATTGTCGGCGCGGAATCACTTGACCAGTGAGCTATTACGCACTCTTTCAAGGGTGGCTGCTTCTAAGCCAACCTCCTGGTTGTCTCTGCGACTCCACATCCTTTCCCACTTAGCACACGCTTAGGGACCTTAGTCGGTGTTCTGGGCTGTTTCCCTCTCGACCATGGAGCTTATCCCCCACAGTCTCACTGCCGCGCTCTCACTTACCGGCATTCGGAGTTTGGCTAAGGTCAGTAACCCGGTGAGGCCCATCGCCTATCCAGTGCTCTACCTCCGGCAAGAAACACGCGACGCTGCACCTAAATGCATTTCGGGGAGAACCAGCTATCACGGAGTTTGATTGGCCTTTCACCCCTAACCACAGGTCATCCCCCAGGTTTTCAACCCTGGTGGGTTCGGTCCTCCACACGGTCTTACCCGCGCTTCAACCTGCCCATGGCTAGATCACTCCGCTTCGGGTCTTGGGCATGCAACTCAACCGCCCTATTCGGACTCGCTTTCGCTACGGCTACCCCACACGGGTTAACCTCGCTACACACCGCAAACTCGCAGGCTCATTCTTCAAAAGGCACGCAGTCACGGCCCGCCAGCAAGCTGACGAACGACGCTCCCACGGCTTGTAGGCACACGGTTTCAGGTACTATTTCACTCCGCTCCCGCGGTACTTTTCACCATTCCCTCACGGTACTATCCGCTATCGGTCACCAGGGAATATTTAGGCTTAGCGGGTGGTCCCGCCAGATTCACACGGAATTTCTCGGGCTCCGTGCTACTTGGGAGAAGCTCAAGTGAGCCGTACAGATTTCGCCTACGGGGGTCTTACCCTCTACGCCGGACCTTTCGCATGTCCTTCGACTATCCATACGGTTTCTGACTCACCCAGCCGCCGGCAGACGACTGAAGAACTTTCCCACGACCCCGAAGTGGCAACCCCTGCCGGGTCTCACACCACTACGGTTTAGCCTCATCCGGTTTCGCTCGCCACTACTCCCGGAATCACGGTTGTTTTCTCTTCCTGCGGGTACTGAGATGTTTCACTTCCCCGCGTTCCCTCCACATACCCTATGTGTTCAGGTATGGGTGACAGCCCATGACGACTGCCGGGTTTCCCCATTCGGACACCCCCGGATCAAAGCTCGGTTGACAGCTCCCCGGGGCCTATCGCGGCCTCCCACGTCCTTCATCGGTTCCTGGTGCCAAGGCATCCACCGTGCGCCCTTAAAAACTTGGCCACAGATGCTCGCGTCCACTGTGCAGTTCTCAAACAACGACCAGACACCCACACTCGACACCCGAAGGCACCTCACATGGGACCGGCACTGAGACAACGTTTCCGTTCCCTCAGGACCCAACAACGTGCCCGACACACCAGCATCAACATCCGCGTTCCACGCCCCGAAGAGCAGTACTGACGAACCATCAACCAGTGTGCCGAATAGTCAACGTTCCACCCATGAGCAACCGTGCGAGACATTCGCTCGCATCCGGCCATGTGCTCCTTAGAAAGGAGGTGATCCAGCCGCACCTTCCGGTACGGCTACCTTGTTACGACTTCGTCCCAATCGCTGGTCCCACCTTCGACGGCTCCCTCCCAAGGGTTAGGCCACCGGCTTCGGGTGTTACCGACTTTCGTGACGTGACGGGCGGTGTGTACAAGGCCCGGGAACGTATTCACCGCAGCATGCTGATCTGCGATTACTAGCAACTCCAACTTCATGGGGTCGAGTTGCAGACCCCAATCCGAACTGAGACCGGCTTTTTGGGATTCGCTCCACCTCACGGTATCGCAGCCCTTTGTACCGGCCATTGTAGCACGTGTGCAGCCCAAGACATAAGGGGCATGATGATTTGACGTCGTCCCCACCTTCCTCCGAGTTGACCCCGGCAGTCTCCTGTGAGTCCCCGACATTACTCGCTGGCAACACAGAACAAGGGTTGCGCTCGTTGCGGGACTTAACCCAACATCTCACGACACGAGCTGACGACAACCATGCACCACCTGTATACCGACCACAAGGGGGCGCCTATCTCTAGACGTTTCCGGCATATGTCAAGCCTTGGTAAGGTTCTTCGCGTTGCGTCGAATTAAGCCACATGCTCCGCTGCTTGTGCGGGCCCCCGTCAATTCCTTTGAGTTTTAGCCTTGCGGCCGTACTCCCCAGGCGGGGAACTTAATGCGTTAGCTGCGGCACCGACGACGTGGAATGTCGCCAACACCTAGTTCCCAACGTTTACGGCGTGGACTACCAGGGTATCTAATCCTGTTCGCTCCCCACGCTTTCGCTCCTCAGCGTCAGTAATGGCCCAGAGATCCGCCTTCGCCACCGGTGTTCCTCCTGATATCTGCGCATTTCACCGCTACACCAGGAATTCCGATCTCCCCTACCACACTCTAGCCTGCCCGTATCGAATGCAGACCCGGGGTTAAGCCCCGGGCTTTCACATCCGACGCGACAGGCCGCCTACGAGCTCTTTACGCCCAATAATTCCGGACAACGCTCGCACCCTACGTATTACCGCGGCTGCTGGCACGTAGTTAGCCGGTGCTTCTTCTGCAGGTACCGTCACTTGCGCTTCTTCCCTGCTGAAAGAGGTTTACAACCCGAAGGCCGTCATCCCTCACGCGGCGTCGCTGCATCAGGCTTGCGCCCATTGTGCAATATTCCCCACTGCTGCCTCCCGTAGGAGTCTGGGCCGTGTCTCAGTCCCAGTGTGGCCGGTCGCCCTCTCAGGCCGGCTACCCGTCGTCGCCTTGGTAGGCCATTACCCCACCAACAAGCTGATAGGCCGCGGGCTCATCCTGCACCGCCGGAGCTTTCCACCAACCCCCATGCAGAGGAAGGTAATATCCGGTATTAGACCCCGTTTCCAGGGCTTGTCCCAGAGTGCAGGGCAGATTGCCCACGTGTTACTCACCCGTTCGCCACTGATCCACCCCGAAGGGCTTCACCGTTCGACTTGCATGTGTTAAGCACGCCGCCAGCGTTCGTCCTGAGCCAGGATCAAACTCTCCGTGAATGTCTCCCCGTAATCGGGGCGAACACCCGCGCAGAGCGGCACAGCAACCACCGGAATAGGGCGGCCCCGTGCACTGCGTCCTCGCTAGTGTTTTGTTACTAAAGGAATCTCCAACCCCGATCAGAAGACCGAGGCCGGGGATGTCAACATATCTGGCGTTGACTTTTGACACGCTGTTGAGTTCTCAAGGAACGGACGCTTCCTTCGATCCCGCTCTCGCGTTTTCTCCGGGCGTTTCGTTCTTACTTCGTAGAGCTTATCAGATCCGTTTCGCTCCGATTTACCGGAGTTTCGCCTTCCGACTCGCCCGCCGCCCCTCTCGCGGCGACTCCGGAACTGTACGGGTACCCGGCCGCGACAAGCAAATCGGCCTTCGGGCATTCTGAGCCGCAGTCAGCGGGAGGGATTGATTCGTGAACATGACAGAACAACTGACCGAGGCGATCGGGGCACTGGCCGAGGCCTGCCGGGAGCTCCCGGTGCGGGTGGACCTCTTTCCCGTCACCGGTCCGCACAGCGCAGGAGCGCCGCGCGGCATCGTCGTTCTCCTGCCGGGCGGCGGGCTGAACGCACGGGCGGCGTTCGCGGTGGCCCGGGGGCGCAGTCTGGTGGAGTTCCTCGCCGACCACGGGTACCTGCCGATCGGCATCACCCCGCGCGAGGACGCCGGGGATCCGGCCGAGGCAGCCGAGTGGGGCCTGGCCACCCACCGCACCGACGCCGAGCGGGTGCTCGCCGCCGTCGAGGAGCACCTCGCTCTCCCCTTCGGCCTGCCGCTCGACCTGTTGGGCCACTCGGCCGGGGCCGCGCTCGCGCTCGACCTGGCGGCGCAGCCGGGCAGCACCGCGCGACGGGTGCTGGTGCTGGACACCACCGGTCCGTACGACCCGCAGCGCGAGCCCGAGCTGGTGGAGCGCGCCGAGCGGCTGTGCGCGCAGTTCGAGCAGATGGTCGGGGCGGGCGAGCTGGTCCTCGACCCGGGGCTGAAGGCGTCGTTCGCCGCGGCCGAGCGGGATCCGGAGCTGCGCGGGCGCCTGGAGTTCGCGTTGACCCGCACCGCCGAGCTGCCGGGACCGGCGAACTGGATCTACCACCAGGGCCACAGTGCCGGCGGCCCGGCGCTGGACCTGGACGTCTGGGCGCGGGCGATGGCGGCGCTGGGCAGTGGCGTGCAGCCGACGGCGCTGCTGCGCGACCTGGCCGCGCTCTGGGCCGGCCGCACCGAGGTGTACCGGATCGACTGGTCGGCGATCCGCGCCGAGGTGCGTTGGATCAACGCCGAGCTCGGCCGCGGCGACCACGACCTGGGGCCCCGGCTGGTCCGGGCGGGCGGCGCGGCGGTCGACTACCGGGTGGTGCCCGGGTTCGGGCACGGCGACGTGGTCTGGGCGCCGCAGGCCGAGAACGCGGTCTGGCCGCTGCTCCTCGCGGAGTAGCGGCCAGATCCGGTCGTGCCCGGTCGTGCCCGGTCGTGCTCAGGGGGACGGCGCGCTCAGCGCGCCATCTCCTCGACGATCGCGGCGGCGAAGGCGTCGATGTCCTGCTCCGTGGTGTCGAAGGCGGTCATCCAGCGCACCTCGCCGGTCTGCTCGTTCCAGAAGTAGAAGCGGTAGCGCTTCTGGAGCCGCTCGCTGACCTCGCGCGGCAGGATCGCGAAGACGGCGTTGGCCTGCACCGGGCGGACCACGGTGATGCCGTCGATCTGCCGGACCGCCGCCTCCAGGCGCTGCGCCATGGCGTTGGCGTGCCCGGCGTTGCGCAGCCACAGGTCGCCGGCCAGCAGCGCCTCGAACTGCACCGAGACGAAGCGCATCTTCGAGGCGAGCTGCATCGACATCTTGCGCAGGTACTTGAGGTTGCGGACCCGCTCGGGGTTCAGCACCACCACGGCCTCACCGAGCAGCAGGCCGTTCTTGGTGCCGCCGAACGAGAGCACGTCGACGCCGGCGTCGGTGGTGAACTCGCGGAACGGGCGGCCGAGCGAGGCGGCCGCGTTGCCGAGCCGCGAGCCGTCCATGTGCACGAGCATGCCGCGCTCGTGGGCGTGCTCGCAGATCGCCCGGACCTCGTCGGCGGTGTAGAGGGTGCCGAGCTCGGTGCTCTGGGTGATCGAGACGGCGAGCGGGGCGGCGCGGTGCTCGTCGTCCCAGCCGTAGGCCTGGCGGTCGATCAGCTCGGGGGTGAGCTTGCCGTCCGGCGTGGCGACCAGGTGCAGCTTGATGCCGGCGACCTTCTCCGGCGCGCCGCACTCGTCCACGTTGATGTGGGCGCTCTCGGCGGCGATCACCGCACCCCAGCGGGGCAGCAGCGCCTGGAGCGCGACCACGTTGGCGCCGGTGCCGTTGAAGACCGGGTAGGCCTCGGCCCGGTCGCCGAAGTGGCTCCGGAAGACGGTCTGCAGGTGCTCGGTGTACTGGTCCTCGCCGTAGGCGACCTGGTGGCCGCCGTTGGCGAGCGCGATCGCGGCGAGGACCTCGGGGTGGACACCGGCGTAGTTGTCACTGGCGAACCCGCGCACGGCGGGGTCGTGGTGGCGCACCGCGTCGGTGGTGGTGCTCATCGGGCTGTCAGCCACAGGTGCTGTCCGTTCAGTTCTGCTGCGGGGCGGGACCAGAGGTCCGCCAGCTGGTCGGCGAGGTCGGCGGTCTCGGTGTAGCCGGTGAACTTGGCCTCCGGCTTCTCGGCCCGCATCTCCGGGGAGAGCAGGGCCTTGATCACCAGGATGACGGCCGCCGCGGTCGGGGCGCCCTCCGGGTCGGTGGTCTCCTTGCGGAAGGAGTCCGCCATGGAGAGGGTCCAGGCCTCGGTGGCGGCCTTGGCGGCGGCGTAGGCGGCGCCGCCGGCGGTGGGCTTGTGGGCCGCGGCCGCACCGATCATCGCGAACCGGCCGGCCTCGCTGCGCAGCAGGGCGGGCTGGAAGGCGAGGGTGGTGTGCTGGAGGGTGCGCACCACGGTGTCGTGCAGGAAGTCCCAGTCGTCGATCCGCGAGTCGTGGAAGGTCTTGCTGCCGCGCCAGCCGCCGACCAGGTGGACCAGGCCGTCGACCCGGCCGTGCTCGTTCTCCAGGTGGTCGGCCCAGTCGTGCACCTCCTGCGGGTCGAGCAGGTCGATCACCTGGCCGCTGATCCTGGCGCCGGGCACGTCGGTGGCGACCGAGGCGATGGCCTGGTCGAGGCGCTGCTGGTCGATGTCGGCGCCGATCACGGTGGCGCCGCCGGCGGCGAGCCGGCGCAGGGTGGCGCGTCCGGCCGGGCCGCTGGCACCGGCTACCGCGATGACCTTGCCGTCGAGTCCGAGCGGGCTCACGCCGCAACCTCCTGGATACCCGCGCCGGTGATGCCGGCGGTGGCGGCGATCACGCCGCGCAGCTTCTTGGACAGGGCTTCGTAGAACATGCTGAGCGGGAACTCGTCGGGGTGGACGGCGTCGCAGAGCGCCTTGTTGAGCGCCCGTCCTTCGCTCCCGTCCAGCGGCAGCGCCTCGGCGCCCTTGGCCCAGGTGGAGGCCGGGTGCGGGGTGAGGTAGCGGGAGACCAGCTGGTAGGCGGCGATCCAGTGCGCGGTCTTCGGGCGGTCGATGCCGGCCCGGTAGAGCTGCTCGATCTCGGTGCAGAGCGCGTTGGTGACCTCGGCGACCCGGTCCCAGTCGATGGTCAGCCGGTTGTCGCGCCAGCGCAGCGCGTCGTTCTGGTGCAGGTAGGCGAAGAGCAGCTGGCCGCCCATGCCGTCGTAGTTGCGGACCCGGCCGCCGGTGACCGGGAAGCGGAAGAGGCGGTCGAAGAGGATCGCGTACTGCACGTCGCGGCCCTGCTGGTAGCCCTCGGCCTCCAGCCGGACGGCCTCCTTGAAGGCGGTCAGGTCGCAGCGCAGCTCCTCCAGGCCGTACATCCAGAACGGGCTGCGCTGCTTGATCATGAAGGGGTCGAACGGCAGGTCGCCGTGGCTGTGGGTGCGGTCGTGCACCAGGTCCCAGAGGACGAAGGTCTGCTGGGCGCGCTCCTGGTCGTCGATCAGCGCGGCGGCGTCCTCGGGGATGTCGAGGCCGAGCAGCTGGACGGCGGAGGTGGAGACGGCGCGGAAGCGGGCGGCCTCGCGGTCGCAGAAGATGCCGCCCCAGGTGAACCGCTCGGGGGCCTGGCGGACGGCGACGGTCTCCGGGAAGAGCACGGCGGAGTTCGTGTCGTAGCCGGCGGTGAAGTCGGCGAAGGTGATCGGCACGAACATCGGGTTGTCGAAGCGGGTGCGCTCCAGCTCGGCCAGCCAGTCGGGCCAGACGACGTTGAGCAGCACGGCCTCCAGGTTGCGGTCCGGGTTGCCGTTCTGGGTGTACATCGGGAAGACGACCAGGTGCGGCAGTCCGTCGACGCGGTCGGCGGCGGGCTGGAAGGCGAGCAGCGAGTCGAGGAAGTCGGGCTCCCGGTAGCCGGCCTCGGCCCACTTGCGCAGGTCGGCCTGGACGGCCTCCAGGTAGTCGGCGTCGTGCGGGAAGTGCGGGGCCAGCTCCTGGATGGCGCCCAGCACGGTGTCCAGCAGCGGGTCGACGGTGGAGCGCTGGACGGCGTTCAGGTCGATCGAGCCGTCCTCGGCCTGCAGCGGGCGCAGCTCCTCGACGGTCGTCTTGAGGCGCAGCCAGGCGGGATGGTCGGCGAGGGCCGTCGCGGGAAGGTCGGCCGCCGCAGCGAGCTTCGACGAAAGATTCTGCATGGGAGACCTGCTTCGACAGAAGTTATTGAGTCAAGAACACGATAAGGACGAAAGGTTCTCCTGTTCAAGGGGGGATCGATGAGAGAATCTCCGGGCGATCCCGCTGATCGCCGCAAACCCTTGCGGCGCAGCCGATTTGGCAGCAGATCGGACCAGCGGATCGATCCGAGCCTCCCGGGCGCCCGCGGGCCGCGCCACCCGGGCGGGGCCGGTCGGCGCTGCCCGGCGCGCGCCGTCAGGGCCGTCGAGCTGCGCACTTCCGTGCGCCCCCGTGCGCGCCCTGCTCCCGGACGGTCGCCCTGGGTGATCGTGGACTGTCCCGCGCGCACCGAGGCCGGAGGGGAGCAGTCGAATGCACGGACCGGTCGTCCTGAGCGTGCTGCTGGCGCTGCTCACCGCCGCCACCGGCACCCTCTGCCTGCTGCGGATGCGCACCGGCGGTGCCCGGCACGGCTCGCGGGGAAGTGACGCGGCGGAGGCCGCGATGGGCCTGGGCACGGCCGCGATGATCACCCTCGGCGACCGGTTGCCGGCCCCGCTCTGGGTGGTGCTCTTCGGCCTGCTCGGCGCCGCCTCGGTGGCCGCCGCGCTGGCCCCGGGCGCCGTCGGCCGCCGGGCGCACCGGCTGCACCACGCGGTGGGCGCGGCCGCGATGGCCTACATGGCGCTGGCGATGCGCGGCCCGGACCGGCACCCGGGGATGGCGATGCCGATGGGCCTGCCGCTGCTCACCGGTCTGCTGCTGCTCTACTTCGGCTGCTACGCGCTCTGGTCCGGCTCCCGGCTGCTGACCGCCGGCGGACCGGTCGCCGGCCCGGCGGGCGGGCCGGTCCCGCAGGCCTGCCGACTCGCCATGGGCGTGGGCATGTTCGCGATGCTGCTGGCACTCTGAGGGCCGGTGCGTGGCACCCGTCGCCCGGGGCGTGGTGGTCTTGGTCACGGCGGCGACCGGGTGGTTCTCCCCCGCCCGGCGAGGGCCTAGATTGACCGCAGCGCACTCTCGCGCCCGCCCCTGGGGGGACCTGCTGCCATGACGGCCCTGCTCGGCCTGCTGCTGCTCGGCGCCCTGTTCGCCACCGCCGGGCCCCTGACGCTGGCCCGGGCCCGGTGGGCCGATCGCGAGCCGGTGCTCGCGCTGCTGGTCTGGCAGTGCCTGGTGGTCGCGGTGCTGCTCTGCTGCCTGCTCAGCCTGCTGCTCTCGCTCTCGGCCGGGCTGCCCGGGGCGCGCGGGCTGCTGTTCCGCGGTGCGCCGCCCGGCGTCGGGGCCGCCTACGGGCTGGCCGGCGACGAGGGCTGGGGCCGGTTCTGCGCCGCGCTGCTGGCCGCGGGCGGGCTGTGGACGGCCGTCTCGCTGGTCCGGGAGATCCGCGCGGCGCGCGCCCTGCGGGACAGTCGGCACCGCGAACTGGCGAGCCGCTCGCCGGAGTTGCCGCCGGGCGCCGGGGACCAGCCGACCCGCCGGGAGCGCCTGGTGGTGCTGGAGAGCGGGCGTCCCGAGGCCTGGTCGCTGCCCGGCCCGCAGTCCCGGCTGGTGGTGACCACCGGGGCGCTGAGCCGGCTGACCGACCGTGAGCTGGCCGCCGTGCTGAGCCACGAGCGCGGGCACGTGCGGGCCCGGCACCACTGGCTCTCCCAGGTCTCCCAGGCGCTGGCCGCGGGCTTCCCCCGGGTCGGGGTGTTCACCGCGTTCCGCGACCAGGTGGGCGAGTTGGTGGAGTGGGCCGCCGACGACCGGGCGGCGCGCCGGCACGGCCGGGTGATCACGGCGCACGCGATGGTGGAGATCAACGCGGGGCGCGGGGTCTTCGGCTCCTGCGCGGGCGAGCTGCCGCCGGGTCAGCTGGCCCAGGCGCCGCGGCGGGTGGACCGGCTGCTGGCCGGCGAGCCGCGGCTGCCGGTGCTCACCCGGCTGTGGCTGACCCTGCTGGCGCTGGCCGCGCCGGCGGCTCCGCTGCTGCTCGCGGTGGCCCCGGGGCTCGGCGCGCTGCGCTGACGCTGCGCCGGTCCGCCGGGTGGGCCGGCGTCAGCCGCAGGTGACCTGACGGGCCGTCAGGGTGCGCCGGAGCACCTCGCGGTGGAGCGGGCGGGCCTGTTCGTAGCGCTGCCTGCCGTCCTCGGAGAGCAGCACGAAGACGCCGCGCCGGTCCTCGGGGCACATGTGCCGCTCGACCATGCCGTTCTTCTCCAGCCGCCCGATCAGCCGGGACAGCGCGCTCTGGCTGAGGTGGACCTTCTCGGCCAGCTCCTGGACCCGCACCTTGCCCCCGCAGTCGAGGTCCTCGGCGAGCCGCTCCAGCACTTCGAACTCGCTCATGCCGAGCCCGAAGTGCTCACCCAGTTCACGGTCGAGCGCGCATGCGGTGGCCGCGTGGCGGGCCAGCAGCTCACGCCACTCGGCGACCAAGTCGGCCGCGGGGGCCGGGTCATCGTTCGGCATGGCCGCATCCTACCAGATGCACGTGAACTATATGCGTCGGCACTAGATTCACTTGCATTGGATGCATATGCATGTAGTCTCCTCCCCATGACGCCCACGACGACCACGACCACCACCCACGACGGATCACCCGGCAAGCCCGCCAAGGCCACTGACGCACCATCGGACGCCGTGCAATGGAGCCCCCGGCTCTGGGGCACCCTGATCGTGCTCTGTGCCGCGCTCTTCCTGGACGCGCTGGACGTCTCGATGGTCGGCGTCGCCCTGCCCTCGATCGGCTCCGACCTGAAGCTCTCCACCTCGACCCTGCAGTGGGTGGTCTCCGGCTACGTGCTGGGCTACGGCGGCCTGCTGCTGCTCGGCGGCCGGGCCGCCGACCTGCTCGGCCGGCGCCGGGTCTTCCTGGTCGCGCTCGCGGTCTTCGCCGCCGCCTCGCTGCTCGGCGGGGTGCTGGACGACGGCGGCCTGCTGATCGGCGCCCGCTTCCTCAAGGGCGCCAGCGCCGCGTTCACCGCGCCGGCCGCCCTCTCCATCATCACCACGACCTTCCCCGAGGGTCCGGCCCGCAACAAGGCGCTGTCGATCTTCACCACCTGCGGCGCCAGCGGCTACTCGCTGGGCCTGGTGCTCAGCGGCCTGCTCACCTCGGTCGGCTGGCGCTGGACCTTCCTGATGCCGGTGCCGGTCGCGGTGATCGCGCTGGTCTTCGCCCTGCGGGTGCTCCCCCGGCACGCCCACGAGCGCGGCAACGGCGGCTACGACGTGGCCGGCGCGATCACCGGCACGGTGGCGCTGCTGCTGCTGGTCTTCACCGTGACCGAGGCGCAGAACGTCGGCTGGGCCAGTGCCCGCACGATCGCCTCGCTGGCCGTGGTGGCGGTGCTGCTCGCCGTCTTCCTGCGGATCGAGCAGCGCACCGCGCACCCGCTGGTCCGGCTCGGCATCTTCCGCAACGGCAGCGTGGCCCGGGCCAACCTGGCCGCCTTCACGCTGATGGGTTCCTACGCCGGCTTCCAGTTCGTGGTCGCGCTCTACCTGCAGCAGACCCTGCACTGGTCGGCGCTGGAGATGGGCTTCGCGTTGCTGCCGGCCGGCGCGCTGGTGGCGCTCTCGGCGACCCGGATGGGCAAGATCGTGGACCGCTTCGGCACCGGCCGGCTGCTGCCGCTGGGCAGCCTGGCGATGGTGCTCGGCTACCTGCTCTTCCTGCGGCTCGGCGCGCACAGCGGCTTCCTCGGCCTGGTGCTGCCGACCATGGTGCTGCTGGGCATCGGCTTCGCGCTCTTCTACCCCTCGGCCAACATCGCCGCGACCAACGGCGTGGCCGACGAGGAGCAGGGCCTGGCCTCCGGCCTGGTGAACACCGCGATGCAGATCGGCAACGCGCTGGTGCTCGCGGTGACCACCGCGGTGCTGACCGCCGACGGCCACGGCGGCGGGACGGCCGGCCAACTGCACGGCTACCGCGCGGCGGTGCTGCTGGTCACCGGGGTCGCGGTGGTGGCCCTGCTGGTGACCTCGGCCGGCGCGCTGCTGGACCGCCGGCGGGCCGCGCCGCTGCCCCCGGTGCCCGACTACGATTACCGGCGGACCGAGGAGACCGCGGCGGCCCTGGAGGAGCGGGTCTGACGGACCGGCAGCAATCCTGAACCCCACGCCCATCGGGTCGGCGCCGCGCGCCGCCCGGTGGGCGCCGGTCTCACCAGTCCCCCGTTCTGGTGAGGCCGACGCCGGACCCGTACAGGCCCCGCGCCCGCCTTCGTCCAGGACGCAGAGCCGGTCTCCCTCGGACAAGTATATTGACCAAGGGCCAACCAACGTACGGAGCTGACACGATGGCACCTCGCGGGGAATCGGTCAACGAGGAGATGCGGCTGCGCTCCCGCCGGCGACTGATGCGCGCCACGGTCGAACTGGTCGACCAGCGCGGTTACGCGGCCACCACACTGGCCGACATCGCCGAGCGCGCCGGGCTCGCCCGCGGCCTGGTCTCCTACTACTTCGACGGCAAACGACTCCTGATGCAGTCGGCCACCCACCGCCTGATGCACCTCGAACTGGCCGCGGCGCTCGGCGAGCTGGCGCCGGACGCCTGCCCGCAGCAGCGGCTGGCGGCGGCGATCGACCAGGTGTTGCGGACCGCGCTGGACCACCCCCGGGTGATGCGCTCGCACCTGGCGCTGATGCTCGACCCGGACACCGGCGGCTTCGTGCAGGACCCGGAGCAGCAGCAGCTCGGCGCGATCCTGCGCGAGGTGCTGGCCGACTGGGGCGCCGACGACCCGGCGGCCGAGCACGCGGTGCTGCGCAGCGCCCTGATGGGCGGCTGCATCGGTGTGCTGCTGCCCGGGGCGCAGACCCCGTTGCCGCCGATCCGGGCCGACCTGTTCGCCCGCTACCGGCTGCCCTGGCGGATGGGCCGGCCGCCGCAGCCGGACGACCCGGGCCGGCCGGAGTGGACCGGGCCGACCTCCTGACGCCGCCGCGGTCGGACCTGCCGGGCCCGCCCGGAGCGGGTCAGTTCTCCGCGAGGCTTCAGTTCTCCGCGAGGATGGTGCGCAGCAGGTCGATGGTCTGCTCGGGGGTCAGGCTGTCCACGCAGAGCCGCTCCATCACCTGCACGTACTCGTCCACGTCGTCCCGCTTGTCCAGGTAGAGCGCGCTGGTGAGCTGCTCCAGGTAGACCACGTCGGCCAGGTCCTGTTCGGGGAAGCGCAGGATGCTGAACGCCCCGCTCTCCCCGGCGTGCGCGCCGAACCGGAACGGCATCACCTGGACCACCACGTTGGGCTGCTCGGCGATGTCGATCAGGTACTGGAGCTGACCGCGCATCACCTTCGGCCCTCCGACCGGGCGGCGCAGCGCCGCCTCGTCGATCACCGCCCACAGCCGCGGCCCCTGGCCCTCGGCCAGCAGGGCCTGGCGGCGCAGCCGCAGGCCGACCAGCCGCTCGATCTCCTCCTCACTGAGCACCGGGCGGCTCTGCGCGAAGACCGCCCGCGCGTAGGCCTCGGACTGCAGCAGGCCGGGGATGAACTGCACCTCGTAGGTGCGGATCAGCGAGGCGGCCTCCTCCAGCCCGACGTAGGTCTGGAACCACCCGGGCAGCACGTCGCTGAAGCTGTGCCACCAGCCGGACTTGTTGGCCTCGCGGACCAGGCCGAGCAGCTGCTCGCGCTCCTCGCCGTCGGTCACCCCGTAGAGGGTGAGCAGGTCGGCGACGTCGCGCTCCTTGAAGCTGACCCGGCCGAGCTCCATGCGGCTGATCTTGGACTCGGAGGCGCGGATCGCGTAACCGGCGTCCTCCCTGGTGACCGCGCGGGCCTCGCGCAGCCGGCGCAGCTGGGAGCCCAGGAGGATCCGGCGCACCATCGAACCGCCGCCGGGCTGCACTGTGGTCATGCCGTGGGAACCTCCGACTCAGGAAATCAGCGCACAGTCTGCCATCATCCGGCCGCTCAGCGTGCCTGTACCAGTACAAGGATCTACCAATTCTGCATCAGCACGTCCATCGGCACGTCCATTCGCACGTTCCGATGCACGTGCATCCGGCGCCTGCATATGCCAAAGGTGCGACTGCACGTGAATCGACTCTTGCATCCGCCGTGAGCACAGAGCACGATGGTGCACGTGCAGTTGCACGCCCCCTGTGACAGTCCCGCAGGCTCCGCTGTCGACCCCTGGCACTTGGTCGAGAGGCAGGCGAAGCGGCCGAGCGAGTCGGAGGTGACCGGCATGACCCCGCCGGGTCCAGCCGTGTCTGCCCCCTTATGGGAGGAGCTCTTCATGGGCACCGGTACGGCCCTGGCCGTCGATCCTGACGTGGTGACGTGTACGCTCGCCCCCCGCTACGACGCGGTGAAGACCGCCCGCGACTTCGCCAGAACCTCCTTGTGCAGCTGGGGCCTTGACGATCTGTTCGACGACGTCGCCCTGGTCGCCTCGGAGCTGGTGACCAACGCCCTGCGGCACGCGATCGGCCGGCCCACCGCGGCCGACCTGCCGGGGCAGCAGCTCCCGCAGCAGCCCGGCCCGTTCGAGGGACGGCTGCCGATCCGGATCAGCCTGGTCCACCGGGGCAACCAACTGGTCTGCGCGGTCAGCGATCCGAGCAGCCAGGGGCCGGTCACCAGGGAGGCCGACTTCGTCGCCGAGTCGGGCCGCGGCCTGCACCTGGTGGACTCCTTCAGCAAGTCCTGGGGCTGGCACCCGCTGGCCTCCGGCACCGGCAAGGTGGTCTGGGCGCTCTTCCAGGCCGAGGAGGCGCCGGCGGGCATGTCGTCCATCGGACTGGACTCCTCGGTCGGCCGGCACCGCCGCTCCGCCTGAGGCACCGCTCCGCACCACCCAGCCCAGCTCCGCACCGCCCAGCCGAAACACCGAACGCCGCGCCAGTGCGCGGCGTTTCGCTTTTCCGGGGCCGGGGCGCGACCGGTCGCTGGACCCGGGCACGAAGAAGAGCCGCCACGGGAACGGTGGGCCACCCCATGACGGCTCTCGGCACAACCACCCGGTGCAGCGGGCGGACTGACGGCCGATCAGGCGACCAGGTGGTCGAACTCGCCGTCCTTGACGCCCAGCAGCATCGCCTCGATCTCGTCCCGGGTGTAGATCAGGGCCGGCCCGTCCGGGAAGCGCGAGTTGCGCATCGCGACCGAGCCGCCCGGCAGTGCGGCGAACTCCACGCAGTTCCCCTTGGAGTTGCTGTGCCGGCTCTTCTGCCAGACCACGCCATCGAGGTCGGTTGCCGGCATGCCGTTGTACGTGTGGTGCATCGAATTCTCCCAAGAGCTGGAGTGCTCATAGCGCTCGGCGCCCGACCGCTCCGGCCGCCGGCCGCCTCCGGCTCGTACGGGCAGGGCGAATGCCTTACTTGTCGTGATGATAACGCTAATGCACGTGCATCGGCATGCGATTTTGCGCGTGCACGGTGTCGCTTTCAGCGTGACAAATCATCACCAACCCGGCACATCACATGGGGCATAACCGGACAGATGAGGACGCGTCAGACGCTGATCCGTCACCCCGCGTGGAGATTGACGTCCGCGCGAGACTGACTGGTTCAACCATTGACGACGCAGAACGGCGCCCGGTTCCGCACCGATCCCCTCACCCTCCGTCACATCCGGTGCCACGGTGGGCCGCTGGGCCCGGGGGCGCCCCGGGAATCCGCGCAGCTGGGGGGCCGACCGGCAGCCCGATGCGGCCGGATCGCGCGTATGTCCTACGATGCTGCGCCATGAGCACTGCAGCCATCCCGGGCGCACCACTGCCCGTCCGCACGCCAGGCTCCCGGGCACGGGGGCGCCACCGTCGGCCCGAGCGGCCCGAGGTCCCGGCGGGTTCGCCCGCACTGATCCTCGCCGTGCCGGGCCCGGCGACGCCCGAGTCGGTGGCGGTGGCCGAGGAGCTGATGTCGATGGTCCGGGGCGATCACCCCGGCATCGAGCTGCTGGCCGGCTGGCTGCCCGGTCCTGACATGGAGATCCCGGCCCAGATGGGCCCGACCGTGGCCGAGCTGCTGGTCAGCGCCGCCGAGGCCGGGGTGCCGACGCCGGTGCTGCTGCCGCTGCTCGCCGGTCCGCACCCGCTGCTGGACCAGCTGCACGAGCTGGGCGAGCAGGCCGGCGCGGTGGTCACCGACGCACTCGGCCCGCACCCGCTGCTGGCCGAGGCCGTGCACGTGCGGCTCTCCGAGGCCGGACTGGCCCGGGCCGACCGGGCCCGGCTGTTCGCCATCACCACCGCGGCCGACGGCGTGGTGCTGACCACCGCCGGCGGCGAGGAGGCGGTCGCGGCCGCCGGGATCACCGGCGTCCTGCTGGCGGCCCGACTGGCGGTGCCGGTGGTGGCCGCCGCGCTGGACGTGCCGGGCTCGGTGCTCGCCGCGGTGGAGCACCTGCGGGCCACCGGTGCCCAGCAGCCCGCGCTGGCGCCGCTGGTGCTCGGCCCCGAGGTGGACCCCGAGCTGCTGCTCACCGCCTCCGAGGACACCGGCTGCCCGAGCGCGGCCCCGGTCGGCGCGTACCCGACGGTGGGTCAGCTGATCGCCTCGGCGTACCTGGCGGTGCTGCCACAGGTGCTGCCGGAGGGCGGCGCCGAGGAGGGCACCCAGGAGCTCGACGGCGAGCCGGCCGCGCACGCCTCGGCCGGGGCCGAACCGTCGGCCGCGCAGGGCGCCCTGGAGGCCGCCGAGGAGGCCTGAGACCCCCTGGCCGGCTGCGACTGACCGTGCGGCCCCGCTCCGACCCGGAGCGGGGCCGCACGGCTTTTGCGCGCCCCGAGGCCGGCGGACGGGCTGATGGACCGACAGAAGGTGCAAAACGGACATGTGTCGACGGTTTGACGAATGGTCTCGAAACGGTAACCCCGGCGTGTCGCGAGCCGCCCGGATCCCGGAATGCGGGCGCCGGCCGAGCCCTGGGCGAGCCCGGATTTTGAACGCGCAGTCAGTCTGAAACGACGGCAATTCCGGTACGCACCAAGCACATTGCCGATCCGCCAGCCGACGCCCCCTCAGCTGCTAGCACACCTTGATCTTGAAGAGCCGGTGAAGGCGGTGTGATGCTGCTCACAGCTGTTTGCGGATTGAACTTATCTCTGTCTAACGTGCTCCCCGTTCGTGGTCACACGGACCCAGCGAGCCGGACGCCGAGTCCTGCCACCGGCGCTGCTGGCGGTGCGAAAACGCAACCAGGGCAGGAGCGGGGGAACCAGGTAAGCCGCCCCGGGAGACCGGGGCTAGGGGTGAAGCCGCGCACAGCGCGGCCGGGCAACTCCAGCCCGAATCCGACAGCTCACCTCGTAGGCGTAGGAGAGGAACGCTTCTCAATGCTGCCCACTACTGGCACGAACCGTACGTCCCGCACCGCCAAGCGCGCGATCGCCGCCACCGGCCTGCTCGGCCTCGGCCTGGCCCTGCCGTGCATCACCGCCACCACCGCCTCTGCCGCGCCGGTCTCGGTCTGGGACAAGGTCGCCGCTTGTGAGAGCACCAACGACTGGTCCATCAACACCGGCAACGGCTTCTACGGCGGACTGCAGTTCACCTCCTCGACCTGGGCCGCCTACGGCGGCACCCAGTACGCCCCCGAGGCCAACCAGGCCACCAAGGACCAGCAGATCTCCGTCGCCGAGAAGGTGCTCGCCGACCAGGGCCCCGGTGCCTGGCCGGTCTGCTCCATCGAGGCGGGCCTGACCGCCGGCGGCGCCCCCGCCGACGTCAACCCGGGTGGCTCGGCCCAGTCGGCCCCGGCCCAGCAGGCCGCCCCGGCCCAGGCCCCGCAGTCCGACCAGTCCACCCAGTCCGCCCCGTCCACCCAGGGCAACTCGGGCGGCCAGGGCGGCGACCACCACGGCCGCCACCACAACGCCCAGCAGCCCGCCGCGCAGGCCCAGAGCTACACCGTGGTCGCCGGCGACTGGCTCTCCACCATCGCCCAGAAGCACGACGTGCAGGGCGGCTGGCAGAAGCTCTACGACCTCAACAAGTCGGTGCTGACCCAGGGTCCGGACGTCATCTACCCGGGCGAGCAGCTGGTGCTGGCCGTCGCCTCCGCGCCGGTCCAGCAGAGCTCGGACGACTCCACCGCCCCCGCACAGGCGCCGGCCACCCCGGTCCGCACCGCCAGCGTGCAGACCGCCGCTCCGGCCCAGGCCACCGGCTCGATGGCCGCCGCCGTCAACTTCGCCGAGTCCAAGGTCGGCCAGGCCTACGTCTGGGGCGGCAGCAGCAACGGCGGCTGGGACTGCTCCGGCCTGACCCAGGCCGCGCTGGCCCAGGCCGGCATCTCCATCCCGCGGGTCGCGGCCGACCAGGCCGCCGTCACCACCCGGGTGTCGCTGGACAGCCTGCAGCCGGGCGACCTGCTGTTCTGGTCGAACGACGGCACCGACGCGGGCGTCTACCACGTCGGCATCTACATCGGGAACGGCCAGTACGTCGAGGCCGCCAACCCCAGCGCGGGCGTGAAGTTCGAGACCATCTCCAACTACACCCCGGACTTCGCCGGCCGGGTCTGACCCACCGCCAGTCCGTCTTGACACCGCAGGGCCGCTCCCCGTCACGGGGGGCGGCCCTGCGGTTTCCGCCAGGCGCACCGGCGGGCATGCTGGGATCTCCACTACCGGAGGGAGCCCGCCGTGCCCAAGGTGACCGTCAGCCTGGACGCCGACCTCGCCATCGACGTGATGATGCTCAGCGGTGCCGCCAATCCGCAGGACGCGGTGGAACTGATCGTCCGTGACTACCTGGCCCGCAGCCGCCGCACCGAGGCCCGCACCGGCACCCCGGACGACTCCGCCCGGCTGACCCGCGAGCAGCGCCCGCACACCGAGGGCTGAACGCGCGCGAACCCGCCGGCGGCCCGGGTCGGGCCGTCGGCGGGTTCGGTCGTCGTCGCGTCAGCGGTGGTGGGTCAGCGGTGGTGGGCCGCGCCGGTGGAGCCGCGCATCACCAGCTCGGGCTGGAACATGAACTCCGCGCGCTGGGCCGGCTCGCCGCTGATCTCCTCCAGCAGGGCGTCCACGGCGGTGGTGGCCATCGCCTCGACCGGCTGGCGGATGGTGGTCAGCGGGGGCTCGGTGAAGGCGATCAGCGGGGAGTCGTCGAAGCCGACCACCGAGACGTCGCCCGGCACGCTCAGGCCGCGCTGGCGCACCGCGCGGATCGCGCCGAGCGCCATCATGTCGCTGCCGCAGACGATCGCCGTGCAGCCCCGGTCCAGCAGCACGCCCGCCGCCGAGTGGCCGCCCTCCACGCTGAACAGGGTGGAGTGCACCAACTCCTCGGCCTCGGCCTCGGTGCGGCCGAGCACCGCCCGTATCGCCGCGGTGAAGCCCTCGATCTTGCGCTGCACCGGCACGTACCGGCGCTGGCCGACCGCCAGGCCGATCCGCTCGTGGCCCAGCTCGGCCAGGTGCTGCACCGCCATCCACATGGCGGCCCGGTCGTCCGGCGAGACGAACGGCGCGGCGATCCGCTCGCTGTACCCGTTGATCAGCACGAACGGCACCTGGCGCCCGGTCAGCTTGGCGTACCGGTCGTGGTCGGCCGTGGTGTCGGCGTGCAGGCCGGAGACGAAGACGATGCCCGCGACCTGGCGGTCCACCAGCATCTCGACCAGCTCGTCCTCGGTGGATCCGCCCGGCGTCTGGGTGCAGAGCACCGGGGTGTAGCCGTGCCGGCTGAGCACCTGCTCGATCACCTGGGCCAGGGCCGGGAAGATCGGGTTGCTCAGCTCCGGGGTGATCAGGCCGATCAGCCCGGCGCTGCGCTGGCGCAGCCGGGTCGGCCGTTCGTAACCGAGCACGTCCAAGGCGGCCAGCACGGTCTGCCGGGTGGTCGCGGAGACGCCCGCCTTGCCGTTGAGCACCCGGCTGACGGTCGCTTCGCTGACCCCCGCCTGAGCGGCGATGTCCGAGAGTCGCGCGGTAGTCACGACCCCAGAGCCTATTGCAACCATGTCAGACCGCCCACCAGCCGGTGCTGTCCGGTGCCAGCACCCCGGGCCGGCCCGGCTCCGCGGAGCCGAGCAGCAGGGTCCCCGGAACCTCGAACTCGACCGGCAGCGCAGTGGTGTTGACGGCGCAGACGAAGCCGTCGCGGCGGAACGCCAGCACCCCGGCCGGGGCCTCCAGCCACTCGACGGCCTCGCCCGCACCCAGCTCGGGGCGCTCCCGGCGGACGGTGAGCGCCCGGCGGTAGAGCTCCAGGGTGGAGTCCGGGTCGCCGGTCTGCGCCGCCACGCTCAGCCCGGCCCACTCGGCCGGCTGCGGCAGCCAACTCGGGCCGCCCTCGCGGGGCCCGAAGCCGTAGGGGGCGGCGGCGCCGGACCACGGGATCGGCACCCGGCAGCCGTCCCGGAAGCCGTCCTGGCCGCTGGCCCGGAAGAACGAGGGGTCCTGGCGGACCTCGTCGGGCAGGTCGGTGACGTCCGGCAGGCCGAGCTCCTCGCCCTGGTAGAGGTAGGCCGAGCCGGGCAGCGCGAGCATCAGCAGGGTGGCCGCCCGGGCCCGCCGCAGGCCCAGCGCGCGGTCGCCGGGTTCGCGCAGCTGGGTGCCGCCGGGCGGGTTGGCGAACCGGGTGGCGTGCCGGGTCACGTCGTGGTTGGAGAGCACCCAGGTGGTGGGCGCGCCGACCGGGCGCATCGCGGCGAGCGAGCGGTCGATCACCAGGCGCAGCTCCGCGGCGTCCCAGGCGGTGCCCAGGTACTGGAAGTTGAAGGCCTGGTGCATCTCGTCGGGGCGCACGTAGTTGGCGGTGCGCTCGACGGTGGGGGTCCAGGCCTCGGCGACCAGGATCCGCTGGCCGGGGTACTCGTCGAGGATCTGACGCCAGGTCCGGTAGATCTCGTGCACGCCGTCCTGGTCGAAGAACGGCATCACGTCGTTGCCGAGCAGCTTCAGCTGGTCGTGGGCGCCGAGGTCGGGCAGGCCGGGGGCCTTGACCAGGCCGTGCGCGACGTCCACCCGGAAGCCGTCCACGCCCATGTCCAGCCAGAACCGCAGGATCGAGCGGAACTCGTCGGCGACGGCCCGGCTGTCCCAGTTGAAGTCGGGCTGCTCGGGGGCGAACAGGTGCAGGTACCAGTCCCCCGGCGTGCCGTCGGGGTTCTCGGTCCGGGTCCAGGCCGGGCCGCCGAAGATGGACTCCCAGTCGTTGGGCGGCAGTTCGCCGTCCTCGCCCTTGCCGGGGCGGAAGTGGTAGCGCTCGCGCAGAGGGGACGCAGGACCCTCGCGCAGCGCCCGCTGGAACCACTCGTGCTGGTCCGAGGAGTGGTTGGGGACCAGGTCCACGATGATCCGCAGGCCCAGCCGGTGGGCGTCCCGGATCAGCCCGTCGGCGTCCAGCAGGGTGCCGAACATCGGGTCCACGGCGCGGTAGTCGGCCACGTCGTAGCCCGCGTCGGCCTGCGGGGAGGCGTAGAACGGGGAGAGCCAGACCGCGTCCACGCCGAGCTCGCGCAGGTGCGGCAGCCGGCTGCGGATGCCGGGCAGGTCGCCCATGCCGTCGCCGTTGGCGTCGGCGAAACTGCGCGGGTACACCTGGTAGATGACCGCGTCCCGCCACCAGCCTCTGGACGCACCGTCAGCGGTGGCGCCGGCGGAGGTCGGCCGGGGGGTGTCGGCCGCGCTCTGGGTCATGGAAGCCTGGGTCATCAGGAGGATCCCTTGGAAACGTGGAGAGGCTGGGTGGCGTAGGAGAGTTGACGATACGTCAGGACTTTGCGGCGCCTGCCGTCAAGCCGGTGACCAGGTTCTTCTGGACCAGGTAGAAGAGCGCGGTGACCGGGATCGCGATCAGCACGGCGGTGGCGGCCATCAGGTTCCACTGGCTCTCGTACTGGCTGACGAAGGTGGTCAGGCCCACCGCGAGGGTGTACTTGTCCGAGCTGAGCATGAAGGTGGAGGCGAACGGCACCTCGGCCCACGCGGTCAGGAACGAGTAGAACGCGGCGACCGCCAGGCCCGGGCGGGCCAGCGGCAGGATCAGCCGCCAGAAGGTGCCGAACGGGCTCAGCCCGTCCACCCGGCCGGCCTCGTCGATCTCGGTCGGGATGGTGTCGAAGTAGCCCTTCAACAGCCAGGCGCAGTACGGCACGGTGGTGGTCGAGTAGACCAGGATCAGCCCGCCGTAGCTGTCCAGCAGGTTGAGGCTGGCCATGATGTAGTACATCGGCACGATCAGCACCGCGATCGGGAACATCTGGGTCGCCAGCAGCGACCACATCAGCGGGCGCAGGCCCGGGAACTTCATCCGGGAGACCGCGTAGCCGGTGCTGGCCGCGATCAGCACGCCGAACAGCGCGGTGCCGCCGGCCACGATCAGCGAGTTGCCGAACCAGGTCAGGAAGTCGGTCTGGCCGAGCACCTTGGAGAAGTTGGCGAAGCTGGCCTTGCCGGCGATCTGCCCGGGGTGCAGGTAGTCCGTCTTGTCCGGGCCGAGCGAGATGTAGAAGATCCACAGCACCGGGAAGACCGCGATCAGCGCGGCCAGCCCGAGCACGGTGTGGGTCAGCGCGGCCCCGGCGCGGCTGGGCTCGCCGCGCCGGCGGGACTTGGCGGGCGCGGCCGCGCCGGCGGGGGCGCCGGTCGCCCGGGTGGTGAGGTCGGTGGTGGTGCTCATCTGTGGCCCTTCCTGGGTGGTCCGGTGTGCCTGCTCGACTGGTGGCGCGTCAGACGGCGCTCTGGTCGGCGCGCTTGAGCCAGCGCTGGTAGAAGGCCGTGAAGACGATCAGGATGGAGAGCAGGATGATCCCGTAGGTCGCCGACTGCGCGTAGTCGCGCGGCAGTTGGCCGAAGCCCAGCTGGTAGGCCCAGGTGACCAGGATCTGCACGTCCGGCGCGTTGTTCTTGCCGAACAGCAGGTAGATGATGGTGAACTGGTTGAACGTCCAGATCACGCCGAGCAGCACCACGGTGCTGCTGACCGAACGCAGGCCCGGCAGGGTCACGTTGCGGAAGCGCTGCCAGGCGTTGGCGCCGTCCATCTCGGCCGCCTCGTACAGTTCGGCGGGGATCGCCTGCAGGCCGCCGAGCAGCGAGACCATCATGAACGGCACCCCGCACCAGGTGTTGACCAGGATCGCGGCGGCCTTCTGCGCCAGCGGGTCCTCCAGCCAGTTCGGCTGCGGCAGGTGGGCGAAGCTCAGCAGGTTGTTGACCAGGCCGCCGTCGGCCAGCATCAGGCGCCAGGAGAAGACCGTCACGAAGCTCGGCACGGCCCACGGCACGATGAGCATCAGCCGGTAGAAGGTGCGCCCGCGCATCTTCTGGTTGAGCAGCAGTGCCAGGCCCAGCCCGAGGCTGAAGTGCAGCACCACGCAGGTCACCGTCCACACGACGGTCCAGACGAAGTGCGACCAGAACCGGTCGTACGAGCCGGGGCCGAAGAGCACGTCGGTGTAGTTGTGCAGCCCGACGAACTTGAAGGTGTCGGGGATGTGGTTCACCCCGACGGTGTGCCCCACGTTGAGGCTGTTCGCGTCGGTCAGCGTCAGGTAGATGCCGCGGCCGAGCGGGTAGGCGACCAGCACCCCCAGCACGATCACCACGGGCGCGGCCATCGCGTAGGCGTACCAGTACGTGCTGTACGAGCGCTTCAGGCTCTTCACCAGGGCTGTCATGGGGGTGGGGCACCTTCTCCGAGTCGGGACCGGACGGCGGGTCCGCCCGGCCCGCCGTCAGGTGGCGGGCCGGGCGAAGAGCGGTGGCTTTCTTCGCTGCGGCTTTCGTCGCTGCGGCTTACTTCGCGAAGTCCGGCAGGAGCTTGGTGTAGTCCTGGGCGGTGGCGTCCAGGCCGGCCTGGATGCTCTGCTGGTTCTGCGCGATCTTGCCGAGGTTGGTGCTCAGCGAGGTGTAGAGCGAGGAGTACTCCGGCAGCGCGGGGCGCGGCTGACCGACGCTCAGGATCTGCTGGAAGCCGGCGATGCCCGGGTCGGCCTTGACGTCGGCGGTGTAGGCGTCGGTGCGGGTCGGCAGGGTGGAGTTCTTCTGCGCGATGTACGACTCGCTGTCGGCCGAGGTCATGAAGGCGGCGAACTTCTCGGCGGCGGCCTGGTGGGCGGCGTCCGAACCGGCGAAGACGCAGATGTTGTGGCCGCCGATCGGGGCGCCGGGCTTGCCGGTCGAGCCGGCCGGGACCGCGGCGATGCCCAGGTTGGTGTGGTCGGTGAAGGACGAGCCCTTGTAGATGTTGGTGATCTCCCAGGGGCCGTTGACGATCGCCGCGACCTTGCCGTTGTTGAAGGCGTCCATCATGTGCGCGTAGGAGTCGGTGGTCACGTCGGCCTTGACCAGGCCGGGCCCGTCGAACATCGACTGGTAGGTGGCGATCGCCGCCGCGGCCTGCGGCTTGTTGACGGTGATCTTCTTGGCGCCGGCGTCGACCATGTCGGTGCCCTCGCCGTAGAGGTAGGGCATCGCGTAGTAGGAGTCGCCCGCGCGCTGCTCGAAGCCGTCGACGCCGGTCTTGTCCTTGATGGTGGCGGCGTCGGCCTTCAGCTCGTCCCAGCTCTTCGGCGCGGCGGTGATGCCGGCCTTGGCGAACAGCGCCTTGTTGTAGAGCAGGCCCAGGGTGTCGGTGACCAGCGGCACGCCGTAGGTCTTGCCCTGGTACTGCGCCTGCTTGATCAGGCTGGGCTCGAAGGCCGAGGCGTCCGGCAGCGCAGCGGTGCCGTCCAGCGGGGTCAGGAAGCCGGACTTGGCGAAGGCGGCGGTCCAGCCGACGTCGGAGCGGAAGACGTCCGGGGCGCCCTTGCTGCCCATCGCGGTCTGCAGCTTGTCCTGCGCCTGGTCGAACGGCACGTTGACGAAGTTGACGGTGATGCCCGGGTTGGCCGCCTCGAACTTCTTCACCACGTCCTGGTAGTTCGGAGCCTCGTTGGTGGCGTTCGAGGTGTCCCAGTAGGTGATGGTCACCGGACCGGACGCCGAGCCGGACGAGCCGGAGCCGCTGCTGCCGCAGGCCGCGAGAGAGACCGCGAGGGCCGCTACGAGGACGGAGGCCGCGATGCCACGCCGCATGAGAACTCCAAAGGTAAGGGTGGTGGGGGTGGATGCCCGAGCTGGGGTGATCAGGGCGCATACTGGCCCCCGACGCCGACCGCACCTGGCGTCGGATTCGGGCTCGGGCAGGAACGTAACAGCGGCGCAAGCGTTCGTGAAAGCTCTTGCAGCAAGTTTCTGCAAGACGCCGGGGATCGTTACATCCACGTGTCCGGACGGTTGCCTCCGCGCGTCTTGACCCACCCGGCCTCCGGGCCGTGGGTCCTTGACACCGCACACCCGCTGGCCATGGGATTGGTCTGGTCCGCCTCCACCCCACGGGCGGGCCCGCCCTGGCCGGCGCAGTCCAGGGCGTCAGTCGCTCAGGAGGCGCAGAGATGGCGTACTACCGCAGTGTCGGCAAGGTGCCGCCCAAGAGGCACACCCAGCACCGCAACGAGGCCGGCGGCCTCTACTACGAGGAACTGATGGGTGAGGAGGGCTTCTCCTCCGACTCCTCGCTGCTCTACCACCGCGCCATTCCGTCCGCGCTGGTGGACAGCCGGGTCTGGGCGCTGCCGGAGGGCAAGCCGGAGCCCAACCACCCGCTCAAGCCCTACCACTTCAAGCTGCACGACCTCTTCCCCGGCGACGAGTGGCGCCAGACCGACGCCGTGCGCGGGCGCCGGACCGTGCTGGCCAACGCCGACGTGCGGATCGCCTACGCGGCCTGCGGCCAGGCCTCGCCGCTCTACCGCAACGCGATAGGCGACGAGTGCGTCTACGTGGAGTCCGGCGAAGGCGTGGTGGAGACCGTCTTCGGCACCCTGACGGTCGGCCAGGGCGACTACGTGCTGCTCCCCCGGGCCACCACCCACCGCTGGGTGCCCACCGGGGACCAGCCGCTGCGGCTCTACGCGATCGAGGCCAACAGCCACATCACCCCGGCCAAGCGCTACCTGTCCAAGTACGGGCAGCTGCTGGAGCACGCGCCGTTCTGCGAGCGCGACCTGCGCGGGCCGGTCGGGCCGCTGCTGGCCGAGGAGAGCGGCGACGTCGAGATCTACGTGAAGCACCGGGGCAACGGCTCCTCGGGCATCGCCGGCACCGTCTTCGTCACCCCGACCCACCCGTTCGACGTGGTCGGCTGGGACGGCTGCCTCTACCCGTACGCCTTCAACATCGCGGACTACGAGCCGATCACCGGCCGGATCCACCAGCCGCCGCCGGCCCACCAGGTCTTCGAGGGCAACAACTTCGTGATCTGCAACTTCGTGCCGCGCAAGGTGGACTACCACCCGCTGTCGATCCCGGTGCCGTACTACCACGCCAACGTGGACAGCGACGAGGTGATGTTCTACTGCGGCGGCGACTACGAGGCCCGCAAGGGCTCCGGGATCGGCCAGGGCTCGATCTCGCTGCACCCGGGCGGCCACACCCACGGCCCGCAGCCGGGCGCCTACGAGCGCTCGATCGGCGCCGAGTTCTTCGACGAGCTCGCGGTGATGGTGGACACCTTCCGCCCGCTGGAGGTCGCCGAGGGCGGCCGGGCGAGCGACGACGGCAAGTACGCGTGGAGCTGGAGCGGGCGCGGCCCGCAGGACGGTGTGAGCAAGTGAGCGAGCAGACCTGGGTCCCGGTTCCCGAGGGCTCGGACTTCCCGGTGCAGAACCTGCCGTACGGGGTGTTCACCCCGCCCGGCAGCGAGCAGCCCCGGGTGGGCGTGGCGATCGGCGAGCAGGTGCTGGACCTCTCGGCGATCTGGGCGGGCACCCCGCTGGGCGCCGACCTGGCGACCGGTTCGCTCAACCGCTTCATGCGGCGCGGCCCGCGCGAGTGGGCCTACGTGCGCGAGCGGGTCACCGGCCTGCTGACCGACGAGACCGAGCGCCGGCTGGTCGAGGCCAACCTGTACCGGATCGACCAGGTGACCCTGCACCTGCCGGTCGAGGTGGCCGACTACGTCGACTTCTACGCCTCCGAGCAGCACGCCACCAACCTCGGGCGGATCTTCCGGCCGGACGCCGCGGCGCTGCTGCCGAACTGGAAGCACCTGCCGGTCGGTTACCACGGCCGGGCCGGCACGGTGCTGGTCTCCGGCAGCGAGGTCAAGCGGCCGAGCGGCCAGCGCAAGGGCCCGCAGGACCCGGCGCCGGTCTTCGGCCCCTCGGCCCGCCTGGACATCGAGGCGGAGCTGGGCTTCGTGGTCGGCGCCGGCTCGACGCTGGGCGAGCCGGTGTCGGTGGACGACTTCGCCGAGCACGTGTTCGGCGTGGTGCTGCTGAACGACTGGAGCGCCCGGGACGTGCAGGCCTGGGAGTACGTGCCGCTCGGCCCGTTCCTCGGCAAGTCCTTCGCCACCTCGATCTCGCCCTGGGTGGTGCCGCTGGCCGCGCTCGCGGCGGCCCGCACCGCGACCCCGGTGCAGGAGCCGCAGCCGCTGCCCTACCTGGTGGAGAAGGAGCCCTGGGGGCTGGACGTCGACCTGGCGGTGGAGCTCAACGGCGCTGTCGTCTCCCGCCCGCCGTACCGCGGGATGTACTGGTCGCCGGCCCAGATGCTGGCGCACACCACGGTCAACGGCGCCTCGCTGCGCACCGGTGACCTGTACGGCTCGGGCACCATCTCCGGTGCCGAGCCGGACCAGCGCGGCTCGCTGATCGAGCTGACCTGGAACGGCCGGGACCCGATCGCGCTGCCGGACGGCAGCACCCGCACCTTCCTGGCGGACGGCGACACGGTGACGATCACCGCCTCGGCGCCCGGCGCGGACGGCGTGCGGATCGGCTTCGGCCAGGTCACCGGCACGATCCGGGGCTGATCAGGCACTGAACAGGAACTGATCCGGCGTCAGGCCACTCGGCCCGCCCCGCGCACGCGGGGCGGGCCGAGGCGCGCCCGGACCTGACGGTCCGTCGGCCGAACGAGTGAACCCGGGCGGATTTGCATATCCGTCAGACCGCGCGAACGGTTCGTTGTCCTACCGTTGGCCGGGCACGGTCAAACCACTCCGCCCCCACGGGAGCCGCCATGCCCGCAGCCCGCCGCGTCCTCGCCCTCACCGCCGGCCTCACCGCCCTGCTCTCCGCCTCCGCCGCCCCCGCGCTGGCGGCGCCGACCATCCGTCAGCTGCCGCACCACGCACCGGTGGTGCTCACCTCCCCGCACACCACCGGCCCGCACGGCGGGGTGCTGAACAGCACCAGCTCCAACTGGGCCGGCTACTCCGCCACCGGCGGCAAGTACACCAGCGTCAGCGCCAGCTGGATCCAGCCGACCGCCACCTGCACCGAGACCAACACCTGGTCCAGCTTCTGGGTCGGCCTGGACGGCGACGGCAGCGACTCGGTCGAGCAGACCGGCACCGAGGCGGACTGCTCGGGCGGCAGCCCGGTCTACTCCTCCTGGTACGAGATGTACCCGGCCTACCCGGTCAACTACAGCGACCCGGTGGCCCCCGGCGACCACTTCAGCGCCTCGGTCACCGAGGCCCTCGGCCGGTTCACCCTCAAGATCACCGACGAGACCCAGGGCTGGAGCCACACGGTGCGCAAGACCTCGCGCTCCGCCAAGCTGGCCTCCGCCGAGGTGATCGCCGAGGCGCCGTCCAACCTGGCCGGGCCGCTGCCGCTCACCGACTTCGGCACCGTCGCCTTCACCGGCGCGACCGCCAACGGGAAGCCGCTGGGCAGCTTCAAGCCGGACGGCATCACCATGGCCAAGAAGGACGGCACCGTGCTGGCCTCGATCTCGCCGCTCTCCGCCAACGGCGAGGACTTCACCTCCACCTGGCACCACAGCTGACACGCGAACGCCGCGGCACCCCAGCAGGGGTGCCGCGGCGTCAGCCGGTGCGGCGTCAGACCAGCGCCGGTGCCATCAGGTGGTCCACCAGCGCGAGCAGCACGTCCCGGCTGAAGGTGCGGGCGCGCACGTCGCCGAGCAGCATCGGCACCTGCGGGTCGAGGTCCAGCGCGGCGCGGATCTCGTTGGTCGAGCGGGTGTTGACCCCGTCGAAGCAGTTGATCGCCACCACGAACGGGATCTGCCGGCTCTCGAAGAAGTCGATCGAGGCGAAGCTGGAGTCCAGCCGCCGGGTGTCGGCGATCACCACGCCGCCCAGCACGCCCTGCACCAGGTCGTTCCACATGAACCAGAAGCGCTCCTGGCCGGGCGTGCCGAACAGGTAGACCACCAGCTCGGGGCTGACGGTGATGCGGCCGAAGTCCAGCGCGACGGTGGTGGTCTCCTTCGAGCCCACCCCGTCCAGCGAGTCGACGCCGACGCTGGCCTTGGTCAGGTACTCCTCGGTGCGCAGCGGGGTGACCTCGCTCACCGCGCCGACCATGGTGGTCTTGCCCACCCCGAATCCGCCGGCGATCAGGATCTTGACGGCGGCCGGCGCCGCCTGATCGTTCGTCATCACAGTCTCCGCAGTCCATCACGTACGGCGGTCAGCAGCGCCAGGTCGACACCGCCGCTGACCTTGGCAACCGCTAGCGGGGCACGGGCCGTCAGCAGGCCCTGCGCGATCAGGTCACCTAAGAGGATCTTGGTGACCGAGACCGGCAGGTTGAGGTCGGCCGCCACCTCGGCGACGGCCGCGGGGTACCGGCAGCGGTCCAGGATGACCCGGTGCTCCGGCTGGAGCCGTCGGCCGGCCATCGCGGCCGACGGCACCGTGCTCAGCACGGTGATCAAGGTGAGGTCGTCGCGCTCGGAGGTCGTGCGGCCCCGGGTGATGGTGTACGGGCGCACCATCGAGTCCGCGCCGTCGTCCTCGTACTCGAAGGCCTCCTCCTCGCTCCAGTGCGCGTTCATCCGACGGTCCGGAACTGGGTGCCCAGCTTCATCCCCACCTGCTGGACCAGGGTGTGCATGGCCAGCGACATCATCTCGGCGTCCACCTCCTGGGAGGCGATGACCGCCAGGTGGGTGCCCTGGCCGGCAGCGGTGATGAAGAGCCACAGCTCCGCCAGCTCGACGATCACCTGGTGCACCGCGCCGCCGCCGAAGAGCGTGCCGACCCCGCGGGCGAGGCTCTGCTGGCCGGTGGCGACCGCCGCGAGGCGCTCGGCGTCGGCCCGCTCGATGCTGCGGGACTTGCTGACCACCAGGCCGTCGTCGGAGAGCAGAACGGCACATCTGGTTCCGGCGACCGAGTCGACAAGCCCGTCCAGCAGCCAGTCGAGGTCCTGGTGAGTGGCAGTGGTGCGCGTCATGACTGGTCCTCGGTCGTCGGGGCGGGGAACTGGGCGGGGTTCGGGAACTGCATGATCTCGCCGGTCTGCTCGTAGCGAGCGGCCCGGGAGCGGCGCTGGAAGGCTCCGATGGTGGTGGCGCCGGAGCGGGCCCGGGTCGGCGCCGGCTCCTCCACCGGGGCGGCCGGCATGCCGGCCGGCGGCGGGGTGCGCAGCTCGGCCGCCAGGCTGGCCTGGCGGACCCGCTGCGGCAGCGGCGGGTCCACGGACTCGACGGTCCGCTCGTGGTCGTTGACGCGGGTGGCCCAGGAGGGCCGCGGCGCGGGAACAGGCTCCAAGGGCTCGGTCCAGGTCTCGGCGGAGGGTGCGTCGTAGGACTCGTCGTAGGACTGGTACGAGGTGGAGCTCAGGTCGGCCTCGAACTCGTTGTAGGCCTCGGCCTCGTCGTAGGTCTCGCCGCTGAGCGTGGCACCGGCGCTGCGCACCGGCAGCGGCTCGGGCTCCGGGTCCGGCACCGCGGTCGGGTAGCCGCCGTAGCCGGCGTTCGGGTCGCGGGAGACCAGTTCGCCCGGGATCAGCACCACCGCACGGGTGCCGCCGAAGGCGGACGGGCGGAACTCCACCTGGAGGCCCAGGGTGGCGGCCAGTCGGGCCACCACGTAGAGGCCGAGGCGGACGTCGTCGGCCTGGGCCAGCACGTCCATGCGCGGGGTGCTGCGCATCAGCGCGTTGGCCGCGTCGTACTGCGCCTGCTCCATGCCCAGGCCGCGGTCCTCGACCTCGACCGCCAGGCCGCGGCCGACCAGCGCGGCCCGGACCTCGACGGGGGACGGCGGCTTGGAGAAGGTGGCCGCGTTCTCCATCAGCTCGGCGAGCACGTGGACCACCGGGCCGACCGCGCGCTCGGACAGCCAGGGGCTGCCCTCGACGTCGATCAGGATCCGCCGGTAGTCCTGCACCTCGCCCTGCGCGGAGCGCAGCACGTCCAGCAGCGGGACCGGCTTGCGCCAGCGGCGCTGCGGCTGGCCGCCGCCGAGGATGACCAGGTTCTCCTCGTAACGGCGCAGACGGGCCGTCAGGTGGTCGAGGTCGAAGAGGCCTTCGAGCACCTCGGGGTCCTCGTGCCGGCGCTCCATCTCGTTCAGCGTCTTCAGCTGGAGGCCGATCAGCAGCTGGGTGCGGCGGGCGATGCGCTGCAGCAGCTTCTCGAAGCCGCGGTGCTGCTCGGCCTGCCGGACGGCGGTGCCGACCGCGCTGGCCCGGGCCAGGTTGAGCGCCTGGCCGAGCCGGTCGAGCTCGTCGCCGCCAGTGCTGTTCGTGTCGCCGGTGGCGATCGCCCGGCTGGCCGCGGCGGGGTCGACCTGCTCGCCACGGGCGAGCCGCTCGACCACCTCGGGCAGGGTGCGCTCCAGCTCGCCGGCCTGGTCGGTGAGACCGACGATCCGGCGGCGCAGCGAACCGGTCAGGCGCCAGGTGACCAGCACCACGATGATCACGGCGACCAGGCCGATCAGCGTGGTGGTGATGACCTTGTTCAGCAGCGAGTCGGCGTCCTGCTGGCCGTTGTCCAGCACCGCGGTGGCGCGCAGGGTCACCAGCTCGGTGATCTGCGGGCGGATCGAGTCCATCGCGGACCGCCACTGCTGGCCCATCGGCGGCAGCACCATCATGCCGGCCTTGTTGGGCGCGGCCGGCTTGAACACCTCCTGCTCGATCTGGCCCTTGACCTGCCAACCGTCGCTGGTACCCAGCTTCTGGATGAGCGCGCTCTCGTTGGCCGGCAGGCGGGTGCTGACCTCCTCGCCGAAGATGTAGGCCTGCGCACCGATGTTCTGCGAGACGGAGGTGTAGACGGCCGGCGGCAACTGGCCGACGCTCCAGCCCATGCCGAGCTCGGTGTCCTCGCGGGCCATCAGCTCCATCACCCAGAACTCACCCACCAGCGGGCGGGTCAGGTAGGCGACGGTGCCGTCGTCCACGTGGCTGAGCGACGTGAACATCTCCAGGTAGTTGCCGATCAGCCCGGTGTAGTAGGTGAAGGCACCGGTCGCGTCCAGGCTGCCGCTGTCGATCGCGGACCGCTTGGCGGACAGGTCGCCCAGGCCGTTGCGGGCCGCGGCGAGCGTGGCCTTGATGTCGGACGGCACGTTGTCCATCGACACGTTGGAGGAGGCCAGGAAGGCCCTCGCCTCGGTGTCGGTCTTCTGCCGCTGGGCCTTCAACGCGTCGGTGGAGGCGCCCGGTTGGGTCTGCGACGCGGCCGTGAGCCGGCGCTCCTCCTGCAGGCTGAACATCAGCACCGAGCCGGGTTGACCGGTCTTTCTGACCAGGTCCACCTGAGCCGCCTGCCGCTGGTACTGCGACAGGGTCTGGATCGAGGTGGTCGCCCACAGCGCGGCGAGCGCGAGGCTGGGGATGATTGCCAGGACGAGCAGGGCTGTGCGGAGGCTCAGCCGAGGGCGTCGGGCACGGGAGGCTCTACGCGCGCGCAGGGCATTCTCCTAGAGACGGAACGGCTGGCCGGGGCGACACGCCGTCTGCGGTAAGACCTTTGACGGAGTGATACTAGTCATACAGCGTGTCGCCAGTTCAAACGGCCCCGGTCAACAACCGAAACGCAGCAGGGTGACCGAGCGGAACTCCTCGCCGGGGCGCAGCTCGGTGCTCGGGAACCGCGGGTGGTGCGGCGAGTCGGGGAAGTGCTGGGTCTCCAGGGCCACTCCGGTGAACGGCCCGTAGGCCGTGCCGCTCGGTCCGGTGACCGCGCCGGCGAAGCCGTTCGCCGTGTAGACCTGGATCCCCGGCTCGGTGGTCCAGACCTCCAACCACCGCCCGGAGACCGGGTCCTGGAGCACCGCCGCCCGCACCGGCCGGGTGTCCTGCGCATCCGAACGAAGCACCCAGTTGTGGTCGTACCCGCCGGTGCCGGCCAGCTGCGGGTGCTCCTCGCGGATCCGCTCGCCGATCGGGCGCGGGGTGGTGAAGTCGAACGGCGTGCCGGCCACCGGGAGGTACTCGCCGGTCGGCACCTGCCGCCCGTCGGTCGGGGTGATCAGGTCCGCCTCGACCGTCAGCAGGTGGCCGAGCACGTCGCCCGAGCCCTCGCCGTTCAAGTTGAAGTAGGCATGATTGGTGAGATTGATCACGGTCGGACGGGTCGTCACCGCCCGGTACTCGATGGCGAGTTCGCCGTCCGGCGCGAGCAGGTAGCTGACCCAGGTGTCGAGCGCGCCGGGAAAGCCCTGGTCACCGTCCGGGCTGTGCAGGTGCAGCCGCACCCCGGCCCGCTCGCCGTCGGCGACCTGCTCGGCCGCCCAGGTCCGGTCGGCGAAACCGTCCGGACCGCCGTGCAGGGTCACCCCGGGCCCGGTCGGCGCGAGCCGGTGCGCCACCCCGTCCAGCGTGAACGAGCTGTCGCCGATCCGGTTGGCGTACCGGCCGACCGTCGCCCCGTAGTGCCGGGCCGGGCCGAGGATCCCGGCCAACTCCTCGGTACAGAGCAGCACCTGGGCCACCGCACCGGTGCGGTCCGGCACCCGCACGGTGTGCAGGGTGGCGCCCAGCGAGAGCACCGACACCTCGACCGGGCCGCTGCTCAGCGTCCAGCGCTCGATCTCCGCACCGGCCCCGCTGTCCGCCAGCGGGGCCCGGCTGACCTGTACCGTCATCGTTCCTCCTCGTTCCCGGCCAAGCCTAGGGGGTGTCAGGTCCCTTGCCCTGCAGGCCGAGCGCGGCGGCCAGACCCTCCGGACTGCTGCCGGTCTTGCGGTAGACCGCGGCGATCCGACGGTGGATCAGCGGCTCCGGCACGTCGAGCCGGCGGGCGATCTCGGCCGGGCCGAGACCGGAGACGGTCAGCTCGGCCACCCGCCACTCGGCCCGGCTCAACCCGTCCCGGCCGGCGCTGCGCAGTCGGCTGGGGCGCAGGCCGGAGGCGTTCAGCTCGTGCCGGGCCCGGGTGACCAGTCCGTCCGCGTTGCACACCACCGCCAGCTCCATGCCCTGCTGCAACTGCTCGGCGGCCTCCGCCAGCCGGCCGGTGCGGCGCAGCGCGGCGCCGAGGTCGACCAGCGCGCAGGCGTGCTCGTAGCCGGCCGGCGAGGTGCCGAGCACCGCGACCGACTCGGTCAGCAGCTCCACCGCCGACTGGCCCTCCAGCACCGCCGCCTGCATCCGCAGCGCGCTGCCGATCGCCGAGCCGACGCCGAAGGCGCGGGCCCGCTCGACGTTCCAGGCGGCCAGCTCGCGGGCCTCCTCCGGGCGGTCCGGCAGCAGCGCCAGGGCCAGGTTGGCGGCCCACGGCGCCCACAGCGTGTTGTGCCAGCCGCGCGCCGACAGCTGCTCCCCGACCCCGCGCAGCACCCGGACCGCCGCCTCCCGGTCGTGCTGGGCCAGCAGCAGCTTGCCGTGCAGCGTGGCCGCGTCCGGCAGCACCATCACGGTCGGGTGGTAGGGCGGTGCGAAGTCGTGGTCGGCGGCCAGCTTCCAGGCCTCCTCGACCCGGCCGCGGGCCAGCAGGGTGTCGGCCAGCACGCCCACCGCGTCCCACTGCAACGGCAGGCCCGGGCCGAGCCGGCGGGCGATCCGCAGCGCGTTGCGCAGGTCCACCTCGGCCTCGGCGAGCGCGCCCCGGCGGAACTTGGCCAGCCCCATCAGGAAGTGCGCGAAGCCCAGGTGACCGCCCTCCCAGCCGGCCACCCCGAAGGCCCAGTTGGCCTCCTCGAAGAGCTCCTCGGCGCGGTTCAGCCGGTCGGTGTAGATGTGGGTGAGGCCGATGATGCCGGGCAGTTCCAGGCCCCACGGGTTGCTGGTCCAGCCCAGGCCCTCGGGCAGCCGGCCGTCCTCCAGCGCGGAGTCCAGCAGGGTCTGCACCTCGGCCGCGCTGCCGCCCTGCAGGGTCAGGTCCCAGGCCCGCAGCGCCCTGGCGGCCCGGGCGTTGACGTCGTCGCCGTGCTGCCCGGCGGCCAGCACGGCCAGCCGGGCCGAGCGCCCCGGACCGTCGGCCTCGTCGCGCTGGAAGGCGGCCCAGATGAAGTGCGCCACCTCCAGCCGGACCCGGGCGGGCCCCGGCTCGGTGCGCTGGGCCTCCGCCAGGGTCAGCTCGGTGGCCTCGCCCAACTGGCCGCTGTGCGCCAGCACCTCGGAGAGCCGGAAGGTGGCGTCCACCCGCAGTTCGTCGCTCAGGCCGGGGGTGTCCAGCGCGAGGCGCAGCTGGTTGACGGTGGCGATCGGGTCGGTGAGCAGGGTGGCGCAGGCCAGCTCGTAGATCACCTGGGCCCGGTCCTCGTCCTCCGGCGGCTCGGTCAGCGCGCGCTCCAGGCAGCGCACGGCCGCCTCCGGCGCGCCGACCGCCAGGTGCTCACGGGCCGCCCGGCGCAGCTTGGCGACCACCTCGCGGTCGGCGTCCGGGTGGGTCTCCAGCAGGTGGCGGGAGGACTCGACCAGCGGGCGGCCCGCGTTCTCCAGCTCCACCGCGGCCTTGCCGTGCATCGCGGTGCGGGTCATCGGGCGGATCGACTTGTAGATGGAGGTGGCGAGCAGCGGGTGGACGAACTCCAACGGACCGTCGGCCGGGCCGGTGAGCACCTGGTGGCGGCGCAGGTCGGCGATCGCGTCGGCCGCCGCGGTCGGCGGGATGCCGGCGATCCGGGTGGCCAGCCGGGGCAGGATCTCGCTGCCGAGCATCGCCGCGGCCTGGGCGAACTGCAGGGTGTTGGTGGACAGTTTGCGCAGCCAGTACTCCCGGTCCATGCCCTGCGCCTCGGCCGCCAGGTCGTGCAGCAGCCGGACGTTCTCGTGCACCGGGTCGATGCCGCTCTCGCGGATCTTGGCGATCAGCGCGTTCACCAGGAAGGGGTTGCCGTCGGTCACCGCCCAGACCTGGCGGTTGAAGGAGTCCTCGGCCTCCGGGAAGGCGGTGAGCACCAGCCGGGCGGTGCCGGCCGGGGTGAGGCCCTGGAACTCCAGGTGCCGGTGCGAGGTGGCGGCCACCAGGGAGCGGAAGGTCTGCATGTGGTCGGGCAGTTCGCCGGTGCGCCAGGCGATGGCCAGCAGCATCGGCAGCTCGGGGCAGCGCACCGCGAGCTCCTCCAGCCAGACCAGCGACTCCTGGTCGGCCCACTGCAGGTCGTCCACCAGCATGACCAGCGGGGCGCGGCGCACGGCCAGCTGGGTCATCACGTAGTTGAGGCCGGCCCGCACGCTCTGCGGGTCGAGGTCCTCGCCGCTCGGCGGCACCAGGCCGAGCGCGGGGCCGGCCATCGGACGCCACTCGCCGAGCACCAGGTCGCGCTGTTCGGCGGGGAGCGCGAGCAGCTCGCTGAGCAACAGCTGGCGCAGCAGGTGGAACGGTTCGTTGACGCGCTGCTCGAAGGCCCGGCCGCTGAGCACGGTCAGGCCCTCGCGGCCGGCCAGCGCCCGGATCTCCTGGAGCATGCTGGTCTTCCCCATGCCGGCCTTGCCGCTGTACAGCAGCAGCGATCCGAGCTCCACGCCGTCCGCGTCGTACCGCACCCGCAGGGTGTCGATGGCCTGCCTGGCCGCCTGCATGGCGGCCTCGCGCTCGTAGAGCCGGGGCTGCGCCCGCTCCGGCCGCCCGCCCTCCGACGGGATGTCGCTGCGCTGTTCCGTCACCCTCGGTCCCCTCCGCGTCCGCACTGCGTGATCTGCCCGAGGCTATCGCCGCGGGGCGCGCCGGACTGCGGCTTTGCCCAGGTCGGTCGTCTGATGATGATTCAAGTACAGGTGGCTTGGGCAATTGGTGCGACGTCAATGTCATGTGATGGTGCTATGGGATACCCTGCGCCCCTTGGGACCAGCGGGTGTTCCCGGTCTCCACCACCATCGAGTGCCCATCCTTCGGGAGTCCCATGTCCGATGCGACGACCCTTGACGTCCCCTATCCCTACCGTCGGAACCCGCACCGCGCCAACGCCGATACCCACCATCGACGTTGGCTCCAGCGGTTCCGGATGCTGGGCAGCGCGCTGACCCCGGCCTCCTACGACCGCTGGGGTGTGCCCGACCTGGCGGCGCTCAGCTACCCCGACTGCACGGCCGAGGAACTCGCCCTGGCCACCGACCTGATGGGGTTCTACTTCCTCTTCGACGACCAGTTCGACGGGCCGCTCGGACTGCGCCCCGGCGAGGTCGCCGTTCTCTGCGACCGGCTCACCGGCGTGCTGCACGGCGAGGCCCCGCCCGCCGACATGCCCTGCGCGCTGGCCTTCGAGGACCTCTGGGAGCGGATCAGCCGCGGCATGTCCGCGCGCTGGCGGGCCCGGGCGACCTACAACTGGGAGTGCTACTTCGCCAGCCACCCCGCCGAGGCGGCCGGCCGGCGCGACGGCCACCCGCCGGACCGGGAGAGCTACCTGATCCTGCGTCGGGGCACCGCCGCGATGGAATCGGTGCTGGACATGGTGGAGCGGCTCGGGCGGTTCGAGGTCTCCCCCGCCGCCTTCCACTGCCCGCCGCTGCGACAACTGCGCCAACTGGCCGCCGACATCCCTTCCCTCAGCAACGACATCCGCTCCTACCCCAAGGAGGCGCCGCACGGCGACGTCAACAACCTGGTCATGATCGTCCAACGCGAGCGCGGCTGCTCCCTGGAGGAGGCCGGCTCCGTGGTCCTCGCCGAGGCCCAGCTGATGGTCGACCGCTACGCCCAGCTGAAGGACGAACTCCCCCGCACCTACCGGGCCCTGGAACTCGGCCCGGACCAGGAGCAGGTCGCCGAGCGGTACGCGGACGGGCTCACCGCGTGGCTCAGCGGATACCTCAGTTGGGAGAGCGGCACCGGCCGCTACCAGTCGGGGTGACCGGATCGGCACACACCGTAGCCGATCGGCCGCGCGGCGGCTAGGGTGCCTCTCGCACGTCGATTCGCACTCCCACCGCCGTGAAAGGGACCGGACTTGACGATCTACCAGCCCCCGACCACCTTCAAGTCCCGCTATCAGAACTGGATCGGCGGCGCCTGGGTGCCGCCGGTCCGCGGCCGGTACTTCGAGGACCCGAGCCCGGTGACCGGACAGGCCTTCTGCGAGGTGCCGCGCTCCACCGCCGAGGACATCGAACTGGCGCTGGACGCGGCGCACGCGGCAGCGCCGGCCTGGGGGCGCACCCCGCCCGCCGAGCGGGCCCTGGTGCTGAACCGGATCGCCGACCGGGTCGAGGAGAACCTGGAGCTGCTCGCGGTCGCCGAGAGCTGGGAGAACGGCAAGCCGGTGCGCGAGACGCTGGCCGCCGACCTGCCGCTGGCGGTGGACCACCTGCGCTACTTCGCCGGTGCGCTCCGGGCCCAGGAGGGCTCGCTCTCGCAGCTCGACGAGGACACCGTGGCCTACCACTTCCACGAGCCGCTGGGCGTGGTCGGCCAGATCATCCCGTGGAACTTCCCGCTGCTGATGGCGGTCTGGAAGCTCGCCCCGGCGCTGGCGGCCGGCAACGCGGTGGTGCTCAAGCCCGCCGAGCAGACCCCCGCCTCGATCCTGGTGCTGATCGAGCTGATCGCCGACCTGCTGCCCGCCGGCGTGCTCAACGTGGTGAACGGCTACGGCCTGGAGGCCGGCAAGCCGCTCGCCTCCAGCAACCGGGTGCGCAAGATCTCCTTCACCGGCGAGACCGGCACCGGCCGGCTCATCTCGCAGTACGCGGCGGACAACCTGATACCCGTCACCCTGGAGCTCGGCGGCAAGAGCCCCAACGTCTTCTTCGCCGACGTGGCCGGCGCCCGGGACGACTTCTACGACAAGGCGCTGGAGGGCTTCGCGATGTTCGCCCTCAACCAGGGCGAGGTCTGCACCTGCCCGAGCCGGGCGCTGATCGACGCCGCGATCTACGACCGCTTCCTGGGCGACGGGCTCGACCGGGTGGCCGCGATGAAGCAGGGCAACCCGCTGGACACCGACACCACGGTCGGCGCGCAGGCCAGCCGGGAGCAGCTGGACAAGATCCTCTCCTACATCGGGATCGGCAAGGCGGAGGGCGCCAAACTGCTGGCCGGCGGCGAGCAGGCGGACCTCGGCGGGGTGCTGTCCGGCGGCTGGTACGTGCAGCCGACCGTCTTCGAGGGCGACCACGGCATGCGGATCTTCCAGGAGGAGATCTTCGGCCCGGTGCTCGCGGTGGCCCGGTTCAGCGGCTTCGACGAGGCGGTCAAGCTGGCCAACGACACCAGCTACGGCCTCGGCGCGGGCGTCTGGAGCCGGGACGGCGCCACCGCCTACCGGGCCGGGCGGGCGATCGAGGCCGGCCGGGTGTGGACCAACTCCTACCACCTCTACCCGGCGCACGCGGCGTTCGGCGGCTACAAGAACTCCGGGATCGGCCGGGAGAACCACCTGCGCACCCTGGAGGCCTACCAGCAGACCAAGAACCTGCTGGTGAGCTACTCGCCGCAGGCGCTCGGCCTGTTCTGACGGACCGTCGGCACCAGCTCTGACGGACCGTCGAGGCCGACAGCGGGCCCGCGTCAGCCCCGCCCGGGGAGGACGCAGGCCCGCACCGCCTCGATCAGCCCGCGCGAGCGCACGTCCCCGGTCACCCCGGGCTGCATCCCGCAGGTCACGTAGCCGAACCCGAGCCCCAGCTCCGGGTCGGCGAAGCCCAGCGCGCCGCCCCGGCCCGGGTGGCCGAAGGCGGCCGGCGAGGTCATCGGCGAGGTCGGGTGGTGCCGGAAGAAGCCGTGCCCGAAGCGGGTGTTGACGACCAGCACCCGGTCCGGCCCGTCCGAGTCCGAGACCGCCGCCGCGGCCAGCGTGTCCGCCGTGAACAGCGGCCGCCCCGCCGGCCCGTCCCCCGCGCCGATCAGCGCCGCGTAGTAGCGGGCCACCGCGCGGGCCGTGCCGATCCCGTTCGCGCCCGGCACCTCGGCCGCCCGTACCGCCGGGTCGTTCAGGTCCAACCCGCCGGCCACCGCGCCGAACGCACGGACCGTCAGCGACTGCGGATCCTGGTAGGCCTGCGCCACCGAGGGCTTGGGCCGCAGCTTCAGCCCCGCCGCGGCGGCCGGCGCGGGCAGGTCCACCAGCCGGCCGACCCGCCCGGCCTCGCCGGCCGGCAGCCCGATCCACAGGTCCAGCCCGAGCGGCCCGGCGACCTCCTCGGCGAAGTACCGGCCCACCGTGCGCCCGGTCACCCGCCGGACCACCTCGCCGACCAACCAGCCGTAGGTGTAGGGGTGGTAGCCGTGCGCACTGCCCGGCTCCCAGGACGGCGCCTGCGCGGCCACCGCCGCCACCGCCGGCTCCCAGGCCAGCACCTGCTCCCGCACCAGCGGCCGGTCCAGCGCCGGCAGGCCCGCCCGGTGCGAGAGCAGCCAGCGCACCGGCAGCCGGTCCTTGCCCGCCGCCTTGAACTCCGGCCAGTACTCGGCCACCGGCGCGTCCAGGTCGAGCTCCCCGCGCTGGGCCAGCAGCAGCGCCGCACCGGCCACCAGGCCCTTGGTCACCGAGCGCAGCACCTGCGCGCTCCCCGCCTCCCAGGCCACCGCCGGGTCCGGCCCGCCCCCGACCTCCGGGCGGGCGTCCCCCGCCCACAGGTCGGCCACCTTGCGCCCCTGGTGGTAGAGCGCGAACGCGGCGCCCAGCTCGCCGTGGTCCCGGAAGTTGCGCGCGAACGCCGCCCTGACCGGCTCGAACCCCGCCGCCACCTCGCCCTGGATCTCCACCACCGCGTACCGCCTCACCTCTCCTGCCGCCCTGCCACCGAGGGCACCTGACACCCGCTCGCCCCGCACTCTAGTGTGAGGCGCATGAGCGAACCGCGAGAAGAGCTGCTGGACGTGGTGGACCGGGACGACCGGGTGATCGGCACCTCCACCCGGGGCGAGGTCTACCGGCTCGGGCTCACCCACCGGTGCTCCGCCGTGCTGGTGCGCGACGCCGCCGGGCGGATCTTCACGCACCGCCGGCACGCCGACAAGCTCTTCGCCCCCAGCACCTACGACGTCTTCGTCGGCGGGGTGCTCGGGACGGGTGAGAGCTACCCCGAGGCCGCCGTCCGGGAGGCCGAGGAGGAGCTGGGGGTGACCGGCATCACCGTCTCGCCCGCCTTCAAGTTCCTCTTCGAGTACCCGCAGGACGGCAGCTCCTGGTTCTGCGACGTCTACACCGCCGAGTGGAACGGTCCGGTCGACCCGCAGCAGAGCGAGATCGAGTGGCACGACTGGCTGACCGAGGATCAGATCGAGCAGCGGATCGCCGAGGGCGACTGGCCGTTCGTGCCGGACGGCCTGGCCGCCTGGCAGCGCTACCGGGTCTGGCGCTCCGAGCGCGGCTGAGCCTCCTCCGCTTCCTCCTCCTCCGGGTCCCAGTGCGGGTGCTCCCGGGCGGCCCAGCTCCGGTCCACCCTGCCGGTGCGCATGCCGTGCCGGGCCTGCGGGTCGCGCAGCGCCATCCACAGGTGCCCGCCGACCACCACGCCGATCGCCAGCGCCAGCCAGTCGTGCACGAAGGTCGCGCCGGTGCGCCAGGCCAGCGGGGCCAGGCCGGTGAACCACATCAGGAGCCCGGTGCCGAGCATCACCACGACGGCGCCGGCGATCCAGCCCGCGTAGAGCTTCTGGCCGGCGTTGAACTTGCCGGCCGGGCGGCGGTGGTTGCGCCAGACCACCGCGGCCAGCCACTCCCGGTCGTAGCGGGCGAACCGGTTCAGCCGGCCGAGGTCGCGGCGCAGCGCCTTGGAGCCCAGCCCGAGCAGCACGGGCACCGGCAGCACCAGCCCGCTCCACTCGTGCACCAGCTCGACCAGCCGGCGGCGGCCGACCAGCACGGCCAGCTGCGGCAGGTAGAGGCAGGCGGCGGTGGCGATGCAGAGCAGCATCAGCGTGGCGGTGCAGCGGTGCACCCAGCGCTCGGCGGTGGTGAACCGGGCCAGTCGGTCGTCAGCTCGTCGGGGCATCGTCCCGCCCGTTCGACTTGCCCACCCAGGCGTCGGTGTCGTAGCCGTAGTTCTCCCAGTAGCCCTTGCGCACGGTCGGCGTCACGGTGATGCCCGAGAGCCACTTGGCCGACTTGTAGAAGTACATCGGCGCGACGTAGAGCCGCACCGGCCCGCCGTGGTCGTGGGTGACCGGCTGGTCCTTCATCTTCAGCGCGACCAGCACGTCGTCGCGGCGGGCCTGGTCCAGCGTGAGGCTCTCGGTGTAGCTGCCGTCGAAGCAGTCGAAGTGCACGGCGGTGGCGCCCTGGCGCACCCCGGCCGCCTCCAGCAGGTCGGCCAGCCGCACGCCCTCGAACGGGGTGGCCGGCACCCGCCAGCCGGTGACGCACTGCACGTCGTGCACGATCCGGTGCTGCGGCAGCGCCTGCAGGTCGGCGAAGGAGTAGCTCGCGGGCCGGTCCACCAGGCCGTTCACGGTGAGCCGGTAGTCGGCGGGCGCGACCGACTTCACCGGGCCGGTCACCGAGTAGTAGCGGAACTGGCCGGAGTCCGGCAGCAGGCCGGTCAGCCCGGTCGGGTCCTGCTTCGAGAGGCCGGCCAACAGGGAGTCCACCGAGCGGGAGAGCGCCGGCCCGGCCGCCACCCCGGCGGCGCCCAGCGCGATCACGCCGAGCATCACCCGGCGGCCGACCGGCGTGCCGCGCTGCTCAGGTTCGTCGTTCACGGGACCGATTGTCCTCGGCCCGCGGCGGCCGGGACAGGCCCGGCGGCCGGACGTCAGACTTTCGTCAGCTTTGCATCGCGGCGGGTCCGGCTAGGGTGGCGCGCATGGCCTCTCCGAAGACCCAGCCGCGCCGCCGACTCTCCGTCGACGAGCGGCGCGAGCAGCTGATCGCCGTCGCCCTGGAGTTGTTCAGCGCGCGGCCGCCGGAGGAGGTGTCGATCGACGACATCGCGGCGGCGGCCGGCGCCTCGCGGCCGCTGGTCTACCACTACTTCCCCGGCAAGCAGGCGATCTACGAGGAGTCGCTGCGCCGGGCCGGGCAGGAGCTGGCCGGCCGGTTCGAGGAGCCGCTCACCGGCCCGCTCTCCGAGCGGCTGTCCCGGGTGATGGGCCGTTACCTGGACTTCGTCGCCTCGCACGGCCCGGGCTTCGCGGCACTGCTGCGCGGCGGCTCGGTGGCGGCCAGCCCGGGCACCAACGCGGTGATCGACGACGTGCGGCAGGCGGCGCACGACCAGATCCTGCACCACCTGGACCTCGACGACCCCGGACCGCAGCTGCGCCTGGCCATCCGGTCCTGGATCGCCAAGGCCGAGATCACCTCGCTCGCCTGGCTCGCCGACCGGCAGCACGAGCCGCGCGAGCGGCTCCAGCAGCACCTGGTGCAGGACTTCGTGGTCGCCCTGGTGGTCACCGCCGCCCGCGAGCCCGGGCTGGCCCCGCGGCTGGCCGGCTACCTCGCCGCCGAGCACCCCGCCACCCCCACCGGCGCCCTGGTGCGCGAGCTGGCGGCCCTGCTCGCCACCCCGGGCCTGCCGGAGGCGCTCACCGCCCTCACCGCCCCGGACCCCGGCTGACCCCGGACGTGGTCTGATACAACAGCTGGACGGAAGCGCTGGACAAGCACGATCGGGGGCTGCGGACCATGACGCAGGACGGCTACGGCGGCGGGGCGGCAGGCCCGGTGGGCGCGGCGGTGATCGCCGCCGGAACACCGGCCGAGCTGATCTCCGCCACCCTCGACTCCTTCGCGGACGCCTTGCTCGGCCCCACGACGGCCCGTCAGCCGGCCACCGCGCTGGAGGCCGGCACCCCGCGCGAGCCGCTGTTCACCACCTGGCTCACCCAGTCCGGGCCCGGCCGGGTGGCCCTGCCGGGGATCGGCACCCTGGTCTCCTGCGCCGCCCCGCGCCCCGCCGCCGGTTCGACCGGCACCTCGGCCCGGCTGCTGGACCGCTTCGGCCCCGGCCCGGTGCGCGGCCAGGCGGGGGCACCGACGGCGGCCGGCTTCCAGCTGCCGGTGAGCGCCGAGCCCTCGGCGGCCCGGCTGCGCCCGCCGTTCTCGGCGCCGCTGGCCGAGCTGGCCGCCGGGCGGCACACCCTGGCGCCCGCCGAGCTGCCCACCGGCACCGGCGTGGAGGCGCGGCTGCTGCTGCCGCCCGCCTTCCACGCCCTGACGGTCCGTGGGACGGACGAGGCGCTGGCGGACCAGCTCGGCGAGGTGGCCGAGGAGCTGTTCGCCGCCGACGGCCCGGCGGCCCGGCGCGACTGGGCGGTGCTCAACGCGCTGCTCGCCGACGAGGGCGCCGGCGCCGGGGTCCGGTACGCGGGCCTGGCCGCCGTGGAGATCGACGGCCGGGCCAGCAGCGCCTCCCTGGTGGTGGCGCTGCAGCCGAACCGCACCCCGATCGCCGAGCTGGCCGCCGAGCTGGCCACCGCCCGCCCGCAGGCCGAGGTGTGGACGGTGATCCTGCCGGCCGGCCCCGCCGTGGTGCTGGTGCAGGGCCGCACCGGCGCGGTGCCCGCCCCGCTGGCCGGGGACGGCGCCCGGCGCTGGGTGGTCTCCTCGGTGGTCCAGGCCTTCCTGCCGCTGCCTGACGGTGCGTCACTGCTGACGGTGCAGTTGGGCACCGCGCACGGCGAGGACTGGGAGCGCTACGCCGCGCTCTTCGCCCGGCTGCTGCACGGCATCGAGCTGGGCTGGGACGGCGTGGCGGCGCGGCCCGCCGAGCCGGCCGGCGGCACGGTCGCACCGCTCACCGCCCCGGTCCCGCCGGTGCCGCCGCAGGCCCCGCCGGTGCCGCCCCTGCCGCCGCTGCCCCCGATGGTGCCCGCACCGGCGCCGGAGCCCGCGGTCGCCGTGACGCCGGAGCCGGCACCCGAGCCCGAGCCCGAGCCCGAGCCTGAACCCGAGCCCGAGCCCGCCCCGCAGCCGGTCCCGCTGGACCCGTTCGGCACCGTGATGGCGAACCAGCCGGCCGACCCCTTCGGCACGGTGACCGCCGCCCCCGCCAAGCCCGCCGCGCCCGCCCCAACCCGCGCACCGGCCGCCGGGGCCGACGCCCCGCCCCGCAAGGGCACCCCGGTGATGATCCCGCCGGACGACTTCGACCCCTTCGCCCCCCAGCCGGACGAACCCACCACCGAACCGGAAGCCGCCCCGCGCAAGGGCACGCCCGTGATGATCCCGCCGGACGACTTCGACCCGTTCGCGCCGCAGCCGGACGAACCCACCGCCGGTTCCGAGCCCGCCCCCCGCAAGGGCACCCCGGTGATGATCCCCCCGGACGACTTCGACCCCTTCGCCCCCCAGCCGCCCAGCACCCCGGCGGCCACCGCCAGCGAGCCCGCCGCCCCCGCGACCGACCCGTTCGGCACCACGACGGCCAAGCCCGACCCGTTCGCCTGACCCCCCGCCGGGAAACGCGCGGCGGGGCGGGCCCACCCGGGCCCGCCCCGCCGACGGCTCACCAACGGCTCGCCACCTGACGCCGCGCCACTCAGCGCACCGTCAGCAGCACCCCCACGTACGACACCCCGGCCACCATCACCCACGACGCCAGCCCCAGCACCGCCAGCCGGCCCCCGGTGCGGGCCAGCTGACGCAGGTTCACCGCCGCCCCGAGCCCGAACAGCGCGGCCGCCAGCACCAGCTCCTGCACCTGCGCGGCCGCGTCCAGGGCGCCCGCCGCGAGCACCCCGGTGCTGCGCAGCGCGATCGCGCCGAGGAACCCGGCCACGAACAGCGGCAGCACCGGCGGCCGCTTGCCCTCCGCCGCGCCCGCCCGCCGGGTCACCACCCCGCGCCGCACCGCCACGCCCAGGCCGGCCACCAGCGGGGCGAGCAGCGCCACCCGCATCAGCTTGACCAGCACGGCCTGCCGCAGCGCGGCCGGCCCGGCGGTCTGCGCGGTGGCGACCACCTGTCCGACGTCGTGCACGCTGGCCCCGACCCAGCGCCCGAACTGCACCTGGTCCAGGCCGAGCGGTCCGTGCAGCAGCGGCAGCACGGCGATCGCCAGCGTGCCGCACAGGGTGACCAGGGCCACCGAGCCGGCCACGTCCTCCTCGTCGCTGCCGGACACCTGGCTGACCGCGCCGATCGCCGAGGCCCCGCAGATCGAGTAGCCGGTGGCGACCAGCAGCGGCTGGTCGCCGGGCAGGCCGAGCCGGCGCCCGAGCCACCAGGTGCCGAAGAAGGTGGCGAACACGACGGCGAAGACCAGCCCCACGGTCGCCCAGCCCAGCCCGACCACGTCGGAGAGGCTGAGCTTCAGTCCGAGCAGCACCACGCCGACCCGCATCAGCCGCTTCCCGGCGATGCCGAGGCCGGCCTTGGCCGCGCCCTGCACCACCTGCCGGGTGCCGGGCAGTTGCGCGGCGAGGATGCCCAGCACCACCGAGGCGGTGAGCATCGGCACGGCCGGCACGGCCCGGTGCACCAGGATCGCGGCGACCACGCCGAGCGCGGCGAGCAGCAGACCGGGCACAGCCGCGGGCGGCCGCATCCGGCGCAGGCCGGGCAGTGCGGCCAGGGGGTGCGCCGAGGTGGGGGTGAGTGCCATCAGTCCCGTTCCCCGGCCGGGCTCAGTCCGCGGGCCACCACGGCCCGGACGTCGGCGATCAGGTCGCGCGCGGCGGGTGTGAGGTGCGCGCTGTCGGGGCGGGCGGGTGCGGTGGCGGGCATGGTGCGCAGCTAACGCCGCCGGATGGACCATCGTCCAAGGAGCGTTCGTTGGCGATTGCCTACCGGGGCTTATGGGTCAGCTCGGGCTGGCGGTGCCTCAGCAGCCGATCCGGGCCGCCCCCGCCGCCTTGAGCCCCTCCAGCACCAGCGCGGTGGCCGGCAGCGCCAGGTGGTCGCGGAGCACGTAGGCGCTGACCTGGCGGCGCACGTGCGGCTCCAGCGCCCGCCCGGTCACCTGCCGGTGGCTGAGGAAGGAGAGCACCAGCGAGGGCGCCACGGCCAGTCCGACCCCGGCCGCGACCAGGCTCTGCAGCGCCAGGTTGTCGTCGGTGGTGACCACGATGTCCGGCTCGAACCCCTGGTCGGCGCAGACGTGCAGGAAGGTGGCCCGGCAGCGCGGGCAGCCGGCGATCCACCGGGCCTGGGAGAGCTCGGCCAGCCGCACCGCGTGCCGGCGGGCCAGCGGGTGGCCGACCGGGAGCAGCACGGTGAGCAGGTCCTCCATCAGCCGCACCTCCACCACCTCCTCGGGCAGCTCGGTGCGCAGCATGCCGGGGTAGCTGAAGGAGAGCGCGATGTCGCACTCGCCCGCCAGCAGCCGGTTGACCGACTCCGGCGGCTCGGCCTCCTGGAGCTCGACCCGGATCTCGGGGTGGTCGGCCATCAGCCCGGCCATCGCCTCCGGGATCAGCGTGGCGTTGGCGCTGGGGAAGGCGCAGACCCGGACCCGGCCGGCCCGCAGCCGGGCCAGCGCCTGGAGCTGCTGCTTGGCGGCGCCGAGGTTGCCGAGGATCACCTCGGCGTGCCGGGCGAGCGACTCGCCGGCCTCGGTGAGCCGCATCCGCCGGCCGTCCCGGGCGAAGAGCGGCACCCCGACCTCCCGCTCCAGCGCGCGGATCTGCTGGGTGACGGCCGGCTGGGTGTAGCCGAGCGAGCGAGCCGCGGCGGTGTAGGAGCCGGTGCTCACCACCTCGTGGAAGGTCCGGATGTGCCGGGAGTCGAGCATGGGGAAATCATAAGCAGAATTTGGGTGATCACGATTCGCCCAAAGCAGCGTTGATCACTGCCGGGGGCTGCGCCGGCCGTGCCGCTCGATCGCCCCGGCCAGCCAGGAGAGCAGCAGGCACATGCCGATGTAGACCGGTGCGATCACCATCACCACCGGGATGAACGGCAGGTCGTAGTCCAGGTTGGTGGCGATCAGCTTGCCCGCGTGCAGGAACTCCTCGTAGGTGATCAGGAAGCCCAGCGAGGTGTCCTTGAGCGCCACCACCAGCTGGCTGACGATGCTCGGCAGCATCGCCCGGTTGGCCTGCGGCACCAGCACGTAGGCCATCACCTGGGTCTTGCGCAGCCCGAGCGCGTAGGCCGCCTCGCGCTGCCCGCGCGGCACCGCCAGCACCCCGGCCCGGAACACCTCGGCCAGCACCGAACCGTTGTAGAGGGTGAGCCCGGCGACCAGCGCCCAGAGCGGCTGCACCCGCATCGCGACGAAGATGAAGAAGATCATCACCAGCAGCGGCATCGCCCGGAAGAACTCCACCACCAGCGTGCTCGCCCAGCGCACCACCCGGTGGTCGGAGAGCCGCCCGGCCGCGAACAGCGCCCCGAACGGCAGCGCGAGGAGCACGGTGAGCCCGAAGGCCCGCAGGGTGTTCAGCAGCCCGTGCCAGAGCAGCTCCTGGATCCCGACGTACTGGAACGGGATCCACTTGGCGGCGCTGAACTGCCCGGTGCTGACCAGCTCGTAGCCCAGCCAGGCGAGCAGCCCGGCGATCCCGAGCAGCGCGCCGAACCCGTACAGCCGGTGCCGCCCGCGGGCCCTGGGCCCGGGCAGGTCGTAGAGCGCGCTGGCCTCGGCGGTCGAACTCATCGGGCCACCGCCGCCTTCCGCTCCAGCAGGTTGAACAGCGCGCTGATCGCCAGCGTCAGCACCAGGTAGCCGACCGCGATCCAGACGAAGGTCCAGACGATGTCGTAGCCCAGCTCGTTGATGGTCCGGTAGGTGCCGAGCAGCTCGACCACGCTGAACGAGCCGGCGATCGCCGAGTTCTTGGCCAGCGCGATCAGCAGGCTGCCGACCGGTGCCACCACCGCCCGGGCCGCCTGCGGGAGCACCACCAGCGCCAGCGTCTGACCGAAGGTCATGCCCAGGCTGCGGGCCGCCTCGCCCTGCCCGAGCGGCACGGTGTTGATCCCCGAGCGCAGCGCCTCGCAGATGAAGGCCGAGGTGTAGCAGCCGAGCGCGAGCACGGCGAAGGTGAAGAACGGCAGCGAGATGCCGAACCGGGGCAGGCCGAGCACCACGATGAAGAAGAGCAGGGTGAGCGGGGTGTTGCGCAGGATCGTCACCCAGACCGTGCCGAAGGCGCGCAGCGCCGGCACCGGCGAGACCCGGAACCCGGCGATCAGCACGCCGAGCACCAGCGCCAGCGCCGCGCTCACCGCGGTCAGCTCGACGGTGCCGACGAACCCCTGCCAGTAGGTGGACCAGTTGGCGGTCAGGACGTGCACGCCCGCCTCCTCCTCTCAGTAGCGCCGACTCTCAGCACCGCTGGCTCTCAGCACCGCTGGCTCTCAATACCGCTGGCTCTCAATACCGCTGGCTCTCAATACCGCTGGCTCTCAATACCGCTGGACCTGGGGCGGGGCCGGGGCCGGCACCCCGGAGAGCCCGAGGGTGGCGTCGTAGGCCTTCTTCCAGTCGCCGTCGGCCTCGTGGTGCTCGATCGCGTCGTCCAGCAGGCCGCGCAGCACGGTGTCGCCCTTGGGGGTGCCGATCCCGTAGGGCTCGGTGGAGAACGGCTGCCCGACCAGCTTCAACTCGTCCGACACCTTGGCCGCGTAGCCCTGGAGGATCGCGTTGTCGGTGGTCACCGCGTCGACCTGACCGGTGATCAGGTTGTCCACGCAGGCCGAGTAGGTGTCGTAGCCGACCAGCTGGGCCTTCGGGTACTGCTGCTGGATCCGCTGGTAGGGGGTGGAGCCGGCGGCCGAGCAGACCTTCTTGCCGGCCAGGTCCTGCGGACCGTTGATCCCGGTCTCGTGCTTGCGGACCAGCAGGCCCTGCCCGGCGACGAAGTACGGGCCGGCGAAACCGACCAGCTTCTTCCGGTTGTCGTTGATGGTGTAGGTGCCGACGTAGTAGTCGACCTGCCCGTTCTGCAGCGAGGTCTCCCGGTTCGCCGAGGCGATGGTCTTGAACTGCACCTGGTCGGCCCGGAAGCCCAGGTCGGCGGCGACCATCTTGGCGATCTCGATGTCGAAGCCCGAGTAGACGCCGCTGGCCGGGTCCTTCTCGCCCAGGTAGGGCTGGTCCTCCTTGGCCCCGACCACCAGGTGGCCGCGGGCCCGGGCGGCGGCCAGGGTGGGCGAGCCGGCGGTGTCGGCGGCGGTGTTGACCTGGTAGCTGGGCAGCGAGCCGGGCTTGGGGCCCTTGGTCGGCGGGGTGCCCGGCTTGCCGCAGGCGGCCAGCAGCACGGCCGGCAGCGCGAGGAGCAGCAGGAGGCGACGCATCCCGGCCCCTCAGTGCTTGAGGATCTTGGAGAGGAAGTCCCTGGCCCGCTCGCTGTTCGGCCGGGCGAAGAACTCCTCCGGCGCCCGGTCCTCCAGGATCCGGCCGTCGGCCATGAAGACCACCCGGTTCGCGGAGGCCCGGGCGAAGCCCATCTCGTGGGTGACCACCACCATCGTCATGCCCTCCGCGGCCAGCGCCCGCATCACGTCCAGCACCTCGTTGATCATCTCCGGGTCGAGCGCGGAGGTCGGCTCGTCGAAGAGCAGGGCCTTGGGGTCCATGGCGAGCGCGCGGGCGATCGCCACCCGCTGCTGCTGGCCGCCGGAGAGCTGGGCCGGGTACTTGTCGGCGTGCGCCAGCAGCCCCACCCGCTCCAGCAGCGCCCGGCCCTTGGCCTCGGCCTCCTCCTTGCCGCGCCGACGGACCCTCAGCTGGGCCAGCGTCACGTTCTGCAGCACGGTCTTGTGCGCGAACAGGTTGAACGACTGGAAGACCATGCCGACCTCGGCCCGCAGCTGCGCCAGGCCCTTGCCCTCGGCCGGCAGCGGCCGGCCGTCGATGGTGATGGTGCCGCTCTCGATCGACTCCAGCCGGTTGATCGCCCGGCACAGGGTGGACTTGCCGGAGCCGGACGGGCCGATCACCACCACGACCTCGCCCCGACCGACCGTCAGGTCGATGTCCTGGAGCACGTGCAGTTCACCGAAGTGCTTGTTGACCCCGCTGAGCTCGATCAGCGGGGTGCCCGACGCGTAGCCGGTCACCGGCCCTCCCCTCCCCTGTCCCACCCGACCCTGTTCCAGCCGGTCCTGTCCCACCCGATGGTCCGTCATCCGCCGGCCCGGCCGGCCCGCCGGCTACCGGTTCTCCCGGCGACCCTTCAGGACCCAGCCGAGCACCATGCCGATCAGCAGGGTCGCGGCCAGCGCGATCCACAGCGGGGCGGTCACGGTGAACACCCAGAACTGGATCTTCACCTTGCCGAGGTTGGCGAGCAGGAACCAGAGCGCCAACAGCGCCGCCACCACCCCGACCACGATGCTGGTCGGGATCCCGGCGATCTCGCTCTTCTTCTGGCCGCCGAACTGCTTGCCCGGGTTGTTCGTCACACCGGCAGTCTGCTGGCCGGGTGACCCCGATCGCGGCGAATCGGCGCCGACCTCCCTCGATCGGAGGACGCGCGGTCCCTCCAACGGGTGGTCAGCTCGGGTCGGACCAGGCAATTCCCCCCATTCGGGAACACCGCGGGCCACCGCGCGGTTCACCCCCCGGAAGCACTGGACGAAGACGAAGGGCACCAGCTTCTCGTGAGCAGCATCCCCGGCATCACCCTGAACAACGGCTCGGTCATCCCCCAGCTCGGCTTCGGCGTCTGGCAGGTCCCGGACGAGGGCGCGGCGGCCGCCGTCCGCACCGCGATCGAGACCGGCTACCGGAGCATCGACACCGCCGCGATCTACGACAACGAGCGCGGCACCGGTCTGGGCATCCAGCAGGCGGGCGTCCCGCGCGAGGAGCTCTTCCTCACCACCAAGCTGTGGAACAGCGGCACCCGCGACTGGTCCGGCCAGGCCGGCCGGGACGCGGTGCTGCGCGAGTTCGACGCCTCGCTGGAGAAGCTCGGCACCGACTACGTCGACCTCTACCTGATCCACTGGCCGCGCCCGATGCACGGCAGCTTCGGCAACATCTGGGCGGCCTTCGAGGAGTTGGCGGCCAGCGGGCGGGCGAAGGCGGTCGGCGTCTCCAACTTCGGCCCGGCGGAGCTGACCCGGCTGCTGGAGAACACCTCGCTGGTGCCGGCGCTGAACCAGGTCGAGCTGCACCCGTACTTCCCGCAGACCGAACTGCGCGCCTTCCACGCCGAGCACGGCATCGCCACCGAGGCCTGGAGCCCGCTGGGTCAGGGCGGCGCGCTGCTGGCCGAGTCGGCGCTGGTGAAGGTCGCGGAGAAGCACGACCGCTCGGTCGCCCAGGTGGTGCTCCGCTGGCACCTGCAGAGCGGCATCATCGCGATCCCGAAGTCGGTGACCCCGGCCCGGATCCAGCAGAACTTCGACGTCCTGGGCTTCGAGCTGGACGCCGAGGACCTGGCCGCGCTGGACTCGGTCGCCACCGGCGAGCGGATCGGCCCGGACCCGACCGGCTTCGACTGGAACTGATCACTGCTGATCCGGGAAGACTGTTCCCGGTCCAGTGAAAAATCGTATGGGCGCCCCTGGGAAGGAGCGCCCATACGTGTGCCTGGCCTGTGTTGAGTTGACGAATCGTTACGCCACAGGCGTCAGTCGCGCGGCCTTGCCCAGCAGCACCAGCACCTGCTGACGTTCGGTCGCGTCCAGCGGTTCGAGCAGTTGCTGCTCCACCCGGGCCACCCCGGCGGCGGCGCTGTGCAACAGCTCCTGACCGGTGGGCGAGAGCGAGAGCAGGTTGCGCCGTCCGTCCGAAGGGTCGCGCCGGCGCAGCACCAGGCCGCGGCGGACCAGGCGGGAGACCATCTCGGCCATCGTCGCCTTGTCCAGCGAGGCCAGCTCGCCGACCGTGCGCTGGTCGGCGCCCGGCTCGGTCTCCAGGGCGTCCAGCACCGCGAACTGAGGTGCCGTCAACTCCGAACCGACGCACTCCGACCAGAGCTTGGTATGGACCTGCTGGCCCACCCTGATCAGGTAGCCGACCGCCCGCTGCGCGTCCAGCAGCGGCCGGGTGTCGGTCACCGAGGCGACCGCGGCCGGTTCCAACCGGGCTATCTTGGCCAGCACCCTGACCAGTTCGAGCTGCTCGTCCGTGCTGAGCGGCTCGAACAGGGTGCGTTGCACCCGCACCACGCCGCCGGTGGCCTCACGGACCGCCTGTGCGCCGTTCTGCGAGAGCGCGAGCAGTTTGCGCCGGCCGTCCGCCGGATCGCGACGGCGCAGCACCAGGCCACGCCGAACCAGCCGAGCGACCATCTCGGCCATCGTCGCCTTGTCCAGCGAGGCCCGCTCCCCCACCGTGCGCTGATCGGCGCCAGGTTCGAGAGCGAGGGCAAGCAGGACTGCGAACTGAGGAGCCGTCAGTTCGGCTCCCACGTGTTCGGACCACAGCCGGGTGTGAACCTGCTGGGCCACGCGGATGAGGTGACCGGGTGACTGCTGCAGTCGTCCGGGCACGCGGGTCGTCGGGATCTCCCCCAGCACCATGAATCCGTCCTGATGTCACACCCGGTGTGCTGTGGGACACCCGGGCGGGGCAGTAGCGGCGCGCTGGCCTCCCCCAACCGAATCGGCACCAACCGCAGTGATGCGACCCGGATCGAGGGGAGCTCCGCCGTGCAGCCGACGGCTGCTGGCGCACACTATACAAACGGAGCCCGCAATGCGGCAGGCAGGGGCAGATAGTAGACGGATGTTCAACCCAGTTGTGGTATTTCGTCCCGCGCCACGGAGTTGACCACCCGGCCGAGTGGCACTCTTCTCCGGTTCACTACTCGCGGGTAGGGTAACTCCACCCCGAATCGAGTAGAGACGAGTACTCCATATGACCGAGCAGACCAGTTCCCAGCGGGTCGCCGTCGTCACCGGTGCGGCGCGCGGAATCGGCGCCGCCACCGCACTGCGCCTGGCCGCCGACGGATACGCCGTCGCGGTGGTCGATCTGACGGAGGAGAACGGCAAGGAGACGGTCGAGAAGATCGTCGCCGCCGGCGGCCGGGCCCTCGCCGTGGGCGCCGACGTCTCCGACGAAGCGCAGGTCGAAGCGGCCGTGGCGCGGATCGCGGACGAGCTGGGCGCCCCCGTGGTGCTGGTCAACAACGCCGGTGTGCTGCGCGACAACCTGCTGTTCAAGATGTCCGTGGCGGACTGGGACACCGTCATGAACGTGCACCTGCGCGGCGCCTTCCTGATGACCCGTGCGGTCCAGAAGCACATGGTCGCCGCCGGGTTCGGGCGGGTCGTCAACCTCTCCTCCTCGTCCGCCCAGGGCAACCGCGGCCAGGCCAACTACTCCTCCGCCAAGGCCGGCCTGCAGGGCTTCACCAAGACCCTGGCGATCGAGCTGGGCAAGTTCGGCGTCACCGCCAACGCGGTGGCCCCGGGCTTCATCGCCACCGACATGACGGCCGCCACCGCGCAGCGCGTGGGCATGGAGTTCGAGGCCTTCAAGCAGGCCGCGGCCAGCCAGATCCCGGTCCAGCGGGTCGGCCTCCCGGAGGACATCGCGCACACCGTCTCGTTCCTCGCCAGCGAGGGCGCGGGATTTGTCAGCGGCCAGGTGATTTACGTCGCGGGCGGACCGCTCGACTAGTCATTCGGACGTAGTTTCCCTGGTCACCGCGCCCAGGCAGTGGCCAGGGAGGTGTCAGTCACCGGCATTTCAGAGGCTTCTCCCAGCAACTTCCGAAAACTGCGGGACAATTCCCAGCAAGGATTCCGCCCGACGGATCTGACGAACCCTCGTACAGCTGATCGTCTGCTGTCTATGCTGCTGACACAGCGTCGAACCGAGGGCGGGATCCGGACATGGCCGAAACCACTGGTTGGATGGCGCAGGACTGGCCGGACGAGCCGCCGGCCGCGAGCGATCTGCGCCCCGAAGTGCCGCATCCGGCCCGGATCTACAACTACCTGTTGGGCGGGAAGGACAACTTCCCCGCCGACCGGGCCGCCGCCGAGCAGCTGATCTCGCTCTCCCCGGGGATCGGGGCCGCGGCCCGGAGCAACCGGACCTTCCTGCGGCGCGCGGTGCGGCTGGCCGCCGAGCAGGGCATCGGCCAGTTCCTGGACATCGGCACCGGGATTCCCAGCGAGGGCAACACCCACCAGGTGGCCCAACTCGTCGATCCGGCCGCCCGGGTGGTCTACGTGGACAACGACCCGATCGTGCTGGCGCACGCCCGGGCGCTGATGGCCGGCCCCGGGCACGGCGCCACCACGGTGCTCCAGGCCGACCTGCGCGAGCCGGAGGCGATCCTGGCCGACCCCCGGGTGCGCGCGGCGCTCGACTTCGACCGGCCGGTGGCGCTGCTGCTGGTCGCGGTGCTGCACTTCATCGACGAGGAGCAGGACCCGTACCGGCTGGTCGCCACGCTGCTGGCGGCGCTGGCCCCGGGCAGTCTGCTGATCCTGTCGCACGGCACCGGCGACTTCGACCCGCCGGCCCGGGTCGCGGCCGGCACCCAGGTCTACTGCGCCGCCACCGCCCAGGTGACCCCGCGCTCCCGGGCGCAGATCGAGCGCTTCCTCACCGGCCTCGAACTGGTCGAGCCAGGCCTGGTGCCGGCGCCGGCCTGGCGGGCCGAGTCCGCCGAGGAGGCCGCGATCTGGGCGCCCGGCTACGCGGTGGTGGCCCGCAAGCCGTAGCCCCTCGGGCCGGGGCGGGCCGTCAGCTCAGTAGCGTTGCAGCTGCCGCAGCCGGGCCGCCTCGGCGACCATGGTGGCCCGCTCGATCCGCCGGCGCTTGCGAGCCTCGTCCGCGCCACGCGGCTCCACCACGTGGAAACAGGCCCCGCACACGTAGCCGCCCTCCGGTCCTTCGGTGACCGGGGTACCGCAGGACTCGCAGTACCGGGTGTACGTGTCGACAGCGACCATGGACCGACCTCGCATCGGATACGAAGAGTGAGTCCACGGTAGCGGTTTGACGGTACATCAGAAAGTGCGACCTGAGGGACGGTCAGGCGTCCACCGGGTGACCCGCGGTGATCGTCCCGGTGCCGTCGCAGGTCCGGCACGGCTCCTCGCGGTACGCCTGCTTGCTGCCGTCGGCGGAGACCCGGTAGCGGGTGTAGATGCCGCTCCCCGTGCACAGGAAGCAGTTGCCGCCACCGTCGCGCTCGGTGGTGCCGGTGCCCTTGCAGGTCCGGCACTGCAAACCGGCCAGCCGCCCGGTGCCGGTGCAGATGGTGCACACCGCGATGCTCACGCCGCTCCTCCGCTCTTCGTGCCTCGGCTCACGAGGGTACCGCCGGATTAGCCTGGAGCTGTCCGGGTACTCGCCACGACTACGGACGAAAGGTGCAGCGCCATGCGCTACGCGACCACACCCCGCCGCTGGCGCAGCGGTACCGAGCCCCGGTTCGCGCGCAGCGACCTCAAGCTCCGGTTCCTGCTCTCAGTGGTCTTCACGCCGCTCTTCGCGCTGGCCACCGCCGCCTTCGCGGTCTTCGCCGCGCTGGCCGGGCCGACCAGCGCGCCCTCCCGGAGCACCCTGATCGGCTTCGCCGTCGTCTGCTTCGCCCTGACCCTGTTCGCCGTCGTGGACCTCTACGTGGTGATCCGCCGCCGCCGGGTCGAGCTCTGAGCTAGCGGTTGCTGACGGCCTGCTTCACCAGCGTCCGGCCGAAGTCCCACATCAGGCCGCTGCCCCGGTGCGCGTCGTCCATCACCTCGCTGAACGCGTCGACGAAGCGGTCCACCTCGCGCTCGGTGATGATCAGCGGCGGGATCAGCTTGATCACCTCCAGGTGGTCCCCGGAGACCTGGGTGAGGATCCGGTGCTTCTGCAGCAGCGGGACCACCACCATCTGGGCGAACAGGCCCTTGCGGGCGGCCTGCAGCGCGGTCCACCCGGTGCGCAGCTTGAGCGACTTCGGCCGGCCGAACTCGATGCCGATCATCAGCCCGCGGCCGCGCACGTCGGCCAGCAGCTCGTACTTCTCGGTGAGCGCGGCCAGCCGGGAGCGGAACAGGTCGCCCACCACCCGGGCGTTCTCCACCACCTTCTCGTCCCGCATCACCTGCAGGGTGGCCAGACCGGCCGCCATCGCCTGGGCGTTGGAGCCGAAGCTGGCCGAGTGCACCAGCACCCGGTCCATCGAGGAGTAGACCTTCTCGAAGATCCAGTTCTTGCCGAGGGTGGCGCCGATCGGCACGTAGCCGCCGGACAGGGCCTTGGCCGCGCAGACCAGGTCCGGCTGCACGCCCTCCTCGTCCTGGTAGGCGAAGAACGCGCCGGTGCGGCCGACCCCGGTCTGCACCTCGTCGCAGATCAGCAGCGCCTTGTTCTCGTGCAGCAGCTCCTGGGCGGCGCGCAGCCAGCCGGGCGGCGCCTGGTGCACGCCCTTGCCCTGGATCGGCTCGACGATCAGCGCCGCGACGTCACCCTTGCGCAGCTCCCGCTGGAGCGCGCCGAGGTCGCCCAGCGGGATCGCGGTGTCCGGCAGCAGCGGGCCGAAGCCCTTGCGGAACCCTCCCTCGCCGTTGATCGAGAGCGAGCCGGTGGTCAGGCCGTGGAAGGCGTGGTCGCAGTAGAGGATCCGGCCCCGACCGGTGGCGTAGCGGGCGAACTTGATCGCCGTCTCCACCGCCTCGGTGCCGCTGTTGCCGAAGAACACCCGGTCCAGCCCGGGCGCCAGCGCGAGCAGCCGCTCGGCCAGCAGCCCCGGCAGCGGCGGGCAGTCGAACCGGGTCAGGTCCGGCAGGTCCAGCTCCATCACCTGCCGGATCGCGTCCCGCACCACCGGGTGGTGCCGGCCCAGCGCGAAGATCCCGAACCCGGCCAGCATGTCCAGGTACTCGTTGCCCTCGGCGTCGTAGAAGTACGGACCGGCCGCGCGGTCGTAGGTCTTGTCGAAGCCGATGGTGTGCAGCATCCGGGGCAGCTGCGGGTTGAGGTAGCGGGCGTGCAGCTCGTACCGCTCGCCGCCGCGCTCGGCGAGCAGGGCGGCGAGGTCCAGTGCGTTGTTCGGGCGGTCAGCTGGCACGGGGTTCGTTCACTCCTCGTTCGGGCAGCAGGTGCTTGGCGTAGGCGGCGGCCTGGGCGGCGATACCGGTCCCGGTCAGCCCGGCCTCCTCCATGATTTCGCCCCGGCCCGCGTGCTCCAGGAACTCCTGGCGCAGACCGAGGTCGCGCAGCGGGGTGTCCACCTCGGCGTCCCGCAGCGCCTGGGCGATCGCCGCCCCGACGCCGCCGGCGCGCCCGTTGTCCTCCACGGTGACCACCAGGGTGTGCTCGGCCGCGAGCTTGGCCAGCGCGGGGTCCACCGGCTTGACCCAGCGCGGGTCCACCACGGTGGTGGCGAAGCCGTCGGCGGTGAGCAGGGCGGCGGCGTCCAGGCAGGCGCCGGCCATCGCGCCGACCGAGACCAGCAGGATCTGCTGCCCGCTGCGGTCCGCCACCTGGGTGCGCTGCAGCACGTCCACCCCGCCCAGGTGCTCGATCGCCGGGAAGACCCGGCCGACCTCGCCCTTGGGGAAGCGGACCACGGTCGGCGCGTCCGCCACCTCCAGCGCCTCGTGCAGCTGGGCCTTGAGCTGCTCGGCGTCGCGCGGCGCGGCCAGCCGCAGGCCGGGCACCACCTGGAGCACCGACAGGTCCCACATGCCGTTGTGCGAGGCTCCGTCGTTGCCGGTCACCCCGGCCCGGTCCAGCACGAAGGTGACGCCGAGCCGGTGCAGCGCCACGTCCATCAGCACCTGGTCGAAGGCCCGGTTGAGGAAGGTCGCGTAGACCGCCACCACCGGGTGCAGTCCCGCGGTGGCCAGCCCGGCGGCGCTGGTCACGGCGTGCTGCTCGGCGATGCCCACGTCGAAGGTGCGCTGCGGGTAGGCCTTGGCGAAGGCGGCCAGGCCGACCGGCTGGAGCATCGCGGCGGTGATCGCCACCACGTCCGGCCGCTGGGCCCCGACCGCGAGCATCTCGTCGCCGAAGACGGAGGTCCAGGAGGTGCCGCCGGCCGGCGAGATCGGCAGGCAGGTGTAGGGGTCCATCGCGCCGACCGCGTGGAAGCGGTCCGCCTCGTCCAGCTCGGCGGGGCGGTAGCCGCGGCCCTTGACGGTCAGGCAGTGCACGATCACCGGCCCGCCGAAGCCGCGGGCCCGGCGCAGCGCGGACTCCACGGCGCCGATGTCGTGCCCGTCGATCGGGCCGACGTACTTCAGGCCCAGGTCCTCGAACATGCCCTGCGGCGCGAAGGAGTCCTTGAACCCCTTCTTGGCGCCGTGCAGCGCCTCGAAGATCGGCTGGCCGACCACCGGGGTGCGCTGCAGCGCCTCCTTGCCCCAGGCCAGGAAGCGCTCGTAGCCCTGGGTGGTGCGCAGCGTGGCCAGGTGGTTGGCCAGACCGCCGATGGTCTTGGCGTAGGACCGCTCGTTGTCGTTGACCACGATCACCAGCGGGCGGTCCTGCGCCTCGGCGATGTTGTTCAGCGCCTCCCAGGCCAGGCCGCCGGTGAGCGCGCCGTCGCCGATCACGGCGACGGTCTGCCGGTCCCGGCGGCCCTGGATCTGGTGCGCCTTGGCGATCCCGTCGGCGTAGCTGAGCACGGTGGAGGCGTGCGAGTTCTCGATCACGTCGTGCTCGGACTCGGCCCGGGACGGGTAGCCGGACAGGCCGCCCTTGGCCCGCAGCCGGCTGAAGTCCTGACGGCCGGTCAGCAGCTTGTGCACGTAGGACTGGTGCCCGGTGTCGAAGAGGATCCGGTCGTGCGGTGAGTCGAAGACCCGGTGCAGGGCGATGGTCAGCTCGACCACGCCGAGGTTGGGGCCCAGGTGGCCGCCGGTGCGGGAGACCGCCTCGATCAGGAAGTCGCGGATCTCCTGGGCCAGCTCGGGCAGCCGGCTGGCCGGCAGCTCCTTCAGGTCGGCCGGCCCGTGGACGGAGGACAGCAGTGACATGACTCCACCTCTCGGCTTCATTGCGCTCGGGTGAGGGAACGGCCCGCGTGGGCCTGGTGAGCTGGTATCAGCCTGCGGCGATCACCGCGGGCACGCCTGCCGGCCCGCCGTCCGCCCGCATCTCCTCGGCCAGCAGCAGGGCCTCCTCGATCAGGGTCTCGACGATCTTCGACTCCGGCACGGTCTTGATCACCTCGCCCTTGACGAAGATCTGCCCCTTCCCGTTGCCCGAGGCCACACCCAGATCGGCCTCCCGCGCCTCACCCGGGCCGTTCACCACACACCCCATCACCGCGACCCGCAGCGGCACGTCCATGCCCTCCAGGCCCGCGGTGACCTCCTCCGCCAGCTTGTACACGTCGACCTGGGCGCGGCCGCAGGACGGGCAGGAGACGATCTCCAGGCCGCGCTGACGCAGGTTCAGCGACTCCAGGATCTGGATGCCGACCTTGACCTCCTCCACCGGCGGAGCCGACAGCGAGACCCGGATGGTGTCGCCGATCCCCTCCGCCAGCAGCGCGCCGAACGCCACCGCCGACTTGATCGTGCCCTGGAACGCCGGACCGGCCTCGGTCACGCCCAGGTGCAGCGGGTAGTCGCACGCCGCCGCCAGCTGCCGGTAGGCGTTGATCATCACGACCGGGTCGTTGTGCTTCACCGAGATCTTGATGTCCCGGAACCCGTGCTCCTCGAACAGCGAGCACTCCCAGAGCGCCGACTCGACCAGCGCCTCCGGAGTCGCCTTGCCGTACTTCTCCAGCAGCCGCTTGTCCAGCGAGCCGGCGTTGACGCCGATCCGGATCGGCACGCCCGCCTGCGAGGCCGCCTTGGCGATCTCGCCGACCTTGTCGTCGAAGGCCTTGATGTTGCCCGGGTTCACCCGGACCGCGGCACAGCCGGCGTCGATCGCGGCGAACACGTACTTCGGCTGGAAGTGGATGTCCGCGATCACCGGGATCTGCGACTTCTTCGCGATGATCGGCAGCGCGTCCGCGTCGTCCTGCGAGGGCACCGCCACCCGCACGATCTGACACCCCGACGCCGTCAGCTGCGCGATCTGCTGCAGCGTGGCGTTGACGTCCGAGGTCAGCGTGGTGGTCATCGACTGCACCGACACCGGCGCATCGCCGCCGACCGGCACGCTGCCCACCATGATCTGCCGGGAGACCCGGCGAGTGGCGAGCGGCAGATGCGGCAGCGACGGAATGCCGAGCGAGATCGCGGTCATGGGTTGGCTCATCCTTGCTGTGCGGTAGTCGTCCTGATGCCATGGTCGAGCCCGGCGCGCGCTCCTGCACGCGCGCCGGGCCGCCGACTCAGCTGGAGCTGACCACCGTTTCGCGGGCGGCTCGGAGCGACTCCTTGAGCGAACCCATGGTGGCCAGCACCGCGGTCGGCTCGTACCCGCAGTGCGCCATGCAGTTCTCGCAGCGCGGGTCCTTGCCCCGTCCGTACTTGGACCAGTCGGTCTTCTCGATCAGCTCCCGGTAGGTGGGGACGTAGCCGTCGCTCATCAGGTAGCAGGGGCGCTGCCAACCGAAGAGCGAGTAGTTCGGGATCCCCCAGGCGGTGCACTCGAAGTCCACCTTGCCTTCGAGGAAGTCGAGGAAGAGCGGACTGTGGTTGAGCCGCCAGCGGCTCCGATTGCCACCCGCGAAGGTCTTGCGGAACAGCTCGCGGGTCTGCTCGACACCGAGGAAGTGCTCCTGGTCGGGAGCCTTCTCGTACGCGTAGGCCGGAGAGATCATCATCTCGTCGACCTTCAGATCATCGTTGAGGAAGTCCAGCACGTCGATGATCGTCTGCGGGGTGTCGGTGTTGAAGAAGGTGCTGTTGGTGGTCACCCGGAAGCCGCGGCGCTTGGCCTCCTTGATGGCGGCCACCGCCTCGTCGAAGGTCCCCTCCTTGGCCACCGACTCATCGTGCCGCTCGCGCAGGCCGTCGATGTGCACGGTGAAGGTGAAGTACGGCGAAGGAGTGAACTTGTCCAACTTCTTGCGCAGCAGGAGCGCGTTCGTGCAAAGGAAGACGTACTTCCGCCGGGCCACCAGCTGACGGACGATCTCGTCGATCTGCGGGTGCATCAGCGGCTCGCCACCCGCGATGGAGACCATCGGCGCGCCCGACTCCAGCACCGCGCCGACCGCCTGGGCGACCGGCATCCGCTGCTTCAGCACGCCGGCCGGGTGCTGGATCTTGCCGCAGCCCTCGCAGGCCAGGTTGCAGGCGAAGAGCGGTTCCAGCTCGACGATCAGGGGGAACTTCTCGCGCCGCTTGATGAGCTTCTGCTGCATGAGGTAGGTGCCGACTCGTAGGGTCTGGCGCAGCGGCATGGCCATGACTAGCTCACTTCCTGAGAGAACTTCGGCAGGGAAGGGGAGTTCGGAACGGGGTCGGACGGGGCGGCGAGGACGGCGCGGTGCCAGTCGGCCAGGGCGGGCACGAGGGCCCGCAGGGCGCGGAAGGCGCGCAGCCCCCCGGGCAGCGTCCCGGGTCTGAGGAGTTCGTGCTCGGGCGTGTCCACCACCACCCGGACCGCGGCCACCGGCAGGCCCGCGGGCAGCCGCTCCAGCACGGCGGCGGACTCCATGTCCACCGCCGTCACGCCGGCCCGGTGCAGCACCCGGCGCTCGGGCCCGCGCACCACGTGGTCCGCGGAGTGCAGCGCGCCGATCCGCACGTCCAGCCCCAGACCCCGCAGCGACCGGGCCAGCGGCTCGGCCTGCTGGGTCGTCGTGGAACGTCCCGACGCGGAGTGCACCCTGTCGGCAACAACCACCTGGCCGGGTGTTGTTCCCGGGGCCGCGGCCGCGCAGAACCCGGTGAGCACCACCGCCCCGTAGGCGGGGGTGCCGCGCGCCAGCAGCGCGCTGACGGTCCGTCCGGCCTTCTGCGGCCCCATCCCGGTGCGCACCAGCACCGGCGGTCCGCCGGGCGCGCCGGACCAGTCCCCGCCGCGCAGCGCCCAGGCCTCGGGCGCCAGCGCGCAGAGCACCAGCAGCGGAGCCGTCGTCACCCGGTCCTCCCCGCGCGCCCCAGCACCGGGTTGCCGTTCAGGTAGCGGCCGAGCGCGGTGACCGGGAAGACCAGCCGGTAGAGGTGGTAGTTGATGGAGAAGTCCCACGGGAAGCCGGTGCCGGTGAACTGCGGCTCGTCCCAGCTGCCTTCGGCCAACTGGGTGGCGGCGAGCCAGCGCACCCCGCGCTCCACCGCGGCGCTGCCCCGCCCGTCACCCGGGGCGTACCGACCCCCTGGACCCTCGCCGGCCGCCAGCAGCGCCATCAGCGCCCAGGCGGTCTGCGAGGCGGTGGAGTCGCCGCGCCCGGACCACTTCGCCGGGTCCTCGTAGGAGCGCATGTCCTCGCCCCAGCCGCCGTCCTGGTTCTGCCGCTCCTCCAGCCAGCTGACGGCCCGGCGGATCGCCGGGTCGGACTCCGGCACCCCGGCCGCGGTCAGCGCCGGCACCACCGAGCCGGTGCCGTAGATGTAGTTGGTGCCCCAGCGGCCGAACCAGGAGCCGTCGCTCTCCTGGTTCGCCAGCAGCCAGTCGATCCCGCGCCGGGTGCGCGGGTCGTCGGCCTGCCCGACCTCGGCCAGCATCTCCACCACGTGGGCGGTGACGTCGGCGGACGGCGGGTCCACCACCTCGCCGAAGTCGCAGAACGGCAGCTTGTTCGGCAGCGTGCTGGTGTTGTCCACGTCGAAGGCGCCCCAGGCGCCGTTCTTGGACTGCATCCCGAGGTTCCACTCCACCCCGCGGCGCACCGAGGCCTCGACCCGCGCCGGGTCCGGGTGGTCGACCCGGCGCAGCGCCAGCACCACCTCGGCGGTGTCGTCGATGTCCGGGTAGGTGTCGTTGTGGAACTCGAAGGCCCAGCCGCCGGGCGCCAGCGCGGGCCGCTGCACCGACCAGTCGCCCTTCTTGGTGATCTCCTCGCCGACCATCCAGTCGGTGGCCTTCACCAGCGCCGGGTGGTCGGCCGGCAGCCCGGCGTCGACCAGCGCGATGGTGGCCAGGCAGGTGTCCCAGACCGGGGACTGACAGGCCTCCATCCAGCGGCCGCCGCCCTCGGTGTGCACGGTGAAGCGGTCGAAGGCGTCCAGGCCGCGGCGCATCACCGGGTGCTCCAGCTCGTAGCCGAGCAGGTGCAGGGCGATCAGCGAGTAGACGGCGGGCGGCTGGATCCCGCCCCAGCAGCCGTCCGCCTCCTGGCGCTCGACGATCCACCGGCCGGCCTGGTTGAGCGCCAGTCTGCGCAGCGGCCGCACCGCGCGCTTGTGGTAGGCGTGCAGCACCAGGTCGAGCCGCTCGAAGAAGCCGTCCCAACTGGTCGGCGGGGCCAGCGGGCGCAGCGGGAAGGGGTTGTCCGGGTCGGTGTGCAACTCGGTCAGGTCGAACGGGGCCGGGCGCACCGGGCGGAAGGCGGAGACCACGGTCAGCGGCACGATGGTCTGCCGGGCCCAGCAGCCGAAGGCGTAGATGTTGAGCGGTGCCCACTTGGGCAGGAACATGATCTCCGGCGGCATCTCCGGCAGCCGCTCCCAGGGCCACCAGCCGAACAGGGCCAGCCAGATCCGGGTGAACACCCGGGTGGCGGCGATGCCGCCCTCGCCGCGCACGTACTCGGCCGCGGCCCGCATGTGCGGGGCGTCCGGCCGGTCACCCGCCAGGCGCAGCGCGACGTACGCCTCGACGGTGGTGGAGATCTCCGGTGGACCTCCGTGGAACGTTCCCCAGGTGCCGTCCTCGCGTTGTTGCGACCGGATCCACTCGGCGGTGGCGGCGGTCTGCTCGGCGGTCCGGATCCCGAGGAACTGACGCAGTAACAGGTCCTCGGCGTCCATCGTCACATTGGTTTCGAGGTCCCCCTTCCACCAGCCCTGCTCGTCCTGGAGCGACAACAGGTGTTCGGTGGCCCGGCGCAGGCTGTCCTCGATCGCCGCGCGGTCCAGGGGTGACGGGTCCTCACCCGGTTCGCCGGCCGGCCCCCCTGTGGCCGCCGCGTGTTGCCCGGCCGGCCCGGCCCCGGTCGGATCTCCCGGGGCCCGGCGCCGTTCGTCCACCGCGACCGGCTCGGAATCGTACTCAGGGTCGAGCCGGCCGTCCGCGGTTGCTGTCAACTTGCTGTCACCTCTCTCGTACCACGACGAACTCGGCCAGGGCGACGAAGCGTTCACGCACCTGGTCGGCCATGGGCACTTCGTCGAGCGCGGCCAGCGCGGTGCTGTGCTGGCGGCGTGCCTCCTCCTGGGTCCACGCCCGGCCGCCGGCCTGCTCGATCAGCGCGGCCCGCTCGGCCAGTACCTCCTCGGACTCCTCGCCGCGCCCGGTCGGGTCGGCGAGCAGTTCGGCCAGCCGCCGCGAGGCGGCGCCGCCCTCGGCCAGCGCGGCGGCGACCGGCAGCGACTTCTTGCGCTGGCGCAGGTCGCCCCAGTGCGGCTTGCCGGTGACCTCGGTGGCCCCCCAGATGCCGAGCAGGTCGTCCACGGCCTGGAAGGCCAGGCCGAGGTGGTGCCCGTAGCGCTGCAGCGCGTCCGAGGTGCGGTCGTCCGCCCCGGCCAGCACCGCGCCGATCGCGGCGGCGGCGGCCAGCAGGGCGCCGGTCTTGCCGCCCTCCATCTCCAGGCACTCGGCGACGGTGACCACGTCGCGGTGCTCGAAGGAGAGGTCCCGGGCCTGACCGTCGATCAGCTTGCGGGTGGCGGTGGTGATCAGGCTGACCGCGCGGGCGGCGTCGGCGGCGGTGGCGGCACCGGTCCGGCCGGCGTCCAGCAGCACCTCGGTGCCCAGGGTGGCCAGCGCGTCGCCGACCAGGATCGCCTGGGCCGGACCGAAGACGGTCCAGGCGGTGGCCCGGTGCCTGCGGGTTTCGTCACCGTCCATCAGATCATCATGCAGCAGCGAAAAGTTGTGCACCAGCTCCACCGCGACGCCACCGGGCACACCCGCGTGCGCGCCGGCCCCGGCCGCCTCGGCGGAGAGCAGCGCCAGCGCCGGGCGGACCGCCTTGCCGCCGTCGCCGGCGACCGGGTTGCCGGCCTGGTCGGTCCAGCCGAAGTGGTAGGCCGCGACCGCGTCCATCGGCGGGGCGAGCCGGGACACCGCCGAGCGCAGCGGCGGGGTGCAGAGCGTGCGGCCCCTGGCCAGCAGCTCGGGTACCGAGACGGGTTCGGCCTGGGCCGTCGCGCCCGCGACCGTGCTGGGACGTGCCTCCACGAGTGATCCCTCTCCCTGAGCCGTAGGTCTGGTGTTGCTGGGCGTGCTGAGCTGGGTGCCGGCCGGGGCGGTCATCGCGGCCACCGTCCGTCGCCCCGGTCCACCGGGGCGCGCCGACCGGCGGCGGCGAGCGCGGCGTCGGCCGCCGCGTGGCCGCTGCGCACCGCGCCCTCCATGGTCGCGGGCCAGTCGGTGGCGGTCCACGAACCGGCCAGCAGCAGACCGCGCACCCGGGTCACCGGTCCGGGCCGCAGGGCGGCCGTGCCCGGAGCCGGGTCGAAGGTCGCGGTCCGCTCCCGGGTGACGAAGAAGTCGAGCACCTCGGCCCCGCGGGCCGGCGGCAGCAACCGGGCCAGCTCGGGCAGGTAGCGGCCGCGCAACTCGGCCACCGACAACTCGATCTCGTCCTGCACGGCCGACTGGGAGAGCGCCAGGTACTGCGCACCGGGGTGCACCGCGGTCACGCCGGAGTGCGCGGTGCGGTCGAAGACCCACTGCACCGGCGAGTCCAGCGCCGCGAAGAACGGGCGGCGCAGCACCGGCCGGTCGTAGACCACGTGCACGTTGAGGATCGGCGCGTAGCCGAGCTCGCTGAGCCGCCGCTGACCGTCGATCGACTCCGGCGGCAGCAGCGCCTGGGCGGTGTCCTGGGCGCCGGCCAGCACCACGGTGTCGGCGGTGAGCAGTTCGCCGCCGTCCAGCCGCACGGTGTGCCGGCCGTCCCCGTCCGGCTTCAGTTCCACGGCCTTGGTCCGCAGCCGCACCTCGACCTGGGCGGCGGCCAGTTCACGGCCCGCCAGGTCGTGGTGCAGCGCTCCCAAGGGCACCGAGGCGATGCCGATGTCGCTGGCGCCGCGCTCGGTGAGCAGCCCGGTCTTGAAGACCATCGCGGCCAGCGCCAGCGAGACCTGGTCGGCCCGGGCGTTCAGGGTGGCCACGCCGACCAGGTCCCAGAGCGCGGCCAGGGTGCGGTCGTTCTGCCCGTGGGAGCGCAACCACTCGCCGAACGAGACGGCGTCCAGCGCCGGGTCGGCCAGGTCCAGCCGCTGCAGCGCCAGCGCGCCGCGGATCACCCGCAGCCGGTCGGCCGGCGCCAGGTGCGGGTAGCGGGCCAGGCTGGCGGACAGGTGCAGCGGCACGGGCAGGTCGGACCGGCTGAGCCGGCCGTACCGGTAGTGCCCGTGCTCGTCGACGGAGAGCACCGGCACCTCCAGCCTTGGCTGGATCTTTACCTTCCCGTCCGCGCCCAGCCGGTCGATCAAGCCCCGGTAAGCCGTGCAGCAGCGCAGGAAGACGTGCTGGCCGTTGTCCACGGTCAGCTCGCCGCGGCGGAACGAGAAGGCCAGGCCGCCGAGCCGGGGCCGGGCCTCCAGCAGGGTGACCCGGACGTCGGCCTCGGCGAGCCGCAGCGCGGCGGTCAGTCCGGCCAGGCCGCCGCCGACCACCACGGCTGTGCGGCCTGCGGTGCGCCCGGTCATCTCGCCTCCCTGCTCAGTGCCCTGCTCGTCGGCTTCGCCCTGTTCGTGGTCCACCGGACCGGCCTGCTGAATCTCTGCCCAAGATCGGCAACGGTCAAGAGCGTCCTCCGGCCAAGCCGGAGAGCGCGACGTAGGCCTTCTCCCAGCCGGGCAGCGAGACCCGGCCGCGCAGCACCGACTCCGGCTCGGCCGCGATCCGCCCGAGCAGCCGGTGGTAGATCCCCGCCATCGCGGCGGTGCAGGCCCGGCTGCGCCGGTCCAGCATCGGGAGCAGCCGCAGGCCCTCCTCGAAGTAGCCCTGGGCGCGCTCGGCCTCGAAGGCGACCAGGCCGGTGAAGTCCGCGCCGACCGGCGGCCGGGACAGCGCGAAGCCCTGCTCGCAGCCGAACCGGGCCAGGTCCTCGGCGGGCAGGTAGGTGCGCCCGTTGATCGCGTCCTCGCGCAGGTCGCGCAGGATGTTGGTGAGCTGCAGGGCCAGGCCCAGTGTGTCCGCGTACTCGGCGCCCCGCTTGGGGTCCTCGCAGCCGTAGACGCCGAGCGAGAGCCGGCCGATCGAGCCGGCCACGCAGCGGCAGTACACCTTGAGGTCCTCGAAGGTGCGGTACTCCTCGCCGCGCAGGTCCATCTCGACGCCGTCGATCAGCTCGTCGAAGGCGTCCAGCGGGATCGGGAAGCGCCGCGCCGCGTCGGCCAGCGCGACCTTGATCGGGTCGGTGTCCTCCTCGGCGACGCTGCCCGCCCGGACCTCGTCCAGCAGGGTCCGGGTGGCCAGCAGCTGCTCGTGCTTGCGCTCGGGCGTCAGCTGCTCGCCGTCGCCGATGTCGTCGACCCGGCGGGCCAGCGCGTAGAGCGCGGACATGGCGAGCCGCTTCGGCTCCGGGAGCAGCCGGATCCCGTAGCTGAAGTTGCGGGCCTGCAGGGCGGTGACCGCCTCGCAGTAGCGGTACGCCGCCATGACCGGTGCCGACGCCAGTGGTGATGCCGCCACTCGGGCGTTCACCTTCCCTTCGCGAAGATGGCCGCCGCCTTCATCGCGAGGCGGCGCTTGTCGGGCTTCGGCTGCACGGCGAGCACGTCGTGGCCGGCCGCCTCGATGGCCGCCAGTGCCGCGTACCCGCCGGCCGTGAATCCCGCCAGCAGCAGTCGAAGCCTGCCACGAACCGTACCCACCAGCGGGGCGCCGTGATCGAGCAGGGTCCGGGCTCGGCCGGCCTCGAAGACGACCAGCTCACGGACCCGGTCGTCCGCGGACGACCGGCCCAGGTCGGCCTCGGTGACCCGGAACCGGGCCATGTCCGAGGCCGGCAGGTAGATCCGGCCGTTGGCGAAGTCCTCGGCCACGTCCTGCAGGTGCTCGATCACCTGGAGCGCGGTGCAGATCCGGTCGGAGAGCACGATCCGCTGCGGGGTCGACACCCCGGCCAGGGCCAGCACCAGCCGGCCGACCGGGTCGGCGGAGAGCGTGCAGTAGCCGACCAGGTCGTCGAAGGTCCGGTAGCGGGCGACCGTCTGGTCGACCCGGTTGGCCTCGATCAGCCGGCGGAACGGTTCGGGGGTGACGTCCGGGCGCCCGACCAGCGGGACCAGGGCGCGCAGCAGCGGGTGCCGCGGGCGCTCGCCGACGGCACCGGGCATCCCGGACTCGAACACCCGGTCGAGATCGCGTTCGAGGGCATCGAGAAGGCCGAGTCTGAAAGTCGTATCGTCCGACTGCTCCGAAGGAGTGGGGGCCCCCAGCAGCTCCGCCGTCCCGGCGGGGTCGGCGAGGTCGCCGTCCCCCGCGTCGTCGACCAGCCGCGCGAAGCCGTAGACCGCCATCAGGTCGTCCCGCCAGGCCGCGGGCAGGAAGCCGGGGGCGACCGGGAAGTTCTCCCTGGCCGCCTTGTCGAGTGTGTCCCCCACCGAGGCCTCCTGGCGCCGCACCGAGGACCGGGCCGATACCGTCACGTCCGTCACTCCCCCGTTCTACACCGGTGTTGACCATGGAATCGACTCGGATATTCCCCCGGGGCGGAAACGGACCGCGCCTGGGCCCCCACCCTTTCACTTTCCGGCACCAGCCGAAAAGCCCGCCCCACGGCGCGCCGAACCTGCTCACTCGCCCGGCGCACACGCCCCCGCGCGCCTGCTCAGGGCGTGCGCGGGGCCCCGCCGGCCGGCGCACCGGACGGCCCCGGGCGCACAACGACGGAGCCGGTGCCGGGACGCTTCTGGCGTCCCGGCACCGGCTCCGGTGTCGGCGGGTCGGCTCGGACCTACGGGCGCTCGCCGCGCTCGTACATCCCGACCACCTCGTCGGTCGGACCGTCCATGATCAGCTCGCCGGTCTCGATCCAGATGGTCCGCTCGCAGGTGTCGCGGATCGCGTTGTTGTTGTGGCTGACCAGGAAGACCGTACCGGCCTCCTTGCGCAGCTCGCGGATCCGGGCCTCGCTGCGGCGCTGGAACGCCTGGTCGCCGGTGGACAGCGCCTCGTCGATCAGCAGCACGTCGTGGGTCTTGGCCGCCGCGATGGAGAACCGCAGGCGGGCGGCCATGCCGGACGAGTAGGTGCGCATCGGCAGGTTGATGAACTGGCCCTTCTCGTTGATGCCCGAGAAGTCCACGATGTCCTGGTAGCGCTCCTTCACCTGGGCCGGGCTCATGCCCATCGCCAGGCAGCCGAGCACCACGTTGCGCTCACCGGTCAGGTCGTCCATCAGCGCCGCGTTCACGCCGAGCAGCGAGGGCTGGCCCTGGGTGTAGATCCCGCCCTTGGCCGTCGGCAGCAGGCCGGCGATGGCCGACAGCATGGTCGACTTGCCGGAGCCGTTGGAGCCGATCAGGCCGATCGCCTCGCCCTTGTAGGCGGTGAAGGAGATGCCGCGCACGGCGTGCACCTCGGTGATCGCGGGAGAGCGCTTCTTGCTGATCAGCCGGGAGAGCGCCGAGGTGGCGCTGCCCTTGCCGGCCGAGGCGCCGTGCACCTTGTAGATGATGTGCACGTCGTCCACGACCACGGTCGGGACCCGGGTCTCCTGCGCCGCGGCGATCGCCTTGGCGTCGCGCTCCTCGCGGTCGGTCGTCGTCACGGTGTCAGCCACGGCCGTACTCCTCCTCAGCCTTCCAGAAGAAGACGTAACCCAGCACGAACATCACGACACCCCAGGCGACAGCGGCAGCCCAGACGTGCGGGGGCAGGACCTGGTAGTGGACCGGGTGCAGGGTGCGGTTGTAGATCGACGGCATCAGCGAGTGCCGGATCAGCTCCATGTACACGGAGGCCGGGTTGATCTGCATCAGGAACCGGCAGTACGACGGCCACCCCGAGACGTTGCCGCTGATGCTGTACATGACGCCGGAGATGTACATCCAGGTGCGCAGCAGGAACGGCATCAGCTGGGAGACGTCGCTGGTCTTCGCCCCGATCCGGGCCATGATCAGCGCGAGACCGGTGTTGAACAGCATCTGGAAGATCAGCGCCGGGACCACCAGCAGCCAGGCGGCACCGACCGGCATGCCGAAGCCGAGCACGATCGCAACCAGCACGACCATCGAGATCAGCAGCTGCTGCAGCTGGATCACGGTGAAGGCGATCGGCATGCAGGCGCGCGGGAAGTGCAGCGCCCGGATCAGACCGAGGTTGTAGGAGATCGCCCCGGTGCCGGACTGCACCGCGCTCTGGGTGAACTGGAAGATGAAGACACCGGTGCACAGCCACGGGATGTAGTCCGGGATGTTCCGGTTCTTCAGGATCACGCCGAACACCAGGTAGAACACCGCGCAGTTGAGCAGCGGGGTGACGACCTGCCAGACCTGGCCCATCTTGGCGGTGGTGTACTGCGCGACCAGGCGGGCCGTGGCGAAGGCGACGATGAAGTGCCGCCGGCCCCACAGCTGCTTCGTGTAGGCGAACAACCCGGGCCGGGCCCCACTGACCGCGAGGCCGTACTTCTCGGCGAGCTGCTTCTGGGTCAGCCCGGTATCAACACCCCCGGGGCGGGAGAGGTTGATCGGTTCACTCACTGTCGACACATTCGTCCTTCACGAATCGGAAGTCCGGCTGCTGGCCGGGGGCAGTCGCCGGGGCCCCTGAACGGGGCATGGGGAACCGGGGTCCCAGCGGATCACGGGGGGTGTCCGAGCGGCGGTGTGGTGGGTCCACCGCACGGGTGATCAGATGACCGGCGGTCTGCCCAACCTGGTCAATCGCCATACAGTACGCCATCGCATGGGCCGTCGCGCACCCGCGGGTGTGCGCCAGCCCTCCCGGAACCCGGTCCGCCATGCCTTCCAAGCCTCCCCCGAGGGTCGGCGGGCCAGGGTGAGCAGCATCCAGGTGCACAGGTAGAGAGGCACCAGCGGGGCCGGAAGGTTCCGCCGGGCCAGCCAGACCCGGTTGCGCGCCACGTTGTGGAAGTAGGTGGCGTGCCGGGCCGGCGAGGTGGTGGGGTGGTGCAGCACCACGTCCGCGCGGTAGTCGATCGACCAGCCGGCGTCGAGCGCCCGCCAGGCCAGGTCGGTCTCCTCGTGGGCGTAGAAGAACTCCGCGGGCAGCTGGCCGGCGTTCTCGAACACCGCGCAGCGGACCGCGCTGGCCCCGCCCAGGAAGGTGGTCACGGGCGAGGAGCGCAGCGGGTCGCTGGCCCGCAGCCGGGGCACGTGGCGGCGCTGGGTCTCGCCGGTGTCCGGGTCGGCGATCCGGAAGCTGACGATGCCCAGGCCCGGGTCGGCCGTGAAGGCCTCGCGCAGCAGCCGGGCCGAGTCGGTGCGCGGCAGGCAGCCGTCGTCGTCCAGGAAGAGCACCGCGTCGACGTCGCGACCGTTCGGGCCGAACAGCTCGATGCCGACGTTGCGGCCGCCCGGGATGCCCAGGTTCTCCGGCAGCTCGACGGTCCGCACGCCCTCGGGCAGCGGGGGCAGCGGGGCGCCGTTGGCAACCACGGCGAGCTCGACCGCCGGGCCCTCCTGGGCGCGCACCGAGTCGATCAGCGCGGCCAGTTCGGCCGGGCGGTTGCCCATGGTGATGATCACGGCGCCGAGCCGGAAGCGCTCGGCCTGGCCGACCCGGTCGGTCCGCTCGGCCGCCGCCGCGCTCATCGCAGCCTGCTGGACAGGACGATGCTGAGCAGGTGCAGCACGGTCTGCAGCATGGCGATGGCCGCCAGCACCACGACCGCGAGGCGGGTGAAGAAGAGGCCGCCGTGCACCTGGTCGGCGATCCCGGCCGCCAGGATGAAGAGCGAGGCCTCGACGGCGCCGACCAGCCGGTGGAACTTGAGGAAGGCGGCCGCCTTGCGGGCCCTGGCCACGCCGGAGGAGCGGGGCACCGAGGCGCTGTCCTCCACCGCGGTCATGCCGGAGCGGGCCCGGGCGACGTCGACCAGGTCGGTCTCCGACTTGATCAGGATCGCGCCGAGCGCGGCCAGGGTGCCGAGGAAGGCCCACTCCCAGTGGCTGGCCGGGCCGTTGCGGTGGAGCAGGTCGGTGGCGCGCAGGCCGAGGCCGGTGAGCAGCGCGGCCTCGGACATGTAGTGGCCGACCCGGTCCAGGTAGACGCCGGTGAGCGAGGTCTGCCGGCGCCAGCGGGCCACCTCGCCGTCCACGCAGTCGAGCAGCAGGTAGACCTGGATCAGCAGGGCCCCGGCGATCGCGCCCGCGATGCCCGGGATCACCAGCGCGGCACCGGCCAGGATGCCGGTGAGCATCATCAGGTAGGTCAGGCCGTTCGGGGTGATCGCGGTGACCGTGGAGAGCAGCCGGGTGATCCGCAGCGAGATCCTGCGCATGTACAGCCGGCCGGCCCAGTGCTCGGCACTGCGGCGCTGCAGCATGCCCGCGGGGTGGATGACCGCGCGCAGCTCCTCGATCGAGGGACGGACCGTGAGGTCGACCGGGGGGCGGGAAGCTGAGGGCGATTCAGCGGTTGACGGCTTGGACATAGTCGGCGTACGCGTCCCTGATGGCTGTTGGGGAGAGGTCGAGGTGCTCAAGGATGGTGAAGCGTCCCGGGCGGGTATTCGGAGCGTAGTGCACCGCGTCGGTGAACTCCGCCTCGCTGAAACCGAGCTGATCGGCGGTCACCGGCAGCCCGTGGGTCCGCAGGCAGTCGACGATCAGTCGGGTCAGTTCGCGCTCGCCCCGCAGGTGGCTCGCGAAGGCGGCCCCGAGGCCGACCTGCTCGCCGTGCTGGGCGGAACGCTTGGGGTACAGCACGTCCAGGGCGTGCGAGATCTCGTGGCAGGCGCCCGACGAGGGCCGGGTGCTGCCCGTGATGTTCATCGCGATGCCGGACAGTACCAGTGCTTCCGCGAGCGCTGTCAGCAGGTCCTGGTCCGGGAGCGCACCGGGGTGCCGCAGGATGTTCTCGCCCGCCGAGCGGGCCATCGCGACGGCCAGTCCGTCCACCGCCTCTCCGGTCTCCCGGTGCGACAGCTCCCAGTCGGCGCAGGCGGAGATGTTGGAGACGATGTCGCCGATCCCGGAGGCCACGAAGCGCAGCGGCGCCTGCCGGACCACGTCGAGGTCGACCAGGATGCCGATCGGCGAGGGCACCCCGTAGGAGCCGCGCCCGGCGTCGTTGTCCAGCGAGGAGACCGGCGAGCAGAGCCCGTCGTGCGCCAGGTTGGTGGCGACCGCGACCAGCGGCAGGCCGACCCGGGCCGCCGCGTACTTGGCCGCGTCGATGATCTTGCCGCCGCCCATGCCGACCAGCACGTCGTAGTGGCCGCCGCGCATCTGCTCGGCCAGGCGCACCGCGGCGTCCAGGGTGCCGTCCTCGACCCGGTACCAGTCGGCCTTCGGCAGCTGCGGCTCCAGCCGCTGGCGCAGCTTGGCGCCGCTGCCGTTGCTGATCGCCACCGCGATCCGGCCGGCGGTGGAGAGCCGTTGGTCGGCCAGCACGCCGGCCAGCGCGTCCAGCGCGCCGGGGCGGATCTCGACGAACAGCGGGGAGGGGATCAGCCTGGTCAGTACCGGCATGCGATCTCCCGGGCCTTCGCCAGGTCCTCGTGGTTGTCGACCTCGACCCAGGCGACCTCGCCGATCGGCTGCACGTCGATCCGCAGGCCGCGGTCGGCCATCTCCTGGTAGCCGTCCTCGTAGTAGAGCTGCGGGTCGCGCTCGAAGGTGGTGCGCAGCGCGTCGGTCAGGTCGGCGCCGGCGGACGGGTTGATCACGGTGAGGCCGATGTACTCGCCGGTCGCCTCGGCCGGGTCCATCAGCTTGGTGATCCTTTGCACGCCCTTTGCCGGATCGACGACGACCTTCATCTCCTCGTCGGCCAGCTTCTTGACGGTGTCCAGCGCGAGCAGCAGGCCGGGGGCGCGGCCCTCGGTGATCAGCCGGTCGTTGGCGTCGAGCATGGTGCGCTGCACCGAGGCCGGGTGCACGGTGTCGCCGTTGGCCAGCAGCAGGCCCTCGCCGAAGAGCTCGCGGGCGCACCAGAGCGAGTAGGCGTTGTTCCACTCCTCGGCGCGGTCGTTCTCCACCAGGGTCAGCCGCACCCCGTAGCGGCTCTCCAGTTCGGCCTTGCGCTGCTCGACGGCCTCCTTGCGGTAGCCGACCACGATGGCGGCCTCGCGCAGTCCGACCTCGGCGAAGTTGCCGAGGGTGAGGTCCAGCACGGTCTTCTCGCCGTCCACCGGGACCAGTGCCTTGGGCAGGGTGTCGGTGTACGGGCGCAGCCGGCGGCCGGCGCCGGCTGCCAGGACGAGGCCGATCATGCGGGGTCTCCTGTGGTTCGTCGGGCCGGGCGGTCGGCACTGCTGCTGCGGGTGCCCGCGTGACGGCCGGTCTCGCACCCCCGGGTCCGCAGGCTGTGCCGTAAGCGATGGTAGGCGACTCGGATGACCTGCCCGAACGCCGCCCGCCCGGGCGGGCCGCGGGTGAGCGGGCGGTGAACGGTCCGTGGACGAATCTCCCGACACCTGGGGAGCGTGTGCGCCCGAGGGGGCGCGAGGCCGTTCGCGCACGCCGTGCGAAGGCGCCTGTACCTGGCAGCGGCGGCGAATCCGTCCCCGCGCGCCGGGCATGCGGCAGACTGGGCCCCCGTGACCGGTCCACGCGCCGAAAGAGGTCCAATGCCCGATAGCCGATCGACCAGCCTGGCCGACGACCCCGTCGTCGCGGCCTCCCCCGAGATCCTGTTGGAGCTGGTGGACGACCAGGGCGTCACCATCGGCACCGCGGAGAAGCTCTGGGCCCACCAGCAGCCCGGGCACCTGCACCGGGCCTTCTCGGTCTTCCTCTTCGACAAGCAGGGCCGGCTGCTGCTGCAGCGCCGGGCGCTGGGCAAGTACCACTCGCCCGGGGTCTGGTCCAACACCTGCTGCGGCCACCCGTACCCCGACGAGCCGCCGTTCGTCGCCGCCGCCCGGCGCACCGCCGAGGAGCTCGGTGCCGCCCCCGCGCTGCTCTGCGCGGCCGGCACCGTCCGCTACGACCTGCCGGACGAGGCCTCCGGGCTGATCGAGCGGGAGTGGAACCACCTCTTCGTCGGCCTGGTCACCGACGAGCTGCGGCCGGACCCGGAGGAGGTCGACTCCACCCGGTTCGTCACCGCCCAGGAGCTGAAGGAGCTCCAGCAGGAGAAGCCGTTCTCGGTCTGGTTCGACACCGTCTTCCAGGCCGCGCTGCCGGGCATCCGGGAGATCGCCGGCCGGGACTGGTGACGGTCCGTCAGTAGTTCACCGGCTCACCCGGGGAGCGGCAGCGAGGCCCAGATCACCTTGCCGCCGTCCCCGGTCTGCTCCACGTCGCAGGAGCCGCCGGCGGCCAGGCTGATGCTCTTGACCAGCATCAGTCCGCGGCCGCCGGTCTGCTCCTCGTCGCTCTGCACCGCCTTGGGCCGGTACGGGTGCCCGTCCTCGACCGCCACCCGCACCTGGCCCGCGCCGATCGCCACCTCGCAGGTCACCTCCGGGGTGAGCAGCGCCGCGTGCGCCACCACGTTGGTGACCAGCTCCGAGACGATCAGCAGCAGCCCGTCGGTCAGGTCCAGGTACCGCCCGCCGGCCAGGCCCTGAGCCCGCAGCAGGTCGCGCACCGCGTGCCGCACCCGGGGCACCGAGGCCTCCTGGGCGTCGGCCACGATCCGCCAGACGCCCTCCGGGCGGCCGTCGGCCTTCTCCACCGGTTCCGCGACCAGTGGCTCGGTCACGCTGGTCCGCTTCACGTCCTGCCACCCTTCTGAGGAGCGCGGGGCGCCGGGAACGGGGCGTTCCGTTCAGGGCTCCCCCACTCACCCGAGGCTAGGAGAGCACCCCCCGCTCCCCGGCCCAGGTCGAGGAACTTGCCCCCGCCGGACCGTTTCCGACCGACCATGCCCACTCCGCCCCCTCTTGTGCCCGCCCCACCCCCCACAACCAGCGCACTCCCGTTCACCGTGCGAGGAACCCGCAGGTAAGAACCACTCCCAAATCCTGCTACTGTTCTCTCTGTCGCCACGGGGACGGACACGATCCCGAGGCAACACACCCGGTCCGGGTGGCGGAATGGCAGACGCGCTAGCTTGAGGTGCTAGTGCCCTTTATCGGGCGTGGGGGTTCAAGTCCCCCCTCGGACACAGAGCAGTGGCCAACGCGGTTGGCGAGCGAATGCAGATCAGGAGTCATCCTGGTCTGCATTTTGCGTTGTGCGGGTCATCGCGGCGGCGACACCGCAGCACGGGTTCATCACCAGAACTCCACAGGAACGGGTGAATACCCAAAGGAGGTTCAACAAGCCCTCCCCCCTGTTGTTAGGCAAGCCTTGCCTGTCCTAGAGTCCTGGGCGGCAGGCCCGCACACCCGCGGGCCGCCGGCGCGACCGGGGAATCGCCGGCACCACCGCTCACCCTCAGACAAGTGCCGCACGATTCGGAGAGAACCCACCGTGTTCGCAACCGCGCGTACCACCGCCGCGCTCGCCGTCCTGTCCGTCTCCTGCCTGGCGCTCACGGCGTGCGGCAGCTCGGGCGGGTCGAGCCCGAGCGCCTCGTCCGCGAGCGGCCAGTCGTTGGCCGGCCAGTCGATCACGGTGTACAGCGGCCAGCACGAGCAGACCACCAAGGCGCTGGCGGCCGACTTCCAGAAGCGCACCGGCGTGAAGGTGAACCTGCGCTCGGGCGACGAGGCGGAGCTGGCCAACCAGCTGCTCCAGGAGGGCTCGGCCAGCCCGGCGGACGTCTTCTACTCGGAGAACCCGCCGGCCCTGACCACGCTGGAGGAGAAGGGCCTGCTCGCCCCGGTGGACCCGGACACCCTGAAGGCCGTGCCGGCCGGGGACAGTTCGGCCAAGGGCGACTGGGTGGGCGTCTCGGCCCGCACCGCGGCCTGGGTGGCCCAGACCGGCAGCGCCGCCGACAGCGCCGCGCCCACCTCCGTGCTGGACCTGTCCGACCCGTCCTGGAAGGGGCGGCTCGGCATCGCCCCGAGCGAGACCGACTTCACCCCGATCATCACCCGGGTCATCGCGGCCAAGGGCGCCGACTTCGCCAAGAAGTGGCTGCAGGGCGTGAAGGCCAACGCCAAGACCTACGACAGCAACGAGGACCTGACCGCCGCCGTCAACAGCGGCGAGGTGCAGGGCGGCGTGATCGACCACTACTACTGGTACCGGCTGCGCGACGAGAAGACCCCGGCCGGCACGAAGAGCGCCCTGCACTACTTCGCCAAGGACGACCCGGGCGCGCTGATCGACGTCTCGGGTGCCGCCGTGCTGAAGAGCAGCAAGCACCAGGCCGCCGCGCAGGCGTTCCTCTCCTACCTGGCGAGCGCGCCCGCGCAGACCCTGATCGCCACCTCGCAGAGCTACGAGTACCCGCTGGTGGCGGGGGTCAGCAGCAAGGCCGACCTGCCCGCGCTGGACACCATCGGCACCGTGGCCAACCCCGCCGACCTGGGCGACGGGAAGCAGGCCCTGCAGCTGCTGCAGGACGCCGGCCTGCTCTGACCCGGTCGGTCGACCCGCACGCGCACCCGGTGACCTGGTCACCGGGTGCGCGGCCGCGTCCGGCCCTCCTGGCTTGGCGGAAAATGTCGGAAGATGGTCCGAATACCTGTCAAGTCTTGTTCTCATCAGATCATTCGAGCAAGGTTGGCCTGCTGTTCACCAACCTTCACGAATCGGAGATCTGATGTCCGGGGACATCACCGACCGGTCGACCCCCGACCGGTCGCACATCCGGCGGACCAGGCGGACGTTCCACGCCATGGCCGCCGTCGCCCTGCTCATATCCGCGGCCGTCGGCACCGAGGCGATGGCCGCCTCGCCCGCCGACACCCCTCAGCCGCCGTCAACCGCCCAGCAGGAGAAGGGCATGCACGCCGGCCGGCCCTTCCAGGACCCGGCCGACGCCAACTCCGCCGTCGGCGCCCACCCGAACCTGACCATCACCCTGGACGCGAAGCAGACCCGCTTCGACGTCTCCGGCAAGCAGGTCTTCGGCGAGTCGTACACCGGCTCGCTGGTCGCCCCGACCATCCACGTGCAGCCCGGCCAGACCCTCACCATCCACCTGGTCAACCACCTGCCGACCGCCACCAACCTGCACTTCCACGGCCTGCACGTGTCTCCTGACGGCCAGTCGGACGACCCGTTCCTGTGCGTGGCCCCCGGCGGCTCCACCACCTACCAGCTCGCCCTCCCGGCCGACCACCCGCAGGGCACCTACTGGTACCACAGCCACGCGATGAGCACCGCCTGCCCCGCCCCGGGGTCCACCGCCATGGCGGACCTCGCCGCGATGGACGACGCCGGCATGACCGGCGACGTCGAGAACCAGATCTTCGCCGGCCTGTCCGGCGCGCTGGTGGTCGGCGACGACCGCACCCTGCTGCCCGCCGACCTGCGGCACATCACCACCCACACCATCGCGCTGAAGGACGTTCAGCTCGACGCGAGCGGCCACATCCCGCAGAACACGGCCACCACGTCGATCAACTCGAACAACCCGACCGTCCGTCTGGTCAACGGCCAGCTGCGCCCGGTGCTCACCATGAAGCCGAACGAGACCCAGCTGTGGCGCCTGGCCAACATCGGGGCCGACATCTTCTACCAGCTGCACCTGGACGGCTACTGCTTCACCGTCATCAACGAGGACGGCACGCCGGTCGCCCGCACCCGCGACACCGACACCCTGCTGCTGCCCCCGGGCAAGCGCTACGACGTGCTGGTCACCGCCTCCGGCAAGCCCGGCACCGCCACCCTGCGCACCACCGCCTACAGCAACGGCCCGCAGGGCGACTCCTACCCGGACACCGCACTGGCCACCGTCAAGGTCGCCGGGCACCAGGTGCCCCGGCTGCCCGGGGTGAGCGGCCCGATGCCGACCGCGCCCGCCGACCTGTCGACCGCGCCGATCGCCCAGCGCCGCACCCTCGACCTCTCCGAGAACGCCGACGGCACCACCTTCTACATCAACGGCAAGCCGTTCTCGATGGACTCCTCCGTCTTCCAGACCCCCGCCAAGCTCGGCACCGTCGAGGAGTGGACCCTGGTCAACGAGTCCGGCGAGGACCACCCGTTCCACCTGCACACCACCGCGTTCCAGGTGACCTCGATCAACGGCGTGGCGCAGCCCTACACCAACCGGCAGGACATCATCCCGGTGCCGCACGCGGTCAACGGGGTGCCCGGCAAGGTGGTGATCCGGGTCGCCTTCGCCGACTACCCGGGCCGGTGGATGTTCCACTGCCACATCGCCGCCCACGAGGACAACGGGATGATGAGCTTCATCAACGTGGTCCGCTGACCGACTGACAGCTGACCGGCCATCAGCTGACCGGCCATCAGCCGAGGCTCTAGCCGACCGACGCGCCGGCGTCCGCCAGCCGGCTGGCCGCCCCCGCTCCCCCGCCGCCGACCGCGTGCGCCGGGCCGGTGGCGGCCAGCCGGACCGGGCTGCCGGCCGGCGGCGGGGCCGTGTCGGTGTAGGCGATCAGCCGCTCGGGCAGGCCGCGGCCCGGCTCCGGGGACAGCTCCACCCGGTGGTCGTGGCCGCGGAAGTGACTGCGCAGCACCCGCGCCGCGACCGCCCCCGCCTCGTCCAGCCGCAGCTGGCCGGGGCGCAGCAGCACCTGCGCGGAGCCGGTGCCGGCCGCGGTCAGCGGCAACGGGCCGAAGGCGGTCCGGCCCGTCTCGCCGTCGAGTTCGGCCGCGACCAGGTTCGCCTCGCCGAGGGTGCGGGCGACCTCGGGGTCGGCCGGGCGGTGGTAGAGCTCGTCCGGAGTGCCGGTCTGGGCGATCCGGCCGCCGCGGACCACGGCGATCAGGTCGGCGAAGGAGAGCGCCTCGTCCTGGTCGTGGGTGACCAGGATCGCGGTCGCGCCGGCGGCCCGCAGGGTGGCGGCGACCTCGGCCCGCAGGTCGGCCCGCAGCGCCGCGTCCAGGGCGGCGAACGGCTCGTCCAGCAGCAGCAGTTCCGGCGCGGGGGCGAGCGCTCGGGCGAGCGCCACGCGCTGCTGCTGGCCGCCGGAGAGCTGGTGCGGGTGGCGCTCGCCCAGGCCGGCCAGGCCGACCAGCTCCAGCAGTTCGGCGACCCGCCCGCGGCGGGCGGCCCGGGGCAGGCCGAAGCCGATGTTCCCGGCGATGGTCAGGTGCGGGAAGAGCGCGCCGTCCTGCGGCATGTAGCCGATCCGGCGGCGCTCGGCCGGCACCCAGGTGCGCTGGTCGGCCAGGGTGCGGCCGCGCAGCTCCACCGCTCCCGCGGTGGGCCGGTGGAAGCCGGCGATGACCCGCAGCAGGGTGCTCTTGCCGCAGCCGGACGGGCCGAGCACGCAGGCCAGCGCCCCGTCCTCGACGACCAGGTCCAGGCCGGTCAGCACCTCGTTGCGGCCGTGCTCGGCCCGAAGTCCGGTGATCGAAAGACCAGTCATCAGATCTCCTTGGAACCGAAGGTGCGGCGGGTGAGCAGCAGGACCGGGGGGACGGACAGCGCCGTCATCACGGCGGCGTACGGTGCGGCGGCGCCGTACGCCAGGCCGCTGGTGTACACCCAGAACTGGGTGGCCAGGGTCTGGGTGCCGGTCGGGCGCAGCAGCAGGGTGGCGGTCAGCTCGGTGCTGGCGGTGAGCGCGACCATGGCGAACGCGGCGCCCAGGCCCGGCAGGATCAGCGGCAGGGTGACCCGCCACAGCACCAGCAGCGGCCGGGTGCCCAGCGAGCGGGCGACCTCCTCGACGCCCGGCGGCACCTGGGCGAGCGCTGCGCGCACGGCGGTCAGCGCCAGCGGGAAGAACAGCACCACGTAGCCGACCACCAGCATCGCGGGCTGCTCGTAGAAGGGCTGGGCGTAGCGGATCGCGAAGAAGACCACCGCGAGCGCGACCGCGATGCCGGGCAGCGCGCGGGTGAGGTAGGCGGTGCGCTCCAGCACCCGGGAGAGCCGGCTGGCCCGCCGCCAGGAGTAGAGCGCGACCGGCACGGCGCAGGCGGTGGTGACCGCCCCGGTGCTCAGCGCGTACCCGAGCGTGGTGCCCGTGGCGTCGAGGATCGAGGCGGACGGCAGGGTGGTCGAACTGCCCACCACCAGCCAGTAGCCCAGCGCGTAGACCGGCACCCCGACGGCGACCGCGACGACCGCGGTGAGCCAGCCGAAGGCCGGCCAGCGCCAGCCGCCCAGCGGCTGCGGCACCCCGCGCCGCCCGGTGGCGCCCTCGCGCACCACCCGGCCGCGGCGGCCGACCCGGCCCTCCAGGCCGACCAGCAGCAGCGCGAGCGCGACCAGCGCCAGGGTGAGCATGGCGGCCGAGACGGCGTCGAAGCCGAGCTGGTACTCGGTGAAGATCGCGGTGGCGAAGGTGGTGTAGCGCATCATCGCGAAGGCGCCGTACTCGCCCAGCAGGTAGAGCGAGACCAGCAGCGCGCCGCCGGCCAGCGCCGGGCGGGTCAGCGGCAGGGTGACCCGCCACAGGGTGGCCAGCCGGCCGCGCCCCAGGCTGCGGGAGACCTCCTCGGCCGCCGGGTCGCCGCCGCGCAGCGCCGCGGCCACCGGCAGGAACACCAGGGGGTAGAGCGAGGTGGTCATCACCAGCACCGCGCCCCAGTAGCCGCGCACCCCGGTGAAGAGCGAGACCCAGGAGTAGCCGCGGACGAACTCCGGCACCGCCAGCGGCATGGTCAGCAGCACCGTCCAGGTGCGCCGCAGCGGCAGGTCGGTGCGCTCCACCAGCCAGGCCGCCGAGAAGCCGATCACCAGTGCGGCCGCGGTGACCGCGGCGACCAGCGAGACGGTGTGCTGCAGCAGGGTGGCGACCAGCGGGCGGCCGAGCAGCTGCCTGGCCTCGGCCCAGCCGGACTCGCTCGCCTTGAGCGCCAGGAACACCAGCGGCGAGGCGACCACCAGCACCACCGCGACCGCCAGCAGCGGCAGCAGCGGGCCCGAGCCGCGCCACCTCAGCCACCCGGGCAGCGCCACCGGGCGCGCGGGCGTCGCCGCCGCTCCCGCTCGCTGCGGTATCTCAGCGGACACCACGACCTCCATCACCAACCGCCGGACCGGGGCTGCCGCGGGGATCACCCGGACCGCAGCGCGGAAAACAGAGCCTTACCTTACTTGCACCGGATTCCGGGCGGCACCGCACCGGCGGCAACGATCCGAACACGGGGTGGCGACCCGCAGGGCGCACGCAACGGCGCACGCCCGCTCACCGGCTCCCGGGCTCCCCGGCTCACGGCGACACCAGGCCGAACTCCGCCAGCAGCTCGCCGATCTCGGTCTCGTCCAGCTTCTTCAGCAGCCGTCGGCGCAGGAAGTCCGGCATCGGCAGCCGCAGTTGCTCGCCGTCCCGGAGCCGGTGCAGCGCCTCCAGCAGGGCCCGCACGTCGTAGGTGGAGCCGAACACCTCGGGCACCCCGCGCTCCACGCCGAGCAGTTGGTAGACCGCCTCCATCGGGGTGCGCACCGAGTACTCGGTGGTGAAGACGCAGTCCCGGCTCGACTCGGCGAACTGGCCGACGAAGGCGAAGTTCACCGAGCCCTGCGGCACCACGGCCGGCCGGTCGCCGGCCTTGCGCGGCATGAAGAACGAGGTGACGTAGGGCGTCATCACCGGCACGCACTTGGCGCCGGTGGCGGCGAGTTCGGGGATCTGCTCGACCGGCACGCCGAGGTGGTAGAGCCACTCCCGGGTGATCTCCTCGCCGGTGCACTCCTGCATCGGCTTCTTCACGAAGTCGCCCGGCCGGTCCGTGAAGAGCCCGTAGAGCCAGACCACGACCTGGTCCTTCGCCTGCTGCTTGAAGTGCGGCTGCCGGTTGACCGTCCAGCTCAGCAGCCAGCCGGAGTCGCGCACCGTGACGATCCCGCCGGTGACCACCCGGCCGCTGAACGGGTCGCGCTTGCAGACCCGTTGGATGTGCTCGGGGATCCGCGGGTCGAGCGTGGTGACGGTGGCCGACTCCCACTTGGTGTGCGCGATGTCGGAGCCGAAGACGTCGGGGCGGCCGAACGCCGGGTCCTTGGCGGCGATCCGGCGCCACAGGTCCCAGGCCGGCGCCGGGCCCTCGTCCAGCACGGCCGGGGTGTGGTGGTCGCCGTTGCGGGAGTTCTCGGTGAGCGAGCCGATGGTCAGGAAGAGCAGGTCGTCGGGCCCGAGGTCCACGCCGCCGGGTTCGCCGTCCGCGCGCCAGTGCAGCCGGGTGGCCTGGCGGCGGCCGGCGGTGAGCTCGAAGTCCGCGTCGGTCACCTCGGTGCCGAACCGGAACTGCACGCCCTGCTCCAGCAGCCACTTGTAGAGCGGCAGGACCAGCGACTCGTACTGGTTGTACTTGGTGAACTTCAGTGCGGAGAAGTCGGGCAGGCCGCCGATGTGGTGGATGAAGCGGTGCAGGTAGAGCTTCATCTCCAGGGCGCTGTGCCACTCCTCGAAGGCGAACATGGTCCGCCAGTAGAGCCAGAAGTTGCTCGCCAGGAACTCCGCGCCGAAGACCTCGTCGATCCGCCGGCCCTCCATCTCCTCCCGGGTGGCCAGGAAGACCTTGAGGACGTCCTTCTGCGCGGCCGGGCCGAGGGTGAACAGGCCGTCGGTGCGGGCGTCCTGGCCCTGCCGCTCGGTGACCCGCTGGAGCGAGGAGTTCGGGTCGTCCTTGTTGAGCCAGTAGAACTCGTCGAGCACGCTGGCGCCGTCGACCTCCAGCGAGGGGATCGAGCGGAACAGGTCCCACAGGCACTCGAAGTGGTTCTCCATCTCGCGCCCGCCGCGGACCACGAAGCCGCGCTCGGGCTCCTTGATCCCGTCCAGCGCGCCGCCGGGCAGTTCCAGCCGCTCCAGCACGGTGATCCGCTCCCCCGGCAGCTGGGCGTCCCGGATCAGGAAGGCGGCGCCGGCGAGCGAGGCGAGGCCGGCGCCGACGAACCAGGCGGTCTTGCGCTCCACTCCCCGCGGCTTGCGCGGCCGGGCGAAGGCCTCGTAGTTGCCGCTGCTGTAGTACATCCGCGCGCCGTCCTCTCTCGAAGATCAATTGGCACGACAGTGTCACAAAGCGGACAACTCGCCCGGGTGCCACGCGCAGTGGCCCCCGCCGTCCGGGACGGCGGGGGCCACTGCACGGTGCGCGGTCAGCGGCGCACTACTCGATGACGAGCTGGACCGGGATGTTGCCGCGGGTGGCCTTGGAGTACGGGCAGACCTGGTGGGCCTGCTCGACCAGCTTCTCGGCGGTGGCGCGGTCGATCGAGTCCGGCAGCTCGACGCGCAGCACGACCTCAAGGGCGAAGCTGGTCTCGTCCTTGGCGATGCCGACCTCGCCGGTCACCGCGGCCTCGGAGGTGTCCACGCCGGCCTGCCGGCCGACCAGGCCGAGCGCGCTGGCGAAGCAGGCCGCGTAGCCGGCGGCGAAGAGCTGCTCGGGGTTGGTGCCCTCGCCGTTGCCGCCGAGCGCCGCCGGCAGCGCGAGCTGCACGTCGAGCTTGCCGTCGGAGCTGACGGCACGGCCCTCGCGGCCGTGGGTGGCGGTGGCGACGGCGGTGTAGAGCGCGGTCATGACGAACCGTCCTTCTGTCGGTGCGGTCTCGGTACGGGATCGATAGTTGCACACAATTCTGTTGTGCACAACTAAATGGTACGCTCGGGCCATGACCGAGGAGCACATCACCGAGGACCGGGAGGACGCGCCCGCCCCCGCGCAGGCCGAGGCCGACTGGCTGCGACTGGACAACCAGATCTGCTTCGCACTGCACGCCGCCTCGCGCGCCTTCACCGCGCTCTACCGCGAGGCGCTCGACGAACTCGGCCTGACCTACTCGCAGTACCTGGTGATGCTGGTGCTCTGGGAGCACGGCGCACTGCCGGTCAAGCGGATCGGCGAACACCTGCGCCTGGACTCCGGCACCCTCTCCCCGCTGCTCAAGCGGCTGGAGGCGAACGGCCTGGTGGTCCGCGAGCGCAGCGCCGCCGACGAACGCTCCGTCACCGTGCGCGCCACCGCCGCCGGCGCCGCGCTGCGCGAGCGGGCCGCGGCCCTGCCCGGCCGGGTGGTCGGCGCCACCGGCCTCGACCTGGCCGAGGTGACCGAGCTGCGCGACCGGATCAACCGGCTGACCCGGGCGCTGGACGCCGCCGCGCTGCACGGCTCCCCGGCCGACTGCGGCTGACCGGGCGGCCCCACCCGGCGCTGCCTACGCTGGAAGAGTGATCAACCGGGTCCACCTGGAGTCCGCGTGGCGCAGGGAGGCGCTGCGGACCAACCTGTGGCTCATCCCGACCGTGGCCGTGGCGTTCGCGGTCGGCCTGTTCGTGCTCACCCGCGACCTGGACGAGGCCGCCTACCGCGGCTCGATCACCCTCCCGTCCTGGGTGATCAGCGGCACCGCCGACGCCGCCCGGCAGATCCTCACCGCGATCGCGGCGGCGCTGATCACCGTGGTCAGCATGGTCTTCTCGATCACCATCGTGACCCTCACGCTGGCCTCCACCCAGTTCGGGCCGCGGATGCTGCGCACCTTCATCCGGGACCGCAGCACCCAGCTGACCCTGGGCAGCTTCGTGGCCACCTTCGTCTACGCGATCCTGGCGCTGATCGCGATCGGGCCCGGCTCGCACGGCGACTTCGTGCCGCACCTGTCGATCACCGTCTGCCTGGTGCTGGTGCTGGCCGACCTGGCGGTGCTGATCTACTTCATCCACCACATCGCCGTCTCCATCCAGCTGCCCCGGGTGATCGCCTCGATCGCGGCCGACCTGTCGGCCGCGATCGAGGCGGGCGCGGGCGAGCCGCACCGGCCGGACGGGCCGGTCAGCGGACCGTCGGAGGCCGAGCTGACCGAGCAGTTGGACATCGCCGGGGCTCCGGTGACCGCGCCGAGCAGCGGCTACCTGCAGTTCGTCCGGCACCGCAGCCTGGTGCGGGTGGCCCGGCAACTGGACGCGGTGATCCGGCTGGACCACCGGCCCGGCCACTTCCTGGTGCAGGGCAGCCGGCTGGCCACCGTCTGGCCGCCCGAGGCGGCGCCCGCGGTGGCCCGCAGCTTCGCCCGGGCGCACGTCACCGGGCCGTCCCGGACGCTGGCCCAGGACATCGCCTTCGCCGTGGACCAGTTGGTGGAGATCGCGATCCGGGCGCTGTCCACCGCGGTCAACGACACCTTCACCGCGCTGGCCTGCATCGACTGGCTGGGCGAGGGCCTGTGCCGGATCGCCCGGGGCTGGCACCCGGATCCGGTGCACCGGGACGCCGAGGGCCGGATCCGGGTGATCGCCCGGCCGGTGAGCTACGACCGGCTGGTGCGGCGCGCGTTCGAGAAGGTCCGGCAGGCGGCGCCCGGGATGCCGGCGGTGCTGATCCGCCAGCTGGACGCGCTGGTCGAGATCATGAACGCCACCGGCACGCCCGACCAGCGCGCCGTGCTGCTCGAACAGGCCGAGATGATCGACCGGCTGAGCGACATCTCGGTGGCCGAACCGGCCGACCGGGCGGACGTGCACCGCTGCTACCTCGCGGTGCTCGCCGCCCACGCCGCGCGGCAGGACTGAACGGCGGCCCGCCGCGCCCGCCGGCTCAGCTGACTCAGCCGGTCTGCCGGGCCCGGCACTGGAGCTCGACCGACAGGCGGTGCCAGCTGTCCGCACACTCCTGCGCCAACTCGGCCACCACCGGCAGCAGGTGCGCCGGGATCTGGTCCAGCTCGCGGTCGGCCTCGCCGACCACCACCAGCCGCCGGTGCAGCCAGACCAGCAGCGCCCGCCCGTGGTCGGTGAAGCGCAGCGAGGGGTCGCGCCGCAGGCTCTCCAGCCCGGCGAACGGCTCGGCCTTGGCGGGCCGGGCGGCCCGGGCCGGCCGGGGCCCGGGGCCCGCCCCGATCCGCGGCACCGCCGCGACCGCGCGGGCCACCACCGGCGACACCCCCGACACCCCCGACGGCGCGATGGCCGGCGCGGCGGACTGCCCGGCCGGCGGGACCACCGGCGTCGCCGCGCCGCGCAGCGGGTCCTCGCCGCGGTCGAGCCGGGCCCGGATGTCGTGCGCGGTGCCCAGCGAGACCCCGGCCGCCTGGGCGATCTCGCGCAGCGAGGCGTCGGGGCTGGCCCGGATCACCGCGACGGCCCGCCGCCGCCCCTCGCCGCCGTCCACCGGCCGCAGCCGCCCGTCCTGCCCGACCCGGGCGGCGGCACGGGCGCCCTCGCCCACCACCTCCCGGCGGATGCCGCCGACCGTGCTGGCGGCCAGTCCGCAGGTGCGGGCCACCGCCCGGTCGGCCAGCTCGGGCCGCAGCTCGACGATCCGCCTGGCCGCCGCCTTCCGTTCGGCCAGCGAGAGCGGCAGCCCGTGCGCCACGTTGGCCTGCACGCCGAGGATGTAGGCGGCCGCGTCGGTGCCGTCGAAGAACTCGGCGGCGATGGTGCGTTCGCCCTTGCGCCGGGCGGCGCTCAGCCGGTGCGCGCCGTCGATCACCCGCATGCTCGACCGGTGCACCAGGATCGGCGGTAAGTCCGCCTCGGACTCGGCCAGCCGCCGCACGTGCTCCTCGTCCACCTCGCGGAACCGGGGCGAGTCGCCCGGCTGCAGGGTGTCGATCTCGATCAGCTCCACAGGTCTCATCCAGTGCCCCCCGGGCAGCTTTTGGTGCCAGTACCGTCTCCGGGCGCCATGTGGCGGAGCCCGGGTTTCGTGCTGTGCGCAGCGGGTGGGGCGGGCCGCGCGGGGTTTCCGCGCGGCGCCGCCGCCGCATCGTGGTCGGACGCCGGGTCAGGTCCGGGTAGGCGTCGGCGCGGGATCAGACGGTCTCGGCGACCGGCTCGGTCTGCGCCTCCGGGTCCCGGGCCGCCACCAGTGGCTGGATCGGCCTGATGCCGAGCACGCCGAACACGGTCGAGAAGACCGCGAAGACCGCGACCACCGGCCAGACGCCGTGGTGCAGTTGTTGGAACAGCACGCCGCCGACCACCGGCCCGATCGCGGTGCCGGCCGTGAACATCAGCTGGAAGCTGCTGATGTAACGGGCCTTCAGCCGGTCGGGTGCGACCAGCCCGGGGTAGGCGAACATGGTGGGCCCGCCGAGGATCTCGCCGAGCGTCCAGATCAGCGTGCCGATCAGGATCACCGCCGCACCCAGCGGCAGGCCGTAGCACGCCTCGCCGAGGCCGACCAGGGCGAAGGCGCAGCCCGCGGTGATCCGGACCGGCCACTTCTGGGTGACCTTGGTCAGTGGCAGCTCGACCGCGATCACGATGACGCTGTTGACCGAGACCGCCAGGCTGTACCAGAAGACGTCCACCCCGGAGCGGGCCACGTCCAGCGGCAGGGTCGAGAGGTACTGCGAGTAGATGATCGCGTTGGCCAGCGAGGCGATCAGGAAGAAGACGTAGCGGGTGTCCCTGAGCACCCGCAGGTAGCTCTCCCGCTCCCCCTTCGCGGCCCCGGCGACCGCCCCGGCGCCCGGCCCCGCCTTGCCGGGCAGGGTGGCGAAGGCCAGCACGGCGTAGGCCACCGCGACCACCGCCTCGCCCCAGAAGAGCATCCCGTACCCGTGCCCGCCGAGCCGGTAGAGGCCGAAGCCGAGCTGCGGGCAGAGCGTGGTGCCGAGGTTGAGGCCGAGCCGCCAGATCCCGAAGACCATCACCTGCCGGTCGGCCGGGGTGAGTTCGGAGAGCAGCGCGGCCGCGGCCGGCCGGTAGATGGTCTGGAACAGGCCGACCAGGACCACGGAGGCCACGATCAGCGGGTAGCTGTGCACGTAGTAGACCAGCACCAGCAGCAGTGCCGAGCCGGTCATGCTCAGCACGGTGGCGTTGCGGGCGCCGAGCGCGTTGGCCAGCGCCCCGCCGACCAGCACCCCGGCCACGCCGCCGGCGCCGTAGCCGCCGAGGGCCAGCGCCGCCTGGTCGGCGGAGTAGCCGCGGGCGGTCAGGTAGAGCACCAGGAAGATGCTGAGGAACGCCCCCAGACGGTTGATCACCACCCCGGCCAGCACCGCCTTGACGGCGAGCGGTGACTCGGTGAACGTGGCCCACGGCCCGGGGCCGGCGGCTTTCGGCTTCGCGCCCATGGCCGGTCAGGCGGGTTCGACGACGAGCGCGGCGGCGGCCTCGTCGAGCGCGCGGTCGCAGGCCTGCCGGCTGTCGGCGACCACGGTGGCGTAGGCGACCCGTTCCCAGAGCGACCCCTTGGGCGGCGGCGAGACCACCGCGCCGGGCGCGGCCACGGCCCGGTCGAAGGGTTCGGTGCGGTGCAGCGCGGCGGCGGTCCGGGCCATCGCCGGGCCGTCGTGGGTGTCCGGCACGACCGTCCAACCGCTCAGGTGCTCGCGTTCCCAGGTGGGTTGCGCGGTGTGGAAGAGGTGCACCCGGAACTCGGGGGCGATCGAGCGGAGCAGGTACTCGCGGTACGGCCGCGAGCCGGTTGCGAGCAGGAGGAGAAGTGGCCGCGCCGCCACTTCGGAGCCGGAGATCATCTCGTCCCTTCCTGGGCTCCATCGCCCCGGTGCGTCCGAGCACGGACCGGGTCGCCGCCGCGGAGCCCCAGCGATTTCGTCCCACAAGCTACAAGCGTTCCTGACACAGTGTCGACAGTCCTGCCGACAGTTCGCCGACGCCCCAATTTCCTTGTCCCACAAGCCATACCGTCCCGCGCCGACAGACCGTCACCGGGCTGCGACGCGGGTGCCCGGGTGTTCGACCGGCCGAATCCGACGGTTGAACGGGCCGCACCGGAATCCACCTCGGTGAATCCATTCACTGAATGGCCCGAAAGACCGCGGGGAGGGGCTCCGGGGCGATATCGGGCGGCAATTCCGCAGGGGGCGGCCGGTACGGTATTCACGGTCTGCACCCAGCTCCTATTTACCATGCGCACGACAAATTCCCGGGCGCCCGGGTACGGGATTTTCTCCCGGCCGACCTGCCTCCCGACGGGATTCGTCCACCCCGCGCCACCCGTTCGCGGACAAGTTCCGCCGGACCGCGAGCCATGCCGAAAACCCCGCCCCAGCGGGCCTGATCAGCGATTTCGCCGCCGTCACGGCCGCCGGTACGGTCCAAGGAGCGGACAGCCGAGCGGGCCGGCCGCCCGGTCGCACAGGATCACCACCGGCGCCCGCGACACCCCTGACCCCGCACGGAGGACCAGCCCGTGACCACTGCGACCACGCTTGCAGCCGACCCGCTGAGCGGCCCCCGGCTGGCCCGCCTCGCCGAGCGGTACGGCACCCCCGCCTGGATCTACGACGCCGACCGGATCCGCGCCCAGATCGCCCGGCTGCGCGGCTTCGACGTGATCCGCTTCGCCCAGAAGGCCTGCTCCAACACCCACATCCTGCGCCTGATGCGCGAGGAGGGCGTGCTGGTCGACGCCGTCTCGCTGGGCGAGATCGAGCGCGCGCTGACCGCCGGCTACCAACCGCACGGCGCCGACGAGCCGATCGTCCTCACCGCCGACCTGCTGGACCGGGCCACCCTGCGCCGGGTGGTGGAGCTGCGGCTGCCGGTCAACGCCGGCTCGCCGCAGATGCTCGACCAGGTGGGCACGGCCAGCCCCGGCCACCCGGTCTGGCTGCGGATCAACCCCGGCTTCGGGCACGGCCACAGCCGCAAGACCAACACCGGCGGCGAGCAGAGCAAGCACGGCATCTGGCACGAGCACCTGGCCGAGAGCCTGGAGCTGATCGACCGTCACGGGCTGGAGCTGATCGGCCTGCACATGCACATCGGCTCCGGGGTGGACTACGGCCACCTGGAGGCGGTCTGCGAGACCATGGTCAAGCAGGTGCGGCTCAGCGGCCGGGACGTCCGGGCGATCTCGGCCGGCGGCGGACTGTCGGTGCCCTACCGGGAGGGCCAGCCGGAGGTGGACACCGAGCGCTACTTCCGGCTCTGGGACTCCGCCCGGCAGGAGCTGGAGCGCGAACTCGGCCACCGGGTGCGGCTGGAGATCGAGCCGGGGCGCTTCCTGGTGGCCGGCGCCGGGGTGCTCACCAGCGAGGTGCGGGCCCAGAAGCCGGTCGGCAGCAACCACTTCGTGCTGGTCGACGCCGGCTTCAACGACCTGATGCGGCCCGCCATGTACGGCAGCAGCCACCGCGTCTCGGTGCTCTCGCCGAGCGGCGAGCCGCGCACCGAGGCGGTCCGGGACACCGTGCTGGCCGGCCCGCTGTGCGAGTCGGGCGACGTCTTCACCCAGGTCGAGGGCGGCGACGTGGAGCCGATCCCGCTGCCCAGCGCCCGGATCGGCGACCTGGTGGTCTTCCACGACACCGGCGCCTACGGGGCCAGCATGTCCTCCAACTACAACTCCCGCCCGCTGCTCCCCGAGGTGCTGGTCGAGGGCGCCGAGGCCCGGCTGATCCGCCGCCGCCAGACGGTTGCGGAACTCCTGTCGCTGGAGACCGAGTTGGGCTGACCCGCCGGAACGGGCGGGCCGGCCACCGCCTCCGGGCCGCCCGAGTGTCCATCCGCAGCGGAATGCAATCACAGGACGATCACTTTTTCGCTTCGCTTCAACACCCTTGGCAGGACGCGTGATACCCCCGAGTAGGGGGTCGCCCGGAGGACCTCCGACGGCCTCTCATGAGCCCAAGATCCTCACATAAACCTATGATTTCGAATTGATATAGTCTGCCGCCAAGAGTCCAGGGAGGACCTGGCGAGGCCAGCTTGGTGGACACCTATGACGCTTGACGGTAACCGCTCAACCAGCGGTCAGCCGACCGACGGCAGCCCCGTGGAGGGCGGCCGCGCGGCCGCCCGACGGGCCGCCCAGCAGGCTGCCAAGGGTGGCGGCCGCGGACGGCGCGCCGGCGGTACCGGCACCACCGCGCCGACCGGCGGCCGGGCGGCCAACCGCAAGGCGCCGCTGGGCAAGGCCGCCAAGCGCAAGCGGATCCTCAAGTTCACCGCGTACGGCGTCGGGATCACCCTGCTGGTCTCGGTCGGCGGCGGCTACCTGTACATCCAGGAGCTCAACGCCAACATCAAGAAGGGCAACCTCAACAACGGGGGCACCGCCCTCGCCCCGGACTCCAAGGCCAACGCGGCCGGCCAGAAGCCGCTGAACATCCTGATGCTGGGCTCCGACGGCCGCAACAACGCCGCCGACTGCCAGCTCGGCGGCTCCTGCGACGGCAGCGCCCCGCACGCGGACGTCGAGATGCTGGTGCACCTCTCCGCGGACCGGTCCAACGCCTCGATCATGAGCATCCCGCGCGACACCCAGGCGAAGATCCCGGACTGCAAGGACCCGAAGAGCGGCAAGGTGCTGAAGGGCCGCACCAGCATCATCACCGACAGCCTCAACGTCGGTGACCCGGGCTGCGTGGTGGACACCTGGGAGTCGCTCACCGGCATCCACATCGACCACTACATGATGATCGACTTCTCCGGCGTGGTGAACATGGCCGACGCCATCGGCGGTGTGCAGGTGTGCACCAAGGAGAACGTCATGGACTACCAGCCGTACACCGACGCGCAGGGCGTCTTCCACCAGATCGGCTCGCACCTGGAGCTGGCCGCCGGCACCCACTCGATCAAGGGCGAGCAGGCGCTGGAGTGGCTGCGCACCCGGCACGCCTTCGGCGACGGCAGCGACATCGGCCGCGCCCAGGCCCAGCACCTCTACATCAACTCGATGATCCGCTCGTTCAAGTCGGCCAAGACGCTGGCCGACCCGCTGAAACTGAACGACCTGGCGCAGGCCGCGACCAAGGCGCTCTCGGTGGACAACGCGCTCGGCTCGGTGCAGGCGCTGGCCAACCTGGCACTGGACCTGAACAAGGTGCCGACCGAGCGGATCACCACGGTGACCATGCCCTGGGCCTACCAGCCGGACCCGAAGAACCCGAGCGCCGCGCTGGTGGTCACCACGCCGGACTCCAAGAAGCTGTTCCAGATGATCGTCAACGACGTGGCGCTGGACAAGAACGCCCCGCCGCCGGCCGGCGGCGGCACGCTCCCCGCCACCGACCAGCCGAGCGCCCCGGCCGCCCCCGCGCCGGCCGCGCCGCCCGCGGTGACCGTGGACAAGTCGACCATCCACATCGACGTGCAGAACTCCAGCGGCGCCGCCGGCCGGTCCACCGCGATCAGCGACGCGCTGGTGAAGCAGGGCTTCACGCACGCCGCCAAGGACACCACCAAGGTGCCGAACTCGCCGACCAAGCTGCTCTACCCGGCGAACAAGTCGGACTCGGCCAAGACCGTGGCCGCCGCGCTCGGCCTGCCGGACTCGGCGCTGGAGCAGTCCGGCGCCTCCGGCACCTCGCTGACCCTCAAGGTCGGCACCGACTGGACCAGCGGCGACAGCTTCGGCGGCGGCGGCGCCGCGGGCGGCGGCGCCCCGCAGGCGCCCGTGCCCACCGCGATGCCCACCACCGCCCAGTCGCAGAACGCCTCGGACGACAGCCAGTGCATGGAGGTCAACCCGGCGCCGTACAGCTCGTTCAAGGACGGCCAGAGCAAGTACATCTACAGCTGGACCAGCGCCAACCCGCCGAACGTGCCGCAGCCCTGACCCCGCGTCAGGCCGCCTGCCAGTGCCGCCGGGCCCGCCCGGCGGCACTGTGCGCCGCGCTGCCGCCGGCACCCCGCCGAGCACGTACGACCAGCCTGTTCGCGGCCGATAGAATGGCCGCATCCTCGGCGATGGCCGCCGACCGCCCGCCCGACCCGCACAGGAGCCGAGCGGTGCCGCCCCAGTAGAAGGAGCTTCCCCGGATGGCTCGACACCTGATCACCAGCGCGCTTCCCTACATCAACGGGATCAAGCACCTGGGGAACATGGTGGGCTCCATGCTCCCGGCGGACGTCTACTCCCGGTACCTGCGCCAGCGCGGCCACGAGGTGCTCTACATCTGCGCCACCGACGAGCACGGCACCCCGGCCGAGCTGGCCGCCAAGGCCGCCGGCCAGTCGGTCGAGCAGTTCTGCGCCGAGCAGCACGACGCGCAGAAGGCGATCTACGACGGCTTCGCGCTCTCCTTCGACTACTTCGGCCGCTCCTCCTCGCAGCAGAACCGGGAGATCACCCAGGAGTTCGCCCGCGAGCTGCAGGCCAACGGCTTCATCGAGGAGCGGGCGATCCGCCAGGTCTACTCGATCGCCGACGGCCGGTTCCTGCCGGACCGCTACATCGAGGGCACCTGCCCGCACTGCGGCTACGACAAGGCCCGCGGCGACCAGTGCGAGAACTGCACCCGGCTGCTCGACCCGACCGACCTGATCAACCCGCGCTCGGCGGTCAGCGGTTCCACCGAGCTGGAGGTCCGCGAGACCAGCCACCTCTTCCTGCTGCAGTCCAAGCTGGCCGGCGAGGTCGAGGCCTGGATCGACGAGCACGGCAAGGACTGGCCGACGCTGGCCTCCTCGATCGCCCGCAAGTGGCTCACCGAGGGCCTGAACGACCGTGCGATCACCCGCGACCTGGACTGGGGCGTGCCGGTCCCGGCCGACGTCTGGCCGGAGATGGCCGCGCAGGGCAAGGTCTTCTACGTCTGGTTCGACGCCCCGATCGAGTACATCGGCGCGACCAAGGAGTGGTCGGACGCCGACCCGGCCAACCGGGACTGGAAGTCCTGGTGGTACCAGGCCGACGACGTGCGCTACACCGAGTTCATGGCCAAGGACAACGTCCCGTTCCACACCGTGATGTTCCCGGCCACCCAGATCGGCACCCGGGCGCCGTGGAAGAAGGTCGACTTCGTCAAGGCCTTCAACTGGCTGAACTACTACGGCGGCAAGTTCTCCACCAGCCAGAAGCACGGCATCTTCACCGACGCCGCGCTGGAGCTGCTGCCCGCCGACTACTGGCGCTACTTCCTGATCGCCAACGCCCCGGAGTCGGACGACACCAGCTTCAGCTGGGAGCTGTTCTCCGCCACCGTGAACAAGGACCTGGCCGACACCCTGGGCAACTTCGTCAACCGGGTGCTCTCCTTCTCGCTGAAGCGCTTCGGCGACACCGTGCCGGCCGGCGCCGAGCCGGGCGAGGCCGAGCGGGCGCTGGGCACCGAGATCGCCGGGCTGCTCGCCGAGTACCAGGGCCACCTGGACGCGCTGCAGTTCCGCAAGGCGGCCCAGGCGCTGCGCGCGCTGTGGAGCGCGGGCAACGTCTACCTGGAGACCAAGGCCCCCTGGCTGGAGATCAAGACCGACGAGGCCGCCGCCGCGCTCACGCTGCGCACCGCGATGCAGCTGATCCACCTCTACGGCGTGGTCTCCGCCCCGTTCATCCCGGCCTCCAGCGCCGCGATGCGCGCGGTCTTCGCCACCGCCGAGGCGGGCGAGCCGACCTGGATCTCCCAGGAGCAGGCCGCCGCGCTGGAGTTCGTGCCGGCCGGCACCGCCTTCGCCGTCCCGCCGGTGCTCTTCGCCAAGATCACCGAGGACGACCTGGCGGCGTGGCGCGAGCGCTTCGGCGCCCAGTAACAACGACGTGTGGTTCCGGCGGCGGGAGGCTCAGGAGAGCACCCGCCGCCGGAAGTTGCGCAGCCCGAGCCCCAGGAAGAGCACGCAGAACCCGATCAGCACCGGGTAGACCACGTACAGGTGCATGTGCGAGGCGTCGGTCAGCCCGGCCCGCATGCCCTCGGCGATGTAGATCAGCGGGTTGGCCAGCACCAGGGTCTGCAGCCAGGGGAAGCCGCCGACCTTGACCGCCGCCAGCCGGGTCCACTGGTAGTAGGTGCCGCCGAGGAAGACCAGCGGCAGCACCACGAAGCCGAACATCAGCCCGATGTTGCGCGGTTCGAAGGCGGTGCCGAGCACCAGCCCGAGCGAGGTCATCGCCAGGCAGCTGAGCGGGATCAGCGTCACCACCACCCACCAGTGCACCGACAGGTGGGCGTGCACCCCGGGCGCGTGCACCACCGCGGCGATCGGGAAGACGATCACCGCCGAGATCATCCCCTGGGTCGCCCCGGAGAGCACCCGGGAGACCGCGACCAGCCAGAGCGGGCAGGGTGCCTGCACCCGGTCCTCGATCTCCCGGGTGTAGCCGAACTCCTGGGAGAGCTGGATCGCCACCGACTGGATGCCCTGGAACATGATGGTCACCGCGACCACCCCGGGCACCAGCACCGTCGCGAAGTCCGACTCCCCCGACTTCCCGCCGCCCGCGCCCACCCCCTGCCCGATGGTCGGGAAGACGTAGAGGAAGACGAAGACCAGCAGCAGCGGCTGCATCACCGTCCGCCCGGCGAACTCGCCGAAGTTCTTCCGCAGCACCAGCAGGTCCCGCCGGATCAGCGCGCCCAGCGCCGAGCGGGCGGCGGCCGGCACCGAGCGGGCCGGCGTCACCGTGATCATCGCCGGATCGGCCATCAGTCCCGCAACTCCTTCCCGGTCAGCGAGATGAAGACGGTCTCCAGGGTCGGCGCGGCCACCGAGAGGTCGGCCACCTCGAACCCGCCGTTCTCCGCCGCGTTCAGCACCCGGGGCAGCAGCCGGTTCGCGCCGCCGCCCTTGACCTGGAGCTCGACCCCGCCGGGCAGCAGCCGGGTGCGGTTCACCCCGGCCACCTCGCGGGCCAGCAGCTCCGCCAGCGCACCCGGTTCGCCGCCCGCCTGGACGGTCACCACGGTGTCCGCGTCCACCGCCTGCTTGAGCGCGGCCGGGGTGTCCAGCGCCAGCACCCGGCCGTGGTCGATCACCGCGACCCGGTCGCAGAGTTGGTCGGCCTCCTCCATGTTGTGGGTGGTGAGCAGGATGGTCTGGCCCTCGGCGATCAGCGCGGCCAGGATCTCCCAGAGCGCCAGCCGGCTCTGCGGGTCCAGGCCCGCCGTCGGCTCGTCCAGGAAGAGCACCGCCGGGCGGTGGAAGATCGCCCGGGCGACCATCAGTCGCTGGGCCAGCCCGCCGGAGAGCGCGTAGACCGAGGCGTCGGCCCACCGCCCGAGGTGGAACCGCTCCAGCAGCCCGTCGGCGGTGCGGCGGGCCTCGCGGGCCGGGAAGCCGAAGAGCAGGCCGTGGTAGACCAGGTTCTCCCGCACGGTGAGCGAGCGGTCCAGGGTGTTCTGCTGCGAGACCACCGCGATCACCTGCTTGACCAGGGTCGGCCGGGCCACCACGTCGATGCCGCCGATCCAGGCCCGCCCGGAGCTGGGCACCACCCGGGTGGTGAGCATCCCGACCGTGGTGGTCTTGCCCGCCCCGTTCGGCCCGAGCAGCCCGAAGAGTTCGCCGCGGCGCACCTGGAGGTCGAGCCGGTCCACCGCCCGCACGCCGGTGCCCGGATAGGTCTTGGTCAGCCCCTGCGTGCGAATCACCGCCGCCTCGTCCACCGCCGGCACCTCCAGGCTCCCCCTCCACGATGCGCCCGGCGCGGCGCCCCGGGCAACCGCGCCCAGCGCCCCCGCGCGCGCCCCAAGTGGCCGAGAACACCCCCTGGCTGACGGGTGATCGGCCGTCTACCGTCAGTAGCAAGGCCTATCCCCGGAGGATTCCCGTGTCCCTCGACCCCAGTGAAGCCGCCGCCCTCGAACCCCTGATCCCGCTGCACTGCCTGCGTGCCATGGATCCCGCCCCGCCCACGCTCACCGAGCTGCGCACCGGCACCCCGGCCTACCTGGTCCGCCGGCACGCCGACGTGCGGCAGGTGCTGACCGACCCGCGCCTGGACCGGTCCGGCCTGTTCGCCCCCGACGCCCCGCCGCTCACCCCGTACCCGAACCTGCTCGACTCCCCGGACACCATCCTCAGCGTGGACGGCGTCGAGCACCAGCGGCTGCGCCGCACCGTGCAGCGGGCCTTCACCCCGCGGGCCATCGAGCGCTGGCGCCCCTGGGTCGCCTCGGTGGTGGAGGACCTGGTCAGCAGGCTGAGCGACGCCGAGCAGCCGGCCGACCTGGTGGCGCTGCTGGCCCGCCCGCTGCCGGTCGCGGTGATCAGCCGGCTGATGGGCCTGGAGGACGTGGACCTCAAGCGGCTGGCCTACTGGAGCGACCACGCGCTCTCCGCCTCCGCCTACACCCCCGCGCAGGTGCAGGAGGCGATCCTGGACTTCGCCGGGTTCGGTGCCGCGCTGGTCGCCAAGCGGCGCGCCGATCCGGGTGACGACCTGGTCAGCTCGCTGGTCCTGGCCGCCGACCAGGACGGCGAGGTGACGCAGGATCAGATCGTGATGCTGGTGATCGGTCTGGTGGTGGCCGGTCACGAGACCACCATGACCTCGCTGAGCAACGCCCTGGTCTACCTGCTGAGCGAGGACCGGGCGGCCTGGCAGGCGCTGGCCGGCGACGAGCAGCGGGCCGGCGCGGCCACCGAGCAGCTGCTGCGCGGCATCCCGCTCGGCGAGAACGACGTGCTGCCGGGCACGCTGCGCCGGGCCCGGGAGGACGTGGAGATCGGCGGGGTGCTGATCCCGGCCGGCTCGGTGGTGGCCGCCGACACCTTCGCCGCCAACCACGACCCGGAGGTCTTCCCGACCTCCTGGCGCGAGCAGCTGTTCGAGCCGCCCGGCACCCCGCACCTGACCTTCGGCGCCGGCCCGCACCACTGCCTGGGCGCCTGGCTGGCCCGGCTGGAGCTGGAGTTGGCGCTGCACCGGCTGGCCCGCCGGCTGCCGGGGCTGCGGCTCACCGTGCCGGTCGAGGAGATCGACTGGCGCCGGGGCCTGATGACCCGCTGCCCGCAGACCCTGCCGGCCGCCTGGTGAGCGCCGGGGCGGGCGAGCTGACGGTCGCCGTGGACCGCACCCGGTGCGCCGGCACCGCGCTCTGCACCGCGAGCGCGCCCGCCGACCTGGAGCTCGGGCCGGACGGCCGGGCCCGGCCGGTGCGCGGGCGCACCGACGCGCTGGACGCGGTGGTGGAGGCGGCCGAGCTCTGCCCGATGGAGGCGATCACCGTGCACCGCGCGGCCACCGGCGAGCAGTTGGCGCCCTGACCGGCCACGGCCACCGGCGCCCGGCTGGAAGCTCCGGGCGCCGGCGGCCGGTTCAGCGCAGGTCGGCCAGCGCGTCCCGTTGCTGGGTGGGCCGCAGCACGGTGAGCGGCGCCGTGCTGGGCGCCATGGTCGGCGCGGGCGGCTGACCGGGCGTCACGGTGTCGGCTCCGGCGGTCAGCGGCAGCCGCAGCTGGGAGTGCGAGAGGTCGACCGTCAGGGTGGGCCGGGTGTCCGGCGGGTCGATCAGGTTGGCGTCGGTGCCGGCCACGATCAGCGCCAGCCGGTGGCCGGCCGGCACCACGTGGTCGGTGGGAGCGAGTTGGACGGTCATCCGGTACGGGGCACCCGGGGTGAGCGGCCGCTGCTGGTCCAGCGAGGCGTAGTGCCCGAGGTCGATCCAGCCCCGGCTGAACACGGTCGCCCCGACCTGTGCGGTGGCCGCCGAGGTGTCCATGAAGCAGCCGGTGTCGGTCGGCGTGCCCTCGCCCCAACAGGACTGGGTGGTGAGGGTGTTGATCCCCTCGCCGGCGCCCTGGTAGTCGCGGATCACGGCCGGGCCGACGTCCACCAGGACGGCGCTCAGGTGGGCGCTGGTGGTACTGGAGGCGACGGTGAGGGTGAGCGAGCCGCTGCCGGAGACCCGCAGGTCGTGCTGGAGCACGCCGCTGCTGAACACGGTCTTGTCCGGGGTGGTCCGGTCCACGTCGGCGGCCCAGGCGTTCTCGTCGCGGGTGGGGTCGTCGGTGAAGCCCACCGTGCCGCCCGCGCCGGCGCCGAGGGTGCCGGGGGCCAGGGCCACCAGGTCCTGACGGGTGCCCGGGGCGGGCCACTTGGCGTCGGTGGACCACTGGTCGGGGGCGCGCTCGATGTCGGCCATCGGCTGGCGGTCGATGCCGTTGTCGACGCCCATCAGGTAGTGGTCGAACCAGCTGTGCAGGGTGTCCACCCAGGCCGAGCGCCGGTAGTCGAAGGGGTCGACGTGGCCGGTCTGGGAGAGCCAGATCTTGCGCGGCACGCCGCGCGCGGCGAGCGCGTCCCACCAGGGCCCGAACTCGTCGGCCCGCACGTTGAGGTCCTGCATGCCGTGCACCACGAAGACGCTGGCCTTCACCTTGCTCGCGTCGGCCACGTAGTCGCGCTGCTGCCAGAACCCGTTCCAGTCGCCGTCGTAGGGCGCGCCGGCGGCCAGGTCGGCCTGCTCGGCGGCGCACTTGGCGGTGGTGGCCGGGTCCTCCACGTAGCTCGCCAGGTCGGCGGGGGTGCCCTGGTAGAGCGGGGCGCCCTGGGAGCGGTAGTAGTCGTACCAGTCGCTGATCGCGGAGATCGGCACGATGGTCTTCAGGCCCGCGACGCCGGTGGCGGCCACGCCGTTGGCGACCGTGCCGTCCCAGGACTTGCCGATCATGCCGACCGAGCCGTCCGCCCAGCCGGCCCGCACCGGCGTTCCCGCGGTGCGCGCGCTGTAGCCGGTGGCCCGGCCGTTCAGCCAGTCGACGACCGCCTTGGCACTGGTCACGTCGGAGGCGCCGCCGACGTCCACGCAGCCGTCCGAGCGGTTTGTTCCGGCCAGGTCGACCAGCACCACGGCGTAGCCGCGCGGCACGAAGTAGTTGTCGTAGTAGAGCGGGAACTGCAGCGGGTTCCCGTTCGCGTCATAGGTCTTGACCTGGCTGTCGTTGCCCCGCCCGCAGCAGGAGTAGTACGGGCTGGCGTCCATGATCACCGGGATCCGGCGCCCGTGGGCGGCCGGCTCGCGCGGGCGGATGATGTCGGCGGCGACCCGGTCGTGGCCGGCTCCCCCGCGCACGCCGTCCAGGCCGGTGTCGACCCAGACGGTCTCGCGGATCGCGTCGGCGTAGGAGTAGACGGGTTGGCTGGCGCCGTCGTGCACGGAGCCGGCCCAGGCAGTGCCGACCGGGCCGAGCAGGCCGGCGGCGAACGCGAGCAGCAGGGTGGCGATGACCGTCACCGGGGGAATGCGGCGGTGTCTCACAAACGATGACCGTACCCAGTCATGTTCATGTTGACTCGTCAGCTCGCCGACCGGTCGCCTGACGAACCGTCAACACCACCAACCCACCGACACCCCACGGCCGTTCGACGCACGGCCGCCCGCCGGCTCAGAGCGGGTAGCTCGGCACCGCGCCCAGGTCGTCGATCTCCTCGTGCGCCTTGTCCAGCAGTTGCCTGGCCAGCGCCTGCAAGGCACGGGCCGTGGCCACCTCCTCGCCGACCCGCTCCTGCTCGGGATCGGCCGGGTGCCTGCTGGTGTCGCCGCGGGCGCGCAGCTCCCGGCCGTCGGGCAGCCGGAGCAGCACCGCCGCCGCCGTGTGCGCGCCCTCCTCGGCGAACTCGACCTCGATGTGCCATCCGACCAGCGTGTTCGTCATCGCCGTCACCTCCGTGGCTCCTCCTCCAGGATGCACCCGCGGTAACCGCGACCTCCCCCGGGTGGACGCAGCGTCACACGTTCGCACGCGATGTAGTGGCAGCCCGCCCCGACCCGGCCGACGGTTGAGCCAGCACCCGGGATGTCCCCGAGGCCGACCGACGGTCGGCCCGTCCCGGCGCGCCCAGGAAAGGGAAACCCTCACCATGCGTCGTGCACACCACCTCGTCGCCGCCGGCCTCACCGCCGCCGCGCTGAGCCTGGCCCCGACCACCGCCTTCGCCGACACCACGCCCGGCGCTCCGGCCGACCACCCGGTCGTCACCACCCAGCCGGACGACCGGCGGACCGACGACCACAAGGCCGACGACCAGAAGGCCGACGACCACAAGGCCGACGACCAGAAGGCGGACTCGAAGGACCGCTCCGACCGCGACAAGGACCACGGTGACCGCGACCGTGACCGGGACCACGGCACGCCCGGCGACCGCGACCGGGACCACGACCACGGGATGTCCGGCGACCACGACGGCGAGCACCGCCCGCACGGCGGCGTGCACACCGGCGGCGGCTTCGGCGCGCTGACCGCCGACCACAGCCTGGCCACCGGCGGCGTGCTGCTGGCCGGCGGTCTGGTCGTCGGTGCGCTGGCCCTGCGCCGCCGCAAGCCGGCGCCCTCGCAGGCCTGACCCCGCCCCGGCGCCCCACCCCCGGCGCCCCGTCCGGCCCGCCCGCCCGTCCCCGGCGGGCGGGCCGCGCGGGGCCCGCCCCCGTTCCACCACCGGCTGCCCGCGAAAGGTCCGGCATGAGCCCCAAGGTTCCCCACGACGGCGACCCCGCCCCGTTCAACGAGAAGCTCAGCCGTCGGCGCCGGAACGCGCTCTTCGCCGCGCTGCTCAGCTGCCTGCTCGGCCTGGTGCTGATCCACCGCTCCGCCGACCCGCGCCCGGCCCTGCCGCCCCGTCAGCCCACCGCCGCCCAGGCCGCCGCCGCGAGCCCGAGCGCCCAGGCGAAGCGGACCGTCCCGGCCGTGGCGGTGCCGGACGCCCGCCCGACCCGGCTGTCGATCCCGGCGATCGGCGTCACCGCCCCGTTCACCGGCCTGAGCCTCGGCTCCAACGGCGTGCTCAACGCCCCGCCGCCGGACGACACCAACCTGGTCGGCTGGTACCAGGGCGGCACGGTGCCCGGCAACAAGGGCCCGGCGATCGTGCTCGGCCACGTCGACACCCAGACCGCGCCGGCCGTCTTCTGGGGCCTGTCCACGCTCACCCAGGGCGCGACCGTGGACATCGACCGCGACGACCTGGTGACCGCCACCTTCACCGTGGACAGCGTGGAGGTCTTCGCGAAGGACGCCTTCCCGGACGACCGGGTCTACGGCCCCACCCAGGACGCCCAGTTGCGGCTGATCACCTGCGGCGGCGCCTACGACCGGCAGCGCGGCGACTACACCGCCAACGTCGTGGTCTTCGCCCACCTCAGCGGCCTGCGCGAGACCTGACCGACCGCCGGACCGACCGCCGGACCCACCTCCGGACCCGGCGAACCCGTCCCGCGGCGCCGCGATCTGACGCATCATCGAGCGGTACCCCCACACCAGGAGGCCGCGCGATGACCCGCTCCGTCCCCGACTGGCTCGCCGAGGGCGTGCTCTACCAGGTCTACCCGCAGTCCTTCGCCGACGCGAACGGCGACGGCATCGGCGACCTGCCCGGCCTGACCGCCCGGCTCGACCACCTGGCCGAGCTGGGCGTCACCGCGGTCTGGCTCAGCCCGTGCTTCGCCTCCGAGTTCGGCGACGCCGGCTACGACGTCAGCGACTACCTGACCATCGCCCCGCGCTACGGCACCAACGCCGACCTGGTCGCGCTGGTCGCCGCCGCCCGCGAGCACGGCATCCGGGTGCTGCTGGACCTGGTGCCCGGTCACACCTCGCACCGCCACCCCTGGTTCCGGCGCTCCGCCGCGGACCCGGCCGACGACCGGTACGTCTGGTCGGACCGGATCACCGCCCCGGTCCACGAGTGGATCCCCAACCTGGGCCCGCGCGGCGGCTTCTACCGGGCCAACTTCTACCCGATCCAGCCCGCGCTCAACTTCGGCTACGCCCGCCCGCACCCGGCCGAGCCCTGGCGCAGCCCGGTGGACGCCCCGGGCCCGCTCGCCAACCGGGCGGCGCTGCGCGAGGTCATGGCGCACTGGTTCGACCTCGGGGTGGCCGGCTTCCGGGTGGACATGGCCGCCTCCCTGGTCAAGGACGACCCCGGGCACCTGGAGACCGGGCGGCTCTGGGGCGAGCTGCGCGAGTGGCTGGACGCGCACTACCCGGACCGGGCGCTGATCGCCGAGTGGGGCGACCCGGCCACCTCCGTCCCGGCCGGCCTGCACGCCGACTTCTTCCTGCACTTCAACGGCCGGGCGCTGCGCTCGCTCTGGGACAACGGCGCCGGCAGCCAGGGCCGCTGGGCCGACGGCCGGCCCTGCTACTTCGACGCCGAGGGCGCCGGCTCCCCCGCCGAGTTCCTGGCCGCCTGGACCGCGGCCGACCGGGCGATCAAGGGCGCCGGGCTGACCGCGCTGCCCACCGCCAACCACGACTTCTCCCGGCTCACCTGCGGCCCGCGCACCCGCGAGCAGACCGCCTGCGCCTTCGCCTTCCTGCTCAGCTGGCCCAGCCTGCCGGTGATCTACTACGGCGACGAGATCGGCATGCGCTACCTGCCCGGGCTGCCGGAGAAGGAGGGCAGCCAGTTCGGCACCGAGGCCCGGCAGGGCTCGCGCACCCCGATGCAGTGGGACGGCTCGCCGGGCGCCGGTTTCTCCAGCGCCGACCCGGCCGACTTCTACCTCCCGCTCGACCCGGCCGTGGACCGGCCGAACGTGGCGGACCAGCGCACCGACCCGGACTCGCTCTACCGGCAGGTGCGCCGGCTGGTCCGGCTGCGCCGGCGGACCCCGGAGCTGTCCACCGGCGGCACGGTGACGGTGCTGGGCGCCGGCTACCCGCTGGTCTACCGGCGGGGCGAGCACCACCTCGTGGTGGTCAACCCGCGCCGGGAGCCGGCCGAGCTGCTGCTGCCCGAGCCGGTCGGGCCGGCCACCGGGCTCGTGGTGCGCGGCGCAGCGGTGGACGGACGGCGGATCGGCGCCGAGGGCTTCGGCTACGGGATCTTCCGGCTCTGACACCGGGTCAGGTACGTGACCAAAAGTTGACCCACCGACAGCTGACGCGCCGTCGGCTCTGGATGGCTGTCCGGTTCCACCCTATTTATGCTGATTCGCGATGACAGTCGACCGACGCAGCATCCTGCGCACCTCCGCCCAGCTGGCCACCCTGACGGCGACCGGCGGTCTGCTGGCCGGCTGCGGCCGGGAGGCCGCCACCGCAGCCGGCGGGCCGCACCCCGCCACCGCCGCCCCGACCCGACCCGCGGCCACCGGCTCCCCGCTCTCCCCGAACCTGTTCCCGCACGTGACCGGGAGCCCGGCCGCCCCCTCCCCGACCCAGCCACCCAGCCCCTCCCCGGCCGCCGAGCAGCCACCGCTGGCCCCCGGCACCCCGCAGGAGGTGGTCACCGGACCGCGCGACCGTCCCCAGGTGGCGCTCACCTTCCACGGCCAGGGCGACCCCGCGCTCGCGCTCGCCCTGCTGACCGCCGCCGAGCAGCACGGCGCCCAGCTCACCGTGCTCGCCGTCGGCAGCTGGCTGGACCAGCAGCCGCAGCTGGCCCGGCGGATCCTGGACGGCGGCCACGAGCTGGGCAACCACACCCAGAACCACCTGGACATCTCCTCCATGTCCCCGGACCAGGCCTACGCCGAGATCACCGCCTGCGCCGACCGGCTGAAGGCGCTCACCGGCTCGATCGGCCGCTGGTTCCGGCCCTCCGAGGCGCAGTTCGCCACCAGCCAGGTCAAGGAGCAGGCCCGCCGGGCCGGCTACGAACACCTGCTCTCCTTCGACCTGGACCCGCGCGACTACGCCGACCCGGGCGCGGACGCGGTGCAGCGCCGGATCCTCGGCGCGGTCAAGCCCGGCTCGATCGTCGCCCTGCACATGGGCCACCAGGGCACGGTGGACGCGCTGCCCGCCGTGCTGGACGGGCTGCGCGAGCGCGGCCTCACCGCGGTGACGGCCAGTCGGCTGTGCGCCGCCACCTGAGCCGCCGTCAACTCAGCGGGTCGTCGTCCCCGTAGGACCGCAGCCGCAGGGTCCGGGCGTCCAGCGCCCGGATCCGCTCGGCCGCGGCCACCAACTGCTCCAGGTCGTCCCGCCCCGCGTGCAGGAACCGCCCGTGCAGCGCGTCGAACCGCCCCCGGGCCGCGTCCACCGCGACCGCGACCATGTACGGGATGCTGTTCCACTCCTTCATCCCGGCGAACATCGGCATCCCGGCAGTCATGTCGGTGGCCACCGCGCCGGGACTGATGTCCAGCACCACCACGTGGTGCTCGGCCAGCGAGTCGGCGATGTTGTCGGAGAGCTGGAGCAGCGCGCCCTTGGAGGTGGCGTAGGCCGTGTAGTGGCCGTCGGGGCGCACCGCGAAGCCCGAGTTCAGGTTGAGGATCCGGCCCCGGCGCCGCTCCACCATGCCGGGCAGCACGCTGCGCATCAGGTTGAACGGCCCGCGCAGGTTCACCTCCACCACCTGCCACCACTGGCCCGGGTCGACCTCCCAGATCGGCACCTCGGCCCGGTCCACCTGCCCGGCGTTGTTGACCAGCAGGTCGATCGGCCCGAGGTCGCGCTCCACGCTGCGCACCGCCTCCCGGACCGCGCCGGGCCGGGCCACGTCGGCGGTCACCGCGATCCCCCGGGCGCCCTCCTTGACGCAGGCCTTGAGGGTCCCGGTCAGCGACTCCAGGGTCCGGCCGACCAGCCCCACCGCCATCCCCTCGGCGGCCAGGCCGAGCGCGATCTCCCGCCCGATCCCCCGGCCGGCGCCGGTCACCAGGGCCACCTGTCCCTCCAGCGTGCCGGTGCGCATCGCCGCTCCCTCCCGCGTCGCGTTCCGCGGGCTGCTGTGCGGTCCCCGCGTGGTGTCCGCAACAGCATGCTCGCCGCTCCCACCCGGCACACCTGGCCACACGGGCCGGCCCGCCGCCCTCACCCGGACGGCTCAGCGGACGAACTGTCGGGGCGCCGCCCCACCGGGCTCTACCAGGTAGTACGGTCGAGCGACACGGTCCTGCGTCAACGGTCGAGCGGCGATCCCGCTGGGCCGGCATCGGGAAAGGCAAGTTGAGTGAGCGACATCTCGCGCGTCGGAGTGATCGGTTGCGGCCTCATGGGGTCGGGCATCGCCGAGGTCTTCGCCCGGTCCGGGCTGGACGTGCTGGTCTCGGAGGCGAGTGCCACCGCCCTGGAGGCCGGCCGGGCCCGGATCACGAACTCGCTGGACACCGCCGTCAAGCGCGGCAAGCTCACCGTCGAGCAGCGCGACGAGGCGCTGGGCCGGATCGGCTTCACCACCGAGCTGGCCGAGTTCGCCGACCGCGACCTGGTGGTCGAGGCGGTCGCCGAGATCGAGGAGATCAAGGTCCAGATCTTCCAGACCCTGGACCAGGTGGTCACCCGCCGCGACGCGATCCTGGCCTCCAACACCTCCTCGATCCCGATCGTCAAGCTCGCCGCCGCGACCAGCCGCCCGGAGCAGGTGATCGGCCTGCACTTCTTCAACCCCGCGCCGGTGCAGAAGCTGGTCGAGGTGATCCCGACCCTGACCACCTCCGCCGAGACCACCGCGCGGACCGAGTCCTTCGCGGTCGAGGTGCTCGGCAAGGAGCCGATCCGGGCCCGCGACCGGGCCGGCTTCGTGGTGAACGCGCTGCTGGTGCCCTACCTGCTCTCCGCCGTGCGGATGTTCGAGTCCGGGGTGGCCACCGCCGCTGACATCGACAAGGGCATGGAGGCCGGCTGCGCCCACCCGATGGGCCCGCTGCGGCTGTGCGACCTGATCGGCCTGGACACCATCGTCTCGATCGCCGACTCGATGTACGAGGAGTTCAAGGAGCCGCTGTTCGCCGCTCCCCCGCTGCTCTCCCGGATGGTCGACGCGGGCCTGCTGGGCCGCAAGTCCGGCCGCGGCTTCTACGACTACACCGCCACCGCCTGAGCCTGCGCAGCACCGGGCCGTCCGTGTCCGTCCCGCCCGGGACGGAGGCGGACGGCCCGGGCCGTTCCGGTGGGTAAGGTGGTTTCCCGACGAATGGCAGCCACCGTACGCGCGGGTGTTCGGGGATCGGGAAAGGCCCACTGTGCTCACAACCTCGCCGCCGGGGCGGCTCGCCTCGACCTGGGCGGTGCTGCTGCGCCGGGCCGGCTGGATCCTGGCCGGCTCGCTGGCGGTGCACCTGGTGCTCACCGTGCTGGCCACCGACATGTTCGACCTGAAGGTCTACTACCAGGGCGCGCCCAGCCTGCTGCACGGCCGGCTCTACGACTTCGTGCTGCACCGCGCCGACCCCAATGCGGCGCAACTGCCGTTCACCTACCCTCCGTTCGCCGCGCTGCTGTTCCTGCCGCTGTCCGCGCTGCCCTGGGCAGCGGCCGCCACCGTCTGGCAGCTGCTCTCGCTGGCCTCGCTGGCGCTGCTGGTGCACTGCTCCTTCCGGCTGCTCGGCCGCGGCCACCAGCGGCGGCACGCCATGCTCTGGTTCGCCCTGGCGCTCTGGCTGGAGCCGGTCAAGCACGGCCTGGACCTCGGCCAGATCGACCTGGTGCTGGCCGCCGTGGTGCTCGCCGGCATCACCTACGGCCGCTCCCTCGCGGCCGGCGCGGGCGTGGCGGTCGCGGCCGGGGTCAAGCTGGTCCCCGCCATCACCGGCCTGTACTTCCTGGTCACCCGTCAGTGGCGGGCCGCCTGCTGGTCGGCCGTCGTGTTCTTCGCCACCGTCGGGGTGGCCTGGGCGGTCGACCCGGCGGAGAGCCACCGCTACTGGTTCGAGCTGCTCGGCGACCCGAGCCGGATAGGCCAGGTGGCCTCCTTCGAGAACCAGTCGCTGCGCGGCGCGCTGGCCCGCACCCTGGGCCACGACGGCGGCATGTCGCCGCTCTGGTGCGCGCTGGCGCTGGGCATGGCGCTGGCCGCCGCACCGGCCCTGCGCACCGCCGCCCGGCACGGCGAGGCGCTGGCCGTCCTGGTGGTCACCCAGCTGCTCGGGCTGCTCTACAGCCCGATCTCCTGGAGCCACCACTGGGTCTGGTTCCTGCCCACGCTGATCTGCCTGGTGCACGGCCCGGCCCGGCACTCCGCGGTCGGGCGGCTGGCGATCGGCGCCTGGCTGGCCGCCACCGGGAGCTGGCTGGTGCCGGCCGCCGGCCACGCCGCCGCGCACGTCGCGAGCGGCCACGCCGTGCCCTGGTACCTGATCGCCCTCGACTGGTGCTACCCGGTCTGCGCGCTGCTCAGCTTCCTCGCCCTCGCCCTGGCCCCCCGGCCCGCGCCGGCCGCCGGAGTCCGGATGCCGCACCAGGAGGCCGTCCCGGCACCCGCCCTGGACTGACCGGCCGTCCGAGAACGCGAGTGGGCCCCGGCGACAGCCGGGGCCCACTCGCGTTCTACCGGTGCGTCAGACGCCGCGGAGCACCGCGCCGGTGCGCTCCTGCGCGACGGCGACGGCGGCCTCGCGGGCGGCCGAGGCCTCGTCCGCGGTCAGCGTGCGGTCGGTCGCCCGGAACCGCAGCGCGTAGGCCAGCGACTTCTTGCCCTCGCCGACCTGCTCGCCGGTGAAGACGTCGAACAGCCGGATCGCCTCCAGCAGCTCGCCCGCGCCGTCGCGCAGCGCGGCCTCCACCGCGGCGGCCGGCACCGAGCCGTCCACGATCAGCGCCACGTCCTGGGTCGCCACCGGGTAGCCGGAGACGGTCGGACCCTGCACCAGCTGCTCGCCGTCGGCGGTCAGCGCGTCCACGTCCAGCTCCATCACCGAGGTGCGCTCGGGCAGGTGCAGCGCCTTGACCACCCGCGGGTGCAGCTCGCCGGCGTGGCCGACCACCCGCTCGGTGCCCGCCACCAGCAGCTCGGCACAGCGGCCCGGGTGCCACGGCGCGGCCTGGCCCGGACGGACCGTCAGCTCGACGCCGGCGGCCGCGGCCACCGCGCGGGCGGCCTGCACGGCGTCGGCCCAGCCGGCCTGCCCGCCCTTGCCCCACCAGCCGGAGGGCAGCCGCTCACCGGCCAGTGCGACCGCGACGTGGCGCGGCTGCGCGGGCAGCGCGGCGTTCAGCTCGGCCAGCTCCGCCTCGCTCGGGCGCCGGTCCACGGCCGGACGCGGGGCGACCTTCGGCTCGGCCTCGGGCAGGAAGACCAGCCCGGTCTCGAACACGGCCAGGTCGGTGTTGCCCCGGCCGATGTTGCGCCGCACCGCGCCGAGCAGGCCCGGCAGCAGCGTGGTGCGCAGCGCCGGCTCCTCGTCGTTCAGCGGGTTGACCAGCTTGACGGTGCGCCGGCGGACGTCGTCCGCCGCCAGACCCAGCTCGTCGAAGGCCTGGTCGCCGAGGAACGGGTAGTTGTTGACCTCGACGTAGCCGGCGCCGGCCAGCGCCACCCCGATCCGGCGGTGCGTCCGCTGGGCGGGGGTGAGGCCCTGGCCCGGCGGCACCTGGGGCATCCGGGCGGGCACGTTGTCGTAGCCCTCCAGCCGGATGACCTCCTCCGCCAGGTCATTGGGGTCGGTCAGGTCGGGGCGCCAGCTGGGCGGGGTGACCTCCAGCAGGTCGGCGCCGACCACCGTGCAGCCCACTTCCTGGAGCCGGCGGGCGACCGTCTCCCGGCCGTAGGCGGTGCCCGCGACCCGGTCCGGCAGGTCGGCGGCGATGGTGATGGTGCGCACCGGCTGCGGGCCGACGATGTCGGTGACGCCCGCCTCGGCGGTGCCGCCGGCGATCAGCACCAGCAGGTCCACCGCGCGCTGGGCGGCGGCCCGGGCGGCCTCCGGGTCCACGCCGCGCTCGAAGCGCTTGGAGGCCTCGGAGGGCAGCTTGTGCCGCTTGGCGGTGCGGGCGATCGCGACCGGGTCGAAGTGCGCGGCCTCGATGATCACCTCGGTACTGCCGGTGACCTGGCCGGTCTCCGGGTCGGCCACCGGGTCGAGGATCTCGGTGGAGGCCCCGCCCATGACGCCGGCCAGCCCGATCGGGCCGGAGTTGTCGCAGATCAGCAGGTCCTCGGCGGCGAGCTCGCGCTTCTGCCCGTCCAGCGTGGTGAGCACCTCGCCGGGCTCGGCCCGGCGGACCGTGATCGGGCCGTCGACCCGGGCGCGGTCGTAGGCGTGCAGCGGCTGGCCGACCTCAAGCATCACGTAGTTGGTGATGTCGACGGTCAGCGAGATCGGGCGCACGTGCATCTTCTGCAGCCGGCGCTGGAGCCAGATCGGCGACTTGGCGGCCGGGTCGATGCCGACCACGGTGCGGGCCACGAAGCGGTCGCAGCCGACCGGGTCGGCGATCTTCACCAGGTAGCCGTAGGAGTTGGCCGGCGGCACGTCGAGCAGCGCCGGGTCGGCCAGCGGCAGCCCGAAGGCGGCGGCCGCCTCCCGGGCCACCCCGCGCATCGACAGGCAGTAGCCGCGGTCCGGGGTGACGGCGATGTCCAGCACCTCGTCGACCAGCTGGAGCAGCTCGACCGCGTCGGTGCCGGGGGCGTACTCCGGCGGCAGCACGATGATGCCGTCGCCCCCAAGAGAATCAGACGCAGTGTCGCCCATGCCGAGCTCGCGGGAGGAGCAGATCATGCCGGCCGAGGTGCGGCCGTAGGTCTGCCGGGCGGCGATCGGGAACGGGCCGGGCAGCACGGCGCCGGGCAGCACCACGACCACCTTGTCGCCGACCGCGAAGTTGCGGGCGCCGCAGACGATCTCCTGCGGCTCGCCGGTGCCGTTCGCCTCGCCGACGTTGACCATGCAGTACCGGATCGGCTTCTTGAACCCGGTCAGCTCCTCGATCGAGAGCACCTCGCCGACCACCAGCGGGCCCTTGAGGTCGCCGCCGAGCTGCTCGACGGTCTCCACCTCCAGACCGGCCCGGATCAGCTTCTCGGCGACCTCGCGGCCGGTCACCGACTCCGGCAGGTCGACGTACTCGCGCAGCCAGGAAAGCGGGACGCGCATCAGATCTCCACCCCGAACGGGAGAGTGAAACGCACGTCACCCTCGACCATGTCGCGCATGTCGGCGACGTTGTGACGGTTCATCAGGATCCGCTCCAGGCCCAGGCCGAAGGCGAACCCGCTGTAGCGCTCCGGGTCCACGCCGGAGGCGATCAGCACCCGCGGGTTGACCACGCCGCAGCCGCCGAGCTCGATCCAGCCCTCCGAGGAGCAGGTCCGGCACGGCCGGTCCGGGTTGCCCACGCTCTCGCCGCGGCAGACGAAGCAGAGCAGGTCCACCTCGGCGCTCGGCTCGGTGAACGGGAAGTACGAGGGCCGCCAGCGCAGCGGCAGCTCGTCGCCGATCAGCTTGGAGACCAGCAGCTCGATGGTGCCCTTGAGGTCGGCGAAGGTGATGCCCTCGTCCACCGCGATGCCCTCGACCTGGCGGAACACCGGGGTGTGGGTGGCGTCCAGCTCGTCGGTCCGGTAGACCCGGCCCGGCGCGACGGCGTAGACCGGCGGCTGCTTGCTCAGCATGCTGCGGATCTGCACCGGCGAGGTCTGGGTGCGCAGCACCATGCCGGAGTCGGGCGAGCCGTCGGCGGCCGCCACGAAGAAGGTGTCCTGCATCGAGCGGGCCGGGTGGTCCGGGCCCAGGTTCAGCGCGTCGAAGTTGAGCCACTCGGCCTCGACCTCGGGGCCCTCGGCGATCGAGTAGCCCATCGCGATGAAGGTGTCCTCGACCCGCTCGGCCAGCGTGGTCAGCGGGTGGCGGGCGCCGCGCGGCAGCCGGTCGTACGGCAGGGTGACGTCCACCGCCTCCTCGACCAGCACCCGGGCGTCGCGCTCGGCCTCCAGTTCGACCTGACGGTCCGCCAGCGCCTTGTTCACCGCGCCGCGGGCCTGGCCGATCAGCTTGCCGGCCGCGGCCTTGGCCTGCGGGGGCAGTGCGCCGATCTCCCGGTTGGCCAGGGCGAGCGGGGAACGGTCGCCGGTGTGCGCGATCTTGGCCTGCTTCAGCTCGTCCAGGCTGCCGGCGGCGGCGAAGGCCGCGACGGCCTCGTCACGGGCGCGCTCGACCTCTTCGGGCTTCAATGCCTCGACCTCAACCGGGTCGTAGGACTTGTTGGGTGCCGACATCTCGATGTTTTCCCGTGCTCCTGCTCGTCTCCGTGGCGTTACACCAGGTCGAGTGTAGTCGCAGAGCGCACACGGCCCGGATGGTCGCCCATGTCTGTGAAAGGCACGACCAGCCCGCCGGGCCCGTGGGGAAGGTCTCTCAGACCATGAACTCGGGCACCCCGGCGGGCAGGATAAATCGGAACCGCGCGCCGCCCCCGGGGGCCCGGTCGATCCGGATGGTGCCGCCGTGCGCCTCGACGATGCCCTTGACGATGTAGAGGCCCAGACCGGTGCCGCCGCGCTTGGAGCCGCGCCAGAAGCGGGTGAAGACGCGGGGCATCGACTCCTCGGGGATGCCGCCGCCCTCGTCGCTCACCGTCACCGCCGTCCCCTCCACGTACCTCGGCGCGGTGCCCGGCTGCTCCCAGCTGGCGGGCTCGACGACCTCCTTGGCCGGCGCCACCTCGATGGTGACAGTTCCCTCGCCGTGCCGCACCGCGTTTTCCAGCAGGTTGGCCAGCACCTGGTCCACCTTGTCCGGATCGGCCCACTGCTGCGGCAGGTCCGCGGCGAGCCGGATGTCGAACCGGGCGGACGGGACGCCGGCCGCGACCCGGCCGGCCACCTGCCGGCGCACCGCGGCCGACAGGTCCACCACCTGCTTGCGGATCTCCAGCCGGCCGGCGTCGATCCGGGAGATGTCCAGCAGTTCGGCGATCAGCCGGGTGACCCGGTCGGCGTCCGCGTTCACCGTCTCCAGCATCACCCGCTTCTGGCCGTCGGTGAACCTCTCCCACTTGTTCAGCAGGGTCGCGGTGAAGCCCTTGACGCTGGTCAGCGGCGAGCGCAGCTCGTGCGCCACGGTGGCGATCAGCTCGGCGTGCGCCCGTTCGGTGCGCCGCCGCGCCTCGGTGCCGCGCAGCGCCACCACCAGGCGGCGCACCGGGCCCCGCGGGTGGGCGCGGACGTAGCGGGCGGAGACCAGCACCTCGCGGTTCGAGCCGGGCAGCAGCAGGTTGCGCTCCGGCTGCCGGCTGCGGATCGCCAGTCCGCCGTAGGGGTCGGTCAGCGGCCACCAGCGGCGGCCGTCCAGGTCCTCCAGCGGCAGCGCCTGCTCCAGCGGGCGGCCCAGCGCGACGGCCGGGCTGATCCCGGTGAGCCGGGCGGCGGCGGCGTTGAAGCAGACCACCAGGCCGTCCTGGTCGGCGATCACCAGGCCGTCCGGCAGCTCGTCGGCGCACAGCCCGACGGGCTGCGACAAGCCGACGGGATCCGACGGGCCGTCAGGATCGGGGCCGGGCAAGGCCGTCGCCGCACCGGGCCGTTCCTCGCCGCCGACCATGGGTGTCCTCCCGATCCCACACGCCTCGCGCACGCTCCGGCCCCCGTCCAGGCACGACCCTAGCGCTCGGTGGCCGACTCGCGACACCCTGAGGGCGAACGCTGGGCGCGGGCCGAGGCGTAGAGGCAGACGGCGGCGGCGGTGGCGAGGTTCAGGCTCTCGGCGTGACCGTGAATGGGCACGCGCACCACCTCGTCGGCGAGTGCGCGGGTCTGCTCCGGCAGACCCCAGGCCTCGTTGCCGAAGATCCAGGCGGTCGGCGCGCCCAGCGTGCCCTGGTCCAGCTCCTGGTCCAGGTCGCGGCTGCCCGCGCCGTCGGCGGCCAGCACCCGCACCCCGGCGGCCTTCAGCTCGGCCACCGCCTGCTCGACCGGCACCCCGACCGCCACCGGCAGGTGGAACAGGCTGCCCACCGAGGCCCGCACCGCCTTGGGGTTGTACAGGTCCACCGAGGCGTCGGTGAGCACCACGGCGTCCGCCCCGGCCGCGTCGGCGGTGCGCAGCACGGTGCCCGCGTTGCCGGGGTCGCGCACGTTGGCCAGCACCGCGACCAGCTTCGGCCGGCTGCTCAGCACCTCCTGGAACGGGGTGTCCAGGAACCGGCAGAGCGCCACGATGCCCTGCGGGGTGACGGTGTCGCAGATGTCCGCGATCACCTCGTCGGTCGCGGTCAGCACCGCCAGGCCCGCCGCCCTGGTCGCCGCGACGATGTCCGCGTGCCGCTCGGCGGCCTCCGCGGTCGCGTAGACCTCGACCACCACGTGCTCGCCGTCGGGCAGCCGGCCGAAGGCCACCGCCTCGCGGACCGCCTGCGGCCCCTCGGCGAGGAAGCGGCGGTCCTTGCCGCGCTGGGCCCGCCGGGCCAACTTGCGGGCGGCGACCACCCGCGGCGAGCGGAGCGAGGTGAGCAGGGGGGTGTCGGTGCTGGCCATGGTTCGCTTTCTCGATGGGCCCGTACCCGGAGCCCTGGAACGACAGACCCGCAGGCTCCGTTGGAGCCTGCGGGTCTGTTGGAGCTACGACGACGATCAGGCGGCGTCGGCGGCGACCTTCGGCGCGTTGACGTCGGTCGGCAGCGCCTTCTGGGCGGCCTCGACGAGCGCGGCGAACGCGTTCGGGTCGTTGACGGCCAGCTCGGCCAGCATCTTGCGGTCGATCTCGATGCTGGCGGCCTTCAGGCCCTGCACGAAGCGGTTGTAGGTCATGCCGTTGGCACGGGCCGCCGCGTTGATGCGCTGGATCCAGAGCTGACGGAAGTCGCCCTTGCGCTTCTTGCGGTCGTTGTAGTTGTAAACGAGCGAGTGGGTGACCTGCTCCTTGGCCTTGCGGTACAGGCGCGAGCGCTGGCCACGGTAGCCGCTGGCGCGCTCCAGGATGACCCGGCGCTTCTTGTGGGCGTTCACTGCCCGCTTGACGCGTGCCACTTCATTACTCCTTGGGTTGGACCACGGACTACTTCACGTGGTCCGTCATTCGAATAGGTCGGGAAGGATCAGCCGGACTCCGCGGCCCGCAGGTCGCGGCGGGCGATCACTTGCCGAGAAGCTTCTTGATCTTCTTGGCGTCCGCGGGAGCCATCTCGGCGGTGCCGCTCAGACGGCGGGTCAGCGTGGAGGGCTTGTGCTCCAGGAGGTGGCGCTTGCCGGCGCGCTCGCGCAGCACCTTGCCAGAACCCGTGATCTTGAAGCGCTTGCTCGCGCCACTGTGCGTCTTCTGCTTCGGCATGTCGCCGTATCTCCTCGTCGGTCCGCCCCGGCCCGCGTGCGGTGCACACGGGCCGAAGCGCTGGGTGTTCTCCGGTCACCGGGGCGGGAGCCCCGGAACCGCGGTGGCCGGATCACTCCAGTCGGCCGAGCCCTTGCGGGGCTCAGGCGTCCTGGGCGACCTCGGCCGGCTTCTCGGCGGCGTCGGCGTCGGCGCCGTCCTCCGCCTGGTCCTGGGTCGCGCCCTCGTCCTCGACGTCCTCGTCCGCGACGTCCTCGGCGAGGTCGTCCTCAGCCAGGTCGTCGTCGGCCAGGTCGTCCACGAGGTCCTCGTCGGCGACGTCGGCCTCGGCGTCCGCCTGGCCACGGCCCAGACGCTCCGCCTTGCGGGCGTCCTGGGCGGCGCGGGCCTCGGCCATCGCCTCGGTCTTCTTCTTGTGCGGGCCGAGAACCATGATCATGTTCCGGCCGTCCTGCTTGGCCGAGCTCTCCACGAAGCCCAGGTCCTGGACGTCGTTCGCGAGCCGCTGCAGCAGTCGGAAGCCCAGCTCGGGGCGGGACTGCTCACGACCGCGGAACATGATCGTGATCTTGACCTTGTCGCCCTGCTTGAGGAACCGGACGACGTGACCCTTCTTGGTGTCATAGTCGTGCGGGTCGATCTTCGGCCGGAGCTTCATCTCCTTGATGACCGTGTGCGCCTGGTTCTTGCGCGCCTCACGGGCCTTCATGGCCGACTCGTACTTGAACTTGCCGTAGTCCATGAGCTTGCACACGGGCGGCCGGGCGGTCGCCGCGACCTCGACCAGGTCGAGGTCGTACTCCTGCGCGAGCTCCAGCGCCTTGGCAAGCGGCACGATGCCGACCTGCTCGCCGCTGGGACCGACGAGTCGCACCTCGGGGACGCGAATCCGGTCGTTGATGCGGGGCTCGGTGCTGATGGGGCCTCCTCGGTTGCACCTTCTGCGATGCGGCCGTCGGGCGCGGTCGCACGTAGTGGACTTCGACCACTGGGCGGGACTTCATGCGTGCTGCGCTGCTACTGCGGCACCGCGGCACGAAAAAAGCCCCGCTCGAATAACAAGCGGGGCTCCACACAACCGGGCATCCGTTGCCGGATGACTCTGGCGACGCTCGGCCGTCACTGGCCGGGATCGCGGACCGGGGACCCGTCAACCCTAGGGTTGCACCAGGTGGGAGGTGGAACCTCCACTTGCTGGCTGGGCACAGTGAAGCGCCGAGCCGGTCAGTGGACACTGTACACGATGCCGGGGCGCCCTGTCGCCAGGCCCTCCTTGTACCCTCCAGGAGTACCGAAATCCCCCTTTGGACGGAATGAGCCCCACGTGAGCAGCGAGCCCGAGTACGACGACCTGACCCGCGACATCGCGGAGGTGCCGGCCGTCGAGGTGATCACCACCGTCGCGGTCCACCTGATGAGCGCCGCGGCGGTCAAGTGCGGGCTGGCCGAGGGCGGCGACAAGGACAAGGACCTGGACGAGGCGCGCAAGCTGATCACCGCGCTGGCCGGGCTGGTCACCGCGGGCGCCCCGGAGATCAGCAACTTCCACGCCGCGCCGCTGCGCGACGGGCTGCGCTCGCTCCAGCTGGCCTTCCGCGAGGCCTCCCTGGTGCCGGACGCCCCCGGCGCCGGCCCCGGCGAGAAGTTCACCGGGCCGGTCTACTCCTGATCCCGCGCCCGCTCCCGCGCCTGATCCCGCACTACCGGCCGCGCTGGTAGAAGTCGCTGCCCGCCGCCGTCGCGGGCAGCAGGGCCAGGTCCAGGCCGCGGGCCAGCCGGACCCGGAGCAGCTCGTCGGCCGCCAGCGCCCCGGCCAGCCGCTGGGCCAGCTCCTGCACCGGCGCGTCCTCGGCCAGCCGCAGCCCGAGCACCACGTCGGTCTGCTGCCCGGGCCGCAGCTCGGCGCCCAGCACCTGCGGCTCGGCGGCCAGCAGGGCGCCGAGCGCGGCCCGCACCTCGGGGTCCTCGACCGGCGGCAGCCAGTCCCGGTTCTCCGCCACCGCGCGCAGCCGGGCACCGGTCAGCTGGTAGGCGACCGGGCCGGCCGGGTCGATCAGCAGGGTGTCGGCCTGCTCGGAGTAGGCGGTCAGCGCGGCCTGCGGGGCCGCCGCCGGGGCCGGCCGGGCATCCGCCCGCCAGGCCGCCATGGTGGCCAGCGAGGTGAACGCGGGCAGCGCCCGGCGCCCGTCCGCGGCCTGGATCACCGGGACCGCCATGTCGCTGGTCTTCTCGTGCTCGTGCCCGTGCTCGTCCACCTCGACCTCGCCGAGCAGGGCCACGATCGGCACCATCAGGCGGGCGGGGCGCAGCGCCGCGAGCAGGGCGGGCTCGGTGGCCGGGTCGGCGGCGAAGGCCGCCAGGGCGGCGGTCAGGGCCGGGTCGGCGGAACCGTCGTCGCCGGAGAACCCGGGGTCCGGGATGTTCTTGCGCTGCTCGTTCGGGCTGTCCACCCGGCGAGCCTAGCCGCTGGTCGCCGGGGGTCGGCGCACAGTGGTGGCCATGACCGAGGTACTGCTCGCGGTGGGCACCCAGAAGGGCCTGTTCCTGGGCCGCAGCTACGGACGCCGGGACTGGGCCTTCACCGGACCGCACTTCCCGATGAACGCGATCTACGCGATCGGCATCGACCGCCGGGGCGGCCGGACCAGGCTCCTGGTGGGCGCGGACAGCAGTCACTGGGGCCCGTCCGTCTGGCGCTCGGACGACCTGGGCGCGAGCTGGAACGAGCCGGAGCGGCCGGCGGTGAAGTTCCCCGAGCACACCGGGGCCTCGCTGACTCGGCTCTGGCAGCTCCAGCCGGCCGGCCCGGAGGCGCCCGGGGTGGTCTACGCGGGCACCGAGCCGGCCGCGCTCTTCCGCTCCACCGACCACGGCGAGACCTTCTCCCTGGTCGAGCCGCTCTGGGCGCACCCGCACCGCACGCAGTGGGGCGAGGGCTTCGGCGGCCAGGGCATGCACACGATCCTGACCGACCCGCGCGACCCGGCCGCACTGACCGTCGCGGTCTCCTCCGGCGGCGTCTACCGCAGCAGCGACGGCGGGGAGAGCTGGCAGGCCTCCAACGCCGGGATCCGGGTGAGCTTCCTGCCCGAGGAGTACCCGGAGTTCGGGCAGTGCGTGCACAAGATCGCGCCGGACCCGACCGACCCGGACCGGCTGCTGCTGCAGAACCACGGCGGGGTCTTCCGCAGCGACGACGGGGGCGCCGGCTGGCGGCCGGTGGAGAACGGGCTGCCGGCGGTCTTCGGCTTCGCGGTGGCCGCCCACCCGCGCCGGGCCGGCACCGCCTACCTGGCCCCGCTGGAGGCCGACTACCTGCGCTTCCCGCCCGGGCGCCGGTGCCGGATCTACCGGACCGAGGACGGCGGCGCCAACTGGCACCCGCTGGGCGAGGGCCTGCCCACCGAGGACCACTACGGCGTGGTGCTGCGGGACGCGCTGCGCTGTGACGACGCCGACCCGGCGGGGGTGTACTTCGGCAACCGCAACGGCGAGCTGTGGGCCAGCGCGGACGAGGGCGACAGCTGGCGCCTGCTGGCCTCGCACCTGCCGGACGTGCTCTGCGTGCGGGCCGCGGTGGTCGGCTGAAGCGCGCCCGGTCCGGCACCTACCCACGGGTATCGGGCATGTGGCAGTCTGCGCGCATGGCGCAGCTGACCTCCGCCCCGGCCACGCCGGCCGGGCTCTCCCGCACTGCCGACCGGGCTCGCTACGACCGCGCCACCGCCGGCCTGCCGGCGCCGCTGGCGATCGTCGACCTGGACGCCTTCGACGCCAACGCCGCCGACCTGGTCCGCCGGGCCGGCGGCAAACCGGTCCGGGTGGCCAGCAAGTCGCTGCGCTGCCGGGCCCTGATCGACCGGGCGCTCTCGCTGGACGGCTTCGCGGGGGTGATGGGCTTCACGCTCGCCGAGTCGATCTGGCTGGCCCGCTCCGGCATCACTGACGTGCTGCTCGCCTACCCCTCGACCGACCGGGCCGGCTTCGCCGAGCTGACCGCCGATCCCGAACTGGCCGCCCGGGTCACCGTGCTGGTGGACGACCCGGCGCAGCTGGAGCTGATCGACGCGGCCCGCGGCGGCGGCGAGCGGGTCCGGGTCTGCCTGGAGCTGGACACCTCGCTGCACCTGCTGGGCGGGCGGCTGCGGGTCGGCGCCCGGCGCTCGCCGCTGCGCACCCCGGAGCAACTGGCCGAGCTGGCCGAGCTGGTGGAGCGCCGGCCGGGCTTCGCGGTGGTCGGCCTGATGGCCTACGAGGGCCACATCGCCGGGGTCGGCGACCGGCTCGCGGGCCGGCCGGTGCGATCGGCGGCGATCCGGCTGATGCAGGCCAGGGCGACCGCGGAGCTGGCCGACCGGCGGGCCGCGGTGGTCCGCGCGGTGCGCCGGGTGGTCCCGGGGCTGGAGTTCGTCAACGGCGGCGGCACCGGCAGCGTGGCCCGGACGGCGGCCGAGGCGGCGGTCACCGAGGTGGCGGCCGGCTCGGGGCTCTACCAGCCGCGGCTCTTCGACAACTACCGAGCGTTCCGGGGCCGGCCGGCCGCGCTCTTCGCCCAGCCGGTGGTGCGCCGGCCCGGGGTGGGCGTGGTGACGGTGCTGGGCGGCGGCTACCCCGCCTCCGGCCCGGTCGGGGCGGACCGGCTGCCCGAGCCCTACCTGCCCGAGGGCCTGCGCTACGACCCGCAGGAGGCGGCCGGCGAGGTGCAGACCCCGCTGCTGGGGGCGGCCGCGGACGACCTGCTGATCGGCGACCGGGTCTGGTTCCGGCACGCCAAGGCCGGGGAGCTGTGCGAGCGGTTCGCCGAGCTGCACCTGGTGCGCGGCGACCGGGTGGTGGAGACGGTGCCGACCTACCGCGGCGAGGGCCGGACCTTCCTGTGACCGCGCGGTCGGCCGGCTGACCGTCAGGGCCCGCCGTGGTGGCGGGCCCTGACGCGTCGGTGTGAGCTGACCGGGACTCAGGTGTTGGTGCCGCCGGTTCCGCCGGCGCCGCTGCCACCGCCGGCGCTGGTCCCGTCGAAGTCCTTGATCCCGCCGACGATGGTGTCCATCTGGGAGACCGCGGGGGCCTTGTCGGCGATGTCGAAGCCGAGCTCCACCGCGACCAGGCCGCGGCCGTCGGCGGTCGGGAAGACCACGCTCTCCACCGTGCCGTTGTTGCCCTGCTGGGCGACGACCTGCCAGCGGACCAGGTAGCCGTTGCGGCCCGCCACGGTGACCGCCTCGGACTTGAGCTCCTGGTGGGACTTGATCTTCGGGCCGTAGGCGGCGTTCGCGAGCGTGCCGATGTCCTGCTCGGCCGCGGTCTTCGGGTCGGTGCCCTTGACCCGGGCGGTGTTGACGCTGCCCAGCGAGCAGGGCGGGCTGGAGCTGTTGGCGCCGGGGCAGGCGTACTCGCCGACGTCCATGAAGGCGGTGCCGTCGTCGGCGGTCGCCGCCTTCCAACCGCTCGGGATGGGCAGCGAGATGCCATTGACCAGGTCGATCGCCTGGGTGCCGTCGCCGAGTCCGGGGATGCCGCCGCCGGAGCCGCCGAGGCCCGGGATGCCGCCGCCCTGACCGCCGCCGGAGCCGCCCAGGCCCGGGATGCCGCCGCCCTGGCCACCACCGGAACCGCCCAGGCCGCCTCCCGAACCGCCCAGACCGCCCGAACCGCCGGAGCCGCCCGAGCCGCCGCCGCGGTGGCCGCCGCCGTAGCCGTTCTGCGGGTTCTGCTGCTGCACCGGGGCGGCGCTGGCGTGCTGGTCGTCGTGCTGACGGGTCGCCAGGTAGGTCGCGCCGGAGCCGATCGCCAGGCCCAGCACGCCGGCCACCGCCGCCGCGACCATCGCCTTGCGGCCGAGCCGGGCGGCCAGCGAGGGCTTCTTCGGCGCGGCCGAGTAGGGGTACGGGTAGGGGTGGCCCTGCTCCGGGTGGGCGGCGCCCTCCGCCGCGCCGTCCACCGCCTCCGCCGGCGGTTCGGGGAAGCGCACGGTGCCGTCGTCGGCCAGCACCGTGCCCTCCAGCACGGTGGTCGGCTCGCCGTCCGGGTCGGTGGCCGGGGCGCCGGGGCCCGGGCGGGTGGTGGCCGTCCAGCCGTTGCCGTCCCACCAGCGCTCGGGGCGGGGGACGGTCGTGGTGTCCTTCGGGTCCGGGTACCACCCGGCCGGAATCTTCGTTTCGCTCACACCCGGAAATGTATGGCCCGATGGTTAAGCGGGAAATCAAAGCGACGGCACAATCGGCCCAATTCACCTGAGTTTTCCGTGAGAGTGCGCAGCGGGCGACGGGTGTGGCCGGGGTGGAAAGTGGAACGACAACGGTCACCAGTGCAGCCTTTGGATCTTTCTCCGATCTGGGGTTCACTTCCCTGCAGGACACCTGTCCTCGACCACCTTCGGCGTTTCAGGAGACCCCGCGATGGCCGGCCACCTCGACCAGCAGTCCGCGCTCGGCTCCGACCACGGGCACGAGCACAGCCACGACCACGAGGACGGTCACGACCACGAGCAGGAGCACGGCCACTCGCACGACCACGGCCACGGCCACGGCCACGGCCACGGCGGCCACTCGCACGGGGTCGCCGCCGACGCCGACCGGCGCTGGCTGACCAGCGCGCTCGCCCTGATCACCGCCTTCATGGCGGTCGAGGTGGTGGTCGGCTTCGCCGCCCGCTCGCTGGCGCTGATCTCGGACGCGGCGCACATGCTGACCGACGCCGCCTCGATCGTGCTCGCCCTGGTCGCCATGCGGCTGGCCGCCCGGCCGGCCCGCGGCGGCTACACCTACGGGCTCAAGCGGGCCGAGATCCTCTCCGCCCAGGCCAACGGCGTCACCCTGCTGGTGCTGTCCGCCTGGCTGGGCTACGAGTCGGTCCGGCGGCTGGTCTCGCCGCCCGAGGTGCACGGCTCGCTGGTGCTGATCACCGCGCTGGTCGGGATCGTGGTGAACATCGCGGCCGCCTGGTGCATGTCGAAGGCCAACCGCAGCTCGCTCAACGTCGAGGGCGCCTTCCAGCACGTGCTGACCGACCTCTACGCGTTCATCGCCACCGCCGTCGCCGGTGCGGTGATGCTCACCACCGGCTTCGCCCGGGCCGACGCGATCGCCTCGCTGATCGTGGTGGCGCTGATGCTGCGGGCCGGCATCGGGCTGGTCCGGGACTCCGGCCGGATCTTCCTGGAGGCCGCCCCCGCCGGGGTGGACCCGGACGCGCTGGCCGACCGGCTGGTCGCCACCGAGCAGGTGGAGGAGATCCACGACCTGCACGTCTGGGAGATCACCTCGGGCCAGCCGGCCCTGTCCGCGCACATCCTGGTGGCGCCCGCCGGCGACTGCCACGCCGTCCGCCGCGACCTGCAGCGCAAGCTGCGCGAGGAGTACCGGATCACCCACACCACCCTCCAGGTGGACCACGTGGGCGAGGACGACGACCAGCGGCTGCTGCAGATCACCGACCCCGGCGCGGGCCCCGCCGCCGACCACTGCGCCGACTCGCACGGCCCCGTGCACCGCAGCGGCCCGCACGAGCACTGAGTAGCCTGACGGACCATGACGGAGATACTGCGGTACGCGGCCTTCACCACCGATCCGGCCGGCGGCAACAAGGCCGGTGTGGTGCCCGCCGCCGACGGGCTGACGGACGAGCAGATGCTCGCGATCGCCGCCGAGCTGGGCTACTCGGAGAGCGCCTTCCTCACCGAGCTGGGCGAGCGGCACTACCGGGTGCGCTACTTCGCCCCGGCCATGGAGGTGCCGTTCTGCGGCCACGCCACGATCGCCACGGCGGTGGCGCTCGGCGAGCTCACCGGACCCGGCGACCTGGTCTTCGAGACCGGGGCCGGCACCGTGCCGGTGACCGTGGCCGCCGGCCCGGACGGGGTGCTGCGGGCCACCCTGACCAGCGTCGAGCCGCACACCGAGCCGGTCTCGCCCGCCGACCTCGCCGAGGCGCTGGCCGCGCTCGGCTGGTCCGAGGCGGAGCTGAACGCCGAGCTGCCGCCGCGGATCGCCTACGCCGGCGCCCGCCACCTGGTGCTGGCCGCCGGCACCCGGGAGCGGCTGGCCGACCTGGACTACGACTTCGACCGGCTGGCCGCCTTCATGACGGCCCGTGACCTGATCACCCTTCAGCTGGTCTGGGCGGCCGGGCCGACCGTCTTCCACGTGCGCGACCCGTTCCCGGTCGGCGGCGTGGTGGAGGACCCGGCCACCGGCGCGGCGGCGGCCGCCTTCGGCGCCTACCTGCGCGAGCTCGGCGCGGTGCCGGAGCAGGCCGAGCTGACCCTGCACCAGGGCGAGGACCTGGGCAGCCCCGGCGAGTTGCGGGTGGCCCTGCACGCCGGCGATCCCCGGGTGCGGGTGACCGGCGCGGCGGTGCGGCTGCCCGACTGACGGTGCGGGCCGCGATAATCGGGCCGTGACCGCACCGCGCCTGATGCTCCTCGACTCCGCCAGCCTCTACTTCCGGGCCTACTTCGGCGTGCCCGAGTCCATGAAGTCCCCGGACGGCATTCCGGTGAACGCCGTCCGGGGACTGCTGGACTTCATCACCCGGCTGGTCCAGGACCACCGCCCCGACCAGCTGGTCGCCTGCATGGACGCCGACTGGCGCCCGCAGTGGCGGGTGGACCTGATCCCCAGTTACAAGACCCACCGGCTGGCCCCCGAGGGCGAACCGGGCGAGGAGGAGGTGCCGGACACCCTCTCCCCCCAGGTCCCGGTGATCGAGCAGGTCCTGGACGCCCTCGGGATCGCCCGGATCGGCGTCCCCGGCTACGAGGCGGACGACGTGATCGGCACCCTGGCCACCAGGGCCGCCGGCCCGGTGCGGATCGTCACCGGCGACCGGGACCTCTTCCAACTGGTCGACGACGCCCGGGGCGTGCAGGTCATCTACCCGGTCAAGGGTGTCGGCAACGCCGAGGTCGTCGACGAGGCCGCCCTGCGCGAGAAGTACGGCGTCACCGGCACCGAGTACGCCGACATGGCCGCGCTGCGCGGCGACCCGAGCGACGGCCTGCCGGGCGTGAAGGGCATCGGCGAGAAGACCGCCACCCAACTCATCCGCGAGTACGGCGACCTGGCCGGCATCCGCGCCGCTGCCGCCGACCCGCTGTCCAAGCTCACCCCGGCCCGCCGCAAGAACATCCTCGAAGGCGCCGCCTACCTCGACGTCGCCCCCACCGTGGTCCGTGTCGCCACCGACGTCCCGCTGCCGGCCTTCGACCCGGCGCTGCCCGCCGAGCCGCTCGACCCGATCAGCCTGGAGGAACTCACCGCGCGGTGGGGCCTGGGCACCTCGGTGACCCGGCTGCTGGACACCCTGGCCGCGGGTTCTGTGTGAGGCCGGTGTTGGCCAGACAACTGGCCCTCCATCAGGGTGCCCTTGTACGGACACCTTCCCGCGGGGAAGTCGTCGTTTGCCGTTCGTCGGGAGGTACCCGCGAGTAGCTACGGTTCCGGGCGTCATGCACCGCTCGCCCCACACCCTCGGAGCCCTGACCCCATGACCCTGCGCCGCACCGCTGCCGCGCTGTTCGCCGCCGCCTCCGCCACCGCGCTGCTCAGTGGCACCCAGACCGCCTCGGCCGACACCCCGCACACCCTGTCGGTCTTCGCCTGGAACGTCGACCTCGGCACCTCGGTGGTGGACTGGAGCCAGAACGAGCAGGCCGCCACCCGGACGCCGGTGATCGAGTCGATCATCCGTCAGCACAGCGCCGACGTGGTGATCCTGGACGAGGCGTTCAACGACTCCTCGAACAGCGACATCAACAGCAACCTGGCCGACCTCTACCCCTACCGGACTCCGGTGGTCGGCGGCACCTGCTCGGGGGGCGGCTGGAACGGCACCAGCGGCAACTGCTCCAGCTCCCCGTTCGTGATCAACGGCGGGACGATGATCCTGTCGAAGTACCCGATCACCGCGCAGTACCAGCACGTCTTCTCGAACTCCACCTACGGCACCTGGGACTACCACGCGGACAAGGGCGCCGCGCTGGTCCAGGTGGACAAGGGCGGGGTGAAGACCTGGGTGGCCGGCACCCACCTGCAGGCCGACGAGTCGGACACCTCCACCGACACCACCCAGGCCACCCGGCTGGCCCAGCTGGGCGAGATCAAGGGCTGGGTCAACGGCATCGTCGGCAGCACCGCGCCGGTGCTCTTCGGCGGCGACCTCAACGTGGAGTACTACAACGGCCAGTCGCGCGGCGACTACGCCAACGCCCAGGCCGCGGTGGGCGGTGTGCTCGGCACTCCGGCCACCAACCCGAACACCCAGCTGACCACCATGGACTGCACCGTCTCCTCCTGGTGCCAGTACATGTCCGGCATCGAGACCTTCCCGTCGAACTACGACGACGACCTGGACTACCTCGGCTACCTCAACGCCCCGGGCCGCCCGGTGCCGGTGGCGCTGCCGCAGGTGAGCACGCTGTTCGACCCGCAGTCGGGCTGGACGGCCGGCCAGCTGGACACCAACGCGCCCAGCGACCACTACCCGGTCGAGGCCACCTTCCAGCTCGGCTGAGCGGACGTCGAGGGCCCCGGGTGCACGCACCCGGGGCCCTCGTGATGCCGCGTCAGCCCACCGAGGAGTAGGCGATGATGCCGCGCCGCAGCCCGTCCACCGCCTTGCGGGCGGTGCCGCGCAGCTCGGCGTCGTCGCCGGCCGCGTCCTGGATCTGGCCGAGCACGTCGATCAGCTGCTTGGTCCAGCGGACGAAGTCGCCGGCCGGCATCTCGGCGTCCCGCAGCACCTGGTCCAGCGAGTGGCCCAGCGCCCAGCGGTAGGCGGCCCAGGCGAAGCCCAGGTCGGGCTCGCGCTGGCCCACGCCCTCGGCGGTGCTGATCCGGTGCTGCTCCTCCAGCGCGTCCAGGTGGCCCCAGATCCGCACCATCCGGCCCAGCGCGTCCTTGGCCTTGCCCTCCGGCAGCCGGGGCGCGCCGGCGTCGTCCGCCTGGCGGGCCTCGTAGACCAGCGCCGAGGCGCAGGCGGCCAGTTCGGCGGCGGCCAGGCCCTGCCAGACGCCCTCCCGGATGCACTCCGAGGCGAGCAGGTCCAGCTCGCCGTAGAGCCGGCCGAGCCGCTTGCCGTCCGGCGTCACGGTGTCCCCGGAGAGGTAGCCGAGGTCGCCGAGCAGCCCGCAGACCCGGTCGAAGGTGCGCGCGATGGTGTGGGTGCGCGAGCGCATCCTGCGCTCCAGCACCTCGGTGTCGCGGTGCAGCCGGTGGTAGCGCTCGGACCAGCGGGCGTGGTCCTCGCGGTCGTTGCAGCCGTGGCAGGGGTGGGCCCGCAGCTCGGTGCGCAGCCGGGAGATCTCCGGGTCGTCGGCGGCCGCGGCCCGGCCCTTGCGGAACCGCTCGGGCTCCAGGTGGCCGGCCTTGGTGCGCAGCGTGGAGGCCAGGTCGCGGCGGGACTGCGGGCTGCGCGGGTTGAAGGACTTGGGGATCCGCAGCCGCTCGATCGGCACCACCGGGTGCGGGAAGTCGATCATCGCGAGCCGCTTGACCTGCCGCTCGGCGGTGAGCACCACCGGGCGCGGCCCGTCCTGGTAGTCGGGGTGCCGCAGGCCGCCGCGCGAGCGGCTGACCGGCGGCAGGCCCGGGTCGAGCACCAGGGCCAGGCCGGCGAACCGGCCGGTCGGCACGTGGATCACGTCACCCGGCTTGAGCGCCTCGATCGACTCGATCGCGGCGGACCGGCGCTGGCTGCTGCCCTCCCGGGCCAGGTCGTTCTCCCGGTCCTTCAGCTGCCGGCGCAGGCCCATGTACTCCTGGAAGTCGCCGAGGTGACAGGTCATCGCCTCCTGGTAGCCGGCCAGGCCCTCCTCGTTCTTCTGCACCTGCCGGGAGATCCCGACCACCGAGCGGTCGGCCTGGAACTGGGCGAAGGAGGTCTCCAGCAGCTCCCGGGAGCGGTGCCGGCCGAACTGGGCGACCAGGTTGACCGCCATGTTGTAGGACGGCTTGAAGGAGGAGCGCAGCGGGTAGGTGCGGGTGCCGGCCAGACCGGCCAGCACCTCCGGGTCCAGGCCGCGCTGCCAGAGCACCACGGCGTGGCCCTCGACGTCGATGCCGCGCCGCCCGGCCCGGCCGGTGAGCTGGGTGTACTCGCCGGGGGTGAGGTCGGCGTGCGCCTCGCCGTTCCACTTGACCAGCTTCTCCAGCACCACCGAGCGGGCCGGCATGTTGATGCCCAGCGCCAGCGTCTCGGTCGCGAAGACCGCCTTGACCAGGCCCTTGAGGAAGAGCTCCTCGACCACTTCCTTGAACCGGGGCAGCATGCCGGCGTGGTGCGCGGCGACCCCGCGCTCCAGCGCGTCCAGCCACTCGTAGTAGCCGAGCACGTGCAGGTCCTCGTCCGGGATCGCGGCGGTGCGCTCCTCGACGATCTCGCGGACCTGGCGGCGCTCCTGGTCGGAGTTGAGCCGCAGCCCGGAGTGCAGCACCTGCTGGACGGCGGCCTCGCAGCCGGCCCGGCTGAAGATGAAGGTGATCGCGGGCAGCAGGCCCTCGGCGTCCAGCCGGTCGATCACGTCGGCCCGGCCCGGGGTCCAGACCCGGTTGGGCCGGCCGTTCGGCATCGAGCGGCCCCGGCCGCGGCCGGCGAACCGCGGGTTGCGGTCGGCCTCGGAGCGGGCCAGCCGGACCAGCTCGGGGTTGACCGCCTTGCCCGGGTTCTTCTGGTTGCCGCGCGGGCGGCCGTCCTCGTCCGGGTTGGAGAACAGGTCGTACATCCGGTTGCCGGCCATCACGTGCTGCCACAGCGGCACCGGGCGGTGCTCGGCGACGATCACCTTGGTGCCGCCGCGCACGGTGTCCAGCCAGTCGCCGAACTCCTCGGCGTTGGAGACGGTGGCGGAGAGCGAGACCAGGGTGACGGACTCGGGCAGGTGGATGATCACCTCCTCCCAGACCGCGCCGCGGAACCGGTCGGCGAGGTAGTGCACCTCGTCCATCACCACGTAGCCGAGGCCGTCCAGGGTGCGCGAGCCGGCGTAGAGCATGTTGCGCAGCACCTCGGTGGTCATCACCACCACGGGCGCGTCGCCGTTGACCGTGTTGTCGCCGGTGAGCAGGCCGACCTTGGCGGCGCCGTAGCGCTTGACCAGGTCGGCGTACTTCTGGTTGGACAGGGCCTTGATCGGCGTGGTGTAGAAGCACTTGCGGCCGCCGGCCAGCGCCAGGTGCACGGCGAACTCGCCGACGATCGTCTTGCCGGAGCCGGTGGGGGCGGCGACCAGGACGCCCTGGCCCGCCTCCAGGGCCTGGCAGGCCTCCAGCTGGAAGGGGTCGAGCGGGAAGTCGTAGAGCTCCTGGAAACCGCGCAGCGAGGCGCTCTGCTGCGCGCGACTACGGGAGGCCGCATAGGCCTCGGCGGGGCTCATCTCTTCGGCGGACAGGGCGCTGCTCCTGGGGTCACGGGTGTGCTGTTCCTGCATCTCAGCCTGAGGTTACCCGCCTGGGCTGACATCGATCACACCGTTTTGCCCACCGCTGACGGTCACTTCCGGGCACTCCCGGTCGCAATCGGAACAGCTGTGTTCATCCGTCAACTCCGCGTTGCCGTGCTCCCTACAGTCGGGGCAGCCCGCAATCGAGGGCACCCGTGATCGAGAGGGGAACTGCCGTGGTGAACGTGGAGAGCGCGCTCAAGGACGCGATGACCATCGAGGGCGCGATCGGGGTGGCCCTGGTGGACTACAGCAGCGGCATGGCGCTGGGCACCCTCGGGGACAACGCCGAGCTCAACCTGGAGGTGGCCGCGGCCGGGAACACCGACGTGGTGCGGGCCAAGATGCGCACCATGGAGCTGCTCAACCTGCACGACAACACGATCGAGGACATCCTCATCACGCTCACCGGGCAGTACCACATGATCCGGCCGCTGACCCAGCAGACCAGCCGCGGGCTCTTCCTCTACCTGGCGCTCGCCCGCAGCCGGTCCAACCTGGCGATGGCCCGCCACCAGCTCAGGCAGATCGAGGCCACCCTGGAGGTGTGAGCAGCGCACCGAGGCCCTCGGCCAGCCGGCGGTACTCCGCGGGCCGGTTGTAGACCTGCGCGCTGATCCGCAGCACCCCGCCGCCCGGCCACGGCCGGACCGCGACCCGGGTGCCCAGTTTCGCCAGCACCTCGGCCATCAGCGGCCGGACCTGTTCCTCGGTCTCGGCCACCCCGGCCGGCAGCCGCACCGCGGCCATCGAGACCCCGGCGGTGGTCGGCAGCTCCCCCAGGCCCGCGTGCTCGACCAGCAGTCGGCGCCCGTACTCGGCCAGCCGCGCGTTGTGCTCGCGCACCCGCTCCGGGCCCAGCCGCTCCAGCAGCGCCAGTGCGGCGGGCGCGGCCAGCCAGCCGGTGTAGTCGGCGGTGCCGCGCCACTCGACGTTCCCGGGGAAGCCGCCCCCGTGCTCCCAGGAGTAGGTGAGCGGGCGCACCCGTTCGCGCCAGGCCGCGGAGACCGCGAGCACGGCGGTGGGGCGCGGGGCGAAGGCCCACTTGTGCAGGTTGCCGAACCAGAAGTCGGCCGGTTCGACCGCCAGGTCCACGGGCAGCATCCCGGGCGCGTGCGCGGCGTCCACCAGGGTGGTCACCCCGCGGTCGGCGAGGGCCCGGAGCAGGGCCGGGGTGGCGATCTCCCGGGCAGTCGGCGAGGTGATCCGGTCCAGCACCGCCGCCCTGGTCCGGTCGGTGACGGCGGCCAGCACGGCCTCGGCCGGGTCGGCGGCGTCCAGCGGCACGGCGGCCACCCGGACGGTGGCGCCGCACTCGGCGGCCCGGCGCTCGGCGGCCAGGTTGACCACGCCGTAGCCGTGGTCGGTCACCAGGATCTCGTCGCCGGGCTCGAACGGGATGCTGTCCAGCGCGACGGCGGCCGCCTCGGTGACGTTGGTCAGCAGCGCCAGGCCCGCCGGGTCGGCGCCGAACAGCCCGGCGACCGCCCGGCGGGCCTCGGCCACCCGGGCGGGGGCGGTGAGGAAGAAGCCGTCCGGGTCGGCCTCCTGCTCCCGGCGCAGCGCCTGTTGGGCCGCGGCGACCTCGCGCGGGACGGTGCCGTAGGAGCCGTGGTTGAGGTGGGCGACGGTGGGATCGAGGTCGAAGAGTCCGGCCGCGTCGACGATCGGCTCGGGCGGCTCTCCAGCAGTTGCTGTGTGACATTTCACACTGCACATTTCTAGCCGAACGGCCCGCACTGGGGCAACCATCGGGCCGTGACTGTTGACGACCACTTTCTCGCGCTGAGCGCCGCCACGGGCCGATTCAGCTACGGCGCGCCCCGCGCCTTCAGCTTCTCCGCCGACGGCGAGCGGCTGCTGCTGCTCCGCTCGGCCGGCCCCCGCGACGCCCACGACCGGCTCTGGCAACTCGACCTGACGACCGGTCAGGAGCACCTGCTGGCCGACCCCGCCCAGCTCCTGCCCGGCCGCACCGGCGACCCGGCCGACCTCCCCCCGGCCGAACGCCGACTGCGCGAGCGCACCCGGCTGTTCGCCCGGGGCATCGGCAGCTTCGCCGCCACTCCCGACGGGCACACCGCCGTCTTCGCCCTCGACGGCCGGCTCTTCCGGGCCCGCCGCGAGGGCGTCGAGCCGATCCCGGCGGCCGGCCCGGTCTTCGACCCGCGCCCGAACGCCGACGGCTCGGCGATCGCCTACGTCTGCGCCGACGCGCTGCACCTGACCGGCCGCGAGCAGCCGCTCAGCCCGGCCGACGGCGCCCGCTGGGGCGTGGCCGAGTTCGCCGCCGCCGAGGAGCTCGGCCGGCACCGCGGCCACTGGTGGGCGCCGGACGGCCGCGCCGTGCTGGCCGCCCGGGTGGACGAGTCCGCGCTGCCGCTGCGGCACTTCGCCGACCCGGCCCACCCGGACCGGCCCGCCGAGTCCTTCGCCTACCCGCAGGCCGGCGGGCCCAACGCGGACGTGCAGCTCTGGGTGCTCGGGCTGGACGGCATGGGGGCACCCCCGGCCGAAGGCTGGGGGAGGGTGCGGCTGGACTGGGACGCCGAGAGCTACCCGTACGTCTGCGCGGCCGACTGGGACGAGTCGGGAGAAATCCTGCTGACCGTCGCCGACCGGCTGCAGCAGCGGGTGCTGCTGCTCGGCGCCGACCCGGCCACCGGCAAGACGGTCGAGCTCTCCCGCACCGAGGACGCCTGCTGGGTGGACGACCTGCCCGGCACCCCGGCCCGGCTGCCCGGCGGTGCGCTGCTCACCTCCGCCGACACCCCGGACGGCGCGGCCCGCGCCCTCGCACTGGACGGCCGGCTGCTCACCCCGGCGGACGTCCAGGTGCGCCGGGTGGTCGGCCGGCTCGGCGGGCGGCTGCTGATCGAGGCCACCGACGGCGACCCGGCCGACCAGCAGGTGCTGGCCGTGGACCCGGCCGACGGCAGCCTGGAGCGGCTCACCGCGGGCCCGGGCCTGCACTGCGCGCTGGCCGCCGGCGAGAGCCTGCTGCTGATCTCCACCACCCCCGACGGCACCAGCCGCCGGGTCCTGCGGGCCGGCCGGGCGGTCGAACTGGCCGACCTCTCCGAGCCGCTGCCCTACCCGGTGCGCCCCCGGCTGGCCCGGCTCACCGAACTCGGCCTGCCCAGCGCCGTGGTGTTCCCGCGGGACCACCGGGCCGGCGAGCGGCTGCCGGTGCTGCTGGACGTCTACGGCGGGCCCGGCTTCCAGGCCGTGGTCAACGAGCCGCGCCGCTGGCAGCTGCGCCAGTGGTGGGCCGACCAGGGCTTCGCCGTGGTCACCGTGGACAACCGGGGCACCCCGTTCGTCTCGCCGGCCTTCAGCAAGGCGGTCTTCCGCGGCTTCTCCCAGGTCACCCTGGACGACCAGGTGGCCGGGCTGCTCGCGCTCGGCGAGCGGGAGCCGGACCTCGACCTCGGGCGGGTCGCGGTGCGCGGCTGGTCCTACGGCGGCTACCTGGCCGCGATGGCGGTGCTGCGCCGCCCGGACCTGTTCCACGCCGCCTCGGCCGGCGCCGGCCCGACCGACTTCCGCACCTACGACACCGCCTACACCGAGCGCTACCTCGGCCTGCCGCAGGAGCACCCGGAGGTCTACCAGGCCGACTGCCTGCTCCCCGACGCCCCGTCACTGTCCCGCCCGCTGCTGCTGATCCACGGCCTGGCGGACGACAACGTGCACCCCTCGCACACCCTGCGGCTGTCCGCCGCGCTGCACGCCGCCGGCCGACCGCACAGCGTGCTGCCGCTGCCGGGGATCAGCCACCTGACCCCGGAGGGCAGCAACGAGCTGATGGTCGCCGCCGAACTGGCCTTCCTGCGCTCGGCGCTGGGCCTCTAGCACGCACGGAAGGGGGCCCGGCCGATCGGCCGGGCCCCCTTTCGCGTTCGGTCGATCACCGACGCAGCGTCAGCAACGAGCCGCGCGGCGCCGTGACGGTCAGTTCGCCGCCGCAGTCGGTGACGTACTCGCTGAGCACCTCGCCCCGGGCGCCGTGCACCAGCACCGTCACCCGGCCCGGCGGCTCCGGGAAGCTGAGCCGCACCCCCGGATCCGGGTCGGCGTTGGCCACCAGCAGCAGCGACCACTCGGCGTCCGCCTCGATCGGCACCGGCGCGTAGCGGCCGAAGGCCCGGGCCGCGCCGTCCGCCGACTCCAGCAGGGGGTAGCCCAGTTCGGGGCGGTAGGCGCGGAACCGGCCGCGCTGCAGCAGTTCCACGTGCTCGCGGGCGACGCCCAGCCAGAAGCGCAGCGCGGCCAGCTGCTCCGGGCCCTGCGCCCCGAGGTCCACCGACACCTGCGGGGTGGCGAACAGCACCTGCTGGAGCAGCACCGCGATCTCGGTCGGCGACTCGTCCGGGTGCCAGGTCAGCGGGTCGGCGTGCACCGCGAGCGGGCCCGCGGTGAGCCGCAGGTCGGTGGTGCGCTGGCGGTTCTCGGCGGCGTTGTGCGGGCAGTCGGTGGCCCGCACCATGGTCGCGTACGGCCACAGGCCCGGGCCGACGTAGGGCTGGCGGTGCTCGACCAGCAGCCCGGCCGGCAGCACCTCGGCCAGCTCGGCGAGCAGCAGCCGCACGCCCTCGACGTCGCCGCCGCAGCGGGCGAAGGTGTCGATGAAGTCGAGCTTGAGCCCGTCCAGCCCGTACTTGCCGACCAGTTCGCCGATCCGGGCCACCAGGTGGGCCCGGACCTCGGGGACCGCCGGGTCCAGCACCGAGGTGTCCAGCTCCTCCCGGTGGGCCAGGTGCCGCCCGGCGAACCGCCGCCCGAGGGCGCTGCGGTCGCCGGCGAACGGCAGCGCGCACCAGAGCAGGTAGGCCAGGCCCAGGTCCTGCACCCGCTGCACGTGCTCGCCGAAGTCCGGGAAGGCCGGCTCCCAGTCGCCCGCGGTGGCGTAGCTGCGGGTGGTCTCCGGGGTCTGCCAGCCGTCGTCCACGATCACCGCGCCGAAGCCGAGCGGGGCGGCCAGCGCAGCCAGCCGCTCCACCTCGGGGGCGGTGATCTCCAGGTGCCTGGCGTACCAGGTGCAGAAGACCGGGTCGAAGGCCTCGTCCGGCACCCGGACCGTGCTCAGCGCCTCCCACCAGCGCACCAGCTCCCGCACGGTGTCGCTGAAGTGACGGCCCGTCAGGTCCAGGCGCAGCCGGAGCCGGCCCTGCTGCTCGACCCAGGCGGTGAACTCGCCGGTCTCCTCGACCACGCCCTCGCCGATCCGCACCGGGCCGACCGGCTCGGCCACCGCGTAGCTGCACAGCGCCGCGTCGCCGGCCCCGACCAGCGAGCCGATCGGGGCGCCGGCGGCCAGCGAGGCCTCGCGCGGCGTGCTCCAGGAGGGCGGCAGCCAGCGGCTGTCGGTGTTCGGGCGCCAGAGCGCGGTGGCACCGGTGCAGGGCAGCCGCCAGTCGATCCGGACCCGGGCCGGCAGTTCGTCCGTGGCACCGACCGGGTCGGCCTCGATCAGCAGCAGCCGGTCGGTGCCGGTCACCGTGACGGCCAGCTCCGGTGCGCCGATCGCGGTGGCCCGCAGGCGCAGGCCCGGGACGGCGGTGGCCAGCTCCCGGGTGGTCTCGGTCCGGCCGGAGGGCGGTGCGCTGCCGTCCCAGCTCAGGGTTGCCACAGGGGTGTTGCCTCTCTCGGGCTTGCTCGGGACGGATCCCGGTCGGGCGCGGTCCTCGTCAGGGTCCCCACCGCGCCCGACCGGGAGTGTGCGGGGCCGGGTGGGCCCGTCGTCCTCGTGTGGGGGGAAGTAGAAGGGGGCGCGGTACCCGGCCCGTGGGATGGCCGGGCCGGGTACCGCGTCGGTCAGCTCGCCGCGCTGTCCTCGTTCTCGGGGAAGTGGCAGGCGACCTGCCGCTCGCCCGGCCCGGAGGTCAGCTGCAGCAGGGGTACCTCGCTGCGGCAGATCTCCTGGGCCTTGGGGCACCGGGGGTGGAAGGTGCACCCGCTCGGCGGGTTCGCGGGGCTCGGCGGGTCACCGAGCAGCACGATCCGCTCCCTGGCCCGCTCCGCCGCCGGGTCGGGCAGCGGTACCGCGGAGAGCAGGGCCTTGGTGTAGGGGTGCGCCGGGTCGGCGTACACCTGGTCCTTCTCGCCGATCTCGACGATCCGGCCGAGGTACATCACGGCGACCCGGTGGCTGAGGTGCTTGACCACCGCCAGGTCGTGCGCGATGAAGACGTAGGCGACGCCCAGCTCGCGCTGCAGCCGCTCCAGCAGGCCGACGATCTGCGCCTGGATCGAGACGTCCAGCGCCGAGACCGGCTCGTCCGCCACCACCAGCGCGGGCCGGGTGGCCAGCGCCCGGGCGATGCCGATCCGCTGCGCCTGGCCGCCGGAGAACTGGTGCGGGTAGCGCTCCAGGTGCTCGGGGGCCAGGCCGACCAGCTGGATCAGCTCGCGGACCTCCTTGGCCTGCTGGGCCTTGGACACGCCCTGGGCCCGCAGCGGCGCGCTGATGATCTGCTGGACCGTCTGCCGGGGGTTCAGCGAGGCGAACGGGTCCTGGAAGATGATCTGCAGCTTGGCCCGCAGCGGGCGCAGCTCGCGCTGGCTCAGCCCGCTGATGTCCTGGCCCTCGAAGCGCACCTGACCCGCCGTCGGGTCGAGCAGCCGCACCAGCATCCGCCCGGTGGTCGACTTGCCGCAGCCGGACTCGCCGACCAGGCCGAGCGTCTCGCCGGCCCGGACCTCGAAGTCGAGCCCGTCCACCGCCTTGATCCCGGCGCCGCGCCGGCGGGCGGGGTAGGTCATGCCGAGGCCGCTGACCTGCATGAGGGGGGTCGTCATTCGGTCACCTCGGGGTGGCTGCAGGCGCTGCGGTGGGCCGGGGCCACCGTGATCAGCGGCGGGCGCTGGGCGGTGCAGGCCTCGTGCGGGGACTGCGCGTAGACGGCGCAGCGCGGGTGGAAGACGCAGCCGGCCGGCGGGGTGAGCAGCGAGGGCGGGCTGCCCGGGATGGCCCGCAGGGACTCGCCCTCGCCGTCCAGCCGGGGCAGCGAGTCCAGCAGGCCGCGGGTGTACGGGTGCCGGGGCGCCCCGAACAGGGTGTCCGCACCGGCCTGTTCGACGGCCGAGCCGCCGTACATCACCAGCACCTCGTCGGCCACCCGGGCGATCACCCCGAGGTCGTGGGTGATCATGATGACGCCGAGGCCGCGCTCGTCCTTGAGCTTGACCAGCAGGTCGAGCACCTGGGCCTGCACCGTGACGTCGAGCGCGGTGGTCGGCTCGTCGGCGATGATCAGCTCGGGCTCGCAGGCCAGGGCCAGCGCGATCATCGCGCGCTGGCGCATGCCGCCGGAGAACTGGTGCGGGTACTCCCCGGCCCGGCGGGCCGGCTCGGGGATGCCCACGTCGCCGAGCACCTCGACGGCCCGGGCCCAGGCCACCTTGCGGCTGGAGCCGTAGTGCTCCCGGTGCGCCTCGGCGATCTGGTCGCCGATGGTGAAGTACGGGTGCAGCGCGGTCAGCGCGTCCTGGAAGACCATCGCCATCCGGCGGCCGCGCAGCTTGCGCACGGTCTCCTGGGGGGCGCCGATCAGCTCGGTGCCGTCGAACTTCACCGAACCGGTCACCTTGGCGCCGCGGTGCAGGCCCATGACGGCCAGTGAGGTGACGGACTTTCCGGAGCCGGACTCGCCGACCAGGCCGAGCACCTGCCCCCGGTCGACCGAGAAGTCGACTCCCTTGACGGCCTTGACCAGGCCGTCGGGGGTCTTGAACTCGACTTCGAGGTTGTGGACTTCGAGCAGCGTCACGACAGCCTCGCTCGCGGGTCGATGAAGGCGTAGAGCACGTCCACGACCAGGTTGGACACGACGATGAAGAACGAGGCCAACAGCGTCACGCCCATCACCACGGGCTGGTCGGAGGTGCCCAGGGACTGGGCGAAGAGCTTGCCGACCCCGGGCAGGCCGAACAGCTGCTCGGTGATCACCGCGCCGGCCAGCAGGCCGCCGAGGTCCATGCCGAGCATGGTGACCACCGGGGTCAGCGCGGGCCGCAGCCCGTGCTTGCCGACCACCCGGCGCTCCCGCACGCCCTTGGCCCGGGCGGTGCGCACGAACGGCTCGTTCAGCGTCTCGATCACCGAACTGCGGGTCATCCGGGCGTACATGGCCGCGGTGGCCAGCGCCAGGGTGAGCCAGGGCAGCAGCATGTTCTGCGCCCACCCGCCCGGGTCGTCGGTGAAGTTGACGTACCGCGGGTACGGGATCCAGCCGAGCTGCGTGCAGAAGACGTAGAGCAGCACCATCGCGGTGAAGTAGACCGGCACGGCGGCGGCGCCGATGGTGCCGACCATCAGCAGCCGGTCGATCCAGCCGTTCTTCTTCAGCGCCGAGACCACGCCGGACAGCAGGCCCATGACCAGCCAGAGCACGGCGGAACCGATGGCCAGCGAGATGCTGACCGGCAGCCGACTGGTGATCATGGTCCAGACCGGCTGGCCGGTCTGGAAGGAGTAGCCGAAGCACGGGAACCCGCACTGCACGGCGTAGCTGCCGCTGCCCATCGTGCGGCCGGCGAAGATCGCCTTCACGTAGTTGGCGAACTGCTCGATCAGCGGCTGGTTGAGGCCCATCTGCTGGCGCACCTCGGCCACGTGGTCCGGGGTGCAGCTCTTGCCGCAGAACGCCAGCGCCGGGTCGCTCGGCAGCAGGTAGAAGATGCTGAAGGTGGCCGCGCAGATCACCAGCAGCGTGAACGCGATTCCGGCGAGCCGGCGGAGCAGGAAGGTGGTCATCCGTTACCGCCCTTCGGGTCGAGGACGTCGCGCAGTGCGTCGCCGAACAGGGTGAAGCCGAGCACCACCAGGAAGAGGCAGGTACAGGGCAGGACGAAGAACATCGGGTCGGACTTGTAGTACGTGTAGGAGTCCGAGATCATCTGGCCCCAGGACGGGGTCGGCGGCTGCACGCCCACGCCCAGGAAGGTCAGACCCGCCTCCGCACCGATCAGGCTCGGGATCGCCAGGGTGATGTAGACGATGATCGTGCTGCTGAGGTTGGGCAGGATCTCGGTCAGCACGATCCGGGCACTGGTGGTGCCGCTGGCCCGGGCCGCCTCCACGTACTCGCGGTGCTTCAGCGAGATCGTCTGACCCCGGATCACCCGCGCGATGTACGGCCAGGTGAACAGGCTCATCACGATGATCAGCAGCAGCACCCGGTTGATGTCCTTGGCCACCGAGAGCAGCGCCATCATGAAGATCAGGCTCGGGAAGGACATCATGATGTCCATGAACCGGCTGATCAGCATGTCGGTCTTGCCGCCGAAGTAGCCGGCCAGCACGCCGAGCGTGACGCCGACCACGGTGATCAGCACGGCGGCGCTGAACGCCACCAGCAGCGAGATCTGGGCCCCGTAGAGCAGCCGGGCGTAGATGTCGTGGCCGAGCCCCGGCTCGACGCCGAGCCAGTGGGCCCCGCTGATCCCGCCGAGGCTGCCGCGGGGCAGCCCGGCCAGGTAGGGGTCGACGGCCGACTGGTCGGTGTCGGTCGGCCCCCAGCCGGACAGGCCCGCCAGCACCGGGGCCAGCAGGGCCGCCAGCACGAAGAGGACGATGATGCCGAGGCCGAGCATGGCGATCGGCCGACGGCGCAGGTTGCGCCAGGCCGAGCGCCAGGGCGAGGCCGCGGCCTGCTCCTGACGCTCGGTCGGCTCCTGCAGGGCAGGAACGGTGGTGGTCACCTTTTCGCGGTCCCTCGGGCTACTTGGCGGACTTCAGGCCGATGGTGGCGTAGTCGATCTCGCCCTCCCAGATCGGGCTGCCGAACGCACCGGCGATGTTGGAGCCGACCAGCAGCGGCTTCTTCTGCCAGGACACCGGGATCTCGGGGGCCTCGTCCATGATCTTGGCGTCCAGCGCCAGCCAGGCCTGGTTGGCCGCGGTGGCGTCGGTCATGGCCGAGATCCGGTCGATCTCGGCGTCCACCGCCGGGTCCGAGAAGCGGCTGGTGTTGCCGCTGTTGCCGGTGTCCGTGATGATCCGGCTGTCGAACAGCATCGGCAGGAAGGTCGAACCGGCCGGCCAGTCCGGGCACCAGCCGTTCAGCGACATCCCGGTCTGCTTGTCCTTGTCGCCGATCGTCGCGGTCGCCACGCTGGCGTCCACGATGTTCAGGTTGACCGTGATGCCGACGTTCTTCAGCGCCGCCTGGATCGCCTCGGCCTGCGGCTTCTGGGCGTTGTCCGCGGTCAGGTCGGTGGAGAAGCCGTTGGGCGTGCCGGCGGCGGCCAGGTACTGCTTGGCCTTGGCCGGGTCGCCGGTGGGCGGGATCTTGAAGTGGTCCACCCCGGTGCCGCCGGTCAGCTCGGGCGGCAGGTAGGTGGTGGCGATGTCGGAGAGCGCCGGGCCGCCGACGGCGGTCTGGTAGGCCTGCTTGTCGAGGCCGTACTCGACCGCGAGGCGGGCGTTCTGGTTGTTGAACGGCGCCTTGGCGGTGTCCAGCGCCACCATCCCGGTGCAGTTCTCGCTCTCGCTGACCAGCCGGGCCTTGACGTCCGGGTTGGTGATCACGTCGGCGACCTTGGAGGCCGCCATGTCGGCGAACATGATCGCGCTCTGGTCGTCGCCCTGATCGGCGATCAGACGGTCGGCGATGCCCTCGGGGCTGCCGGTCTGGTCCATCACGATCTTGTCGGGGTAGGCCATGCGGACCGAGTCGGTGGACGGGTCCCAGTTCGTGTTGCGGACCAGGGTCAGCTGCTTGCCGCGGTCGTAGCTCTGGATCTTGTACGGGCCGGAGGAGAAGACGTGGGCACCGTAGGTGGTGCCGCCCTCGTGCGCCTTGGGCACCGGCGCGAAGGTCGGCAGCGTCACCGTGGAGCCGAAGTCGGCGACCGGGCGGACCAGGTGGAAGACGATGGTCTTCGCGTCCGGGGTCTCGATCGAGTCGTTGCCGAGGTCCCCGCCCTTCAGCGGGCCCTTGTAACCGGCCGGCGCGACCAGGTACTTGCGGGCGTAGTCCGGACCGCCGGACAGGTCGGGGTCGTAGGACCGCTCGACGTTGTACTTGATGTCCTGCGTGACGATCGGCGTGCCGTCCTCGTACTTGAGGCCGTCCTTCAGGTGGAAGGTCCAGGTCTTGTCGCCGTCGCTGGGCTCTCCAGTGTCGGTGGCCAGGTCGCCGACGACCTGCGAACCCGCCTGTCCGGGCGCGGCCTTGAAGGTGGTCAGCGTGCGGTAGAGCAGTCGGATGCCGAAGTCCATCTCCTGCTCGGTCCAGTTGCGGGCCGGGTCGAGCTGCGAGAGGTCCTGGTTCGACAGGATGTGCAGGGTGCCGCCCTTGACCGGGGTACCACCGACGATGCCGTCGCCCTGGGTGGTCAGCCCCGGCCCGCCGCTCGCCTGGCTGTTGTTGTCGTCGTGCTTGTTCTTGCCACACGCCCCGAGGCCGAGGGTGAGTGTCGCCGCGATCGCCGCCGCGAGGGCAGCGTGGGTACGCCTGGTCATGTGCAACTCCGCGATGGGGGGCCCAGATTGAGGCCGCGTGCTCGGGCGGGGCCAAGGGCTGGCCACCGTCGAGGTGTGACCCGTAACATAGTAATGTGAAATTGCACAGGCAAGAGGCAGTGGCTTCCGTTACCCATCCGTGTCCCGACGGATCCTCAACTTCTTCTTGCCGCAAGGACATCACCGCAGATCAGACCTCCCCCGCAGGACAAAAGCCGCACCCTAGAGGAGACGCCCCCGTGACCTCTCGCCCCACCGCTCTCAACACCGGCAGCCACGACCTGCCCGTCTCACCCGCGCTCGCCGCCTTCATGGCCGGCAACTGGGCCGCCACCCCGCTGCCCGCCGAGGCGCGCGTCGACGGCTACTCCGTGCTGCCCGCCCGGCGGGCCAAGCTCTCCGCCCACTACCCCGGCACCCGCCTGGTGGTGCCGGCCGGCCAGCTGCGGGTGCGCAGCAACGACAGCGACTACCACTTCCGCCCGCACAGCGCCTTCACCTGGCTCACCGGCCTGAGCGGCGAGGACCAGGCCGGCCACGTGCTGGTGCTGGAGCCCGGCGGCGCCGAGGGCCACGAGGCGGTGCTCCACCTGCGGCCCCGCTCGCCGCGCGACGGCTCCTCCGACGAGTTCTACCGGGACCGCCGGTACGGCGAGTTCTGGGTCGGCCGCCGCCCCGACCTGGCCGAGGCCGCCCAGCTCACCGGAGTGCGCACCGCCCACCTGGACGACCTGGAGAAGCTGCTCACCGGCCCCGCACCGGCCGGCGGCACCCTGCTGCTGACCGGCGTGGACCCGCTGGTCGACGCCCGGCTCCCCGACCTCGACCCGCGCCTGGGCGACGGCCTCGCCCAGACGCTCAGCGAGCTGCGCCTGATCAAGGACGCCTGGGAGGTCGAGCAGCTCCAACTCGCCGTCGACCACACCACCCTGGGCTTCCAGGACGTGGTCCGGGCACTGCCCGCCGCGCTGCGCCACCACCGCGGCGAGCGCTGGCTGGAGGGGATCTTCAACCTGCGCGCCCGGGCCGAGGGCAACGGCATCGGCTACGAGACCATCGTCGCCTCCGGCGCGCACGCCAACACCCTGCACTGGGTCCGCAACGACGGCGCGCTCGACCCGACGAAGCTGCTGCTGCTCGACGCCGGCGTGGAGACCGACACCCTCTACACCGCCGACATCACCCGCACCCTGCCGCTCGGCGGCACCTTCTCCCCCGTCCAGCGCCAGGTCTACGAGCTGGTGCTGGCCGCCCAGGACGCCGGCATCGCCGCGCTGCGGCCCGGCGCCGCGTTCCGCGAGTTCCACCTGGCCGCAATGCGGGTGTTCGCCGAGGGCCTGCACGACTGGGGCGTGCTGAAGATCTCCCCGGAGGAGGCGGTGCGCGAGGACAGCGGCCTCTACCGCCGCTACACCCTGTGCAGCAGCGGCCACATGCTCGGTCTGGACGTGCACGACTGCGCCAAGGCCCGCAGCGAGGCCTACCTCGACGGGGTGCTGGAGGCCGGCCAGGTGCTCACCGTCGAGCCGGGCCTCTACCTGCAGCCGGACGACGAGACGCTGCCGCCCGAGCTGCGCGGCATCGGCGTGCGGATCGAGGACGACCTGGTGATCACCGAGGACGGCGCCCGCCTGATGTCCTCCGCACTGCCGCGCACCCCGGACGCGATCGAGGCCTGGATGGGCGAGCTACTCGGCTGACACCGCGGCGGTTGATGCCGGTTCAAGGGGGCTTGACGGTCGGGGGCTAGGGTGGCGGCGTGGTGCCGTGGGGGTACCGCGCCGCCTCCGGAGGGACCCACCGATGAGCCTGTACGACATCCCGCTGCACACCCTGACCGGGCAGCCGGCCTCGCTCAAGGACTACCAGGGCAAGGCCGTCCTGGTCGTCAACGTCGCCTCCAAGTGCGGCCTGACCCCGCAGTACGCCGGCCTGGAGCGGCTGCAGGAGCGCTACGCGGAGCGCGGCTTCACCGTGCTCGGCGTGCCCTGCAACCAGTTCGCCGGCCAGGAGCCCGGCACGGCCGAGGAGATCCAGACCTTCTGCTCCACCAGCTACGGCGTCACCTTCCCGCTGCTGGAGAAGATCGAGGTCAACGGCGAGCAGCGGCACCCGCTCTACACCGAGCTCACCGCCTTCCCCGACGCCGAGGGCGCGGCCGGCGACGTGCAGTGGAACTTCGAGAAGTTCCTGGTCTCCGCCGAGGGCGCCGTGGTCGGCCGGTTCCGCCCGCGCACCGAGCCGGAGGACGCGGCCGTCACCGCCGCCATCGAGGCACAGCTGCCGGCCTGAGCGCGGCTGACGCCCCATCGGGTGCTGCCGGGCGGCTGTTCAGGCGTGCGGCAGCACCCGGCTCAGCCGGGCGAGCCGCGCCAGGCCCGGAGCGCGGCCGACCGCGCGGCGGCGGGCCGGCTGGACGGCGCGACGGCCGTGCGGGAACAGCAGGTCGGTCAGTTCGACGTCCAGGTGCAGGTCGAGGTCGAGGGCGACGAAGTGCTCGCGCGCGTACTGGCGGAACCGCTCCCGCCGGCCGCACGCGTCGGGCAGCCCCGGGGCGCCGGCCTCGACCGGCTCGCCGACACCGGGCAGCACGCGAGTTCCCATCGGCATGACCATCGGCATGACCTCCGCAGGCGGTACGACTGGTTTCCGCACCAGGAGACTCGACACCCCGTTAGGTGAACAATGGGTGCCGCTACCCATAGGGAGTACCTGAATCCTGGGTAACGCACCGGTCGGCGGGTGACCCGCCGGTCAGGGCACTCCTCCGGCGGCCTCCCGGGCCGTCAGGTCGCACCGCTCCCCGGGTCCTGGGCGGTCAGCGCGTCGCGCAGCTCCCGGCGCGGCACACCGAGCTTGCGCAGCACGTTCGCGACATGGTGCTCCACCGTGCGCGGGGAGAGGAAGAGCGCCTGGGCGATCTCCTGGTTGCCCGCGCCCTGCGCCAACAGCTCGGCCACCTGGCGCTCGCGCGGCGACAGCCCCTGGCCGTAGCCGCGCCGCCCGGGCGAGGCCGGCCGGCCCAGTCCGAGGTCGCGCCGCAGGTGCTGGCAGCGCGCCGCGTCCGAGGCCGCACCCAGCCGCTGGTACACCTCCTCCGCCGCGCCCAGCGCCTCCTGGGCCCCGACCGGGTCCGGCTCGGCCAGCGCGCGGGCCAGCCGCTCGGCCACCCGGGCCGACTCGTACGGCCGCCCGATCCGCTGCCAGCGGTCGCGGGCCAGCGCGAAGGCCGCCGCCGCGGCCCGCCGGTCGGCGGCGTCCAGCAGCAGACCGCGGGCGTGCTCCAGCGCGGCCAGCGCCGCCGGTGCGTCCACCTCCGCCAGGCCGGCCTGCGCCTCCTGGAGCAGCGCCTCCGCGCCCGCCCGGTCGTCCACCGCGAGCAGGCACTCCACCGCCACCGGCAACAGCTCGGCCGACCGGGCCCAGGCGCCGGCCGCCCGAAGGTTGGCCAGCACCGGCCGCAGCACGGCCGCCGCCGGCTCCGCCTCGCCGGCCGCCAGCCGGAGCGCGGCCAGTCCGGCCGCCCCGCGCAGCGCCGTGGTCACCTGCGACTCGCGCTCGCCGAACGCCATCGCGTCCGCGAACTCACGCTGGGCCAGCGCCAACCGCCCCCGCGCGGCGGCCAGCCGGGCGGTCAGCAGGGCCCGCTCCACGCCGGCCATGGCCAGTTCCTGGTACTCGGCGCCGAGCGCGGCGAAACGTTCCTCCAGGCCGTCCCAGTGCCCCGCCAGGCCGTCCAGCCGGAGCAGCACGATCCGGCTGTAGCACTCCAGGTAGGGGATGGCCGCGAGCCGGGCCAGCCGGCTGCTGTCCCGCAGCAGCCGGCCCGCCGACCGGTCGTGGCCCAGATCCACCGCGATGTCGCCCACGTTGTACAGCGCCCGGGTGGTCTGCCGCACCACCTCCGGGTCCTCGGCCGACTGCGGCAGCCGGTCCAGCTGCGCCCAGACCCCCGGGTCGCCCTGCCGGGCCAGGAAGGTCAGCCGGCTGGCCCGGACCGCCGCGGCCACCGCCTCGTCCGGCGCCCCGGCCAGCGCCCGCTCGGCCGCCTCCAGCAGCTCCCAGGCCCGCCGCTCGCCGCCCTCTCGCTCGTTCATCGCCAGCGCGACCATCGCCCGGGCGGCCCGGGCCGGACGCTCCGTCAGCTCGCCCACAGCCTGCTCGATCTGGCAGAAGCCGGCCCGGTCGCCGCCCTGGATCGCCATCAGCAGACCCAGCGTCAGCCGGATCTCGCCCCGGTCGGCCACCGAGAGCTGCGGATCCGCGATGATCCCGGCGAGCAGCTGGGCGCTGGCCCCCGCGTCCACCCCGTCCGCCGCGATCCGGGACAGCGCCAGCGCCACCCGGCCGCGCCGGCCCGCGTCCAGCCCCGGCTCGGCGAGCAGGCTGCGCAGCAGCGTGCCCGCACTGCCGCTGTCGCCCAGCGCCGCCGCCTGGGTGGCCGCCGCCTCGGCCGCCTCCTGCCAGGCCCGCCGGTCGCCGAGCGCCAGCGTGTGGTGCGCGATCCGCACCAGCGGGCGCGGGGACCGCCCCTCCAGCGCCTCGATCGCCCGGCGGTGCAGGGCGGCCCGGGCCGGCCCCGGGATCCGCCGGTACGCCACCTGCTGGGCCAGCACGTGGCGGAAGGCGTAGTGCGCGCCCGGCTGCTCGTGCAGCGCGGCGACCCGCAGCGCCTCGGTCAGGCCCTCGGCGGTCTGCTCCGGCGACAGGCCGGCCACCGCGGCCAGCAGCACCTCGTCGGCCGGCACGCCCAGCACCGCGCTGGCCGCCACCACCCGGTCGGCCACCGGGCCGAGCCCCGCCAACCGCTCGGTGACGGCGTCGGCCAGGCCGCGCGGCACCTCGGACTGCTCCAGGTCGGCCGCCAGCTCGGCGCCGTCGGCCAGCGCCGCCGGGTCGCCCTGCTCGCAGAGCGTGATCAGGTCCTCCTCCGCCACCAGCGGCAGGCCCTGGCTGCGCCGGAACAGCACCCGGCCGAGCGCCGGGGTGGCCTGCGGGCCGAGCGCGGCCCGGGCCAGCTCGTGCACCTCCGGCTCGGCCAGCGGGGCGAGCCGGATCAGCGCCCCGCCCACCCCCGGCGGGCGCCGGTAGGCGGCACCCAGCACCGGCGTGTCGGGGGGCAGGTCCTCGGCCCGGTAGGTGAGCACCAGGGCCAGGCCGGCGGGCAGGTCGCGGGCCAGCAGCAGGAGCAGCTCCCGGGTCGCGTCGTCCACCCAGTGCAGGTCCTCGATCACCAGCACCATCCGGCCCAGCGCGCCGAGCAGCGCCCGCACCGCGTGGACCAGCCGGTGCCGGCCGGCGGTCGGGTCGTCCGGGCCGGGGGGCGCCGGGGGCAGCCGGTCGGCGAGGTCCGGCAGCAGCGGTGCCAGCGCGCCGGCGCTCGGCGGGATTCGCTCCACCGGCGGCAGCATTGGGCCCACTCCGCGCAGCGCGTCCATCACCGGGCCGAACGGCAGCGGGTCGCGCAGCGGGTGGCAGAACCCGGTCAGCACCTGGCCCTCGGCGCCCGCCGCCAGCGCCTCGGCGACCAGCCGGGACTTGCCGATCCCCGCCTCGCCCTCGACCAGCACCACGGCCGGCGGGCGGCGCACGGCCGCGAGCAGCCGGTCGAGCTCGCGCTGCCTGCCGACAAAACCGAACCCCGCGCCCACCCCGGTCACGGCCGCCCCGCCGATCGGTCGGACCTGCCCCGGTCGGGCGCCGGAGTGGCTGTCAGCTGAGGTTCTGGTGCGGCCATACGCCAATGATGACGGCGACCACCGACCGGGCCGCCTTCGGGTGCCTGTTTGGTGAAGAGGGTTGGGCTGTTCAGGTTTGTTGAACTTTGATCAGAGTTGAGCCCTGGTGGTCGGAAGTGGGATTGCGGCTCGACCGGTCAGCGGCGGGCTGACCAGGTGCGGCCGGTCAGTGGCGGGCTGAGCAGGTGCGACCGGTCAGACCTGGGACCAGAGCTTTCAGACCTGGGACCACAGCTTGGCGGTCAGCTCCGCCGCCGAGCCCGGCCGGGCGGTGCGGAAAGCGGTACCGGCCCACAGGTGCATCGACTGCGCCTCGCCGGCCTTGGCGGCCGCCGCCCGCAGTGGGGCGGTCAGGTGGTGCACCTCGGGGTAGGCCGCCGGGGCCTGGCCGGCGTGGCGGTCGATGAACGCGTTGCGCAGGCCGCGCGCCGGGCGGCCGGTGAACGCCCGGGTCACGGCGGTCTCGGTGAACTCACCGGAGACCAGCGCGGCGCGGTGGCCGGCCGAGGTGCCGGCCTCCTCCGTCAGCAGGTAGGCGGTGCCGAGCTGGACGGCGGTGGCGCCGGCCGCCAGCGCGGCCGCGATCCGGGCGCCGTCGCCGATGCCGCCCGCCGCGACCAGTGGGAGGTCGGCGGCCGCCCGGACGGCGCGGACGGTGCCGAGCAGGTCGAGCAGCGGCTCGGTGCCCGGCTCGACGGCGGCACTGTGGGTCCCGCGGTGGCCGCCGGCCTCCGGACCCTGGACGCACAGCGCGTCCATGCCCAACTCCGCGGCCGCCCGCGCCTCGTCCGCGTTGGTGACCGTGGCCACCTGCGCGGTCCCGACCGCGCGCAACGCGGCGGCCTCCTCGGGCCGCGGCAGGCCGAAGGTGTACGAGACCACCGGGACCGGGTCGGCCAGCAGGGCGGCGATCTTGGCCGCCCAGTCCTCGTCGTCCGCCGGGATCGACTCGGGGAGCCGGGCACCGAGCGCCTCGGCCTCGGGGCGCAGCAGCTCCTGGTAGCCGGGAACGGCGGCGACGGCGGCCGGGTCGCTCGGCGACGGGACGAAGAGGTTGAGACCGAACGGACGGTCCGTCAGCTGCCTCGTCCGGGCGATCTGCTCGGTCATCGCGGCGGCCGTGCGGTACCCCGCGGCCAGGTAGCCGAAGCCGCCGGCCGCGTTCACGGCCGCGACCAGCTCCGGAGTGGAGGCGCCGCCCGCCATGGGGGCGGCGATGATGGGGAGCGCGAGATCCTGGAGTGAGAACACCCGCCCACTCTACGGACCGTCAGGGGACGTGCGGGAAGCGGTTCGAGGGTGGCTGCGCGGGGCGGAGCGGTAGCGCGGCGTGCGGGGTGCGGGGGGGCGGCGCGCGGGGGTGCAGGGCGCGGCGGGGGGGAACACTCGCGCGGGCGGCGTGGTGCGCGCGGGGCCGGCGCGCACGGATCGCGTCGCGGGCCGGCGTCAGAGCAGGCGGGCGCCGCTGCGGATCAGGGCGAGCCGGTCGGCGGGGCAGCCGTTGCCGGCGACCAGGCGGACCGCAGCGTCGGCGACCGCCTCGGGGACCGCCGCCGCGTCCTGCTCCGCGCACTCGCGGGCCACGGCCGCGGTGCCTTCGACCAGGCCCAGCACCAGCTCGGCGCGCAGTCGGAGGTCGGCCTCGGTGAGCGGTTCCAGCGGAGCGATCAACTCGCGGTAGACGACGGCCTTGCGGCAACGGGTCTCGCGGAAGGCGGCGAACCGCTCGCCACGCACCTCGGGCAGCTGGTGCAGGGCGACCAGGTTGGACAGACCGCTGACCAGCAGTTCGGTGTCGAAGCGCACCAGCGCCCAGAGCCGGGCACCCGGCACCGGGTCGGGGGTGTCGAGCAGGCGCTGGGCGTAGGCCAGCGACGGGGCGACGATGCCCTCCAACAGGGTCGCGAGGATGTCGTCCTTGCTCGCGAAGTGGTGGTACAGCGTGGACTGCCGGATTCCCGCCCGCTCGGCGACCGCCCGGGTCGTGGTGGCCGGATAACCGTCGCGACTGAACAGCTCGGCGGCGGCGGCCAGTACCTCGGCGCGGGCACTGCGCGGCGCGACGGGCGGCGCAACGGGCGGCGCGACGGGCGGCGATAGGTCGTGTGAGGGCATTGGGAGATCCTCCCACACCGGGGGTGGACATCAGGCGGAGTAACTGCGCAGAGCGATCCGCCCTGACCCTGCGTAGTTTCACAACGGGACCACGACGTCCCCTCCCCCACACCTCCCCCACGGAGTACCTCCCATGCGGATCCCCACGCTGCTCGCGGCTGCGGCCTTGCTGCCGCTGCCGTTCACCCAGGTCGCACAGGCGGCCGACACCAGCAGCTCCACACCGGCCACCGCCACGGCCACGACCGCGTCCACGACCACGTCCACGACCGCCCAGGCCGGTGGCCCTCAGGCCGGCAGCACCCAACCCGGCAGTGCCCAGAGCAATGCCACCCAGAGCGGTGCCGCGCAGAACGGCTCGCACAACCTCGGCCGACGCCCCGGGCTGCCGTCCACCGTCGGCGTCGCGCCGCACATGCTGGTCGGCCCCGCCGTGCGGTCGGCCGCCGGGGCGGAGCACCGCTCCGGCTACAGCAAGGACCTGAGCATCTCGGTCAGCCCGCCCTCCTTCCCGACCGCCCCCGGCGCCGTCGGCACGATCCTCGTGACCATCTGCAACAACGGCACCGAGACGCCGAGTTCGGCGACGCTGGTGGTGAACGGTCCGGCCAACCCTGGGCTGACCCTGACCAGCAACCACACCGGGGTGAGCGGCGGCTGGAACTGGACCCGCTTCCAGGTCGCCCAGAACCTCGCGCCGAGCCAGTGCGAGTCCGAGCAGATCTACGGCAGCACGATCACCGGGGCGCCCGGCCCGCGGAGCAACCCGGGCGGCACCGCCGTGGTCACCTGGGACCCGTCCCAGAACCCGAACGACAACTCCACCACCTGGAGCTTCGACACCTCGGGACCGGTCACCAACGCCGTGCTGGAGCTCTGGCGGCCGCCGAAGTCGGCCGGCCCCGGCAACCCGGCCGACTTCGAGGTGATCGAGCGCAACCTCGGCCCCTCCTCCGACTTCACGGGCCACGGCCAGGTGGTCGCCAAGCTGCCGCCGGGCTCGAAGTGGCTGAGCAGCGCGCCGACCTACCGGCCATGCACCATCTCGCCGGACGGCACCACCGCGACCTGCCCCGACCCGGAGGGCACCACCTGGGCCAACTTCAACCGCGGCTTCGCCCTCCAGGTGGACCCGGCGGCCACTCCCGGCAGCAGCATCCCGGTGACCCTCACCCGCGAGGCGCCGGACAACCCCAACCCGCACCAGTTCACCCTGACCGTGCTGATCCCGGTCTGCTGATCCCAGCCAACTGACGTTCAACTGAGTTCACTGCGCGGACACTTCCTCGGCTGACGCATCGTCAATCGACCCCCGCCGCCCGCACCAGATCCTTCTGGTGCGGGCGGCTTTGTCGGGACAAACTACCGTCATCTGATGTCATCTCAGTAAAACCTTTTGTTTTGTCATGTTCGAGGTATGGACGCCTCCTGGATCGAGCTGGTTGGGTAACCGCTGCACGACGCGCTTCGCCAGCGCGCGCACTCCCGCACCCCCGATCCCTCAACCGGGAGGACTCCCCCATGCCCATCCGCCCGTTCGTCTCCTCGCGCCGCGCCCTCGGCCTGCTCGGTGCGGCCGCGCTGGCCACGGCCGGCTTCGCCGGCGCCGGCGCGTCCCCGGCCTCCGCGTCACCCGAGGCGGCCCACTTCGGGGTCAAGCCGCTGCACTCCACCAGCCAGGGCGTGCAGGCCCAGACCACCAGGGCGACCAGCACCAGCACCCTGAGCGTCGGCTCCAGCGGCAGCCAGGGCGTGGTCTCCCCGACCCCGAAGGTCTACCTGGTCTTCTGGGGGTCGCAGTGGAAGAACGACCCCGCGGGCGTGGCCCCCGACATGCAGAACATGTTCAAGGGCCTGTACGGCAGCCAGGACACCTGGGGCACCATCCTCGACCAGTACTGCGAAGGCGTCGCCAAGGGCACCGTGACCTGTGGCACCAAGGGCACCCACGTCCAGCACCCGACCAGCACCCCGCTGGTCGGCACCTGGTTCGACAACTCCGCTGCCGCGCCGACCAACGCCACCGCGGCCCAGGTCGCCGCCGAGGCGGTGAAGGCGGCCGGGCACTTCGGCAACAAGACCCAGGCCCCGAACCTCAACGCGCAGTACGTGGTCCTCTCCGCCACCGGCACCCACCCGGACGGCTTCCCGAACAGCGGCTTCTGCGCCTGGCACGACAAGACCAGCTCGTCCTACGGCAACCTGGCCTACACCAACCTCCCCTACGTTCCCGACACCGGGATCGACGGCTGCACCACCCTCACCGACGGCCGCGCGCTCTCCGGCATCGAGTCCACCGAGACCCACGAGTACGCGGAGACGGTGACCGACTTCTGGCCGAGCATCGGCTGGAACGGCGGCAACGGCGAGATCGGTGACGCCTGCGTGAACCTGGACTCCTTCGTCAAGCTCTCCACCGGCAGCTTCGACCTCCAGGGCCTCTGGTCGAACGCGGCCAACAACTGCGTGACCAAGGGCTGACGCTGACGCTCCTGGTTCACCCGCTGCCCCGGTGATCCGGTCATCCGCATCACCGGGCCCGCTGCTCCGGGGCCGCTCCTCGCGTATCGACCACGCGACCGAGGAGCGGCCCCGGCCAGTTTCCGGGCCGGTTCGCCGGCCCCCGCTCCCGCTCCCACTCCCGCCGCGCCGCGCCGACGCCCCGTCAGGCCGGCCGGATCAGTCCGCTCGCCAGCCCGGCCGCGATGGCAGCGGTCCGGCTGTCGACTTTGAGCTTCTCGTAGATGTGCACCAGGTGCGTCTTGACCGTGGCCTCGCTGATGAAGAGCCGCTTGGAGATCTGACGGTTCGGCAGCCCTTCCGCGACCAACTGGAGGATCTCCGCCTCACGCGGCGAGAGGCTCGGGCGGCCCGCCCTGACCCGGCCGAGCAGACGGGCCGCGACCGGCGGCGCCAGGACCGTCTCGCCACGGGCAGCGGACTGCACCGCGGCGACCAGGTCCTCCGGCGGGGCGTCCTTCAGCAGGTAACCCGTGGCACCGGCCTCCACAGCGGTGAGGATGTCGGCGTCGGTGCTGTAGGTGGTCAGGATCAGCACCGCCGGCGGGTCCGGCAGCGCGGTGATCCGCCGGGTGGCCTCGACGCCGTGCATTCCACCGGTCATCTGGAGGTCCATCAGCACCACGTCGGGCCCGGGTTCGCCGGCCTGGGCCAACTCCTCCAGCAGTCGCAGTGCCTCGGCACCATCGGCCGCCTCGCCGACTGCGGACAGCTCGGGTACGTCGTCCACCAGGGCCCGCAGGCCCCGGCGGACCACCGGGTGGTCGTCCACCAACAGGACTTTGATCACCGGCGGCTCCCCTCATGGTTGGGGTGGGTCGGGGGACGGGAGGCGGCTGGAGCCGCGACCGGTCTGTGCCTGCCGTCGGCGGGATCAAGCGTCGGCTCCGTCACCGGGTCGGCAGCGCCATGGGCGCGAAGGTCGTCACCTCGGTCAGCCGCAGAGTCGATGGCGTTACCGGCACCGAGGTCGGCGCCTCCGTCATCGCCGTCACCGGCATCGTCTGAGTCGGGTTCGACCAGCTGGCCGGCACCGGGCCGTTCGAGGTCCAGCACGCGCAGCGGAAGCGCGACAGCGACGGCCGTGCCCTCGCCCGGCGCCGACTCCACGGCCAACCGGCCACCGAGCGCGGCGATCCGCTCCCGCATGCCGTGCAGGCCGAACCCGTTCCGCTCCCCCGGGCGCTGCCCGGAGGGCGAGAAGCCCACACCGTCGTCGAAGACGTCCAGGGTGACCTCGTCGTCCAGGTACCCCAGGGTGACCGCGATCCGGCCGGCCGCGGCGTGCTGCACCGCGTTGGAGAGCGCCTCCTGGGTCAGCCGGAGCAAGGCCACCTCGGCCTCCACCGGGAGCGCGTAGGGCTCGCCCTCCAGCCGGAACTCGGCGCCCCGCCGGTCGGAGAGCCGGCGCAGCGCCTCGGTGAGGGTGGACCCGTCCAGGGCGGGCGGCGTCAGCTCCTGGACGAAGCGGCGGGCCTCGGCCAGGTTTTCCGCAGCCGTCACCGCAACCTCCCGGATCCGGTCGGCGGCGACGGCCGGATCGGCGAGCAGCGCGGACTCGGCCGTGCGGGCCAGCAGCAGGATGCTGGAGAGCCCCTGCGCCAGGGTGTCGTGGATCTCGGCGGCCAACCTCTGCCGCTCGGCCAGCCGGCCGGCCTCGCGCTGGGTCGCGGCCAGCTCGTTGCGCGCCTGGGTGACCTCCTCCACCATTCGCATGGCGACGTCCACCGCCCGGGAGCGGGCCCGGCTCTCGCGGTAGAGCGCCGCGTAGCCGGCTGCGGTGAGCACCGCCACCGCCAGGCCGGCCAGCGGGCCGAGCACCTTGGCCATGGTCAGCCCGCCCTCGGTCTGGGCCTGGCTGGCCACCACGATCCCGGTCACCCCGAGCGTCCCCGGCACCGCCCAGCGCAGCGGCAACAGGTGGAGCAGGACGAAGTAGAGCGGGAAGGCGAGGTAGCCGAACTCCGGGTGGAGCACCGTGAGTCCGGTCCAGAGCAGCAGCACCACCGCGAGCCAGGCGCAGGCCCAGCGGCGGTCGGAGCGGAGCCGCTCGTCCATGCCGCCGAGGGCGTAGGTCGAGCCGAGCGCGATCGAGGCGATCAAGCTCGTCTCGCCCAGCCCGCCGGTCACGAGCCCGCGCACCACGAGGACCGCCAGCAGGGTGAAGAACAGCCCGTGCAGGGCGATGCTCATCATCCGCAGGGCGGGCGTGCTCGCAGAATGACCGGTGGACACCGGGTCGGCGAGGGCGGGGCGGTCGTAGCGGCTCACGGGTCCGAGATTACGGCGTGACCTGCGCGAATCCACCCCGCACGGCATCAATCGTTCGATGTATTCGCAGCTCCATCAAGCGATGGGCAAGGAAGCAGACCTTCTCGCCGATACCCCGGCGGGCGGCCGAAGGACAGAGTGGACGACGTCCCGAACCGACCGTTCCGACCCGAGAAGGTGGCCATGTTCGTCGCCCTGCGTGACATCCGTTTCGCGAGGGGCCGCTTCGCCCTGATGGGCGCGGTGGTGACCCTGATCACGACCCTGGTGGTCTTCCTCTACGGCCTGACCGGCGGCCTCGCTTCGGCCGCCTCCTCGACCGTCGCCCGGCTGCCCGCCGACCGGATCGTCTTCGGTGCCCCGCCGGGCGCCGCTCCCTCCGTCTCGTTCAGCTCCAGCAGCGTCTCGCCCGAGCAGCAGGCGGGCTGGGCATCGGCGCCAGGAGTGCGGTCGGCGAACGGCATCGGCCTGGCGATGACCAGGCTGACCGGCACCGGCTCGGCCTTCGCGGTGAGCGTGCTCGGCGCGCCGGCCGCGCTGCTCCCTCCGCTCTCCTCCGGCGCCGCTCCCGCCGACGGGCAGGTCGCCGTCGGCGCCGAGACCGCCGCGAAGAATCACCTGACGGTGGGTCAGCAGGTGCGGATAGCGGCGCGCTCCCTCACCGTCTCCGGGATCACCGCCGACCGCTCCTACGCGCACGCGCCGACGGTGTGGACCACCCTGCCCACGTGGCAGGCGGTGAGCGGGCAGACCCAACCGACCGCACTGGCCGTCTCGCTGGCGGCCGGGGCCTCGCCCGGCGCAGTCGACCAGGCGCAGAACACCAAGGCCGTTCCACTGGACGACGCGCTGACCGGCATCGACGGCTTCGCCGCCGAGCAGGGCAGCCTGCAGATGATCCAGGGGTTCCTGTTCGCGGTCAGCGCCCTGGTGGTGGGGGCCTTCTTCACCGTCTGGACGGTCCAGCGCAAGCCCGACATCGCCGTGCTGAAGGCGATCGGCGCCGGCAGCGGCTACCTGGTGCGGGACGCCCTGGCCCAGGCCGCCGCAGTCCTGCTGGGCGGTGCGCTGCTCGGCGGGGCCGTCGGAGCTGCCGGCGGGGTGCTGGCCACCGCCTCGGTGCCGTTCGACCTCAGTGCGGCCAGCGTGGCCGTGCCGGTCGGCGTGATGGTGCTGCTGGGCCTGCTCGGCGCCGCGCTGGCCGTGCGCCGCATCACCGCCGTCGACCCGATCACCGCCCTGGGGGCCTCCCGATGACCACCGCCCTGACCGACCGCGCCTCCCTCCACACCCGCAGCGGCCTCGCCCTGCACGGCGTGACGCTCACCTACCCCGACGGCGAGCAGCGCCTGACCGCGCTGGACGACGTCTCGCTCCAGGTCGCCCCCGGCGAGTTCGTCGCGGTGGCCGGCCCCTCCGGCTCCGGCAAGTCCAGCCTGCTCGCGGTGGCCGCCACCCTGCTCACCCCCGACCGGGGGCAGGTGCTGATAGACGGCCAGGACGCCGGAGCGCTCAGCTCCGCCGCCCGCACCGCGCTGCGCCGGGAGCGGCTGGGGATCGTCTTCCAGCAGTCCAACCTGCTGGCCTCGCTGACCGCCGTCGAACAGCTGCTGGTCCTGGCCCACCTGCGCGGGGAGCGCCCCTCAGCCGCCCGGGTCCGGGCCGAGCAGCTCCTCGCCTCGGTCGGCCTGACCGGTCCCAAGCAGCAGCGCCGCCCGCACCAGCTCTCCGGCGGCGAGCGCCAGCGGGTGAACATCGCCCGCGCGCTCTTCGGCAGCCCCTCGGTCCTCCTGGTGGACGAGCCCACCTCCGCGCTGGACCACGAGCGCGGCCGCCAGATCGTCGAGCTGCTCGCCGAGGTCACCCGGGAGCACCGCACCGCGACGGTGATGGTCACCCACGACCGCGAGCTGCTGGACCGGACCGACCGGGTCCTGGAGATGCAGGACGGGAGGTTGGAATGACGGCAGTCCGGGCGCCAGCGAGCAGCCGCATCGCCCTTCTCCGACCCGAACACGGCCAACGAGGGCGCCCCGTAGGGCTGTTCCACCGCTGCGGCCGGCCCGGACGTCCGGCGCGCTTCACCCCGTCCGCCGACCAGCCCCCGGGGCCGTTGCCGCCGGGGCCGTTGCCTCCGGGCTCAGCGCCGGCCCAGCCGCAGCCCCGGCTTCTCGGTCTCCCGGTCGGCCCAGAGCGAGCGGACGTGGCCGAGGTGCCGGGCCATGCAGGCCTCGGAGGCCTCGGCGTCACCGGTGAGCAGCAGGTCGAGTAGCTCCAAGTGCTCCTCGGCGGAGGAGACCAGTTCGCCGCGCTGGTCGAGGCGGGTCAGACCGTAGAGCCGGGAGCGCTTGCGCAGGTCGCCGACCACCTCGACCAGTCGGGAGTTGCCGACCAGGCCGAGCAACGAGAGGTGGAACTGGCGGTCGGCCTCCAGGTAGGCGATCAGGTCGTGCTTGCGGGCGGCGACGACGATCTCCTGAGCCACCGGCCGCAGTGCCTCCAGCTGCTCCTTGGTCGCGGTGCGGGCCACCTGGCCGATCGTCGGCACCTCGATCAGGGCACGGATCTCCGTGAACTCGTCCAGGTCGCGCTCGGTCATCTCGGTGACCCGGAAGCCCTTGTTGCGCACGGCCTCGACCAGGCCCTCGCGGGCCAGGTCGAGCATCGCCTCACGGACCGGCGTGGCCGAGACTCCGAAGTCGGCGGCCAACGCGGGCGCGGAGTAGACCACGCCCGGGCGCAGCTCTCCGGAGATCAGCGCAGCCCGCAGCGCGTGGGCGACCTGGTCACGCAGGCGCTCCTGGACGGAGATGAGGGGGCGGGGCTTTGACTCGGTCACTGCGGTCCTCCGGATGGTGCGGAGCACCAGCGTACAATGTCACGTTTCGTCGGGCGCTCACGGTCGGTCCATCATGCCGCTTGACGGGCCATCAGGGAACGTCGGGGGCCGGAACCGACCGATCGAGCTCACCCAGCGGACCGCCGGTGCACCGCGGCCGCCACCGCCAGATCCTGCCAGGCCATCCCCACGCTCTTGAAGAACCGGGGCCGGTCGGTCGGCACCGGAGCCCGGCCGGCGACCAGTTCGCCCAGGTTCGTCCACTCCTTCGCGGCGGCCTCCCGGGTCCTCGGGTCGGCAGCGTCCTGCTCCGGCAGTGCCAGCAGCAGATCGCCGGCCTCCCGCAACGCGACCGCCCGGGCCTCCACGTAACAGGCGGCCCGCCGCACCAGCGTGGTGTCCACCTCGCGGCCGACCGGGGAGTGCGAGCCGACGGCGGCCACGGCCGCGTGGTCCGGCACCAGGGCTCCGTCGAAGAGCGGCTCGGTCGCGGTGGTGCAGCAGACCACCAGGTCCGCCTCGGCCACCGCTTCCGGTGCGCCGGCCGCCGCGGCAAGCCCCAGCCCCCGGGCGTACTCGACCAGTTCGCCGACCGGCCCGGGCCGCCGCCCGACCACGGTGACCCGCTCCAGCGGCCGGACAGCGCGCAGCGCGTCCAAGTGCCCGTAGGCCTGCGGGCCGGTCCCGAAGAGCACCAGGTGGGCCGCATCCGCCCCAGCCAGCCGGTCCAGGGCCACCGCGGTCACCGCCGGCGTGCGCAGCGAGGTGAGCGCGATGCCGTCCATCAGCGCGAGCGGCATCAGGGTGGGCCCGTCCAGCAGGAGGTAGCTGCCGGTGATCCGGGGCAGTCCGGCGGCCGGGTTCGCGGGAGCCACCCCGGCGATCTTCACGCCGGCGTACTCGGGCGTGGCCGCGGGCATCAGCAGCAGCTCGCCCGCCGGCACCGGCACGTTGAGCCGGGCCGGGCAGTCCTCCGGGTCCAGCCCGGCCTGCAGCACCCCAACGAGCGCCTCGAACGCCTCGCCGGCCGTCAGGTCCACTGCCAGCACCGGCAGCGCGCCGCCCGCCGGCGCACCACCCGACGCACCACCCGTCACGCCACCACCCGTGCCCACACCACTCACCTCACCCATGCCACCCTCACCACTCACGTCACCCACACCACTCACGTCACTCACAACAGGAACCCCGTCCCCAACTCGTCGTGCTCGCCCAGCACGAACCGGTGCTCCCCGGTGCGGTGGGCGGTGCCGGTGACCTCGGTCAACCAGGCACCGTCCCGCTCGCCGAGCACCCGCCCGGTGAACACCGACCCGATCACCGACTCGTGCCGCAGCTCCTGGTCCACCGTCAGCCGCCCCTCCTCGGCCAGCAGCGCGAGCCTGGCCGAGGTGCCCGACCCGCAGGGCGAGCGGTCGATCTGGCCGTCCGCGAAGACGGTGACGTTGCGCTGGGCCGGCCCGGTCGGAGTGTCCGGCAGCTCCTGATGGAAGATCACGCCGTAGAGGTCGTGGTCCGCCAGCAGCTCGCCGCGCAGCTCCCGACCGAGCGCGGTCAGCTCGGGCAGAGTCTTCAGCGACACCTCGGGCACCCGGACCGAGGCGTAGACCGCCCCGGAGTCGGCCAGGTCGGCCAGCACCGGCCCGACCCGGCGGCCGCGCTCCAGCACCCGGGTGGGCACGTTGCGGAACGCCACCGAGGTGGTCCGCCCGGCTGCGCGGTTGACCACGGCGGTCACCCGCCCGGACGGCACGTCGATCCGCACGAGCGCCCGGCCGTCCGCCGGCGCGGCGACCAGTCCGCTGTCCACCGCCCAGGCGCCGAGCGCGATGGTGCCGTGCCCGCAGGCGGTGGAGTAGCCGTCCTTGTGGAAGAACAGCACACCGAGCTGGGCCTCGCTGTCGTCCGGCGGCACCAGGAACCCGCCGTACATCCCGGCGTGCCCGCGCGGCTCCCGGGTGAGCAGTTGGCGCACCGTGTCCAGCTCGCTGGGTCGCGGCCCGGTCGGGCTGCCGCCCGCACCGATCGCGATCGCCCGGCGCTCGGCCACGGTGTCCCCCGCCACCGTCGGCAGGCCCGCGGTGACGATCCGGAAGGGCTCACCAGCGGTGTGGTAGTCCACGGTCTCGACGGCCAACTCCCCGCCGCCCGACCCCGTCCCCGCCGTCCCCCGCGCACCCTTAGCACCCCGCGCCGCGCGCGCTCCCCGCGCCCCGGCCCCGCCCGCCGCACCGGCCCCGCCCCCCACACCGAGGCGCGCCGCCGCGTCCGCACCCCCGCTCACAGCCCCCCACCCCACCACCGCGTCCCCACTCATCACAGCGTCCCCGCCGGCAGCAGCGAGACGGTGCGGCTGGAGGTGTAGAAGTCCAGCGCCGCCTGCCCCTGCTCGCGCGGCCCGTAGGAGGCCGCACCCGAGCCGCCGAACGGCAGGTGGAAGTCGACCCCGCTGGACGGCGCGTTGATCCGCACCATGCCGGCGGCCAGCCGGTCGGCCGCGGCCATCGCCACGTCCAGCTCGGTGGTGTGCACCGAGGCAGACAGGGTGTGCCGGGTCGAGTTGGCCAGCGCCACCGCCTCGTCCAGGTCGGCGGCCGGCAGCAGCACCGCCAGCGGCCCGAAGAACTCCTCGCCGAGCAGCGGGTGGCCCTGCGGCACCGACTCCAGCAGGGTCGGCTCGATGAACCAACCCGCCCGGTCCGGCACCTGACCGCCCGTCACCGCGACCGCCCCGTCCGCCAGCGCGGAGGAGACCGCCCCGGCCAGCCGGTCCCGGGCCGCCTCGTTGATCACCGGCCCGCCCTCGACCGCCGGCAGCGCCTTGGCGAGCGCCTCCCGCAGCGGCTGGTAGGCGTCACCGACGGCGATCACCCGGCTGGTCGCGGTGCACTTCTGCCCGGCGTACCCGGCGATGGCGTAGGCCAGGTGGGCCGCCGCCTGCTCGATGTCCGCGCCGGGCAGCACGATCGCCGCGTTGACCCCGCCCATCTCCGCCTGCACCGGCACCCCGCGCTCGGCGCACCCGCGCACCACCGCGGAGCCGACGGCGGTGGAGCCGGTGAACGAGACGATGTCGGCGGCGCCGACCAGCGCCCCGCCCTCCTCGGCCCCGCCGGGCACCACGGTCAGCACGTCGGCCGGCAGGTCCATCAGCTCGGCGAGCCGCAGCCCGAGCGCAGTGGCCTCCGGCGCGGGCTTGAGCACCGCGGTGTTGCCGACCGCCAGTGCCGGTGCCAGCTTCCACACCGGGATGGCCAGCGGGAAGTTCCACGGGGTGACCAGCCCGGCCACCCCGTAGGGCCGGCGCCGGGTGAAGAGCAGGCCGGCCCCGGCCGCGGTCTCGTGCACCGCGCCACCGGCGGCGAACGGCGCCTGCGCGTAGTACCGCAGGATCGCGGCGGCCCGGGCGACCTCGCCGCGCGCCTCGGAGAGCGGCTTGCCGACCTCGCGCAGCATCAGCTCGGCGAGTTCCTCGGCCTGCCCGGCGATCGCGTCGGCGGCCTTGCCGAGCGCGGCCGAGCGGGCGGCGGCGCCGGACGCCAGCCAGCCCGGCTGGGCGGCCCGGGCACGGGCCACCGCGGCGGTGACCCCCTCGGCACCGGCGGCGGGGACCTCGACCACCAGGTCGGTCGGGTCGGCGGGGTTGTACGAGGTGACGCGGTGGGACGAAGCAGCGCGGTGGGACGAGGTGGCGCTCACAGCAGGAATCCTCCGGGGAAGGGGTCGCTCGGGTCGAGGAAGTACTGCGCGGTGCCGGTCACCCAGGCGCGCCCGGTCACGGTGGGGACCACCGCGGGCCGCCCGGCCACCTCGGTCTCCTCGACCAGCCGGCCGACGAAGGTGGTGCCGATGAACGAGTCGTTGCGGAAGTCCCGGTCCAGCGGCAGCTCGCCGCGGGCGTGCAGCTGCGCCATCCGGGCCGAGGTGCCGGTGCCGCAGGGCGAGCGGTCGAACCAGCCGGGGTGGATGGCCATGGCGTGCCGGGAGTGTTCGGCGGTGGAGCCGGGGGCGGCCAGGTAGACGTGGTGCACGCTGTGGAAGGACGGTTCCTCGGGGTGCACCGGCCGCTGCTCGGAGGTGTTGATCGCCTCCATCAGGGCCAGCCCGGCCTGCAGGATCTCCTGCTTGCGCGCGCGCTCGAACGGCAGTCCGAGCTCGGCGAGCGGCAGGATCGCGTAGAAGTTGCCGCCGAAGGCCAGGTCGTAGCCGACCGTGCCGTAGCCGGGCACCTCGATCTTGCGGTCCAGCGCGACCGAGAAGGAGGCCACGTTGCGGATGGTGACCGCGGTGGCGGCCCCGTTCTCCACCCGCACCTCGGCGACCACCAGCCCGGCGGGGGTGTCCAGCCGGACCGTGGTCACCGGCTCCACCACCTCGACCATGCCGGTCTCCACCAGCACGGTGGCGACGCCGATGGTGCCGTGCCCGCACATCGGCAGCAGGCCGGACACCTCGATGAACAGCACGCCGTAGTCCGCGTCCGGACGGGTCGGCGGCTGCAGGATCGCGCCGCTCATCGAGGCGTGGCCGCGCGGCTCGTACATCAGCAGGGTGCGGTAGTGGTCCAGGTTCTGCTGGAAGTGGATCCGCCGCTCGGCCATGGTGGCGCCGGGGATCACCCCGAACCCGCCGGTGATCACCCGGGTGGGCATGCCCTCGGTGTGCGAGTCGACGGCGTGGAAGACGTGGCGGGTGCGCATGCTGACCCTTCGTCGGAGGAAGGCCCGTCGCCGACGTCGGTGGCGGCGACGGGCCGCTGCCCGGCGCCGGCCCCCGGGCCGGCGCCGTCTGAGTGGAGCTCAACGCGGGCCGGGGGCCGGCGCCTGCTCCGCGGTGCTCAGCGCAGGCCCTCGGCCAGCGCCTTCTCGGTGGCGGCGCGGACGGCCGCCTCGATCTCGCCGGTCAGCGCGGTCCGCGGGGCGCGCACCGGGCCGCCGGGCCGGCCGGCGATGTCCATCGAGAGCTTGATCGCCTGGACGAACTCGGTCTTGGAGTCCCAGCGCAGCAGCGAGTGCAGCGACTTGTAGAGCGGCAGGGCGGTGTCCAGGTCCTTGGCGACGGCGGCCCGGTAGAGCGCGGCGCTGGCCTGCGGCAGGGCGTTCGGGTAGCCGGCGATCCAGCCGACCGCGCCGGCCACCGCGAGCTCCAGCAGCACGTCGTCGGCACCGATCAGCAGGTCCAGGCCCGGGGCCAGCTCGGCGATCTCGTAGGCCCGGCGGACGTCGCCGCTGAACTCCTTGACCGCGACGATGCTGCCGTCGGCGTGCAGCTGGGCGAGCAGCGAGGGGACCAGGTCGACCTTGGTGTCGATCGGGTTGTTGTAGGCCACGATCGGCACGCCGGCCTTGGCCACCTCGGCGTAGTGCGCGCGCACGGCGGCGGCGTCCGCCCGGTAGGCGTTCGGCGGCAGCAGCAGCACCGAGCCGCAGCCGGCCTCGGCGGCCTGCTCGGCCCAGCGGCGCGACTCGGCGCTGCCGTAGGCGGCGACGCCGGGCATCACCCGGGCTCCGTCACCGGCCGCCTCGACGGCGGTGGTGACGACCCGGGCCCGCTCCTCGGCGGTGAGGGTCTGGTACTCGCCCAGCGAGCCGTTGGGGACCACGCCGTCGCAACCGTTGGCGATCAGCCAGCGGACGTGCTCGGCGTAGGCGTCGTAGTCGACGGACAGGTCCTCGCGCAGCGGCAGCGCGGTGGCGACCATGATGCCGCGCCAGGGACGGGTGCTGTCGTGGGTGGGGTTGGTCACGATGGCATCTCCTTGATGAGGTGTGACATTTTATAGATAGGTGTACAGGGCGCGCAAGAGGCACACCGGTCGGCTTCTCGGTTCACCTCGAAGCAGCCCGGCTGACGAACCGTCAAGCGACCGCGATCAGGAGCCCGGGGCCCGCCGAACAAGCCCGCCGAACAAGCCCGCCAGACAAACCCGGCCGAACAAACCCGGCCGAACAAGCCCGGCCGAACAAACCCGGCCGGATGAGTCCCGCCGAACGAACATCAGTCCTCGGGCAGCGCCGCGAGGTCGCCGAGCCGGACGGGGCACGAGAAGGGACGACGGTCCGCGACCGGCTCCGCCGCACCGGACAGGCAGGCCACGGCAGGCCCGCACATCCGCCCCTGGCACCAACCCATCCCGGCCCGGGTGAGCAGCTTGACGCTGCGCGCATCGGTGGCACCCAGCTCGCCGACCGCCTCCTCGATCTGCCCGGCGGTGACCTCCTCGCACCGGCAGACCTCGGTCTCGGGCCGCAGCCAGCCCGGCCAGCCCGGACCGGGGCGGTGCGCGGCGGCCATCAGCTCGGCGAAGCCGCGCAGCCGGCGGCGGGCCGAGAGCGCCCCCGCGGTCGGCGGCCGATCGGCGATCGCCAGCGCGGCCAGCTCGCCCTCGGCGGCGGCCAGCTCGGCCCCGCCGACCCCGCAGGTCTCCCCCGCCGCCCAGAGCCCGGGCACGGTGGTCCGCTGCCGGTGGTCCACCCGCAGCGCCAGGGTGCCGTCCGGCACCTCCCGGACCTCGGCGCCCAGCTCGGTGGCCAGCTCCAGCTGCGGCACCAGGCCGTGGCCGATCGCCACCGCGTCGCAGGCGATCCGCCGCTCGGTGCCGGGCACCGGCCGCCAGTCGCGGTCCAGCCGGGCCACCGTGACGGCCGCCACCCGCACCGAGCCCGCGACCGCGGGGTCGTCCGTGGCGCCGTGCGCCTCGATCACCGCGCTGGAGCGGCGCAGCCGGACCAGGTGGCGGGCCAGCGCGGCACCGTGGGTGACCGCCTCGACGAGCTTGCCGGGGTTGGCCGCCAGCACCTCGGGACGGCGGGCGTAGCCGAGGTAGTTCCCGGCCTCGACGATGGCGGGCACCTCGGCGCCGGCCGCGGATAGCGAGGCCGCGGCGGCCAGCAGCAGCGGGCCGCTGCCCGCCACCACCACCCGGCGCCCGGGCAGCACCAGGCCGGCCTTGAGCATCGCCTGGGCGCCGCCCGCGGTCACCACCCCGGGCAGCGTCCAGCCGGGGAACGGCAGCTGGCGCTCGTACGCGCCGGTCGCCAGCAGCACCGCGTCGGCGGTCAGGGTGGCCCGGCCGGCGCCGTCGGCCCCGGTGGCGGCGTGCAGCCGCCAGGGTTCGCGACGCTCCAGCAGGTGCACGTGGTGGTGCGGCAGGTAGTCGATCAGGCCGGCGGCCCGGTGCTCGGCCAGCCGGTCGGCGAGCTCGGTGAAGGCCGACCAGTGGTGGTGCAGGCGGTCCGGGCGGGCGGCGTGCAGGCCCGGCGCCGGGTGCCGGTAGTACTGCCCGCCGGGTCGCGCACCGGCGTCCAGCAGCACGCAGCGCAGCCCCTGGTCGGCGGCGGTCACCGCGCCGCGCAGCCCGGCCGGGCCGGCGCCGATCACCGCGAGGTCGTACGGACGGCGGTCAGACGGCGAGGTCGGCATGGCCGTTGCCCTCCTGGGTGGTGACGGTGGTGCCGGGCTCGGCCGGGAGCAGGCAGGTGCGCTGATTGGGTCGGCCGTCGACGGTCGCCAGGCAGTCGAAGCAGGCGCCGATCCCGCAGAACGCGCCGCGCGGGCGCCCGGTGCCCCGGGTCCGGCGCCAGGCCATGATGCCCTGGGCCCACAGTGCGGCGGCGATGGTCTGCCCGGGCAGGGCGGGGATCGGGCGGCCGTCGAACTCGATGGTGTGGGCGGGCTCCGGCTCGGCGGCGGCCAGCCTGGCGGGGGTACGGCGCATGGCGTGGGGTCCGATTCTCAGGGGGACGGCGAGTCAGTCGGCTCTGTCAGCTCAGTCGGCTCTATCGGCTCAGTCAGCTCTATCGGCGCTATCGGCGCTATCGGCTCAGTCAACGAACCGGTCGGGCCGGAACGGCGCCAGGTCCACGGGCTTCGCCTCGGTCAGCCGACTGCCGGTCAACCGACTGCCGATCAACCGACTACCCGTCAGCTGTTCGGCGATCAGCAGTCCGGTGGCGGGCGCCAGGCCGATGCCCGCGCCCTCGTGCCCGCAGGCGTGCACCAGTCCGGGCACCCGGGGGTCGGCGCCGATCGCCGGCAGGTGGTCCGGCAGGTAGGGCCGGAACCCCCGGTAGGCGCGCAGCACCCGCACGTCCGTCAGGAACGGGAAGAGCGCGGCCGCCTGCCGGGCCAGCCGGCCGACGGCGGCCGTGGAGAGGGTGCGGTCGAAGCCCACCCGCTCCCGGGTCGCACCGATCAGCACGGTGCCGGACGGCGTGCCCTCGACCACCCCGGAGCTCTGCAGCGCGGCGGACCCGCTGGCCACGTCGGCCACGTAGTCGGCGGCGTAGACCTTGTGCCGGACGACTCGCGGCAGCGGTTCGGTGACCAGCACGAAGCCGCGCCGGGGCAGCACCGGCAGTTCCACCCCGGCCAGCCGGGCGATCTCGCCGCCCCAGGTGCCGGCCGCGTTGACCACGGTGCCCGCGGCCAGTTCGCGCCGCTCGGTGCGCACGCCGCGGACGGCGCCGTCCGCACCGAGCCGGATCCCGGTCACCCGCTCGCCCAGGTGCAGCTCGGCGCCGGCGCCTGCCGCAGCGCGCAGCAGGTGAGCGGCGGCCAGCGCCGGCTGCACCTGGGAGTCCTCGGGGTAGTGGAACCCGCCGGCCAGGCCGGGGGCGAGGTTCGGCTCGAACTCGTGCAGACGTTCGGCGGACACCTCCTCGGCTCGCACGCCGGCGGCCCGCTGGCCGGCGGCGAACTCGCGCAGCGCCTGCTGTCCCTCGGGTCCGGAGGCGACCACCAGGCCGCCCTTGGGCTCGTACTCGAAGCACGGGCCGAGTTCCTCGGCCAGGTCGCTCCAGAGCAGGGCGGACAGCTGGGCGAGTTCCAGTTCGGGTCCGGGGGCCTTGTCGGAGAGCAGCAGGTTGCCCTCACCCGCGCCGGTGGTCCCCCCGGCCACCGGTCCGCGGTCGATCACGGCCACCGAGAGCCCGGCGCGGGCCGCGTAGAACGCGCAGGCGGCACCGATCACGCCGGCACCGATCACCACGACGTCGTGGGAAGGTCTCGTGAGCACGTCAGTAATATGTCACATGGTTATCGCCCTGCCAAGCGGGCCACCCCGCCGCCCCGTGCCCAACCCCGACGCACAGCCCCCAAACCGCAGCCCGCAGCCCGCAGCCCGCAATCCACGGCCCCCGAACCACAGCCCCCAAAACACAGTGCCCCGGTCCGCAGCAGCGGAACCGGGGCACCGGGACGAACCGACCGACCGTCAGGTCACGTCGTCATCGGCATCCGCGTACGGGTTGCGGGCGGGCGGCACCGAGGCCACCGGGGCGGCCGACGCCTGCTCCGCTCCCCCGGCGGTCACCGCCTCCGCGCCGTCCACCTCGTCGACCGACAGGTCCACGTGCGAGGCCTCCTCGTCGGAGAGGTCGGCGTCCGGGTTGTTGCGCCGCCGGCGCCGGTCGTTCAGCAGCGAGAAGCCCACCGCGATGAAGTACAGCACCCAGATCGGCGAGGCCAGCGCCAGCATGCTGACCGGGTCGGCGCTCGGCGTGGCGACCGCGGCGAAGACGGTGATCGCCATCACCATGCCGCGCCACCAGCCCAGCATCCGCTTGCCGGAGAGCACTCCGCCCATGTTCAGCATGACCAGCAGCAGCGGGAACTCGAAGGCCAGGCCGAAGACCAGCAGCATCCGAACCGCGATGTTGAGGTAGTTCTCCACCGGCAGGATCTGGTTCGCCCCGATCGGGGTGAACGAGCCCAGCACCTCGATGGTGGTCGGCATCAGCAGGTAGGCGCAGGTGACGCCGCCGAGGAAGAGCGGGGTGCCCAGCCCCAGGAAGGCCAGCGAGTAGCGGCGCTCGTGCTGGTGCAGGCCCGGCGAGATGAACGACCACAGCTGGTAGAGCCAGATCGGCACGGCCGCCACCAGACCCGCCGTCACACAGACCTTCAGGGTCAGGTTGAACGGCTGGGTGACGCCGATCACCGCGATCTGCGCGCAGTGCTTGACGCCCGGCTTGGGGTCGCCGTTCGGCAGGCAGGCGGGCAGCGGTTTCATCAGGAAGTGCAGCAGCTGGTCCTTGAAGAAGAACGCCACGATGGTGCAGACCACCACCGCCAGTGCCGACTTGACCAGCCGGTTCCGCAGTTCGCGCAGGTGATCGCCGAGCGACATCCGTCCGTCGGGCGTCTTCGGCGGCTTGGGAGACTTGCTCAACCCCGGTCCTTGAAACTCGTGCGGCGTGGCCCGCCGGGCGGCGGCCACGGGGCGGTGCCGACCGGACGCCTAGCGGCGCGCGCGGTCGGCGGGTGGTTCGGTGGCGGCGCCGGGGGCGGACTTGACCACCCGGGCCGGCTCGACCGGGACCGGCTCGGCCGGGTTGGCCTCCCGCTCGTACTCCTCGCGCAGCGCGGCGGTCTCGCTCTTCAGGATCCGCATCGACCGCCCCAGCGCCTTGGCCAGATCGGGCAGCCGCTTGCCGCCGAAGAAGACGGCCGCCATCACGACGACGATCAGGAACGCCAGGATCCTGCCCATGGGCGACTACCTTCCTTCCGGCCGGAACGAGCGGGGGCTGCACCGGTGCTACCGGTGAGAGCCTAACCCGCTGGCCCGCGCCGCAGCAGACCCCCCGGTCGGCACGGACAGGTGAAGACTCGGCCACACCGCTGCGCCGCGCACCGGACGGGGACCCCTCAGCGCCGGGCCGCCGCCGAGAGCTCGTCGGCCGCGGAGGCGATCGCCAGCGAGGCCGCGTCGACCTGCTTCGCCAGCCCGCGCACCCCCGCCCAGACCCGCACCGAGAGCACCCCGAGCACCAGCAGCCCGGCGGTGGCCAGGCCGACCACGGCCAGCAGGATCCAGGTCATGGTCCGTCACCCCTCGATCGGCACGAGCCGCATGGTGGACACCCCGGCGCCGGTCAGCGCCTCGACGATCTTCTCCCCCGCCGGCTTGCGCACCGAGGCGCCGCAGGCCGGGCAGGTGAAGCTGTAGAAGGTGCGCTCCTTGGTCGCGCCCAGCGCGAGCCGGAAGTCGCCCGCCGGCACCTCCACCTTCTCCCGGCACTGCGAGCAGTAGACCTTGAACCGGGTGCCCGGTTCGGCCTCCTCCTCGTCCTGGGAGTCCGCCCGGTCGGTCACTGGGCGACCCCGTAGCCCGCGAGCGCCGCCAGCGCCGCCGCCCGGGCCTGCTCGGCCGGCGGCTCGGGCGCGACGATCCGCCCGTCCGCGCCGAGCCGCAGCGCCAGCGTGCGCAGGCTGGACGGGTCCGAGCTGCGCAGGGTGATCCGCAGTCCGCCGTCCGGCAGTTCCTCGGCCAGGTCGTGGGTGTAGTACTCGGCCACCCAGCGCCCGCCCGGACCCACCTCGACGACCACCTCGGGGTCGTCGGCGCCCGGGTTCACCAGCCCCTGGGAGAGGTCGCGCGGCTCCAGCCGCGGCGGGTCGGCCGGCTCGTCCAGCACCCGCACCTCGGCCACCCGGTCCAGCCGGAACAGCCGCCGGTCCTCCGAGGTGCGGCACCAGCCGTCGAGGTAGGTGTGACCCTCGGTCAGCAGCCGGATCGGGTCGACCTCGCGCTCGGTCATGCCGCCGCGCCCGTGCGAGTAGTAGCGCAGCCAGATCCGCCGGCCCTCGCTGAGCGCCCGGTCGATGTCGGCGAAGACCCGGCCCTCGGCCTCGAAGGTCACCCCGACCCGGGCGCTGCCCTCGGCCGACTCCCCGGCCGCGTTCTCGATCTTGGCGACGGCCCGGGTGAGCGCCTGCCGGTCGCGCTCGCGCAGTCCGGGCAGCGAGGCCACCGCGCGGGCGGCCACCAGCAGCGCGGTGGCCTCGTCGGCGGCGAGGCGCAGCGGCTGCGCCACGTCGTCCACGTTGTGCCACCAGATCCGCTCGCCGTCGGTGTCGATGTCGAGCAGGTCGCCGCCGCGGAAGCTGGTGCCGCACATCGGCAGCACGTTCAGGTCCGCGATCAGCTCGCGCTCGGTGATCCCGAAGGCCCGGGCCACCTCGGCCACCTCGGCCCCGGGGCGCTCACGCAGGTAGGTGACCAGCGAGAGCATCCGCCGGGTCTGGTCGATCGCGTTGCTCACGCCGAAACCCCCTCGTCCACGAGCCCGGCCACCGCGCGCAGCCGCTCGATCAACTCGGCCCGCAGCTCCTGCGGCCCCAGCACCACCACGTCCGCCCCGTACTCGGCCAGCTCGGCGTCCAGCCCGAAGCCGTACGGGATCTCCAGCTCGTCCCAGTCCGCGTCCAGCTGACGCTCGGCCAGCGCCTTGGCCCGCAGCGGGTAGGCCGCGCCGCGGCGCAGCCGCACGGTCGCGGTGGCGGTCGCCCCCTCGCCGGCGAACCGGGCCACGGTGGCCCGCACGTCCACGTGCTCGGGCACGGGCGCGGTGAAGGCGCCCTGCCGGGAGCGGACCTTGCCGACGATCCGGCTCAGCCGGAAGACCCGGGAGGCCCCGCGGTCCCGGTCCCAGCCCGCCAGGTACCAGTGCCCGCGCCAGCACTCCAGCGCCCAGGGCTCGACCGAGCGCGGCTCGCCCACCGCCGCGCCGGCCTTGCGGTAGTCGAAGGCCACCGGCCGGCGGTCCCGGGCGGCCAGCAGCAGCGGCTCGAACGCCGCCTCGCGGACCGGGATGTACGGTTCCAGCGCGGTGCCGGCGGCGGATCCGGCGGGGTCGGTGAACGGCACGCCGGCCGCCCGCAGCTTCTGCAGCGCGCCGCTGGCGGCGCCGGACAGCCGGGCCTGCTGCCAGACCTTGGCGGCCAGGCTCAGCGCGGCCGCCTCCTCGGCGTCCAGCGCGATCTCCGGCAGCCGGTTGCGGTCCCGCCGGGCCAGGTAGCCGGCCTCGCCGTCCAGGGTGTTCTCGTCCACGTCGATCACCAGGCCGAGTTCGCGCAGGTCGTCCTTGTCCCGCTCGAACATCCGGTTGAAGGCGTCCTCGCTGCCCTGCGCCCCGGCCTCCCGGTAGGCCTCGATGGACTCCCGCAGCTCCCGCTTGGAGAGCGGTCGTCTGGTGTTCATCAGGCACAGGGCGAGATTCATCAGCCGCTCTGCCTTGGCGATCGCCATCGCTGACCCTTCATGGTCGTCCCGTACCGGTGACCCCGGCGGGCTCGACCGTACCGGTAGCGGGACCTGCGGCGAAAGCCGAGGCGGCGGTGGCGGGCCGGAGCCCGTCACCGCCGCCTCGCGGTCCCTGTCGGCCCGGATCAGACCGAGATCAGGTCGACCACGAAGATCAGGGTCGAACCGGCCGGGATCAGCGGGCTCGGCGACTGGTTGCCGTAGGCCTTGTGGGCCGGGATGATCAGCTCGCGCCGACCGCCGACCTTCATGCCGACGACACCCTCGTCCCAGCCCTTGATGACGCGGCCGGCGCCCAGCGGGAACTTGAAGGTCGAGCCGCGGTTCCAGCTCGCGTCGAACTCCTCGCCGGTCTCGAAGGTGACACCGGCATAGTGGACCTCGACGACCTGGCCGGCCTTGGCCTCCTCGCCGGTCCCGACCTCGATGTCGCGGATCTGGAGCTCGGCCGGCGCGTCGCCGCCCGGGAAGTCGATCTCCGGCTTGGTCTTCTGGCTCACAACTTCCTCATCTCGTCGTCTGTGCACAACACGGCGGCGGACCGCCGCAGGTAAGGCTCCGTCAGGAACCACCGTACGGCTGTCCGCCGCCCACGTTGATCAGGCCCGGCCGGGGGCGCCCACGCCCGAAGGGTGGGGGCGGGTCGCCCGACCGGTACCGCCCTATCTTGTCACTGCTGCGGCGGCGAGCCGACCCCGGCGTCCAGGATGTCGATCACGAAGACCAGCGAGGCGTTCGCCGGGATGTTGCTGCCCTGCGGCGGGGTGGCGCCGTAGGCCAGGGCGGCCGGGATCTCCAACTCGATCCGACTGCCGACGTTCTGGCCGACCACGCCCTTGTCCCAGCCCTGGATGACGTTGCCGCCACCGGTCACGAACGGGAAGGCGGTCTTCTTGTCCAGCGAGGAGTCGAACTCCTTGCCGTCCTTCAGCGTGACGCCGGTGTACTGCACCACCGCCATCTCGCCGCTCTCCACCTTCGGGCCCTTGCCCTGGATCAGCACCGCGGTCTTCAGGTCGGTCGGGTCGGCGGCGCCGGCCGGCGGGGTGATGGTGTCGGCCTTGCCGTCGCCGTTCACCTTCACGGCCGCGAAGTCGGAGGGCGGCGGGGTCACGTCGCCGGCCACCCGGGAGTCAGGGGTGTTCACCCGCTGGATGTCCACCACCAGCACCAGGTCGTCCTTCGGGCCGATGCCCAGCTGCTGGTTGCCCTGGTCACCGAAGGCCGCGGCCGGCGGGGCCACCACGAGCAGCCGGCTGCCCGCCTTGTGGCCGACCACCGCGGAGTCCACGGCCGGGATCAGCGAGCCCATGCCGGCCTGGAACAGCTGCGACTTGCCCTGGTCGTAGGAGCCCTGCAGGTCCTTGCCGGTGGTCCAGTCCTTCAGCGTGAAGTCGGCCGAGACCCAGTTGCCCTTGTCGGCCTTGGTGCCGTCGCCCTCGGAGACCGGCTTCACCACGAAGCTGCCGTCCGACTTGCCGGCCGGCAGCGTGATGTCCGCCTTCTTGCCGAAGTCGCCGGAGACCGTCGGCAGCACCTTGGCGTCCGCCTTGATCGGCGGCACCGGCTGCTGGGTCGGCGTGCTCGGGGCGGCGCTCGGGGTGTCCGAGGCGGAGGCGCTCTTGCTGTCGTTGTTGTTGTTCACCACGTACAGCCCGATGCCGCTGCCGACCAGCAGCACCGCCAGCACCACGCCGAGCACCACGCCCAGGCGGCCGCCGCTGCCGACGTTCTCGTAGTCGGCCTCGGACTCCTGCTGCTTGCGCACCGTGGAGGCGAAGACCTGCGGCTCGTCCGGCTTGCCGGTGGCCGGGACGGGCGCCTCCGGCTCCTCCGGGTTCGACCACCCGGCCTGGCGGGCGATCATGGCCGGCGGGATGACGATCGACTCCCGGTCGCTCGCGGCCGAACCAGTGGGGCCGGAGACCACCGGGTCGGCGAGCGCGCCGCTCGGACTGTCGGCCTCGGTCGGGCCCGACGGATTCTCAGCCATTTCTCCCCATCCTCGCCATCGGAGCACTGAACGCTGTGCGAATCGCCAGCAGTATGGCAGCTCACCATGAGGGCGAGCACTCACCGGGTGTCCATGACACACCGGGAGTACCCGCCCGCGTGAAGCAGCCGAACCGCAGCGGACGTCGCGGTTACACAGCTTCCAGGATGTCGATCACGAAGACCAGGGTGGAGTTCGCGGGGATACCGTTCTGTGCTGTTGTGCCGTAGCCCAGCGACGGCGGGATCACCAGTTCCACCCGGCTGCCGACCGGCTGGCCGACCAGCCCCTTGTCCCAGCCCGGGATCACCGCACCGGTGCCGATCTGCAGCACCTGCGCCCCGCCGTGGGTCCACGAGGAGTCGAACTGCTGCCCGTTGCTCCACAGCACCCCGGTGTACTGCAGTACCAGCGACTGGCCCGCCTGCACCGGCTTGCCGTCGCCCTTGATCAGCACGTTGGTCTGCAGGTCGGTCGGCGCCGGGGTGTTCGGCGCGACGGTGATCGTCGGCGCCGCCTTCCCGTTGTCCTTGACCTGCGGTTGCCCGGCGGCCGGCTGGGTCATCGGCCCGGTCAGCACCGAGTCCTGCGGCACCGACTCCATGACGTCCAGCACGAACACCACGGTGTCGTCCTTGCCGACGCCCAGCTGCTGCGTGGTGTTGGTCCCGAACGCGACCGACGGCGGAGCCACCACCAGCAGCCGGCTGCCCACCTTCTTGCCGACCACGCTCTGGTCGAAGGCCGGCACCAGCTGGCCGAGCCCCGCCTGGTACAGCTGCGGCTTCGCCCCGGCGTCGTAGGAGCTCGGCACGTCCTTGCCGGTCGTCCAGTCCTTCGCCGTGTAGTTGACGGTCACCCAGTCGCCCCGGCCCACCGTCGCGCCGTCGCCCTCCACCACCGTGCTCACCACGAACTGCCCGGTCGGCTTGCCCGACGGCAGGGTGATCACCGCCTTGCTGCCCACCGAACCGCTCACCGTGGGCATCGGCGACGCCGAGGAGACCGCGGCCGGCACCGACGGCGCCGAACTGGTCGGCGCCGGCGACGGGCCGCTCTTCACGGAGGAGCTGCTGCTGCACGCGGCCAGCAGCGCCAGCATCGGCAGGAGTACGAGCAATCCGGCTCTGCGGCGCACGGGGACGGTTCCTCACTGTCGGTCACATTTACGGATCAGCAAACGTGACCAGAGTAGAGCCGGCCCGCCCCGTCACCGTGGAGGACGGGGCAGACCGGCCGGATGAACCCGCTCACACACCCTCAGGGCGCCGCTCACATGCCGGCGATGAGCTTCTCCACCCGCTCGTCCACCGAACGGAACGGGTCCTTGCAGAGCACCGTGCGCTGCGCCTGGTCGTTCAGCTTCAGGTGCACCCAGTCCACCGTGAAGTCGCGGCGCTGCTCCTGCGCCCGGCGGATGAAGTCGCCGCGCAGCCGCGCCCGGGTGGTCTGCGGCGGCACCGACTTGGCCTCGAACACCTTCAGGTCCGTGGTCACCCGCTTCGCCTGGCCCTTGTTCTGCAGCAGGTAGAAGAGCCCGCGGCGGCGGTGGATGTCGTGGTACGCGAGGTCGATCTGCGCGATCCGCGGGTTCGACATGCTCATCTGGTGCTTCTCCCGGTACCGCTCGATCAGCTGGTACTTCATGATCCAGTCGATCTCGGTCCCGGCCTTGGCCAGGTCCTCGGTGCGCACCGCCTCCAGGGTCCGGCCCCAGAGCTCCAGCACCCTGCCCACCGTGCCCTCGTTCAGGCCCTTGCGCTCGGCGAACTCCAGCGCCTTCTCGTAGTACTCCTCCTGGATCTCCAGCGCGCTGGCCTCCCGTCCGTTGGCCAGGCGCACCTGGTGACGGCCGGTCAGGTCGTGGCTGACCTCGCGGATCGCCCGGATCGGGTTCTCCAGCGTCAGGTCCCGCATCACCACGCCGGCCTCGATCAGCCGCAGCACCAGGTCGGTCGCGCCGACCTTGAGCAGCGTGGTGGTCTCCGACATGTTGGAGTCGCCGACGATCACGTGCAGCCGGCGGTACCGCTCGGCGTCCGCGTGCGGCTCGTCCCTGGTGTTGATGATCGGACGCGACCGGGTGGTCGCCGAACTGACGCCCTCCCAGATGTGCTCGGCCCGCTGGCTGACGCAGAACACCGCACCCCGCGGCGTCTGCAGCACCTTGCCCGCCCCGCAGATCAGCTGACGGGTCACCAGGAACGGGATCAGCACGTCCGCCAGCCGGGAGAACTCCCCGTGCCGGGCCACCAGGTAGTTCTCGTGGCAGCCGTAGGAGTTGCCGGCCGAGTCGGTGTTGTTCTTGAAGAGGTAGACGTCGCCGGCGATGCCCTCCTCGTGCAGTCGCCGCTCGGCGTCGACCAGCAGGCCTTCGAGGATGCGCTCCCCGGCCTTGTCGTGGGTCACCAGCTCGGTGACGTCATCGCACTCCGGAGTCGCGTACTCGGGGTGCGAACCGACGTCCAGATAGAGCCGTGCACCATTGCGCAGGAACACATTGCTGCTGCGGCCCCAGGAAACTACGCGGCGGAAGAGGTACCTGGCCACCTCGTCCGGAGACAGACGCCGTTGTCCCCGGAACGTACACGTGACGCCGTACTCGTTCTCCAGCCCGAAAATTCGGCGGTCCATGCAGGGACTTTACGCTTCCGGCGGCCTTCTGAAACCGTTTTCGGCGGCTCAATCGGATGACGGAAAGCAACCCGCCGGATAAAGCACGGTGACGCGGACACGGCTGCGGGGTGCGGCGCCAGCGCGCCGCACCCCCGGCCCTGACGGGGCCTCAGGCCTCCCCGGCGGTCTCCTCCGGGCCCGCAGCGCCCGCAGCGCCCTCGGCGCCGTCGGAGTCCTCCGCGGCCTCCTCCTCGCCGTCCAGCAGCCGGCCCAGCTGCGCACCCAGGATCCGCTTGAACTTGCGCTGCTGCGGGCGCGCCCGGTCCAGCACCGCGACCTCCAGCTGGTCCGGCGTGAGGGTCCGCGGCGTGCCGCCGTTCGGGTCCCGGGCCAGCGACTCGACGGCCACCTTCAGCGCCTCGGCCAGGCTCATCCCCACCCGGTGCCGCTGGCTCAGGTAGGTCCCGATCGAGTCCGCGTTGCCGCCGACCACGACCGAGTTCTTCTCGTCCACCACCGAGCCGTCCGGGGTCAGCCGGTAGATCTGGTCGTCCTCGGCCGACCGGCCCACCTCGGCGACGATGAGCTCGACCTCGTACGGCTTCTCGCCGACCGAGGAGAAGATGGTGCCCAGCGTCTGGGCGTACACGTTGGCCAGGCCCCGGGCGGTCACGTCGGCCCGGTCGTAGGAGTAGCCGCGCAGGTCGGCGTAGCGCACCCCGCCGATCCGCAGGTTCTCGAACTCGTTGTACCGGCCGACCGCCGCGAAGGCGATCTTGTCGTAGATCTCGGACACCTTGTGCAGCGCCCGCGAGGTGTTCTCGGCCACGAAGGCGATGCCGTCGGCGTAGGTGAGCACGACCACGCTGCGGCCGCGCGCGATGCCCTTGCGGGCGTACTCCGCGCGGTCCGCCATGGCCTGCTGGGGCGAGACGTAGAACGGTGTGGACACCGGCGGTCGTCCCTTCTGGAGATAGGGCGCCCCCGGCCCCTCGGGGGCCGGGAGGGCTGGCTGGCGGACTTAGAGGAGGGGGGCCTGCGGGCCGTCGGGCTGGTTGCGCCGGCCGTCGGTGACCGAGACCGCGATCCGGGTGACCTCCTCCTCGGAGAGCCGGTGGAAGCCCTCCTCGGTGATCAGCCCGACGATCGGGAAGATCCTGCGCGCCAGGTCCGGGCCACCGGTCGCCGAGTCGTCGTCGGCGGCGTCGTAGAGCGCCTGCACCACCAGGGTGGCGGCCTGATCGGCCGTCAGGTCCGGGCGGTAGAGCTTCTTCATCGAGCCGCGGGCGAAGACCGAGCCGGAGCCGGTGGCCGCGAAGCTGCGCTCCTCGGAGCGGCCGCCGGTGACGTCGTAGGTGAAGATCCGGCCGCGGCCGAGGTCCAGGTCGTAGCCGGCGAACATCGGCACCACCGCCAGCCCCTGCATCGCCATGCCGAGGTTGCCGCGGATCATGGTGGTCAGCCGGTTGGCCTTGCCCTCCAGCGAGAGGGTGGTGCCCTCGATCTTCTCGTAGTGCTCCAGCTCCAGCTGGAACAGCCGGACCATCTCGACCGCGAGGCCGGCGGTGCCGGCGATGCCGACCGCGCTGTACTCGTCGGCCGGGAACACCTTCTCGATGTCGCGCTGGGCGATCACGTTGCCCATGGTGGCCCGCCGGTCACCGGCGAGCACCACTCCGCCCGCGAAGACCGCGGCCACGATGGTGGTGCCGTGCGGCGCCTCGACGGTCAGCCCAGCCGGAAGCGCACGGCGCCCCGGGAGCAGATCGGGCGACTGCTCGGCCAGGAAGTCGATGAACGACGAGGATCCGGGGGTGAGGAAGGCCGCCGGTAGACGCCCGGTGCCACGAGTGTTGGCTTCCACACGATTCCTTCCAGGTAGTCGGCAGCCCGCCGCAGGTTGTCGGGCCGGTCCCGCATCTGTCCCAGCGCCGCGTTGCAAGCGAAGCAGAGGATGCCACGGACCCTACCCGTTTCGTGGTCGTGATCCACATGCTCTGCCGGTTTGTCCAGACAGATCGGGCAAGTGCCGGCCTGGGCTTCGAGCATGGCCTGGAGGTCGGCCTCGGAGAGGCCGTACTTTCGGCGGAAATAACTCTCTCGATTCCGTGCGGCAGTACAACTCTTGCAGTAGGCCGCGAGCCCGCTGACCTGACTGGAGTTCCGGTCCCACTCGGAATGCGGCTTGATCTGTTCGCACTTCGCGCACCGCTTGTGCCCTTCGGGCACTTCAACGCGCGGCCTCGGGACTTTCCCCTTCGCCCGCTGCCGCGCGTCGTAGTACTGAGCCGAACACGCGCGGCAATAAGCCTGAAGACCGTTCTTCATGGACTTATTGCGTGCGAACGACTCACATTCGAGCCATTGCTGGCACCTACTGCACCAGGCTCGACTTTCAAATTCGGACATTAAGGACTATTGCCCACCTTTCTGAACAAAGCCCCTCACGAAATCCTCGGCATTCGACTCGAGGACCTCGTCGATCTCGTCGAGCACCGCGTCGACGTCGTCGCTGAGCTTCTCCTGGCGCTCCTTGAGCTCGGCGGACTGGGTTTCCTCCGCCGCCTGCTCCTCGGTCTCCTCGGTGGCGCGGTTGGCGCGCTGCTGACCGCCGTCGGTGTCCTTGGTAGCCATGCCCCTCACCCCTCTGCATCGTCGGTCGGTACTACTTGTGGAACGTTCGACTCGCACCGGGATGATTCCCCGTCAGCGGGCCTTTCACTCACCGTAGTGGATCACTCACCCGCCGCTGAGCACCCGGACCAGGTCCTCCGCGGTGCGGCAGCGGTCCAGCAGTTCCTTCACGTGGTTGCGGGTGCCGCGCAGCGGCTCCAGGGTGGGCACCCGCTGCAGCGAGTCGCGCCCGGGCAGGTCGAAGATCACCGAGTCCCAGGAGGCGGCCGCGACGTGCTCCGCGTACTGCTCCAGGCAGCGGCCGCGGAAGTACGCCCTGGTGTCCTCCGGCGGGTGGTGCACGGCCCGCTGCACGTCCTCCTCGGTGACCAGCCGCTCGAACCGGCCGCGCGCCACCAGGCGGTTGTACAGGCCCTTCTCCGCCCGCACGTCGCTGTACTGCAGGTCGACCAGGTGCAGCCGGGGGTTGTCCCAGTCCAGTCCGTCGCGCTGGCGGTAGCCCTCCAGCAGTTCGCGCTTGGCGATCCAGTCGAGCTGCTTGGACAGGCTCATCGGGTCGCGCTCCAGCCGGGAGAGCACGTCCTCCCAGCGGACCAGCACGTCCTTGGTCTGCTCGTCGGCGTCGTGCCCGTAGCGGTCCTCGACGAACTTGCGGGCGAGTTCGTAGTACTCCATCTGGAGCTGCACCGCGGTGAGCTTGCGCCCGTTGCGCAGCGTGACCAGTTGCTTGAGGGCGGGGTCGTGGGAGACCCGGTGCAGGGTGCGCACCGGCTGGTCGACGGCGAGGTCGACCGCGATGAAGCCGGCCTCGATCATCGAGAGCACCAGCGAGGTGGTGCCGAGCTTGAGGTAGGTGGAGATCTCGGAGAGGTTGGCGTCCCCGATGATCACGTGCAGCCGGCGGTACTTCTCGGCGTCGGCGTGCGGCTCGTCGCGGGTGTTGATGATCGGGCGCTTGAGCGTGGTCTCCAGGCCGACCTCGACCTCGAAGTAGTCGGCCCGCTGGCTGATCTGGAAGCCGTGGGCGGAGCCGTCCTGGCCGATGCCGACCCGGCCGGCGCCGGTGACCACCTGGCGGGAGACGAAGAACGGGGTGAGGTGGCGGACGATGTCGGCGAACGGGGTGGCCCGCTGCATCAGGTAGTTCTCGTGGGTGCCGTAGGAGGCGCCCTTGTTGTCGGTGTTGTTCTTGTACAGGTGGATGGTCTGCCCGTTGGGCAGTTCCAGGGCGCGGGCGGCCGCCTCCGCCATGACCCGCTCGCCGGCCTTGTCCCAGAGCACGGCGTCGCGCGGGTTGGTCACCTCGGGCGAGCTGTACTCGGGGTGGGCGTGGTCGACGTAGAAGCGGGCGCCGTTGGTCAGGATGATGTTGGCCAGTCCGATGTCCTCGTCGGTCAGCTGGCTGGCGTCCGCGACCTCGCGGGCGAGGTCGAACCCGCGGGCGTCGCGCAGCGGGTTCTCCTCCTCGAAGTCCCAGCGGGCGCGGCGCGCCCGGTGCATCGCCGCCGCGTAGGCGTTGACGATCTGGGACGAGGTGAGCATGGCGTTGGCGTTGGGGTGTCCGGGTACGGAGATGCCGTACTCGGTCTCGATGCCCATCACGCGCCTTACGGTCATCCGGCCCTCCTTGCCCGTGCTGCCCGTCCGTCCCGCCGGCGGCGGGGCGCCGCGATCTCCCTGGAGTGCACCGCGGCTGACGGATCGTCGGTTCCGTCAGCCGCGGTCTTGGTGGTGGTTCCGGCGCCGCTGTCGCAGGCAGCGCTGTTGCAGGCGGTGCTCTTACGGGCAGTGCTTTTACAAGTACTGCCCGGTGTTGGCCACGGTGTCGATGGAGCGGCCGGACTCGGCGCCCTGCTTGCCGGTGACCAGGGTGCGGATGAAGACGATCCGCTCGCCCTTCTTGCCGGAGATCCGCGCCCAGTCGTCGGGGTTGGTGGTGTTGGGCAGGTCCTCGTTCTCCTTGAACTCGTCCACGCAGGCGGCGAGCAGGTGGGAGACGCGCAGGCCGCGCTGGCCGTGGTCGAGGAAGTCCTTGATCGCCATCTTCTTGGCCCGGTCCACGATGTTCTGGATCATGGCGCCGGAGTTGAAGTCCTTGAAGTACAGGACCTCCTTGTCACCGTTGGCGTAGGTGACCTCCAGGAAGCGGTTCTCCTCGGTCTCGCTGTACATCCGCTCGACCACGGACTGGATCATGGCGGCGACGGTGGCGTCCAGCGAGCCGTCGTGCTCCTTGAGGTCGTCCGGGTGGAACGGCAGCGAGTTCTTCAGGTACTTGGAGAAGATGTCCTTGGCGGCCTCGGCGTCCGGGCGCTCGATCTTGATCTTGACGTCCAGGCGGCCGGGCCGCAGGATCGCCGGGTCGATCATGTCCTCGCGGTTGGAGGCGCCGATCACGATCACGTTCTCCAGGCCCTCGACGCCGTCGATCTCGGCGAGCAGCTGGGGGACGATGGTGTTCTCGACGTCGGAGCTGACGCCGGAGCCGCGGGTGCGGAAGAGCGACTCCATCTCGTCGAAGAAGACGATGACCGGGGTGCCCTCGCTGGCCTTCTCGCGCGCCCGCTGGAAGACCAGGCGGATCTGCCGCTCGGTCTCGCCGACGTACTTGTTGAGCAGTTCGGGGCCCTTGATGTTGAGGAAGTAGCTCTTGCCCTGCGGGCGCCCGGTGACCTCGGCGACCTTCTTGGCGAGCGAGTTGGCCACGGCCTTGGCGATCAGCGTCTTGCCGCAGCCGGGCGGGCCGTAGAGCAGCACGCCCTTGGGCGGGCGCAGCTCGTACTCCTTGAAGAGGTCGGCGTGCAGGTAGGGCAGCTCGACCGCGTCGCGGATCTGCTCGATCTGGCCGCCGAGGCCGCCGATCTGCCGGTAGTCGATGTCCGGGACCTCTTCGAGGACGAGCTCCTCGACCTCGGCCTTGGGCACGACCTCGTAGACGTAGCCGGAGCGGGACTCCAGCAGCAGCGAGTCGCCGGGGCGCAGGGTGACGCCGCGCAGCGGTTCGGCGAGCCGGACCACCCGCTCCTCGTCGGTGTGTCCGGTGACCAGGGCGCGCTCGCCGTCCTCCAGGACCTCCTTGAGGGTGACGAGTTCGCCGATGGACTCGAAGGCGAAGGCGTCGACGACGTTGAGCGCCTCGTTGAGCAGCACTTCCTGGCCGCGCTGGAGCGCCTCCAGGTCGATGGCGGGGCTGACGTTGACGCGGAGCTTGCGACCGCCGGTGAAGATGTCGGCGGTGCCGTCCTCGTTGGCCTCAAGGAAGGTGCCGAATCCGGCCGGCGGCTGGGCGAGCCGGTCCACCTCTTCCTTGAGGGCCACGATCTGGTCGCGGGCCTCGCGCAGGGTGGCGGCCAGTCGCTCGTTCTGGGCGGTCACTCCGGCCAGGTTGGTCTGGAGCTCGACGATCCGGTCTTCCAGGATCCTGGAAGAACGCGGTGCGTCGGCCAGCTTGCGTCGCAGCACGGCGATCTCCTGCTCCAGGTACGAGAGCTGTGCGGCCTCGTCGGAACCACGGGCGGGCTTGCCGGCACTGCGGTTGTAGTCGTCATCGTGGGCTGCCACGGTCCTCACCTCCTCCGGGGAGCGGGATGCTTCCAGACCCTACCTGTACCAGGGGTCGTGTAAACCCCTAGATCAAGAAAGACGGAAGGGGTGTGTCCGATCTTCACCCGTGTGTGCTTCCCCTCGGCAGGTGGATACCCACCGCGCCCCTCCGGAAAGCGGGCTGGGGGTAGGGTCGAGCGAGTCAATACCCGATCGTGACCGTATCTAGGCAGGGAACCGATGTCAGTGACCAGTGGGGCGGAGTCCGCCGAGCCGCTTGAGGTGTGGATCGATCAGGACCTGTGCACCGGTGACGGGATCTGTGTCCAGTACGCGCCCGAGGTCTTCGAACTCGATATCGACGGACTGGCCTATGTGAAGGACGGGGACGACGAATTGCGGCAGGAGCCGGGGGCGGCGGTTCCGGTTCCGCTGACGATCCTTCAGGACGTGGTGGACTCGGCGAAGGAGTGCCCGGGCGAGTGCATCCACGTGCGCCGGGTGTCGGACCGCGTCGAGGTGTTCGGCCCGGAGGCCGACTGACCTGCGGGGTGGGCCACCTGACGGTGCGTCGGCCGACGCCGGGTCAGGTGGTCGCCGCGGGGAGGCTGTGCTGGCTGCGGACCAGCGAGTCGCCGTGCCGGGTCCAGCTGAGGTCGACGGTGACGTCCGGGCAGCAGCGCGGGACGTCGGAGGTGGAGTAGCCACTGGCCCGGGCGGTGATGGTGCCGTCGGCGCGCAGCGCCAGGGCGGTGACCGTGTAGTCCTCGTGCCAGTCGAGCAGGGTGTCCCGCACCTGGGGGGTGCCGTCGGGGCCGGCGGTGAGGACGAAGACGCCGTCGGGGGCGGTTCCGTTGCCGGCCTGGCAGTGCGCGGCGGCGACGGTGGCGGGCCGGCCGTCGCCGAGGTCGGCGGCGAAGCTGAGCGCGACCTGGCTGGGGAACGGCCCGCAGTCGAGCGGCAGGACGGCCTTGGCGGGGTCGGGAGCGGCGGCGGCCGGCAGCGGGTGCGGCGTGCCCGGGGCGGCCGTGGCCGCGTCGGCGGGGTGCGCGGTGGGGGCGACGGCCAGCGCGGCGGCCACCAGGGCGGCGCAGCCGGCCGCGACCGCGCTCCAGCGCCAGGGTCCGGTGCGGACCGGCGGGTGTCCGGTGAGCGGCCCGGGGTGGGGCGCCGTGCTGTCCGTGACGTCCGCTGCGTTGGGCAAGGAGGTCCCCTCCACCGGCCGGGTTGTCTGCGTTCGGGCAGCATCGTCGCACATCAGGGGTGCCCCGTCCGCACCCGGGTCGGCATGCCGAAGGCCCGTCGCCCACGGGAATCCGTGGGCGACGGGCCTTCGGTGCGCAGCGGCCGGGTCAGTCCTGCTCGATGACCGGGGTCGCGGCCTTGGCGGCGGCGCGGGCGGCGGCCCGCTCGGCCAGGCTGAGCTGCGTCGGCTTGTCGTTGTCGAAGTCCTCGCCGTAGGCGCCCTTGGCGGGGCGGCGCTGGCGCAGCGGGGGCTCGACGCCGTCCGCCATCCGGCGGGCGGTGAGCAGGAAGCCGGTGTGGCCGATCATCCGGTGGTCGGGCCGGACGGCCAGGCCCTCCAGGTGCCAGGTGCGGACCATGGTCTCCCAGGCCTGCGGCTCGGTGTAGGCGCCGTGCTCGCGCAGCGCCTCGACGGTGCGCGACATCTGCGTGGTGGTGGCCACGTAGCAGCAGACCAGGCCGCCGGGGACGAGGGCCTTGGCGGCCACGTCCAGGCACTCCCAGGGCGCCAGCATGTCGAGGATGACGCGGTCCACGTCGGTCTCGACCAGGTTGTCCTGGAGGTCGCCGACGGTGAGCTTCCAGGCCGGGTGCGGGCCGCCGAAGTAGCGCTCGACGTTGCCCCGGGCGATGTCCGCGAAGTCCTGGCGGCGCTCGTAGGAGGCGAGCGTGCCGGTGTCGCCGACGGCGCGCAGCAGGTAGGTGGAGAGGGCGCCGGAGCCGACGCCGGCCTCGACCACCCTGGCGCCGGCGAAGATGTCGGCCATGGCCAGGATCTGCCCCGCGTCCTTGGGGTAGATCACGGCCGCTCCGCGCGGCATGGACAGGACGTAGTCGGGGAGCAGGGGTCGCAGCGCGAGGTAGGGCACGTTTCCCGTGGTGCGAACGACGGTGCCCTCGGGGGCGCCGATCAGTTCGTCGTGCGGGAAAGCACCCTTGTGGGTGTGGTAGTTCTTCCCGGCTTCGAGCGTGAACGTGTAGTGACGGCCCTTGGGGTCGGTCAGCTGAACCTGGTCCCCGACCTTGAATGGCCCCCGCCTGCGGGTGGCACCGGTCGGTTCGGACATGCGGACAATCCTATAGCGAACCGGACCACCGCCCGGACCACCGCGGTCAGTGGCGGGCCAGCGCGGCGCTGAGCCGGCGCTCCACGTCGGCCACGGCGAGCACGCCGTAGACCGAGCCGTCGGGGGCGAGCACCAGGTACTCGCTGGCGGGGGTGGTGCGCAGGGCGGCGAGCAGTTCCTCGCCGTCCAGGCCGGCGTCGAGCCGCAGGCCGGGTTCGAGCGTGCGGGCCAGCGCGCCGGCGGCCACCCAGGGGCGGCGGTGCTCGGGGACCTGGAGCACCGCGGCCTCCTTGACCAGGGCGATCGGGTCGCCGTGGCCGTCGCCGATCACCACGGCGCCGGCCTGGGCCTCGCGGGCCTGGCGCAGCGCCTCGGCGATCGGGGTGTCGGCGGGCACCAGGACGGCCCGGCGGGTGAGCGAGCGCACGGTGAGCCCGGGCAGCGCCTCCTTGAGCCGGGCGTTGCGCACGGCGTTGCCGGCGCCGTTCCAGATCACCACGGCGAGCACCGCGGCGAGCGTGGTGTCGAGCAGCGACTGGGCGCCGCTGCGGGTGCCGCCGGACTGCGCGTTGGCGTAGGCGGGCAGGCCGAAGAGCACGGCCAGGGCGAGCACCCGGCCGGCCCAGGCGGCGGCGACGGTGCCGGCCATCTGGCGGCCGGTGATGCCCCAGACCACGGCGCGCAGCATCCGCCCGCCGTCGAGCGGCAGCCCGGGCAGCAGGTTGAAGGCGGCGACCACCAGGTTGGCGACGGTGAGGCCGGCCAGCAGCACGCCGGGCACGGTGTCGAGCTCGACGGTGCGGGTGAGCAGCCAGCACAGGCCGCCGAGCACCAGCGAGAGCAGCGGGCCGACGAAGGCCAGCCAGAACTCCCGGCCGGGGGTCTCGGCCTCCTTCTCGATCTCCGAGACGCCGCCGAAGAACTGCAGCTGGATCCGCCGCACGCCGAGCCGGTAGCGCAGCGCGACCAGGGTGTGGGCGAGTTCGTGCACCAGCACCGAGGCGTAGAAGGCGACCGCGAAGGAGAGCGCGACCAGGTAGCGGGTGTAGCCGAGGTCGGGCAGCAGGCCGCCGAGCTGGTCGCCGAAGAGCCAGGTGATCAGTGCGGCGATCAGGAACCAGGACGGGCCGACGTAGATCGGCACGCCGAACGGACGGCCCATCAGGATGCCGCCGCCGGGCCGCCGGCCGCGCTCGGGGTCCTCCGGCGCGCGGTGCGGCGCACCGGGTGGCCCTGGCGGCTGCTGGGATGTCTGCTGCCCCATGGTGTCGCTCACCGTGGCCCCTTCACCGGTCGTCGGTCCCGTCTGTTCCCGCACTGCCCATCGGTCCTGCTGGCACCGCTGTCCCCGAACGCTACGTGATCCGGACCGGCGGTGCCGGGGACCCCGTCAGGTGTCCTACCCAGTTCGGACCGCCCGGCCGCTGTCAGCGGTCTGGCAGCCGGATGACAGCCGGACCCCATAGGGTCGTGGTCATGCAGCAGACCGAGACCGCCCGCGAGGCAGTGCCGCCGAGCGGCCTGTCGCCCTCGCGGGCCGGCGACTTCCTGACCTGCCCGCTGCTCTACCGGCTGCGGGTGATCGACCGGCTGCCGGAGCCGCCGAGCGCCGCCGCCACCCGCGGCACGCTGGTGCACGCCGTGCTGGAGCGGCTGTTCGACCACCCGGCGACGGACCGCACGCCGGATCGGGCGCTGGCCCTGCTGCGGCCGCAGTGGGAGCGCCTGCTGGGGGAACGGCCGGAGCTGGCCGGACTGTTCCCGGCCGATCCCGAGCAGGGCGGCGCCGAGCTGGCCGGCTGGCTGGCGGACGCGGAGAAGCTGCTGGGCCAGTGGTTCCGGCTGGAGGACCCGACCCGGCTGGAGCCGGTGGAGCGCGAGCTCTACGTGGAGACGGTGCTGGAGTCCGGCCTGAAGCTGCGCGGCTACATCGACCGGGTGGACGTGGCCCCGACCGGTGAGGTCCGGCTGGTGGACTACAAGACCGGCCGGGCGCCCTCGCGGGACTTCGAGGGCAAGGCGATGTTCCAGATGAAGTTCTACGCGCTGGTGGTGTGGCGCTGGAAGGGCGTGCTGCCCAAGCGGCTCCAGCTGGTCTACCTGGGCGGCGGCGGGGAGGTGGTGACCTACGACCCGGACGAGGCGGACCTGCGCTCGGTGGAGCGCAAGCTGCAGGCGCTCTGGGAGGCGATCGGCCGTGCGGTGGCCACCGGCGACTTCCCGGCCACCCGCAACCGGCTGTGCGACTGGTGCGACCATCAGGCGAGCTGTCCGGAGTTCGGGGGGACTCCGCCGCCGTACCCGCTCCCCCTCCAGAAGACTGTGACGAGCATGGAAAGCAAGGAGTCGTAGTGACGATCCGTGTGCTGCTGGTCGACGACCAGCCACTGCTGCGCACCGGTTTCCGGATGATCCTGGAGGCCGAGGCCGACCTGGTGGTGGTGGGCGAGGCCGGGGACGGTCAGCAGGCGCTGGAGCAGGTCCGGGCGCTGCAGCCGGACGTGGTGCTGATGGACATCCGGATGCCGCGGATGGACGGGGTGGAGGCGACCCGCCGGATCGTCGGCCCGATGCGCGACGGTCCGGTCAGAGTGCTGGTGCTGACCACCTTCGACCTGGACGAGTACGTGGTGGAGGCGCTGCGGGCGGGGGCCAGCGGGTTCCTGCTGAAGGACGTGCCGGCCGAGGAGCTGGTGCAGGCGATCCGGGTGGTGGCGGACGGCGCGGCGATGCTGGCGCCCTCGATCACCCGGCGGCTGCTGGACATGTACGCCACCCGGCTGCCGGCCGGCGAGGAGGCGCCCTCCCCCGCGCTGACCGCGCTGACCGAGCGGGAGATGGAGGTGCTGCGGCTGGTCGCCAAGGGCCTGTCGAACGCGGAGATCGCGGCCGAGCTGTTCGTCAGCGAGACCACCGTGAAGACCCACGTCGGGCACGTGCTGACCAAGCTGGGGCTGCGCGACCGGGTGCAGGCGGCGGTCTTCGCCTACGAGAGCGGACTGGTCCGGCCGGGCGCGATGTGACGCGGCGTCAGGGGCCCTCCCGAGCAGGCGCTCGGGAGGGCCCCTGACGTTCGGTCAGCTGCGGCCGATGGCCCCGAACCGGAAGATGCCGGTGGAGTCCACCGTGGCGTCCACGCCGGTGATGTTCGGCTTGGCCGCGTAGAACGCGGTGTTCTGGAACAGCGGCAGCAGCGGCACCTGGGTGGCGATCGCGTTCTGGATCGCGCCGAAGGTGGTGGTGGCCGCGCCGCGGTCGGCCTGCTTCAGCGTCTGGGGCACCAGCTGCTGGCTGATCTGCGGGTCGTCGAAGCCGTTGTGGAAGGCGCCGCCGTCCACCACCAGCGGGACCACGAAGTCGTCCGCGTCGGGGTAGTCGGCGCTCCAGCCGACCGTGTAGGCCTGGTAGCTGCCGTCCGCCCAGCCCTTCTTGAAGGCCTCCCAGTCGGGCTGCTCGGTGACCGTGACCTGGAACAGGCCGGTGGCCTCCAGCTGCCGCTTGATCGCGTCGGCCTCGGCGTTCTTGGCCCGGGTGCGCGACCAGGTGAGGGTGAACTTCACCGGGGTGGTGATCTTGGCGGCGGCCAGGATCGCCTTGGCCTTGGCCGGGTCCGGGTCGCCGTAGTGGTCGTAGAAGGCGGTGTTGTGGCCGGTGACGCCGGCCGGGACGACCGAGTAGAGCGGCTGCGCGGTGCGCTGGTAGACGTCCCGGGTGATGGTCTGCCGGTCGAGCACCTGGGCGATCGCCTGGCGGACCGCGACCTGGCCCATGGTGGCGTCCTTGGTGTTGAACACCATGAACCGGGTGTCGCTGCTGTCGGAGGTGGTGACCTTGACGCCGTCCTGGCCCTTGTTCTGCTCGCTCAGCATCCGGGCCGAGACGGCCGGGTCGAGGCTGTTGTCGGTGAGGTCCACCGCACCGCTGTCCAGGGCGCTCTTCAGGTCGTCGGGGCTGGTGAAGAACCGCACCGCGAACTTCTTGTTGTGCAGTTCCTGGTCGCCCTTGTACTTGCCGTTGGCCGACAGGGTGACCTTGTCGATCGACTTGGCGGCGCCGCTGCCGCTCTCGTCCACCGAGTCGATGGCGTAGGGGCCGGAGCCGACCAGCTGGTCGTTGGGCAGTTCCTTGTCGGCCGGGAAGACCTGGTGGTCGACGATCGAGCCGGCGGCGCTGGCCAGCTTGTCGGGCAGCACGGCGTCGGCCTGGGAGAGGTGGAAGACCACCTGGGTGGCGCTGGTGGCCTCGACCGACTTGACGGTGGAGAAGAGGTCTGACGGGCCGTTCGGGTCGGCGATCTTCTTCATCCGGTCGATCGAGAAGGCCACGTCCTGGGCGGTCAGCGGGTGGCCGTTGGAGAAGCTCAGACCGGTGCGCAGGGTGCACTGGTAGGTCATCGCGTCGGCGCCGGTGAAGCCGCACTCCTGGGCGGCGTCGGGCTGCGGCACGGTGGCCCCGGCGGGGTAGCGCAGCAGGGTCTGGAAGGAGTTCTCCAGGATCATCCAGGAGCCCAGGTCGTACGCCCCGGCCGGGTCCAGCACGCTGGTGCTGTTGGTGGTGCCGAGGGTGATCGGGGCGGAGTCGCCGCCGCCGGTTATCGACTTGACGGAGCCGCAGCCGGTCAGGGCGGTGGCGAGCAGGGCGCCGCAGCCCATGGCGGCCAACCGGCGGGGTACGCGTCTGGTGGCGGGACTCATGCGTTCCTTCTCGGTGCGGGCCGGCCTGGGCCGGCGGGCGGCGGCTGCCCGGGCCCCTGGTGGGAGCGCGGGTCGGCGCGGACCGCTGCGGTGTCGGGATAGACCGCAGCAGCCTGCCACACCATGGGGACCCGGCAGACCGCCCAGCGGACGGATCGTTAGGGAACCCCCAGGAAATCGGAACGAGTTGTCAGCTGTTGTCCCGTTTCGCCCGTAGGGTCAGGTACCTGACATATCGTCCGGATGTCGAGAAAGAGACGAGCGTCACACGGGGCGCGGGTCAGGGCGGATCACGGCGAATTACGGTGGGTCAGACCCGGGCCGGCACCAGCGAGCGCAGCAGGGTCAGGTCGAGCTCGGCCAGCGAGCGCAGCACCACCCGGCCGGGCGCGGCGGGCACCGGCGCCACCGAGGGCACCGCGACCACCGGGCAGCCGGCCGCCTCGCCCGCCTGCACGCCCAGCGGCGCGTCCTCGATCACCACGCAGCGGGCCGGGTCGGCGCCGAACCGGGCGGCGGCCAGCAGGTACGGGTCGGGGTTGGGCTTGGTCCGGGCCACCTCGTCGCCGGCCACCGAGAAGGCGAACGGGTGGTCGCCGAGGTTCTTCAGCACCAGGTCGATGATCCGCCGGTGCGAGGCGGAGACCAGCGCGGCCGGGATCCGGTTCTCCCGCAGCAGCGCCAGCAGGTCGGCGGCGCCGGGCATCAGCGGGGCGCCGCCGTCCAGCAGTTCGGTGAACCGGCCGTTGATCCGGTCGGCCAGCTCGGTGCGGTCGATCTCCAGGCCGGTCAGGTCGAGCAGGTAGTCCATCACCCGGGTCATCGGGCCGCCGACCAGGTGCGCCCGGTGGCTGCGGTCCAGCGGGTGGCCGAACTCGGCGAAGAGCGAGGACTCGGCCTGCCACCAGAAGTCCTCGGTGTCCACCAGGGTGCCGTCCATGTCGACCAGGACCGCCTGCAGGCCGCTCCCCCCGCCCTCGCCGAGGGCCGTGCTGGTGGTGTCGACCGTGGTCATGCGGCACTCCCCTTCGCTGCGCGACCCCCGCCCGGTGGGACGGGGGCCGTCCAGCATACGTCCAGTTCAGCGAAGGGAGCGTGATCCCCGGGTTACCGCGCGTTGAAGTACTTCGCCTCCGGGTGGTGGATCACGATGGCGTCGGTGGACTGCTCCGGGTGGAGCTGGAACTCCTCGGAGAGCACCACCCCGATCCGCTCCGGGCGCAGCAGCTCGGCGATCTTGGCGCGGTCCTCCAGCTCCGGGCAGGCGCCGTAGCCGAGCGAGAACCGGGCGCCGCGGTACTTCAGCTGGAACATGTCCCGCACGTCCTGCGGGTCCTCGTCGCCGAAGCCGAGCTCGAAGCGCACCCGGGCGTGCCAGAACTCGGCGAGCGCCTCGGCCAGTTGGACGGACAGGCCGTGCAGCTCCAGGTAGTCGCGGTAGGCGTTGGCCTGGAACAGCTCGTTGGCGGCCTCGGAGACCCGGTTGCCCATGGTGACCACCTGGAGGCCGATCACGTCCCGCTCGCCGGACTCCTCCGGGCGGAAGAAGTCGGCCAGGCAGAGCCGCCGGCCGCGGCGCTGGCGCGGGAAGGTGAAGCGGGTCCGCTCGGTGCCGTCCTCGTGGTAGACGATCACGTCGTCGCCCTTGGAGGCGGCGGGGAAGTAGCCGTAGACCACGGCCGGCTCCAGCCAGCCCTCGGTCTGCAGCCGGTCCAGCCACATCCGCAGCCGCGGCCGGCCCTCGGTCTCCACCAGCTCCTCGTAGCTCGGGCCGCCGGACCGGGCGGCCTTCAGGCCCCACTGGCCCTTGAAGAGCGCGTCCTCGTCCAGCCAGGAGGCGTAGTCGGCGAACGGGATGCCCTTGATGATCCGGTCGCCCCAGAACGGCGGCTGCGGCACCCGGTTGTCCACCGCCACGTCGGAGCGGATCTGGCCGAGGTTGACCTCCTCCGGCTCCTCCACCTCGACCCGGGCGTGCCGGCGCTGGCGCAGCTCCGGCAGGCTGGCGCCGGGCACGCCGCGCTTGACCGCGATCAGCGCGTCCATCAGGCGCAGGCCCTCGAAGGCGTCGCGGGCGTAGCGCACCTCGCCCTCGTAGATCTCGTGCAGGTCCTGCTCCACGTAGGCCCGGGTGAGCGCGGCGCCGCCGAGGATGACCGGGAACCGGGCGGCCAGCTTGCGCTGGTTGAGCTCCTCCAGGTTCTCCTTCATGATCACCGTGGACTTCACCAGCAGGCCGGACATGCCGATCACGTCGGCGGCGTGCTCCTGGGCGGCCTCCAGGATGGCCGAGACGGGCTGCTTGATGCCCAGGTTGACCACGGTGTAGCCGTTGTTGGACAGGATGATGTCCACCAGGTTCTTGCCGATGTCGTGGACGTCGCCCTTGACGGTGGCCAGCACGATGGTGCCCTTGCCCTCGTCGTCGGACTTCTCCATGTGCGGCTCCAGGTGGGCCACCGCGCTCTTCATCACCTCGGCGGACTGCAGCACGAAGGGCAGCTGCATCTGGCCGGAGCCGAACAGCTCGCCGACCGTCTTCATGCCCTCCAGCAGCACCTCGTTGACGATCTCCAGCGCCGGACGCACCGTCAGCGCCTCGTCCAGATCGGCTTCCAGGCCCTTGCGCTCGCCGTCGATGATCCGCCGGGCCAGGCGCTCCTCCAACGGCAGTGCGGCCAGCTCCTCGGCCTTGGAGGCGGCGTTGGAGGCGGCGGAGACGCCCTCGAACAGCTGCAGCAGGCGCTGCAGCGGGTCGTAGCCGTCCCGGCGGCGGTCGTAGACCAGGTCCAGGGCCGTCTCGCGCTGGTCCTCGGGGATCCGGGCGATCGGCAGGATCTTGGAGGCGTGCACGATCGCCGAGTCCAGGCCGGCCTGCACGCACTCGTGCAGGAAGACCGAGTTGAGCACCTGACGGGCCGCCGGCGAGAGGCCGAAGGAGATGTTGGACAGGCCCAGGGTGGTCTGCACGGCCGGGTGGCGGCGCTTCAGCTCGCGGATCGCCTCGATGGTCTCCAGGCCGTCGCGCCGGGACTCCTCCTGGCCGGTGGCCAGGGTGAAGGCCAGGCAGTCGACCAGGATGTCGTGCTCGGCGATGCCGTACTCGCGGCCCAGCTGCTCGATCAGCCGCTCGGCGATGGCGACCTTGGCCGCGGCGGTGCGGGCCTGGCCCTCCTCGTCGATGGTCAGCGCGATCAGCGCGGCGCCGTGCTCCCGGGCCAGCGCGGCGATCTTGCCGAACCGGGTGTCCGGGCCGTCGCCGTCCTCGTAGTTGACCGAGTTCAGCACCGCGCGGCCGCCGAGCATCTCCAGGCCGGCCCGCAGCACCTGCGGCTCGGTGGAGTCCAGCACGATCGGCAGGGTGGAGGCGGTGGCGAGGCGGCCGGCGATCTCCTTCATGTCGGCCACGCCGTCCCGGCCGACGTAGTCCACGCACAGGTCGAGCAGGTGCGAGCCGTCCCGGATCTGGTCCCGGGCGATCTCCACGCAGGCCTGCCAGTCGCCGGCCAGCATCGAGTCGCGGAACTTCTTGGAGCCGTTGGCGTTGGTGCGCTCGCCGATCGCCAGGTAGGAGGTGTCCTGGCGGAACGGCACCGGCTGGTAGAGCGAGGCGGCGGCAGGCTCGGGCCGGGGGTCGCGCGCGGCGACCGGGCGGCCCTGCACCCGCTCGACCACCTGGCGCAGGTGCTCGGGGGTGGTGCCGCAGCAACCGCCGACCAGCGAGAGGCCGTACTCGCGGGTGAAGGTGTCGTGCGCCTCGGCCAGCTCGGCCGGGGCCAGCGGGTAGTGCGCGCCGTCCTTGCCGAGCACCGGCAGACCGGCGTTCGGCATGCAGGACAGGCCGATCCGGGCGTTCTTGGCCAGGTAGCGCAGGTGCTCGCTGTACTCCTCGGGGCCGGTGGCGCAGTTCAGGCCGATGTAGTCCACGCCGAGCGGCTCCAGCGCGGTCAGCGCGGCGCCGATCTCCGAGCCCAGCAGCATGGTGCCGGTGGTCTCCACGGTCACCTGGACCACCACGACCAGGTCGAGCCCGGCCTCGGCCAGCGCGTCCTTGCAGCCCAGCACGGCGGACTTGGTCTGCAGCAGGTCCTGGCTGGTCTCGATCAGCAGCGCGTCGGCGCCGCCGGCGATCAGGCCGGCCGCGTTCTGCCGGAAGCCCTCGCGCACGGCGTCGAAGCTGATGTGGCCCAGCGTCGGCAGCTTGGTGCCGGGGCCGATCGAGCCGAGCACCCAGCGCTGCCGGCCGTCGGCGGAGAACTCGTCGGCGACCTCGCGGGCGATCCGGGCGCCGGCCTCGGCGAGTTCGAAGATCCGCTCGGGGATGTCGTACTCGCCCAGCGCGGCGAGGTTGGTGCCGAAGGTGTTGGTCTCCACGCAGTCGACGCCGACCGCGAAGTACTCCTGGTGCACCCCGCGGACGATGTCCGGCCGGGTCACGTTGAGGATCTCGTTGCAGCCTTCCAGGTCCTGGAAGTCGGCCAGCGTCGGGTTCTGCGCCTGGAGCATGGTGCCCATGGCACCGTCGGCGACCACCACCCGGGTGGCGAGGGCCTCGCGCAGCGCGCTCGCGCGGGACTGCTGGTCGGGAACGGAGAGACTGGTGGCCATGGGGCTACTCCCTGGGTGCGACGGCTGTCGGCTATGCGCTCCCCCCGATCGGGGGCGCACCCGGTCAGGGTATCCGCCCGGGGCCCCGGTGACGCACGGCGTTCCGTATGGTGAACCGTTCAAGGGGAGGGGTTCACCGTTGAACGGACGGGTCATCCGGCAGGTGGGGGCGTGGATACGGCTGCGGCGCCGGCGCCTGGCACTGGTTTCGGCCATTCTCGCGACGCTCCTGGTGCTCCCGCCGGCGCTCGCCGCGGGGGCCCTGTGGTGGGCCGGCCAGGGCGATCCGGCCGGCTCGGCGCGCACCCGGGGGGCGGACGCCGCCTGGCTGGGACACGCCTGGGTGGACGGGCGCAAGGGCCCGGCCGACCTCGCGGCGCTGCCGCAGCTGGTCCGCGGCGGGGTGCGCGACCTCTACGTGCACGCCGGCCCGCTGGAGCACGACGGTTCGCTGCCCGCCGACCGCTACCCGGCGGCGCGCCAGCTGCTGGACGCGGTGCACCGGGAGCTGCCCGGGGTGCGGGTGCAGGCCTGGCTGGGCGACGTGGTGGCGCCGGAGCACCCGGACGGGATGCACCTGGACGACCCGGCGGTGCGCGCCCGGGTGGTCGCCTCGGCCCGGCAGGTGCTGGACGCCGGGTTCGACGGGGTGCACTACGACCTGGAGCCGCTGCAGTCCGGCTCGGCCGGCTACCTGGACCTGCTGGACGCGACCCGCGCCGTCACCTCCGCCCGGCACGCCGAGCTCTCGGTGGCCACCCCGCAGATCGACCCGCTGCCGGGCCTGCACGCGGTGGCGGGCGCGCTGACCGGCCACCCCAAGTGGTGGTCCCAGGAGTACTTCGGGCAGGTGGCCCGGCGGGTGGACCAGATCGCGGTGATGTCCTACGACACCGCGATGCCGGTGCAGTCGCTCTACCAGGGCTACGTGGCGCAGCAGACCGAGCTGGCGCTCCAGGTGGTGCCGGGGTCGGTGGACCTGCTGATGGGGCTGCCCGCCTACTGGGACGACACCTGGGGGCACCGCGGCTCGGCCGAGACGGTGCCCGCGGCGGTGCGCGGGGTGCGGGCGGGGTTGAGCGCCCAGGCGCCCGGGCGGCAGAACTTCGGCGTCGCGGTGTACGCCGACTTCTCGGCCACGGACCGGGACTGGGAGAGCTACCGCCGGGACTGGTGCGGGCTGGCGGACTGACCGTCCGCCGGGCGGCCCTGACGCCGCGTCGGCCGACGCGGCGTCAGGTGGGCGGTGCCCGACGGGATCAGCTGAAGTCCAGCTCGCCGGTGCGGGTGCGCTTGAGCTCGAAGAACTTCGGGTAGCCGGCCAGCAGGCGGGCGCCGTCGAAGACGTTCAGCGCGTCCTGGCCGCGCGGGATCGCGGTCAGCACCGGGCCGAAGAAGGCCACCCCGTCGATGTGCAGGGTCGGGGTGCCGACCTCCTCGCCGACCGGGTCCATGCCCTCGTGGTGGCTGCGCTTGAGCGCCTCGTCCCACTCGGTGCTCCGGGCCGCCTCGGCCAGCTCGGCCGGCAGGCCGACCTCGGCCAGCGCCTCGGCGATGACCGCCTCGCGGTCCTCGCTCTTCTCGTTGTGGAACCGGGTGCCGAGCGCGGTGTAGAGGTCGCGCAGCACCTCGGGGCCGTGCTTCTCGGCGGCCGCGATGCACACCCGGACGGGGCCCCAGCCGGAGTCCAGCAGCTCCCTGTAGCGCTCGGGCAGGTCCTCCCGGCCCTCGTTCAGCACCGACAGGCTCATCACCTTGAAGTGCAGGTCCAGCGGGCGCAGTTGCTCGACCTCCAGGATCCAGCGGGAGGTGATCCAGGCGAACGGGCAGATGGGGTCGAAGTAGAAGTCGACCCGGGTCGGCGTGGTCTGGTCGTCGATCGTCATGGGCCCACCATAGGACCCGCCCGCGACCGGCCGACAGCTCGCCCGGCAAAGTCGCCCGGCTCGCCGGAACCGGGGCGCCGACACCTCGCGTTCAGGACCGGAGCTGTCCTGATCCGGTCGTAGCGTGAGGGCCGGACACCGACCGAGGAGGCCGTCATGAGCAGCACGTTCGTCCTGGTACCCGGCTACTGGCTGGGCGCGTGGGCCTGGGAGGGCGTGGCCGGTCCGCTGCGCGAGCGGGGCCACCGGGTGCACGCCGTCTCGCTGCCGGGGCTGGCCGAGCGGGCCGGCGAGGGCGGGCCCGAGGTCGACCTGGAGGCCCACACCGCCGACCTGGTCCGGCTGCTGGCCGGCCTGGACCAGGTGGTGCTGGTGGCGCACAGCGGCGCCGGCGCGCCGGTCTCGGTCGCGGCCGACCGGGTGCCGGAGAAGCTCCGCCGGGTGGTCTACCTGGACAGCGGCCCGCTGGCCGACGGGATGTCGGCGCTCGACCAGGGCGGGGCGGCGAAGCGCGAGCGGATCGAGGCCTCGGTGCTGGACGGCTGGCGGTACCCGATGCCGTCCTGGGAGCGGCTGGCGGCCGACGGGGCGAGCACCGAGGGGCTGGACGCGGCGCGGCTCGCCGCCGTCCGGGAGCGGGCCACCGACCAGCCGATCGGCGCGCTGCGCCAGCCGGCCCACCGCACGGGCGGCGCCGCCGCGCTGCCGAAGACCCTGGTCAGCTGCTCCTTCCCGCTCGACCAGGTGCGCGCCATGATCGCCCAGGGACACCCGTTCTTCGCCGAACTGGCCGGCCCCGAATGGGACTTCGCCGAACTGTCGACCGGCCACTGGCCGATGTTCTCGCGCCCGGCGGACACCGCCGACCTGCTGGCCGAGCTGGCCGGGCGCGGGACTGCCTGAGCCACGGCGCGGGCAGGCTCGCCGCATGACCCCCTCGCTCGCGCACCTCAGCGACCCGCACCTCACCACCGGCCCGGCCGACGGGCTCCACCGGGCACTCGGGCGGGTGCTCGCGCTGGACCCGCACCCCACCTGCGTGGTGATCACCGGCGACCTGACCGACCGCGGGCGCCCGGCGGAGTACGCGGCGCTGCGCGAGGCGCTCGGCGAGTTTCCGCTGCCGCTGCACCTGCTGCCCGGCAACCACGACGACCCGGCCGCGCTGGCCACCGAGTTCGGCGGCTCGGCGCTGCTCGGCGGCGGCGAGTCCACCCACTACGTGGTGGACCACCCGGGCCTGACCGTGGTCGCGCTGGACTCCGCGGTGGCCGGCTCGCCGGCCGGTGAGCTGGGCACCGGGCAACTGGCCTGGCTGGACGGGGTGCTGGCGGAGCGTCCGGAGACCCCCGCGGTGGTCTGCCTGCACCACCCGCCGGCGCCGGTCGGCATCCCGTTCCTGGACCGCATGCGGCTGGCCGACGGCCCGGCGCTGGCCGAGGTGCTGGCCCGCCACCCGCAGGTGGTGCGGGTGCTGGCGGGCCACGCGCACCGGCCGATCACCGCGCAGTTCGCCGGCGCCCTGCTGGCGGTGGCGCCGAGCGCCTCCGGCCCGCCCCCGAGCGGCGCCCGCAAGGCGGGCCGCCCGCAGGAGCCGGCGGGCCTGCTGCTGCACCTGGCCACCGCGGACGGGCCGTGGGTCACCCACCACCTCCAGCTCGCCTGACGGTCCGTCAGTGGTGGAACAGCCGCAGGCCGGTGCGGACCAGGGTGATGCCGAGCTCGGCGCAGGCGCCGGCCACCTCGTCCGAGCGGATCGAGCCGCCCGGCTCCACGATCGTGGTCACCCCGTGCCGGTGGGCGTGGTCCACGTTGTCGCGGAACGGCAGCGCGCCGTCCGAGGCGAACAGCACCCCGTCGAGCCGGGCCAGCCAGTCGGCCCGCTCGGCCGCGGTCAGCGGGGAAGGCGGCGCGGTCAGCGCCTCGGCGAACCGGCCCTGCTCGTCGGCGGTGAGGTCGCCGTCCAGGTAGCGGATCTGCCAGTTGATCCGGTCCTGGCGCCGAACCCCGTCGCGGAAGGCCAGGCCGCGCACGGCGGGGTGGCGGCGCAGCCACCAGGTGTCGGTCTTCGCGCCGGCCAGCCGGGTGCAGTCCACCCGGGACTGCTGGCCGGCGCCGATCCCGACCGCCACCCCGTCGTGCAGGTAGCAGACCGAGTTGGACTGGGTGTGGCGCAGCACGGCCAGGCCGAGCAGGGCGTCCGCGGTGGCGGCCGGGGTGAGCGGGGCGCCGGACACCGGGGTGAGCAGGGCCGGGGTGAGCTCGGCGGCGTCGCGCTGCTGGGTCAGCCGCAGGCCGAGCACCTCGCGGGTCTCCTCGGCGGGCGGCTCCAGCTCCGGGTCGGCCTCCAGCACCAGGAAGCGGCCGCCCTTCTTGCGGCTGAGCCGCTCCACCGCGCCGGGCGCGTAGCCGGGGGCCACCACGCCGTCGCAGACCAGAGTGCCGAGCAGCTCGGCCAGTTGGAGGTCGACCGGGTGCGAGACGGCCACCAGGTCGCCGTAGGAGGACTTCGGGTCGGCGTCGCGGGCCCGCAGGTAGGCGGCGGTGACCTCGCTGAGCGCGGCCGGGTCCAGCCCGTACGGCTCGGCGACGGCCGCCTCGACCGGGCCGGCCAGCGCCGCGCCGGCCGGCGAGACGTGCTTGAAGGAGGCGGCGGCGACCCGGCCGGTGGCCCGGTGCGCCTCCCTGACCAGCTGCCAGGCGTTCAGCGCGTCCAGCAGGTTGATGAAGGAGGGGGCGCCGTTGACCACCCGGACCGGCCACCGGCCGGGGTGGACGGGCTCGGCGGGGGCGGCCTGCTGGTGCGGGTTCATGCCGTAGCGCAACTGCATGCGGGGGCTCTCCTGGTCGGCGTGGCTGACGGTTCGACAGTTCGCTGACACAGGCGCCCAGGCGGTCGACGCTCGCATCCGGTGACCGGCCGCTTCCCGGTGGTGGTCCACCCTCGCCAGTCGCGACCGCTCCGGAGTATACGCAGCGGGCGTTCCGCCGGAATCCGGGCCCGCGATGGGCGATGATGCCCACGGGGGGCCGCGGTGCAGGGCGGCCACGAGCGATCGGAGGGGCCGTGAGTGACGCGTTGCTGGTGCTCTGGGACATCGACCACACCTTGATCGACGGCGGCGGGGTGGCCCGCCGGGCCGTCGAGGCCGCCTTCCGGCGGGCCACCGGGATACCGCTGAGCTGGGAGCTCACCTACCAGGGGCGGACCGAGATCGCCGCCACCACCGAGCTGCTGCGGGCGCACGACCTGGAGCCGGCGGACGGGCTGATGGGCAGCTACCTGGAGCTGCTGGTCGCCGAGATGCGGGACCGGGCCGGCGACCTGGCGGACGAGGGGCGGGCCCTGCCCGGGGCCCGCGAGGCGCTGGCGGCGCTGGCCGGACTGGCGGGGGTGCGGCAGTCGGTGCTGACCGGCAACCTGCTCGCGCTGGCCGAGCTCAAGCTGGCCGCCTTCGACCTGACCGAGCACCTGGACCTGCGCCTGGGCGCCTACGGCGAGGACGCCTACGAGCGCACCGACCTGCCGGCCCACGCCTTCGACCGGGCCGAGCGGGTGCTCGGCCGGCGCTTCACCGGCCCGGAGACCGTGATCATCGGCGACACCGTCCGCGACGTGCACACCGCGCACGCGGTCGGGGCGCGGGCCGTCGCGGTGGCCACCGGACTGGTCCCGGCCGCCGAACTCGCCGCCGCCGGCGCCGACGTGGTGCTGCCCGACCTCGCCGACACCGCGGCCGTGCTCGCGGCGGTCACCGGGCGGTAGCCGGTAATCGGGTTGCCCGCCGTCCGGCCGGATGCTGAGCTGTGCGGATGGACAAGGATGCGGCATTGGCGTTGTACGACCGGGAGCTGCGCCGCGAGGCGGGGCCGATGGAACCGGGCGCGGTGGTGGAGCGGGACGGCTCGGTGGTGCGGCACGTCGCCGCCGCGAACGGCTGGTCGGCGGTGCTCTGGTCGGACCTGGACGAGGCCGGCGCGGACGCCGCGATCGCCGCGCAGGTGGCCCGGTTCACCGAGCTCGGCCAGGAGTTCGAGTGGAAGCACCACGACCACGACCGCCCCGCCGACCTGCCCGAGCGCCTGCTCGCCGCCGGCTTCACCGCCGAGCCGGCGGAGACCGTGATGGTCGCCGAGACGGCCGCCCAGGCGGTGCCCGTCGAGCTCCCGGCCGGCGTGCACCTGCGCACCGAGAACGACGAGGAGGCGCTGCGGCTGGTCGCCGAGGTGCACCGGGTGGCCTTCGAGGACGACCCGAGCCGCCTGGTGGAGCGGCTGCGGGTGCAGCTGGCCGAGGCGCCCGACACCCTGCGGCTGGTGGTCGCGATGGCCGGCGACCGGCCGGTCAGCGCGGCCCGGCTGGAGACCGTGCCGGGCGTCTCCTTCGCCGGCCTGTGGAGCGGCGGCACCCTGCCCGAGTGGCGCGGCCGGGGCATCTACCGCGCGCTGGTCGCCCACCGGGCGGCCGTGGCCGCCGAGCTCGGCTACCCCTACCTCCAGGTGGACGCGGCCCCGACCAGCCGCCCGATCCTGCAGCGGCTCGGCTTCACCCCGCTGACCGTCACCACGCCGTTCACCTTCACCCCCTGACGGTCCCTCACCCTGGGCCTCCGAGTGGCTACGCTGAGCGTCCATGAGGACGCTCAGCCGCACCTGCGCCACCGCCCTGACCGCCACCGCCCTGCTGCTCGGCGGCGCCGCCCCCGCACCCGCCGCCCCGGCCGCCGGATACGCCGCACTCGGCGACTCCTACGCCGCGGGCGTCGGCGCCGGCGGCTACGACCCGGCCGCCGGGGACTGCCACCGCAGCGCCAACGCCTACCCGGTGCTCTGGGCCGCCGCGCACCCCGGCACCGCCGCCACCGACCTGGCCTGCAACGGCGCGGACACCCACGCGGTGCTGACCGACCAGCTGCCGAAGCTGCCGCACGGGCTGGCCCGGGTGTCGCTCACCGTGGGCGGCAACGACCTCGGCTTCACCGACGCGGTGCTGGCCTGCCTGCAGCCGCTCACCACCGACGAGCGCTGCGACCGGGCGCTCGCGCACTCCGCCGACCTGCTGGACCATCAGCTGCCGTCCCGCTACGACCAGCTGCTGACGGCGCTGACCGCCGCCGCCCCGGACGCCCGGGTCGTGGTGACCGGCTACCCGGACCTGCTGGCCACCGAGGCCTCCGGGCTGTGCTGGACCGGCACCGGGCACCGCCGGGCGGAGTTCAACGCGCTGACCGACCGGGTGGACGAGCTGATCCACCGCCAGGCCACCGCGCACGGCGCCCGGTTCGCCGACCCGCGGCCCGCCTTCGCCGGCCACGGCGTCTGCGCCGGCCCGGGCGGCGAGTGGATCACCGGGATCGTGCTCCGCACCCCCTGGGAGTCCTTCCACCCCACCGCCGAGGGCCAGTCGCACGGTTACCTTCCGGTCGTGTCCGACGCACTCTCCTGAACCCTGGACCCTGAGGGCATCAAAGCCCGTAGGCTGGGCAGGTACGGTCCGTGGAACGGGGCGTTCCACGTGCGGAGGGAGACGCTGGGTGATCGAGCTGGAAGATGTTCCCGAGTTGATCGACCCGGTCATGGTCTGTGCCTTCGAGGGCTGGAACGACGCGGGCGACGCCGCCTCCTCGGCGGTCGGCCATCTGGACGAGACCTGGGGCGGGAAGGTGTTCACCGCCCTCGATGCGGAGGACTACTACGACTTCCAGGTCAACCGGCCGACCGTCTGGCTGGACGGCGGGGTGCGCCGGATCACCTGGCCGACCACCCGCCTGTCGGTGATCCGGGTGACCGAGCCGACCACCCGCGACCTGGTGCTGGTGCGCGGCATCGAGCCGAGCATGCGGTGGCGCTCGTTCTGCAACGAGCTGCTGGGCATCGCGCACGAGCTGGGCGTGGAGCTGGTGGTGATCCTCGGCGCGCTGCTCGGCGACACCCCGCACACCCGCCCGGTGCCGGTCAGCGGGGTCACCTCGGACGCGGCGCTGGCCCGCCGGCTCGACCTGGAGGAGAGCCGCTACGAGGGCCCGACCGGGATCGTCGGCGTGCTCCAGGAGGCGTTCGCGCACGCGGGCGTGCCGGCCGTGACGCTCTGGGCCGCGGTGCCGCACTACGTGGCCCAGCCGCCCAACCCGAAGGCCACCCTGGCGCTGCTGAACAAGCTTGAGGACCTGCTGGACCTGCGGATCCCCCCGGGCGAGCTGCCCGAGGACGCCCGGGCCTGGCAGGTGGGGGTGGACCAGCTGGCCGCGGAGGACAGCGAGGTCGCCGAGTACGTGCAGCAGTTGGAGGAGGCGCAGGACACCACCGAGCTGCCGGAGGCGAGCGGCGAGGCGATCGCCCGGGAGTTCGAGCGCTACCTGCGGCGCCGGGAGAACCAGGGGCCGGCCGGCGAGAAGGGCGAGAAGTCGCCCGGCGGCCGGCCGGTGCTGGACCGCTCCGGCGAGCCCGGCGCGGCCGGCGAGGAGGCTGCGGCCGAGGGCGCCGACGAGTCCCCCGCGGCGGACTCCGGCGAGGGGCGGCCGGAGCCGGCCGGCGAGGACGCCGGCGGCGGTGCGGAGCAGGAGGCCGACGGGAGCAGCGAGGACCAGGAGGCCGACGGCCGGGACGGTCGGCCGCGCGGCTGACCCCGGTCGGGGCGGGCGGCTGATCCGCCGTCAGGAGCACTGCGGCGATGAGCCGATGACCGGCGTCGGGCAGCCGCCGGTCATCGGCCAGGACCAGTGCACCGGTCCGGACCGTGTCCTGTCAAGGGTCTAGACCAGTCCACAGAAGGGCCGCACAACCGGAGCACCTCCTTCCGCCCGTCCGGGGGCCCACCGCACCGGAGTACCGTGGAGAGTCCGCCGGACTGATTCGCTGGTGGCGGAAGTGGCCGAGGTGACGCCATGGTGGTCCTGGATGCGGTGCTCGGGGCGCTGGCCGGACTGGCCGCGCTCGGGGGCGCCTGGGCAGCGTTGAGCATGCGCGTGGTGCAGCAGTGGCAGCGCGGGGTGGTGTTCCGCTTCGGCAGGGTGCGCGAGGAGGTCCGCTCCCCCGGCATGGTCTTCCTGGTGCCGGCCGTGGACCGGCTGCGCCGGGTCAACGTGCAGATCGTCACCATGCCGATCCCCGCCCAGGAGGGCATCACCCGGGACAACGTGACGGTCCGGGTGGACGCGGTGGTCTACTTCAAGGTGGTCGACCCGGTGCGGGCCACCGTCACCGTGCAGGACTACCAGTTCGCCATCTCCCAGGTCGCCCAGACCTCGCTGCGCTCGATCATCGGCAAGAGCGAGCTGGACGACCTGCTGGCCAACCGGGAGCCGATCAACCAGGGCCTGGAGCTGATGCTGGACAGCCCGGCGCTCGGCTGGGGCATCCAGATCGACCGGGTCGAGATCAAGGACGTCGCGCTGCCCGAGTCGATGAAGCGCTCGATGGCCCGGCAGGCCGAGGCGGACCGCGAGCGGCGGGCCCGGATCATCACCGCGGACGGCGAGTACCAGGCCAGCAAGCAGCTCTCCGAGGCGGCCCGGATCATGAGCAGCACCCCGGCCGCGCTCCAGCTGCGGCTGCTGCAGACCGTGGTGGAGGTCGCGGCGGAGAAGAACTCCACCCTGGTGCTGCCCTTCCCGGTGGAACTGCTGCGCTTCCTGGACACCGCGACCACCAACCAGGCCGGCGAGGTGGCGGCGTCCTTCGCCAAGGCGGTGGCGGCGGCCGGCACGATGGGCGCGCTCGGCACCGCGGGGGCGGCGGCCGGCGACGGCTCCGCCGCGGGCGCGGGCACGAGTGCGAAGAACGGCGGGGCCGCCGTCAAGGAACGGCGGCCCCACGAGTGACGGTCAGGCGCTGACGGTCGGTCAGGCGCCGGGCTAGAGCGCCACGCCCAGCAGCGCGTCCACGGTGCGCGAGACCAGTCCGGGCGCACCGGCGTCCTCGCCGCCGTCGGCCTGCTGCAGCGCGGCCCAGCGGTCCACGGCGGCCAGTGCGGCCGGCGCGTCCAGGTCCTCGGCGAGCGCGGCCCGCACCTCGGCGAGCAGCTTCTCGGCGGACGGGCCGTCCGGCCGGGAGACCGCGGCCCGCCAGCGGTCGAGCCGCTCGACGGCCTGCGCCAGCACCTCGTCGGTCCACTCCCAGTCGCTGCGGTAGTGCTGGGAGAGCAGCGCCAGGCGGATCGCCGCCGGGTCCACGCCGTCGCGGCGCAGCGCCGAGACGAACACCAGGTTGCCGCGCGACTTGGACATCTTGTGCCCGTCCAGCCCGACCATCCCGGCGTGCACGTAGGCCCGGGCGAACGGGTGCGCGCCGGTGGCGGCCTGGGCGTGCGCGGCGCCCATCTCGTGGTGCGGGAAGGACAGGTCGCTGCCGCCGCCCTGGATGTCGAAGCCCATGTCCAGGTACTCCAGGGCGATCGCCACGCACTCGATGTGCCAGCCGGGCCGGCCGTGGCCGAGCTCGGTGTCCCAGGCGGGCTCGCCCGGGCGGGCCGAGAGCCAGAGCAGCGCGTCCAGCGGGTGGCGCTTGCCCGGACGGTCCGGGTCGCCGCCGCGCTCGGCGAAGACCGGCAGCATCTGCTCCCGGGTCAGCCCGGAGACCTCGCCGAAGTGCGGGTCGGCCTCGACCGAGAAGTAGACGTCGCCGTCCAGCTCGTAGGCGGCGCCACTGGCCAGCAGCTTCTTGACCAGCGGGACGATCCACGGGATCGACTCCACCGCGCCGATGTACTGCTTCGGCGGCAGGATCCGCAGCGCGGTCATGTCCTCGCGGAAGAGCGCCGTCTCGCGCTCGGCCAGCTTGGTCCAGTCCTGACCGGTGGCGACCGCGCGCTCCAGCAGCGGGTCGTCCACGTCGGTCACGTTCTGCACGTAGTGCACCTGCCGGCCGTGGTCCAGCCAGACCCGCTGGACCAGGTCGAAGGCGTTGTAGGTGGCGGCGTGACCCAGGTGGGTGGCGTCGTACGGGGTGATCCCGCAGACGTACAGCCGGGCGGTGTCGCCCTCGGGAACCACCTCCCGGATGGTGCCGGTGGCGGTGTCGTGGATACGCAGAGGGTGTCCCTGACCTGGTAGGGCGGGAACCTCGGAGGCTGGCCAGGCATGCATGGAAGGGACTCTAACCTCGCGATCATTTGTAAGGCCAACCTGTTGCAGGAAACGGCCGAAATGAAGTGGAGTCGGTCACTCCCGGACGTTCAACACGCCTGCGGGGGAATAATCAGACGGGTGGCCAGGGGATGGACGGCCACTCCTGGGAGGGCAGCGGGTGGCGCCCGGTGGACAGCAGCTCCGCGGTCCGCCGCCGAGCCGCCGTCAGCTCAGCCGGCGTCAGGTGCTCGGCCAGCCGCGCGCCCAGCGCGCCGTCCAGCTCGGCCGCCAGCCGCTCCAGCACCGCCACCGCCTCCTCGGTCAGCGGCTGCCGGGCCCAGCCCCAGAGCAGGGTGCGCAGCTTGCCGGAGGCGGCGAAGGTCACCCCGTGGTCGATGCCGTAGATCCGGCCGTCGGCGGCCGCCAGCAGGTGGCCGCCCTTGCGGTCGGCGTTGTTGAGCACCGCGTCCAGCACCGCCATCCGGCGCAGCCGCTGGTCGTCGGCGTGCACCAGCAGCGCCTCCCGGCCGTCCGCCACCTCGGCCCGCAGCACCGGCAGCCAGCCCGGCTCCGGCCCCTCGGGGTCCTGCAGCGCGAGGATCGGCCCGGCCTGCGGGTCCGGCTCCACCCAGACCTGCGCCATGCCCGGGCCGAACGGGCCCTCGCGCAGCACGGTCGGCGGCACCAGCGCCCAGCCGGAGGCGGCCGACAGCTCGTAGGCGGCCACCTCGCGCCCGGCCAGCGTGCCGTCCGGGAAGTCCCAGAGCGGGCGCTCGCCGCGCACCGGCTTGTAGACGCAGGGCGCGCTCACCCCGGCCAGCGCGACGGAGCAGTAGAGCACCGTGTTGGAGGCCTCGGTCAGCTGCCCGTGCACGGTGAGCTCGCCGGAGCGCAGCAGCTCCAGCGCGGTGGCCGGGTCGGCGGCCAGCGCCGCCGTGCCGGCCGGGTCGGCCTGCGGTATCGCGGCGCCGGTGTCGGCGGGCTGGTCGGCGTTCAGCGCTTGTACCCGTTCTGGCGCGGGCAGATGTGGCCCTCCGGGTCGAGCGGCAGGTTGCAGAACGGGCAGGGCTTGCGGCCGGCGGCCACCAGCTCCAGCGCCCGCTTGGCGAAGACCCGGGCCATCGCGCCGGTGAGCCGCACCCGCAGCAGGTCCGGGCCGTTCTCGTCGTCGAAGACCGGCTCCTCCTCGTCCTCGGTCTCCTCCAGCGCCGCCTGCGCCTCGACCACCAGGCGGCCGTCGCCGGCGTCCCAGGCCAGCGCCATCGTGCCGACCCGGAACTCCTGCTCCAGCGGCAGGTCCAGCGGGGCGCTGTCGATCAGCTCGGCGGGCGCCACCGCCGGGATCGACGCCTCGCCGCCGCTGCGCCGCAGCGCCTCGTCCAGCACCTCGTCGACCCGCTCGGCCAGCGCCGCCACCTGGGTCTTCTCCAGCAGCACGCTGGTGATCCGGCCGCGCGCGCTGGCCTGCAGGAAGAACGCCCGCGAGCCGGGCTGGCCGACCGTGCCGGCCACGAACCGCTCGGGCTGGTCGTAGTAGAAGACCTGTCGGGGCACTCTCTCGCTCCGGTTGTGTAGAACGTAGAACTGGGTCTGGAACGGGGTCTGGCAGGGCGGCTGCTCCGGGCTCCGGGCGCCTCCTCACCCTACGGCGTGCGGGCTAGCGCCCGGTGGAGCCGCCGACCGCCGCGTCGCCCTCGGCCACCGGCTCGCCGCCCTCGCGGGCGGGCGCGGGCCGCAGGCCGGTCAGCGTGCCGGTGTCGCCCATCCGCAGCAGGAACGGCCGCAGCGGGGTGTAGCGGATCGCGGTGACCGTGCAGGGGTCCACGTTGATCCGCTGGAAGTGGTCCAGGTGCAGGCCCAGCGCGTCGGCCACGATCGCCTTGATCACGTCGCCGTGGGTGCAGGCCAGCCAGACGGCGTCCGCGCCGTGCTCGGCGGCGACCTTCTCGTCCCACTCGCGGGCCGCCGCCACCGTGCGGTGGCTGAGCGCGCGCAGCGACTCGCCGCCCGGGAAGGCCGCCGCCGAGGCGTGGTCCTGGACGGTGCGCCAGAGCGGCTCCTTGGCCAGCTCGCCGAGCTTGCGACCGGTCCACTCGCCGTAGTGGCACTCGCCGAACCGCTCGTCCACGGCCGGCTCGCCGAGCTCCGGACGGGCCGCCAGCAACGGCTCCAGGGTCTGCCGGCAGCGCTCCAGCGGGCTGCTCACCACCTTCGCCAGCGGCACCCCGTCGAGCCGGCCGACCAGCCCGGCGGCCTGCTCCCGGCCCGCCTCGTCCAGCTCCACTCCCGGGGTCCAACCGGCGAGGATCCCCTCGGAGTTCGCGGTCGACCGGCCATGGCGTACCAGCAGCAGTGTGGGCATGCCCCCAGCCTAAGGGGTGGCCGCGAGCCGTTCCCGGCCCCGGGGCCCCGCCCGGGCCACAATGAAGCGTGATCACCGACTCCGCCCGCTACCAGGACGGTCGCCGGCTCGCCGCCGCCGGCACCCCGGGCACCGACGGCGGCTTCGTGTGGATCGGCCTCGCGGACCCCGGCGAGGCCGAGTTCACCCAGGTCGGGGCGGTGGCCGGGCTGCCCGCCGGGACCGTGGCGCAGGCCCTGCGCGCGCCCCGCGCACCGGGCGTGACCCGGCTCGCGGACGCGCTGCTGGTGGTGCTGACGACCGTTCAGCGCGACGGCGCCGCCATGACCACCGGTCAGCTCGTGCTGCTGGTCGGCGAGGGCTTCGTGCTGACGGTGCGTCACGGACCGCCCGGGCCGATGCGCGGCCTGCGGGCCCGGCTGGAGCAGCAGCCCCGGCTACTGGCGCACGGGCCGGTCGCGGTGCTGCACGCGGTCTGCGCGGCCACCGCCGACGAGTACCTGGCCGCGCTGGCCGAGCGCCCCGGCTCCCGGGTGCTGACCGCCGCGGCCCGCCAGGTGCTCGGCCCGCTGCACGAGCTCTCCACCGGACTGCTGCCCGCGCTGCGCGAGCCCACCGAGCGGCTGGCCGCCGCCTGCGCACCACCGCCCGCACCGGCCGGCGCCACCGCGCGCCCGCCCGCGGCCCGGCCGGCCGGACCGCGCCGCGGGACGCCCGGCAGCACCGCGCAGCGGGCCACCGCCTGGGCCGCGCTCGCCGTGCCGCCGGTGCTGCTGGCCGGCTACGCGCTGGTGGACCGTCAGGCGGCGGTGCCCTACGGCTACCCGCTGGGCGCCGGTGCGACCGCGCTGGCCTGCGGGGTGCTGCACCGGCTGTTCAAGCGCTGGGGCTGGCTGTAGCCCGGCCGGGCCGTCAGGCCAGGCCGGCCAGCTCCAGGGCGGCCACGCCGGTGCGCAGCGCGGTGATCCGCTCGTCCAAGGTCCAGCCGGCCGGGGCCAGGGTCAGCGTGGTGACGCCCGCGTCGGCGTAGGCCCGCATCCGGTCGGCGATCCGCTCGGTGCCGCCGAGCAGCGAGACCGAGTCGATCAGCTCCTGCGGCACGGCCGCCGCCGCGCCCTGCTTGTCGCCGGCCAGGTAGCGCTGCTGGACCTCCTCGGCGGCCTGCTCGTAGCCCATCCGCCGGGCCAGCTGGTTGTAGAAGTTCTTCTCCTTGCTGCCCATGCCGCCGATGTAGAGCGCCACGTAGTCGCGCAGCGAGTCGGCCAGCGCCGCCACGTCCTCGCCGACCGCGATGTTGACGGTGGGGCACAGGTCGAAGCCGTCCAGCGTCAGGCCCGCCTTGGCCCGGCCGGCCCGCAGCGGCTCCAGCGACTGGTCGGCGTGCTCGGGCGAGAAGAAGATGCCCAGCCAGCCGTCGGCCAGCTCGCCGGTCTGCTCCAGGTTCTTCGGGCCGATCGCCGCGATGTAGAGCGGGATCCGCTCGCGCACCGGGTGCACCGTCAGCTTCAGCGCCTTGCCCGGGCCGCCGGGCAGCGGCAGGGTCCAGTTGGCGCCCTGGTGGACCAGCCGCTCGCGGGACATCGCCTTGCGGATGATCTCCACGTACTCCCGGGTGCGGGCCAGCGGCTTGTCGAACCTGACGCCGTACCAGCCCTCCGAGACCTGCGGGCCGGAGACCCCGAGGCCGAGCCGGAACCGGCCGCCCGAGAGGGTGTCCAGGGTCGCGGCGGTCATCGCCGTCATCGCCGGGGTGCGGGCCGGGATCTGGAAGATCGCCGAGCCGACGTCGATCCGCTCGGTCTTGGCGGCGACGTAGGAGAGCACGGTGGCCGCGTCCGAGCCGTACGCCTCCGCGGCCCAGCAGACCGCGTAGCCGAGCCGGTCGGCCTCCTGGGCCACCGCGATGTTGTCGGCGTCCAGGCCGAGTCCCCAGTAGCCGAGGTTGATGCCGAGTCGCATGGGTGCGCGCCTTTCCCGAGGGGCCGTTGCAGGGTCACGCTAGCCGGGTCGGCGACCGGCATGCTACTGACCGGTAGGCGTGGCGCGCGTCACATTGCGCCGACCGGCGGCTACGCTCGGACTCACCGAATCGAGGGGGTGTCCTGTCGCCGTGCAACAACGCAACCTGGGCCACACCGGCCTGCGGGTCTCCCGGCTGGCGCTGGGCACCATGACCTGGACCGCGGACACCGACGAGGACGGCGCCGCCGAGCAGCTCAAGCAGTTCGTCGACGCCGGCGGCACCCTGGTGGACACCGCCGACGTGTACTCCGACGGCGGCGCCGAGTACCTGCTCGCCCGCCTGATGGAGAGTCTGGTCCCGCGCTCCGAACTGGTGATCGCCACCAAGTCCGGCGGCGCCCACGGCGCCGACCGCCGGGTGGACACCTCCCGGGGCCGGCTGCTCGCCGCCCTGGACGCCTCGCTGCGCCGGCTCGGCACCGACTACGTGGACCTCTGGCAGGTGCACGCCTTCGACCCCGCCACCCCGGCCGAGGAGACCCTGCACGCCTTGGACCTCGCCGTCGGCTCCGGCCGGGCCCGGTACGCGGCGGTGGCCGGCTACAGCGGCTGGCAGCTGGCCAAGGCCGCCACCTGGCAGCGCGCCGTGCCGGGCCGGGTGCCGCTGGCCGGCTGCCAGATGGAGTACTCGCTGCTCCAGCGCGGGATCGAGCGCGAGCTGCTGCCGGCCGCGCTGGACGCCGGGATCGGCCTGCTCGCCTCCTCGCCGCTCGGGCGCGGAGTGCTCACCGGCAAGTACCGGCACGGCATCCCGGCCGACTCCCGGGCAAGCTCGCCGTACCTCTCCGGGTTCGTCCAGCCCTACCTCGGCGAGCGGTCCCGGCGGATCGTCGACGCGCTCGCCACCGCCGCCGACGGGCTGGCCAGCAGCCCGCTGGCGGTGGCGCTCTCCTGGGTGCGCGACCGGCCCGGGGTGTCCGCCGCCGTGCTCGGCGCCCGCACCGGGGCCCAGCTGGCGGCGGCCCTGTCGGTGGAGGCGCTTACGCTTCCGGATGAGATCCGCGGCGCGCTGGACGACATTTCGGCGCCGGTGCGCCGCTACCCCGATCAGGACTGGAACGAACTGTGAGTCAGACGCAGGACCCGGCCGGCGGGCCGGTGCCCGAACCCCGGAGCGAGGCGGACGGGGGTGCGGCCGCCGACGGAGCCCCCGGGCAGGCGGCCGAGGGCTCCGAGCAGGCAGGCGAGCAGGCGGCGGCTGCTGCTGGAAGTGAGGCCGGTGCCCCCGGGCAGGCCGCTCGGTTCACCTCCGCACCGGACCCGGCGCGCAAGGCCGCCCAGCTGGCCGCGCTCGCCGAGGCCGTGCGGGCGGTTGAGCAGCGCGACGGATCCGACGGACCGTCAGCCCGCTCCCGCGCCACCGGGCCCGCGTCCACCACCGGCGGCGAGCCGCAGCGGCCCGCCGCGGAACCGCAGCAGGCGACTGCCCCCGCCGCCCCCGTGCTGGAGCTTCCGGCGGACGCGCTGCGCGCCACCGTGCAGCTGCTCACCCACGGCGGTGCGCCCGCCGCGGCCGCCGACGGGCTGGCCAAGGCCGCGCTCACCGCACTCGGCGAGGACGCGCCCGCCCTGCTCCAGCAGGACCCGTGGGCGCTGCTCGGCCTGCCCGGGGTCCGCCCCGAACAGGCGGACGGCTTCGCCCAGGCGCTGCTCGGCCCCGCCGGCGGCCCCGGCGACCCGCGTCGCGGCCGGGCGCTGGCCGGCTGGCTGCTCGAACAGGCCGCGCTGCGCGGCCACTCCGCGCTCACCGTCGACGAACTGCGGGCCGGCCTGGCGAAGTTCTCGCTGCCCGATGCGGACGAGGCGGTGCAGGCCGCCGTCGAGGACGGCCGGATCCTGCCCTACCAGGAGGAGGAGACCGGGCCCGGCGCCCGCCCCGTGGCCGAGGACGAGGAGCCGCCGATGCGGCTGCTGTTCGCGCTGGAGCGGATCGCCCAGGCCGAGGAGGAGGCCGCCGAAGGGCTGGCCCGACTGCTCGCCACCTTCACCGGCGACCCCGAGGGCGCCGACAGGGAGGACGGTGCCCAGGGCGGCATCGACTGGGAGCGGGCCGCCGAACAGGCCGGCTCGGCCTCGGCCGCCGCCCTGGTGCGGGCCGTCGCCGCCGCGCCCCTCGTGCTGCACACCGGTGACGCCGCCGCGCTCGGCGAGTCGGCCGCCCTGCTGCGGGCCGCCCGCGGCCTCGGTCTGCGGGTCCGGGCCGCCTCCTGGACCGACTACGGGCGCCAGGCGCTCGGCGAGCCGGAGTCGGTCACCCTGGCCGAGCTGCTCGGCACCGTGGACCGCACCGAGGACGGCTTCCTCGCGCTCGACCTGCTGATCGTCCAGGACGCCCCGCTGCTCGACCTGGAGCAGGCCGCCACCCTGCTGGAGGCGCTGGCCGACGGCACCCGGCTGGTGCTCAGCGGCGACCCCGGCCAGCTCTGGTCGGCCGGCCCCGGGCGGCTCTTCGCCGACCTGCTGGCCGCCAAGGCCTGCCCCGTGGTGGCCTCCCGCACCCCCGACCTCGGGCCGATCGGCGAGCTGGTCTCCGGCATCGGCGTCGGCGAGCTGACCGCGGTCGAGGCGCCGGAGAAGGAGGTGGTGATCCTCACCGCCCGGGAGTCCGGCGAGGCCGTGCACCGGGCCGTGCAGCTGCTCACCGACTCGATCCCGCGCGCGCTCGGCATCCCCGCCGAGCAGACCGTGCTGCTCACCCCCGGGCACGGCGGCCCCGGCGGCACCCGGGCGCTGAACGCCGCCGCCAAGGCACGGCTGAACCCCGGCCCCGGACGGTTCGCCGGCTTCGACCCGGGCGACCGGGTGGTCTACTCGCCGGTGCCCGGGATCAACCACCCCGGCCGGGTGGCCGGTGGCGACCAGGCCGGGCTGCGGCTGCGGCTCGACGACGGCTCCGAGCTGGTGCTGGCGCCGGACCGGGTCGACCGGCTGCGGCACGGCTGGGCGCTGACGGTGCACCAGGCGCTGGGGCGGCGCTGGCCGGCCGCCGTGGTGGTGCTGCCGGAGGAGGCCGCGGCCGGGCTGACCCGGCAGTGGGTGTACACCGCGTTCGGGCGGGCCGAGCGGCACCTCTCGGTGGTGCACGCGGCCGGGCCCGCGCTGGCGCAGGCCGTCGCCGAGCGGCCCGCCGCGCCCCGCACCACCCGGCTGCGCGGGCTGCTCGCGGAGCAGGCGCAGCAGGGCTGAGCCGCGCGGGGCGTTTCGCAGGTGCAGGGCACGTCGGGCACGTCGGGCGTGTCGGGCGTGTCGCCGGCCTGCTGAGCTGCCGCGCGAACGGCCTCGCGAACGGCCTCGCGAACGGCCGAGGGCGCTCCCCCGTCGCGGGGAGCGCCCTCGGCCGTGCTTCCGGCACCTGCCGTCAGCTGTCCGCCTCGTCCTCGTCGTAGACCTCGCTGACGTCGAAGCGGCAGAGCAGCAGCTGCGGGTCCGGGCTGTCGAACGGCTCGGAGAGCCACTCCCCCGGCTCGGCCGGCTCGGTGGCCGTCACCCAGAGCGTCGCGTCGCCCTCCTCCAGGCCGAACTCCTCGGCCCGGGCGGCGATCTCGTCCGGCTCGTATTCGCCGAAGACCACGCCGACCGCCGCCGTGACGCCCTGCCCGGGCTGCTCGACCGCCTCCAGCGACTCGTCCAGGCGCTCGGCCTGGGCGCGCAGCCGGCGCGGATCGGCGATCCGGTAGTCCCGGCGGATCAGCACGCTGATCGCTTCCGGCTCCTCCGGCCCCGCGTAGCTGTCCGGGCCACCGTCGCCCGGCACCTCGAACGGGGTGACCTCGTCGTAGACCTCGTACAGCAGTTGGTCGTAGTGGATCGCGGCCGCAGCCAACTCCTCGTAGGCGGCGAAGACCGCCGGGTCGTCTGCGGTGTGAGTGCTGGACACCGCTTCCAGATGGCGGTCGATGGCGGCCTTGACCGCCTCGGCGGCTTCGCGTACCTCGGACCGGGTGAGCTGCGCGGCATCAGACATGGGACAGACGCTATCCGTACCGGGGCCCGAGGTGCACAGGGGTTGGCGTCTCAGTTTGCCAAAGCCCGGCAATTTGAACCGGGATGTCCGAACCGTGTGCATCTGTGCCCAGCGTGGCGTTTCCACTTCCCGGCCCCGGGAATTGATTACGCATCAGTTCGCTTGTCGGGCGAGGATGGCGGGGCGGGTGGTGCGACGACGGCCGGCGGCCCCGGCGTGCCGCCCGCAGGGCGCCGCGTTCCGGTTCGGTCGGACCGGTGTCACCGTCAGAGGCAGGTCGTAGGCTTGCCGCAGACAACGCCGAGGAGGCGACCTTGACCCCACCGAAGCAGGTCCGGCAGCCCGAGTACGAGTACCAGTCCCTGCGCATGCCGCGCGGCACCTCGCGCAACGCGGCCCGCCAGTTGCTCACCGACCACGCCGAGTACGGCCACTGGGAGCTCGACCGACTGAGGCTCGACCCGGACGGCAGCCGAACGGTCCTGCTGCGGCGGCGGATCATCCGGCAGGTGCGGAGCTGGTGAGCCACCGGAACCGGTGAGCCACTGAGAGCGGTGTGCCGCGACCGGGGGGCGGTCGCGGCACACCAGGGGCCCACGAGGCACAGCCGCGCGCGGTCAGGCCGCGGTGCGCGCCTTGCGGTAGAGCAGACCGCCGGCCAGCAGCAGCCCGAGGCCGGCCGGGGCCAGCACGTCCAGCCCGTCCACGCCGGTGAACGCGAGCTTGGTCGCGGCCGCCGGGGCCTGCGCCGGGGCGTTCTGCGCCTGCGGGGCCGCGGGCGCCGCGGCCGGGGGCTGGGCGGAGGTCCGGGTGCCGGTCACGCCCGCCACGGTCGGCGGGGTCGCCGGGGTGGAGCTCACCGGCGGCGGGGGCAGCGGGTGGCCCGGGGTGACCTGGTTGACGCAGTCGTTGCCCATCGCGGGGTTGAGCAGGCCGATCACGTTGACCGAGTCGCCGCAGGCGTTGACCGGGACGCTGACCGGCACCTGTCCGTTGTTGCCGGAGCCGACGCCCGGGGAGCCCTGCGCGACGCCGGAGGCCGAGCTGCCGGCCACCGGGGGCATCGGGACGCCGGGGCCGCCGCCCGGACCGTTCTGGGAGCCGCCGCCGTTCTGCGAGCCACCGTTCTGCGCACCGCCGCCCTGGGAGCCACCGTTCTGCGCACCGCCGCCCTGCGAACCACCGTTCTGCGAGCCGCTGCCGCCCTGCGAACCACCGTTCTGCGAGCCGCCGTTCTGGGAGCCGCCGCCCTGGTGGTGGGCCGGGGCACTGGAGTTGCCGCACTGGTTCCCGTAGGCCGGGTTGAGCAGGCCGACCACGTCCACCGTGTTGCCGCAGACGTTGATCGGCGCGTCCACCGGGACCTGGACGGTGTTGCCGGAGCCCACTCCCGGCGATCCGGCCGCCGCACCCTCCGCGTCGGCACCCGCCGCGTAGGCGTAACCGGCGGTCGAGGCCAGCACGGTGCCGGCGGTCATCGCCGTGAGGATTCCTTTTCTGGCAACCTGTCGCATACGTACCCCTGACATGTGATGGTCGGAAATTCCGACGAATGCTTTTACCGCCCACAGTTCAACGAGTGTTCTCCCAAAAGGTTGAGCCAACCGGCGGTCAGTCACTCGATCGGGTGGTTTGAAACGCCGAGAGGGGCGCCCCGCCTGGGGCGCCCCTCGGTGTTCCGGCTCTTGGTCAGCCGTTGAAGCAGGCGTCGCCGAACGCCGGGTTCAGCAGGCCGATCACGCTCACGGTGTTGCCGCAGATGTTGACGGGCACGTGCACCGGAACCTGGACCAGGTTGCCGGAGACCACGCCGGGCGAGTCGGTGGCGGCACCCTGGGCACCCGCGCCGCCGTTCGCCGCGGCGACGCCGGCACCGGCCAGCATCAGGCCACCGGCAGTAACCGCCACAGCCGCGATCTTCTTGACGTTCATGCATTCCTCCTGATTTTCCGGGCGGCCAGGTCATCCCTGCCGCCATAGGAGTGAACGACGCTCTGCCGAATGGGGGAACGGAGGCAGATCGTCATTCACTCCTACCGGTGATGATTCGCTCGCCTTATCGACGGAAAATCAGAGAATTCAACACGCGTACGACGGCCCAGGACCTCAGCAGGCGTCGATGAACCGGTCCAGCACCCGGACCCCGAACTTGAGCCCCTCCACCGGCACCCGCTCGTCCACGCCGTGGAACATCCCGGCGAAGTCCAGCCCCGGCGGCAGCTGCAGCGGCGCGAAGCCGAAGCACCGGATGCCCAGGTCGGTGAAGGACTTGGCGTCCGTGCCGCCGGACAGGCAGTACGGCACCGCCCGGGCGATCGGGTCCTCGGCCCGCAGCGCGGACTGCATCGCCGCCACCAGCGGACCGTCGAAGTCGGTCTCGATCGCCTTGTCGTGGTGCAGGCTCTCCCGCTTCACCCGGGGACCGAGCACCGCGTCCAGCTCGGCCAGGAACTCCTCCTCGTAGCCGGGCAGGAACCGCCCGTCCACGTGCGCCGTGGCCTGACCCGGAATCACGTTCACCTTGTAGCCGGCGCCCAGCATGGTCGGCTGCGCGGTGTTGCGCAGCGTGGTGCCGATCATCTTGGCGATCCCGCCGAGCACCCGCAGCGTCTCGTCCATGTTCTCCGGGTCGAGCGGCACGCCCAGCGCGTCCGACAGCTCGTCCAGGAAGGACCGCACCGACTTGGTGATCCGCAGCGGGAACTCGTGCCGGCCCAGCCGAGCCACCGCCTCGCACAGCTCGGTGATCGCGTTGTCGTTGTTCATCATCGAGCCGTGCCCGGCCCGGCCGTCGACCGTGAGCCGCATCCAGTGCATGCCCTTCTCGGCCGTCTCGACCAGGTAGAGCCGCGCCTTGTCGTTCACCGTGAACGAGAACCCCCCGACCTCGCCGATCGCCTCGGTGACGCCCTCGAACAGGTCCGGGTGCTTGTCCACCAGGAACCGCGCACCGTACGTGCCGCCGGCCTCCTCGTCGGCCAGGAACGCCAGCACCAGGTCGCGCGGGGGCTTGCGGCCGGTGCGCAGCCGGTCGCGCACCACCGCCAGCGTCATCGCGTCCATGTCCTTCATGTCGACCGCGCCGCGACCCCAGACGCAGCCGTCCGCGATCTCCCCCGAGAACGGGTGGTGCGTCCAGTCCTCCGCATTGGCCGGCACCACGTCGGTGTGCCCGTGGATCAGCAGCCCCGGCCGCGACCGGTCCTCGCCCTCGATCCGCACCACCGTCGAGGCGCGCCCCTTGGCCGACTCGAAGATCTGCGGCTCCAGCCCGAACTCGGCCAGCTGCTCGGCCACGTACTCCGCCGCGGCCCGCTCCCCCGGCCCCGGCTGGTCCCCGTAGTTGCTGGTGTCGATCCGGATCAGGTCCCTGCAGATCTCCGCGACCTCGGACTCTCCGGTCACCCGCGCCTCGCTCATGCACCCTCCTCGTCCCACCGGCCATCCAGGCCACGTGCCGCCATCCTCCCCCACCCCCTTCGTTCCCCCAAGGAATTCACCCGACAACCTCCCCGATCCCAGCCGTCCACCCACCGGCCACCCCCACACCCCCAGGCTTTTGGGCCCTCAAGCCATCCTTTGCTACAGTTATCCATGTCAGCGCGGCCGAGCACCGGAAGGTCCGGTCGAGCGGACACCACCTAGTCCGGGTGGCGGAATGGCAGACGCGCTAGCTTGAGGTGCTAGTGCCCTTTATCGGGCGTGGGGGTTCAAGTCCCCCCTCGGACACAAACAGTTGCCCCACGGGGTGACGCCAAGTGCTGGTTGAGATTCATCTCAACCAGCACTTTCTGCTTTCCGTGGTCGTAGGTCAGCATCAAGCCAGGTTGCTCGTACAGGGCTGCCCGATCCGCATGCTCGGCGACTCGCAGGATCTCCACCAAGTCCGTGTTGGCCCGGACCAGGGCTGCGACGTCATCACGGGTGAGTTGGCCGGCCCGCGCCGCCTGGACGGCCCGGAGTTCGGATTCGGCACGGGCCCGGACCTCCTGGGTCTGGGCGATCCATTCGGTGACCACAACCGGGTCGGCGCCGGCCTCAAGGGCCGCGCGGTAGGTGGTCAGCTTCCGGTCGCAATCGGCGAGGGTGCGCTTGGCCCTGTCGGCGCGGACCGCTTGATCGTCTGCCGGGGCCTGGGCGCTCTCGGCCAGGAGATCGATGGTGCCATCGATGCGGTGCGGGGAGAACACCTTCGCGAGCCAGTGGTCAAGCGGTCCGAGGACGTCCCGCTCCCGCAAGTAGATGTTGCGCGGGTGCTGGATCGTGTTGGCCTGGGCGTACTCGGCTGGGAATCGGCAGCGGTAGTACGCCTCCTCGTGAGCCCAGTGGCCCTCCATCTTCCGCCGGCAGTCCGAGCAACTGAAGGCTCCCCGGAGGAGGTAGGGGTGGCTGGCGCGTTTGCCGCCGTGGGGCGCGGCGGTGCGGCTGCGGGAGGCCATGATGTCCTGGGCCTGGGCGAAGGTCTCGTCGTCCACGAGCTGCGGGTGGACGACACGGTCGGAGACGATCCACTGCTCCCGGGAGTTCCAACGCAGGGTCGTCGTGAAGCCGAGAGTCACGTCCTCGATGTCGAGGAGCGTCTCGTCCTTGCGCTGCTTGTTCCAGATCTGGCGTCCGGTGTAGCGCGGGTTGGTCAGGATGACGCGAATGGCGCTCTTGGACCAGGCGATACCGGATCGGTGCCGGTTGCGTTCAGGGTCCTCCGCCGACGGGCAGGGGACCCCGTCGGCGGTGAGTCGTTCGGCGATCGCCAAGTAGCCTCTGCCCGCGAGAAATTCGCGGAAGATCCGCTGGACGGTCACTCCCGTGACCGGATCGAGGGCCAGGCCGTGCAGCCGCTTGCCGTCGCCGGCCTTGGCGGGGTGGGGGTGCGGGCCGAGGTCGGTGAGCGTGTACCCATAGGGCGGGCGGCCGCCGAGGAACCGGCCTTCGAGTCGGGCTTGGGCTCCCATGGCGCTGCGGACCCGGATCCGGACCCGGTTGCGCTCGCCCTTGGAGACTCCACCGAAGACGGACATGATCACGTCGTGGGCTTCGTTGTCGGGGTCGATCGGGCCACCTGGGCTTTACCCCGAACAGTGGACACTTCTGAGAAGCGGATCTTGGGGTCCGTGGAGAGGATGTCCTCATGGGTACTGCGAGGTACTCGGGGGAGTTCAAGCGGGATGCGGTGGCGCTGGTGGAGTCCAGCGGGCGGCGGATCCCGTCGGTGGCGCGCGAGCTGGGTGTCAATCCGGAGTCGCTGCGTCAGTGGATTGCGCGCTCGCGTGCTGCCGCGGCGTCGAGCGCGAGCGGTGAGGGCCCGTTGACCCCGGCCGAGCGCGAGGAGCTGCGTCAGCTGCGCAAGCAGGTCCGTGAGCTGGAGCTCGAGAAGGAGATCTTGCGGAAGGCGGCCGCGTATTTTGCCAAGGAGATGGGTCGATGACCGGCCGCTGGCGGTTCATCTCCGAGTTCCGTGACCTGTACGGAGTACAGCGGCTGTGCCGGGTGCTGGGTGTCTCGGCGTCCGGGTTCTACCGGTGGATCGCCGCGGCCGCCGCACGCGCCGCGCGCAGGGCGGCCGACGAGGAGACGGCCGCGCGGATCGAGGAGATCCACGAGGAGTCGAACGGCGCCTACGGCGTCCCGAGGGTCACCCGGGAGCTGCGGGAGCGACACGGCGTGGTGAACCACAAGCGGGTGGCGCGGCTGATGCGCGAGCGCGGGCTGGCCGGCCGCCACCTTCGCCGCAGTGTGCGCACGACGGTCGCGGACCGCAGCGTGCCGCCGGCGCCGGACCTGGTCGGGCGGGTGTTCGCCGCGCCGGAACCCGACCTGCGCTGGTGCGGGGACATCACGTATCTGCCGGTCGGCGGGGCGTGGATGTACCTGGCCACGGTCATCGACATGCACTCGCGCCGGGTCGTGGGCTGGTCGCTCGCGGAGCACATGCGCGCTGACCTGGTCGTGGACGCCGTCCGGTCCGCCGTCGCTGTCAGGGGCGGTGACGTGCGCGGCGTGGTCTTCCACTCCGACAGGGGCGCGCAATATACGTCCGCGGCGTTCGCCGCGGCCTGCCGAACGCACGGGATACGGCGCTCGATGGGTCGGGTCGGCTCAAGTTACGACAACGCCCTCGCCGAGTCCTTCTTCGCTACCCTCAAGCGCGAACTGCTCTACGGCTCACGCTGGCTGACACGGACACAAGCCTGCCTGGCGGTCTTCGCGTGGATGGCCTGGTACAACCGCCGGCGGCGACACTCCGCCCTCGGCTACCGCAGTCCGGTCGACTACGAGCAACAACACGCCAGCAGCGTCACTACCCTGGACTTGGTTGCATAACAGGCGAGTGTCCACGAAATAGGGCAAAGCTCGCATCACGTGGTGGAGGGGGATCGCCCGGGACTCGAACCGATGTCCTCTGTGGCGACCCGATTGGTTCGGCCCTGCCGGTGTAGCGTCCGAGGCGCGGGGTTGAAGTCGGTTACGGCCCGCTCAGGCACGCGGACTCGAGAGCGCGCCCGGCACTGTCGCCATCCGACCACGGCTCGCCACGCCCTGGACGGGCGTGGCGAGCCGTTGGTGTCCGGTGGGGGCGCGGTTATGCGGTGGCGGTGATGGTCCAGCGTTGGTTGGCGGCGCCGGGAACGCAGTCCCAGAGCTCCAAACGGGTGCCGTCGACGAGGTTGCCGGCCGGGTCGTCAAGGCAGCGGCCGGAGGCAGGGTTGTAGATGCTGCCGTCGGCTCGGGGGATCCACTGCTGATTGAGTGCCCCAGACACGCAGGTCCAGTATTCGATCAGGGTTCCGTCGGCGGTGCCGGCGCCAGTCGCGTCGAGGCAGCCTCCGCCGACGTTGACGGTACCGTCGGGCTGGAAGCTCCACTGCTGGCTCGGGGTGCCGTTGCAGTCCCAGACCTGGACGATGTTCCCGGGAGTTGTGTTGTCCTGGTTGAGGTCCACGCACTTGGTGCTGGCCGAGCTGACGGCGATTGCGCCGGGGACGGTGCCGGGCGTGATGACCCCGGTGTAGGCGGCGACTCCGCTGATTCGTCCGTTGAAGTAGTTGCTGGTCCGGCCGTTGTTCAGCCAGCGGCCGATGCCGAAGTTGCCGTTGAACGGGATGGGGTTCTGGTGGGTCCCGGTGCCGGCGAGGCTGCCATTGACGAAGAGTGACATTTGGCGTGTCGTGGCGTTGTAGCTGGCGGTGAGATGCGTCCAGCTCCCCAGTTGGACAGCGGCGTTGTTGTTGGTGAGGTTGGTGGTGTCGTACGGCCAGCCGCTGGTGTCTGCGGTGGCCATGGCGAAGCGCCAGGTCCCGTTGTCGGGCCAGAGCATGAACCCGGAGGTCGAGCTGCCGTCTTGGGCGAGTACGACGCCGCCGTTCGAGTTCGGCTTGGCCCATGCGTCGACGGTGAAGGACTTGGTTGTGTCCACCACGGGTCCGTTGGTGTCGATCCTGCTGGTGGAGCCGTCGAAGGACGCGACGTTGGCTACGTTGGTGGTTGGGGTGTCGGGGGTGAAGGTCACGCCGTTGAGGCTGCCAGGGTGTGCTCCTAGCGGTGTGCCAGCGACCTGGTTGAAGGCGTCCGGAGTCCTGGTCTGATCAGTGTTGGCCGTGCCGGTGAGCGTCCAGACGCCCAGGGCGGCCGGCATCGAGGTGGGCGAGGTGGGGTTCTTGAAGCCGTTGACCGGGGTGCCTGCGGTGTTGTCCTGGCTGGTGCCGCTCCAGATGGTGACCTGGCCCGACGGGTTGGCGGCCCAGAGGTCAGCTACACCGTCTCCGTTGAGGTCGCCCGAGGAGCCGACCCTTGGGTAGCTCGCGACCGGCAGGTTGATGCCGCTCAGCACTGTGCCGCCGGTGGGGTCGGCGAGGGCGCTGTAGTTGGGGGTCGCGCCACCGGTGATCGGATAGGCGTGGATGGTGCCGTCGGTGCGGTTGCGGGCCCAGAGTGTCGGTTGGTTGGTGCCGTTTGCCGGGCCGGGGTTGATGAGGTCGTAGTTGCTCCAGTCGGCGCTGGAGAGCAGTCGGGCGGTGCCGTCGAGTTTCTGGATCAGTGTCTTGCCGGAGTGGAAGAGCCAGAGCTGTTTGTTGACGACCGCGATGAGCGAGGTCCTGGTGGCGCCGGGGCTGGTGTTGACCTCACCCTCCGGAGTGCCGAGCGCCACGACCTGACTGGCGTTCGCCCAGGTGTCGTTGGCGTCGGTGTAGCCGCCGGGGCAACCGTTCGGCAGGGGAGCGCCGGTGGCGTCCTGGCAGTTCATCGGGATGGTGCCGAGGGTTGTCTTGGTGAAGAGGTTGCCGCTGCCGTCGTTGACGTACAGGTAGACGTCCACCCCGCCGGCTGCGTGCGCAATCAGGTCATCGGTGTAGATCCCGCTCTTGAGCGAACCCCGATGGCTGATCTGGACGTTGGTCCAACCTGAACCATCGGTGACCGGCGCCATGCTGGCGCCGGCCGCGATCGCGTTCGCCGGGTCCTCGGCGGTGTTGACCACCTTGAGGTTGCCCGAGCTGTCCGGCAGCACGATGTTCGGCTTCTTGCCGCCGGTGATGTCACCGAAGACGGTCGGGCTCTTCGGATTCCATGGAGCATAGAAGGCGTAGGCCGTCGGCTGGCTGTAGTTGCCGGCGTTGTCCTGGGCCTGGGCGTAGAGGATGTTGGTACCCCAGTTGCCGGCCTGGAACGGGAAGTTCACAGTGTTGGTCGCAGTGTTGTTCGGGTACACGCCGTTGCTGGTGCCGTCGGTGCACTTCCAGCCGGTGGCCGGGCTGGGCTGGGTGCTCACCCGGTAGCAGGCCACGCCCGAGGCCGAGCCGCCGCTCGGTGCCGGGTCAAAGCCGTGGAGCGTGAACGCCCCCGTGTCGCCGGCCCACTTGGCGGGGCTCGGGTTGGGAGTGCCGGACATCGGGAAGTCGGTGGAGCTGATGGACACGGTGGGTGGGGTCCGGTCCACGCCGAAGTAGCACAGCTCGCTCCAGGGCGCGCCGAGACCGTTGCCGGCCGGGTCGGCATCGTAGGAGCCGGCGTGCCAGCCGTACACCTGGCCGTCGGTCAGCTGGGAGACCGGGACGGTGACACTCTGGGCTCCCGCGCCGACGTTGTAGCTGCCACCCCATCCGCTGTCGAGGTTGAGGTTGCCCTGAGTGCCGCCGGAGTTCCAGAACATGTTGAACGCGGTGTGCAGGTTGAGTCCCGCTGGCGACCAGCTGTCAACCGCCAGTTGGACGTTCTGGTTGGCGCCGATCCAGCCGACGTTGTCCCAGGGGTTGCCGTTGTGGCTGTTGCACGGGAAGTAGGTGTTGGTCGATGCGAAGCCCGGCTGGGGAGTGGTGCTGGCTCCCCAAGTGCTCGGCTGGATGTCGTAGTTGGTGGTGATGTGGGGAGCGCTGCCCGGGCTGATGCTGATGTGGTGGCGGTAGTACTTGTTGTTCTCGTCGTCTGGGGCGATTCCCACCGTCCAGTTCGCCCAGTGCTGTTGCGCGGCCTGCTGCATCTGGGCGGTGACGTCGAAGGAGATCGGGCCGGTGCCGGTGAGCGGGAAGGAAGGGCCGATCTTGCTGCACCCGGCCATGGTGCCGTTGGTGCCGCAGGGCTGGTTGTTCCAGGTCGTGTTGCCGTCGATCGGAGGTGTCCAGTAGAGCCCGAACGGCGTCTGGCTCGACGGGCTGGAGGCGTCCGAAACCTGGGCGTAGAACGTCGAGTTGTACACGGTGGGCGGGCTGGGCGCTCCACTTGGCTGATTGTAGATGTTCGGGTTGATGCCGATCTGGAAGTAGCCGCGGTAGCGGCCGTAGCCGGTGCAGTCCGAGTAGCCGCAGTAGCCGGTGCCCACGGGTGACTGGACGTCGTAGTTCTTGGTGTCCGGGTGGTTCTCCTGGACCTGGACCCAGTGCTGTGTGCCGCTGTCGGCACTGATGCTGGGGTCGATGAACCACGGGCCGGTGCCCTTGCCGAGTACGCTCTGATCGGGTGTCAGGGAGAGATCGTTGCCCGCTGTGCTGACGGCGATCGGCGCGACGTTGGCGCTGTCGCCCGGTCCGTCCGGAGTGGATGTGGCCGCCCCTGAGGCGTCACCGGCGGCCGTGGGTGCGGCCTGGGAAAGTCCAGTCCGGGTACTGGTGGTCCCCGAGGCGGCGGGCGGCGGAGTGCTGGAGTCCCATTCCATCGGCGTGGGAGCGTGCAGCCAGACAGTGCCGAAACCGTCCTTGAAGGTGACATTGCCGGAAGCGTCCGACGACGCCGTCAGGCCCGAGGCGGCGATCGGGAAGTTCAGTGACTCCAGGGCCGGATTGGCTGCTGCCGCAGCGGTCTTGACGACGATGACGTCGCGCCAGCCGCCGTCCGGCAGCGCGGTGACCTGCAGGTCGACGTCGGACGTGAGGACACCGCTGTACGTGGCCGTGGCTCCGGAGACGCTGGGGGCGGGCAGGGGGAACGGGGCGGTGACGGAGAGCTGCTGGCCGCTCGCGGTGGTGACGGTTGCCAGCGGACCGGCGCCTCCGCCAGAGAGTTTCAGGGCGGTCGGCGCCACGGCGGGGCTGAGTGTTCCGTCGTTGTTGCTGCGCAAGGTCGTGTCGATTGCCGCCCAGGTCGACCCCTGCCGCACGCGGACGGGCGCCGTGTAGTCGGTGGTGGTGAGGGTGCCGTTGGGATTGACGGAGGTTGATGATGTCGCTGTGGTGAGGGCGTCCACCGGCGCGGGTAGTCCGCTGGCCTTTGCCTTGGCACGGGCGTCGGAGATCGCCTGCGCGGTCGGCGAGAGCGGAGGCGCCGCGTTCGATGCTGAGGTCAGTGCGGGCGCACCCGACGGCGGTTGCGGCCCATCGGTGGCCCTGGCCGTCGGTGCGAACAAGAGACCGAGAGACAGCACGCTACCCATGCTCAGCGCAATCAGCCGCATCCGACCATGACTTCGCAGGTGGGGGCTGTAAATGCGGATCCCTGGTGTCGAATTTTCCATGATTTGCGAATGTCCTCCCTCGTACCCGTCCGGCGGGGTGAGCGTTCGAGTCGGAACCATGCGTGGCCAACCGCCGTGCGGTCAAGTCGCCTTGCAGGTTGTAGGGACATGTCCGACTAGTTCCGGTGGATTGGTCAAGGATTTACAAATTCCGTCCTCCGTCAAAGCTGCAGAGGTGGCCCCGACGACCTGGGTTCGCATAAGGTCCAGCAGCGATTGCCTTGCAGGCATGTATATGTGACGACCAATCAGTCTTGCTCTGGGAGTAGCTGTGAGTGCTTGGCGGGCACGTTCGTCGATCGGTCGCTGGATGTGGGGGCGACACCGTGCGGCGAGCATCTCGGTGGTGTTCGCGGCCCTGCTGACCCTGGTCGTTGCGCCGTCGACCACCGCGTTCGCCGCGGCCCGGCTGCGGGCGGACCGGATCTGGAACCCGCCGAACACTCCGCTGGGCTCAGCGACCAAGCCGGTCAAGGGCGTGAATCTCAAGCCGACCGGCGTCCAGCCGCCCCGGTTCCCCGTCCCGACGACCTGGAAGCCCGTACCGGTCCCAACCGGGCGCGCCGGAAAGTCGACCGTCACAGTCGGTGCCGACTCCCCGGAGGCGCGGGCAGCGCGCGCCGCGACCGGCGGGACGTCATCGGCCTCGGCGGGAGGCACTCCGGTCCAGGCCGGCGAACTGCCGGTATTCGTCAGTGCGGCGCCGGACACCGCCGCCGTCACGCGCTCCGTGGCCGTGGCGGTGACCGATGCCGGAGGGGGCAGCGCAGCGGGAGCCGAAACCCCGCTGGTCAGCCTGACCGGCCAGGCAGCCGATCGGCTCCAGGTGAAGCTCGACGTCAACGCGCTCGGAGGAGGGCCCTGGGCCGACCGGGCCCGCCTTGTGGAACTCCCCGCCTGCGCGCTGACGACCCCAACGGCTGCCCAGTGCCGGACCCAGACCCCGGTAGCGGCAACGCTGGACACCGTAGCGGGCACGCTGACCGCCGACGTCGCACTCCCAGCCGCCAAAGCGTCGTCAGAGGCAGCCGGTACGGCGCAACCCGACACCGCACAGGGAGCGAACGGTGCGGCTGACCCAATGGTGCTCGCCGCCGCTCCCACGCCGAACGGGCCCGCCGGCAACTACGCCGCGACGTCGCTGAATCCGTCGATGTCCTGGACCGCGGGCTCCAACGCGGGCACCTTCACCTACTCCTACCCGATCCAGCTGCCGCCGCCGCTTGGCGGTTCGGCGCCCACGGTGGCGCTCTCGTACGACTCCTCGGCGGTAGATGGGAAGACGTCGGCGCAGAACGCGCAGTCCTCCTGGATCGGAGCGGGTTGGGACTACCAGCCCGGGTTCATCGAGCGTTCCTACAAGCCCTGTTCGAAGGACGGCATCGCGAACAGCGGTGACCAGTGCTGGGCCGGACAGAATGCCGTCATCAGCATCGCAGGCCACTCCGGACCGATCGTCCGGGACGATGCCACCGGTGTCTGGCGTCTGCAGAGCGACAACGGTTCGAAGATCGAGCAGCTCACCGGTGCGCCGAACGGCCTCCCCACCGGCGAGTACTGGCGGCTGACCACCAGCGACGGAACGCAGTACTACTTCGGCCAGAACCACCTGCCCGGCGGCGACGGCTCCGATACGGCGACCAACTCCGCCTGGGGCGTGCCGGTCTACTCACCGAATCCGGGTGACCCCTGCTACAGCTCCAGCTCCGGCCAAGCCTCGTCCTGCACCATGGGCTGGCGCTGGAACCTGGACTACGTCGTCGACCCCCACCAGAACCTGACCACCTACACCTACACGCCCGAGACCAACCAGTACCTCCAGGGCGGCGGGCAGAACAGCGGCAAGGGAACGGCCGTCGGCTACACCCGCGGTGGAAACCTCAAGACGATCGCTTACGGCCAGAGGCTGTCCGAGCAGGTTGCCGCCAAGGGCATCCTGCAGGCTGCGGCCCTGGTGACGTTCAACACCTCCGAGCGCTGCCTGCCGTCCGGCACGATCACCTGCGACCCGTCGCAGCGCACCAAGGCCAACCAGAGCTACTGGCCCGATGTGCCCCTCGACCAGGTCTGTGACGGCACGACCAGTTGCTCCAACTACACGCCGTCCTTCTTCACCACCAAGCGCCTGACCTCGATCACCACTTCGGTCCTGGTCGGCAATTCCTACAGCTCGGTGGACACTTGGGCGCTTTCGCAGTCGCTGCTCGACCCCGGTGACGGCACGCCCGCCTCGCTCTGGCTGTCCTCGATCACCCACACCGGCTCCACCGGCGGGACCACGACGAGTCTGCCTGCCGTCACCTTCACCGCCGTTGAGAAGCCCAACCGGGTCGCCGGGCTGGTTCCGGCCGAGCCGGCCTTCAACCAGCCCCGGATCCAGCAGATCACCACCGAGACCGGCGGCCAGACCAACGTGATCTACTCCGACCCGGCCTGCACCCAGACCAGCAGCCCGGTGGAGGACAGCAACACCAAACCGTGCATGCCCGTCAAGTGGTACCTTCCTGGGTCGAGTTCGACGACGCCGGTGAGTGACTGGTTCAACAAGTACCTGGTCACCGAGGTGACCCAGCAGGACGGAACTACCGGCGCGGTGCTGGTGAGGACCGACTACACGTACAACGGCGACGCGGCCTGGCACCGGGACGACTCCCCGTACATCGACCCGGCCACCCGCAGCTGGGACAGCTTCCGCGGCTACCAGTCCGTCACGATCACCACTGGCGGCGCGCTGCCCGGAGAGGCCCCGAAGACCCAACAGACCGTCACCTACCTGCGCGGCATGGACGGTGACTACAAGGCCGACGGCACACAACGCAGCGTTTCCGTGGCCAGCCCGCTGGGTGGCACGGTGACCGACAGCAACTGGCTGGCCGGCTCCACTCTGGCGACCCAGGCCTTCAACCAGGCCGGCGGACAGCCGGTCTCCATGACCGGCAGCAGCTACGGCAACCAGCAGACCACCGCGACGCAGGCCGAGCCCGGCGGCATGCCGCCGCTGATCGCCCGCTACGGCGCCTCCCAAGCCACCAGCACCTCGCAATCGGCGCTGGCCAACGGAAGCTGGCGCACCACCAAGGTGGTGACGACCACCGACCCGGCACACGGCAACCGGGTGCTCACCAGCGACGACCTCGGCGACGGCACGAACGCCACCCCGGAGATCTGCACCACCGACAGCTACGCGACCAGCAGCAACCCGAGCATCACCAGCCTGCTCGACGAAACGAAGGCAGTCGCGGGCTCGTGCGGCACGGCCCCGACCGCGACCAACACGGTCTCCGACGCACGGACCCTCTTCGACAACCTCCCCTTCGGCCAGGTCGGACCTGCGGGCGACCCGACCAGCACACAGAAGCTGGACCACTACGACACCAGCGGCAACCCGGTGTACACCAACACCGGGGCGGCGAGCTACGACATCTACGGCCGGCTGGTCGGCACCAGCACGAGCGACGGTTCGACCTACGGTCCCTCGGGTACCCAGCTGACCTCGCCCAGCGTCGTGGTGGCGACCACGACCACCGCCTACACCCCGGCGACCGGAGCGCTGCCGACCAAGGTGGCTTCCACCGGGCCGACCGGCTGGGTGCAGTCCATCACCCAGGACCCGGGCCGCCTGCTCCCGCTGACCAGCACCGACCCGAACGGTGAGGTGACGACCGAGCAGTACGACGGTCTGGGCCGGCTGACCGCGATGTGGGCACCTGATCGCGCCACCAACCTGAGCGCGACCGTCGCCTACACCTATGCGGTCAACGGCACCAGCGCCCCGTCGACCGTCACCACTCGGACCCTGCGCGAAACCCTCCCCGGCAGCACGGACTTCTCCTGGCAGACGCAGATCTACGACGGCCTGGGCCGACTCCGGCAGACCCAGCAGACCAACCCGACCGGTGGCGCGGGCCGCCTGATCTCGGACGCCGTCTACGACTCCCACGGCTGGACGGTCAAGAGCTCCGCACCCTACTGGGACCCCAACACCCTGCCCAACAGCACGGTGTTCTCGCCGCAGGACTCGCAGGTACCGGCGCAAACCTGGAGCACGTACGACGGCATGGGACGCGTCACCAACAGCGCGTTCATGTCCTATGCCCAGCCGCAGTGGAGCACCACGACCAGCTACCCGGGCGTGGACCGCACGGACACCACGCCGCCCCAGGGCGGCGACCCGGTCAGCAAGATCAGTGACGCCCGGGGCCGCACCACCGCACTGTGGCAGTACCACACCACGAACCCCACCGGCCAAGCCTCGGACGCCGACGTCACCACTTACGGCTACACACCAGGCGGCCAGCTCGCGAGCCGTACCGACTCGAGCGGCAACGCCTGGACCTACCACTACGACCTCCAGGGCCGCCAGACCTCCGCAACCGACCCGGACACCGGCACCAGCCAGGTCTTCTACGACGTCAACTCCCGCGTGGACCACACCGTGGACGCGAAGGGCGGCACCATCGCCTACAGCTACGACACGCTCGGCCGCAAGACCGGCACCTACACAGGCAGCGTCAGCCCGGCCAACCAGCTCGCGGGTTGGACCTACGACACCCTGGCCAAGGGGCAGCTGACCTCATCCACCCGCTACGTCGGCGGCAGCAGCGGCCAGGCCTACACGGAAGCCGTCACCGGCTACGACACCGCCTACCGTCCGCAGGGGACAAGCATCACCATCCCGTCCTCGGAAGGCGGCCTGGCCGGCACCTACACCACGAGCACCACCTACAACCCCGTCCTCGGCACCGTGGCCACGACCACGCTTCCCGCCCTCGGCGGACTACCCTCCGAGACCGTCGGCTACGACTACACCGTCACCGGCAGCCTGCTCGACTCCGCGGGCAACGACTACCTGGTGGACCGCGTGGTCACCGACGCCTACGGACGCCCGACACGCACCACCGTGGGCGCACCGGGGAACCAGGTCGTCTCCACCCAGCAGTGGGACCAGGCAACCGGACACCTCATCACCTCCTGGATCGACCGGCAGACCGAGACGGTCTCCGCCGACAAGATCGGCTACACCTACAACCCCGCCGGAGCCGTCACCTCGGTCACCGACAACCAGGACGCCACGACCACTGATCGGCAGTGCTTCACCTACGACTACCTCGGCCGGCTCACCAACGCCTGGACCGACACCGGCGGCACCACCACCCGTCCCACCGGTGCCTGGACCGACAGCTCCGGTGCCACCCAGGGCTCGGGCGCCTCCGCCTCGGTCCCCGGCATCGGAGGCTGCACGAACGCCAACGGCCCTGCGGGCAGCGGCAGCAGCCTGAGCATCGGCGGCCCCGCACCGTACTGGCAGACCTACGGCTACGACGCCACCGGCAACCGCAAGACACTGGTCCAGCACGACCCGACCGGCAACACCGCGAAAGACATCACCACCACCGAGACCTTCGGCGCACCCGGCAGCCTCAACACCCCGACCAGCGCCCCGAACACCGGCGGCGGCACCGGCGGCCCGCACGCACTGCTCAGCAGCACCACCAGCGCAGCGACCGGGAACAGCACAGCGAGCTACCAGTACGACCCGCTCGGCAACACCACCTCGGTCACCGGCACAAGCGGCACCACGACGCTGACCTGGGACGGCGAGGACAAGCTCAGCTCCGCCACCACGACGGGCCAACAAGCCGGCACCACCTACCTCTACGACGCCGACGGCAACCAACTGATCCGCCGCGACCCGGGAAAGACCACCGTCAACCTCGGGCCCGACGAACTGACCCTCGACACCAGCTCCGGCTCGACGAGCGACGTGCGCTACTACGGCTCGCCCGGGGGCATCACCGTCACCCGGGTCACCGCGGCGACCGGCGGCGGCACCCTCGTCTACCAGGCCGCCGACCCGCACGGCACCAGCAGCATCCAGATCGCCAACGACGCCGCACAAACCGTCACCCGCCGACTCAGCGACCCCTTCGGCAACCCGCGCGGCACCCAACCCGCCACCGGCACCTGGTCCGGGGACAAAGCCTTCGTCGCAGGCACCCTCGACCCGGCGACCGGCCTGACCAACCTGGGAGCCCGCGAGTACCAGCCGGCCACCGGACGCTTCCTCAACCCCGACCCCGTCATCGCCGACGCCGACCCCCAGCAGTGGAACGGCTACGCCTACGGGGACAACGACCCGACCAACCTCAGCGACCCCAACGGCACCTGCCCCGCCGACATCTGCGGAGCCGGCACCCCCATCGGCGGCACCGGCACAGGCGGCACACCCGTCCGATACGTAGCCGACGGCAGCGGAATCCCGTCCCAGAGCCTGACCTTCGGACAGCCGGCCCACGTCACCACCTCGACCGCCAAGAACCCCTACGACGTCCCCTACAAGGAAGACAAGGGCGACATCTACATCTGGGGCGTCCGGGTCCCCAGCCAGAAGGAGCTCGACGCGAGGGCCGAGACGGACTCCAAGGACTACGGCCACAACCTGACGGTGTGGGCCCAGGGCGTCTGCGATGGCGGCTTCGATGATCCGCAGTCGCCCTCACCGGTCGACAACTTCTGCAACGCCGCCAGCAAAGTCGGATTGCTCGGCGGCAACATGACCGGTCGCGATCCGTTCGGCATCGCCGATGTCATCGACTGCGTGGGCCACGGCAAGAACTGCACCGCCGCGGTGGTCGACGTCGCGCTGTTGGCGGTTCCGGCAGGGCTTGGAAAGGTGGCGGAGGCCCTCCGCGGAGCCGACGCAGTCGGCGCGGCAGCGGACGCTGCCGGGGGACTCGCTGCGGACGGGGAGAGGTCGATCGTTGAACAACTAGCCGGCTGCACCACCAACAGCTTCCCAGGCAACACCCAAGTCGTCCTTGCGGACGGCAGCAGCAAACCCATCGACCAGGTTCGCGTGGGCGACCACGTCCTGGCGACGGACCCGCAGAGTGGCCAGACCAAGGCCGAGCCGGTCACCGCAACCATCACAACCCCTGACGACCAGGACCTGACCGACCTGGCAATCCAGGACCCGCACGGCACCACTACCGGGGCTCTCACCACGACTTGGCACCACCCGTTCTGGGACGTCACCGAGGGCAAATGGGTTGACGCCAGTCAGCTCAAGCCAGGCGAGCAGCTCCGGCGCCCGGACAGCAGCACGACCGAAGTGGTGTCAGTACACAACCGTCACGGCGATCTGGTCACCCACAACCTGACCGTAGCCCAGATCCACACGTACTATGTACTCGCCGGAAATACGCCAGTCCTTGTGCACAATTCGGATGGTCCTTGCGGCACCCATCTCGCACTCGGGTTGACGCAGGAGAGGGCAAGCGGCGCGAACCTGGCGCAATTCGCTGGGGAGCAGGGGGCGGTGATATGGAAGGATCCTCAGTTCGCGGATCTCTTTCCCAATGGCTCCTGGAGTGACACTGCACTTAGGTCCATGATCGATAGGGTCGTTTCAGGGGGCGGCAAGATTAGCTTTAACCTTCAAGGTGTGCAGGATGTTGAGGGAGTAATCGCTGGAAGGACGGCGCCTGGATTGCCGACATCGATTGAGCTGCAACATATTTGCGGCAGTGCTGGAGTGCGAGCAGCAACCACATTCCTCAACGGGTCGGCGCCATGCTAGCGACTGGGAAGGATCTAACAGTGACAGTGGAAGGTCCGGAGTCCGACTGGAGATATCTACTCGATACGCACAAGCCGCCACACGGCGAAAATGACTGGTTCGGTCCGCTTTTTTGGCCGCTTCTGCGGGCGGCTGCAGAAATTCCGACTCTTCGCAGGGTGTTTCCTAGTACCTCTGTAAATAGCCTAGTGGTGTTTCGTGACGATGAGGCATGGAAAGCCCCAGTAGAGGAGCAGTGGCCGGCTGTCGCAGTTGGATCCGATGGGTCGTACACCGTTCGCTCGAAAGCATGGCCCCGTGACGCTCGGGAGCTCCTGGTTACGCAGGACCCAAGAGAAGCCGCCAGGTGTCTTGCGGGGCTGATCGAAAGAATCATGGGGGAGACCGGTCGAGATCTAACCTGTTAATGGGCTGGGATGGGCCGCCGTGCAACGCGGCGGCGCATCCCAGCCCATCTGGCGCGTCGGAATAGCCTCAGGGGGTGGGCCTGTGGATTCTCCCGAATCCTATCGATGCCGGATTCGCTTCCCGCTGGGACAGGTCAGGTCTCGGCCTGGGCTGCCAAGAACTCTCTCTGGTGTCTGAAAAGGTTAGCGAAGAGGTTTGACTGCTCCAGGAGATCGAGCAGGTTCTAGCCGAGGAATCACCTACGCGCTCCAGATGCGCCCGGTGGTGGCCTGACAGCAGGCCCAATGATGGGGCCAGCCAGGGAAGGCGGGATCGGCCAGTATCCGAGTCGCATCTCCGGGCTGATGCTGACCGGAGGGCCGACGGGCTCGCCGTCGGCAGGGTGGCCCAGCACTGACGCACCATGGCGAGGCTCGGTGCTCAGGCACGGGGCGGGCGGCGAAGCGTGCTCTACTCACTACCCGGGCCGGGGTCCGCGTCGGGCAAGGCCAGAGGGCCACTCGGCCAAATTGAAGGCAGGCCCAAAGCCTGCCCGAGATCGCAGCCAAGCTTACAGCCCCCTGACCATGCCCGGCCCCAACCCGGGCGGGACACCAAGCAAAGCCCGCTCCACCGCTCTCACTGCAGCCTGCCTCGAAACCGCGACTGGTGTAGACCTCTGACGGCAACGCTGACGGCAACAGGGTCGGACAGCAGTGCACTTCCACGGACCTTGACGGACCGGTAGATTGCCACTCACCTGCGAAAATGCAGTCAGCAAGGAGTCGCCTATCACACGTACTATGTGGTCGCAGGCAGCACACCTGTCCTCGTCCATAATGCTGGCTGTGGTCCTTCGACGATCGTGCTCGGAGTCGATGGCGATAATTTGGCCCAACTAATTGCGGGACATAAGTTCGGCAGTGATCCCGGCGCGGTGTCGTTCCATGATTACTCCGACGGCTTTGGCGGGCCCGGGCCGGCTGGTGACTACGCTGACTTCTTCAATCATTTCAGAGCTGCCCTGAAGCCGGATAGTGGTACGAACCTCGTATTTGACCTCAGCGATGTCGAAGGAGGATCATCAGGCGCAAGAGAATGGGCTTATAGTATGCGTGCAAGCGACCTTGCAGGCAACCCGTCGGATCAGTTCACGGGATGGGAGTTGGGGCAGATCAAAGCGGCACCTAAGTCGGTCCGAGACAGCATCACATGGATTGGTGGACCAAATCCGTTCGCCGACATACCATAATCCTATGGGGCGCTAATGAAGAGCTCTGAGATGATCCGTGGAATCGTCAAAAATCCGGCAGCTCCTGCGAGCGTGCTCCTGCGATTGCTTTCCGATGAGGCATCGAGCATCTGGGAAACCCTGGCCTGGCGCTTGCTGCCCGATCAGGTCGTCGATGGGATCGTGACTTCTCAACACGCGGCATTGCGTGCGGCATTCGCGGAGAGCAAATACGCTTCCGGCGATTTACGAGCACGGCTTGTGAATGATCCTGATCCGACGGTTAGGGCCGCAGTGGCAATTGGACCGCGGTGGTTTAGGAGCCCAGTGGATTCATTGCCGGAGTGGGCCCAGCGCGCCTTGCTTCGCGACCAGGATGCACAGGTACGCGCACGAGCGGAGGAGAGCCTCCCGCCTTCCCGTGCACTAGCCGAGTTGGCGTTGGACGCCGACCCCCAGCGGCGCCGTGCTGCATGTCGAGCCTGGAAGTATCTCGATCCTGAGCGTCGCAGGCTGCTGTTGATGGATGCTGCATACTCCGTGCGGGGCGATGCTGCAAAGGAGGCCAGCATCCATGATGCCGACGCCACTGATCTGTATCTTCTATTCACGGATGACGTGCCTGTCCAGCGCGCCCAGGTGCTCATGAGGGCCGAATTGCACCCAGTGACAGCGCGGCGCTTGGCCGAAACTGGTGACAAACATGAACGCGCTGCCATTGCCGGCAATCCAACGGTTTCGCTGGACACTGCACGTCTTCTTGCTGACGACCTGGAGCCCACAGTACGTCTACAGTTTGCTTCTCGACCGGACCTGACAGAGGCGCAGCGCGCAGAGATCGACTATCACGTGTCGGAATCCGATCGAATCGGAGCGGTGCCTTGGGTTCTTGATTCGACTGACGTCGAGATGCTACGGAGGTGCGCAGCGTCCACGAACACGCTGCTTCGTCGCAGCGCCGCCTGTAACAAGCATCTGCCTCAGGACGTTATTGATCTCCTTGGCCGCGATGACGACTTCCCGGTGTGCATCCTGCTCTGTGAGAACCAACCCACCGTCGATGGTGAGGTTGTTCTCACAACTTTTTGCCGTTGGGCTAGTCCGCTGAGTGGCATGCTTCTGGATCATCCAAACTTCCCGCGCGTCGGTCTCGCGCGACGATTCGGCGATGCTCCCGAGTCGTCACAACGCTATCTCGCTACACATGACCCCGAGGCTCCGGCCGAATTGTTGCTGCGCCTCAGTCACGATTCCGATGTCCGATTTCGGCGTGCTGTCGCCTCGCACCCGAACCTGCCTTATGGGCGGATGGTAGAACTGCTCGGAGACGAGGATTCGCAGACCTCGATTCGGGCAGCAGCCAATCCGGCACTGCCTCAGCCCCTCATGAATCAGCTGCTCGACGCCGCAGGGGTTCCTCGACTGACCTGCTGAGATTGAAAGGGTGACTGTCCGAAGCTTGGCGAAGTTGCTGCGGCCAGCCCTGCGTGGCGTGCTTCATCTTCAGGCGTTTTATGCTTCTAGTAATTCATTGGTGCCACGTGATGGCCCACAAGTTGCGTCGGCCAGAGTTCGCGAACGAGTTCATTCCCGCATACATGGCGCGCCGTCGACTTCCGCTGGCCAGCCCCAGAGAGGCTGCCGTCGCAGCCCAGAAAGCCGCTGGGCTGCGACGACGGCGTGTGCTTGCCACCAGTTGGCGCCGGTCCACTGGTCACGCCAGCATCAGCACCCCCACCACCCCCGACCGCCGTGGGGCAACGGTGCGTGTCCCCCCTCGGACACGACCGTAAGCCCACGGCTTACACCCAAGTGCTGGTTGAGATTCATCTCAACCAGCACTTTCTGCTTTCCGGAGTCGTAGGGGCTGCCCGAAAGCCGTACGCCGCCGCGACAGGCTGATCGTCCCCGGGCCGAGTGGTCTACCCGTGCAGGTCGGCCAGCAGGTCGTCGATCAGGAGTTCCTCCTCGACCCGTGTGCTGTGCCGCAGGATGGCCTCTCGCAGGGGTGGGTTCCACGGGGTGGGCGAGGAGGTGCCCGTTGCGAGCGGGCTGCCGAGGCCGTTGTTCACGGCGGCGAGGTACGCGGTGGCGTCGTAGCGCCAGGGGGCGGTACCGGGCATGGCCAGGATGCTCGCGGCGATGCGGACGCCGCCCCAGTCGAAGTCGCCGTGGTAGGCGAGACAGCTGCCCTGGGCGGTCAGTCGGGGGAGGAGGGCCCGGGCCGCCAGCGAGACGTTCCCCTCCACACAGACCAGCGGCGGGCAGTCGGTGCCGAGGGTGGCGGCCGCCGCCGCAACCACGGCCGGGTTCTCGCAGACTCGGACCAGTGGGCCGGCGTCCCCGAGCTCGCAGTCGGGTCGGACGAGTTGGCGCAGCGTCAGGACGCACGGCTCGCCGTCCTCCCGCGCGGCGGCGAGGACCCGGCCGGTGACGCCCCGGTCCGTACCGGGTAGGCCCAGGGTGAGTACGCGTGAGGAGAGGTCGTCGACGGCCACGCCGACGGCGGCCCACAGAGTACGGCGGCCCTCGGCCCCGGTGGTCGCGAGGTCCGGTAGGTCGGCGAGTGCCTTGACGGCGGAGCGGACGAGCGCGGCCAGCGGGCGCCCCTCGTCGAGTGCGTGGGCGTCTGACAGGCAGCGTGCGGCGAGCACAGGCACGGTCAGCGCGGCCGCCGGGTCGGCAGGCAGCTCGGCGAGGACGCGGGCAGCGTGGTCGGCCAGTTGCCGGGCCGCTCCAGGGTCCGAGCCGGCCAGGCGTTTGAGCAGGCCGGTGGAGACCAGCCCGGCCCGCCAGTCGGCGAGTGCGGGCCGGTCGCAGGCGGCGTCTAGCGGTGCGAGTGCCGCCTCCCACGCCTCGGCCGATGCCCGGGCCGCGGCTCGCCGATCAGCGACCGGCCCGGTGAGGAGGACGACAGCGACCGCCAACCCGTCGGGGCAGGCCAGTGATTCGCGCAGCACCCGGTCGACCTCGGTCAGCGGCACCGACAGCGACCGGCCGGCCCGCAGCCGCCGACCGAGCAGTAGCTCGATCGCGCGGCGCTGCTCGGCCGAAGCGGCGGCCAGGACCGCGGCGGTGTCCAGCGAGCGCCCAGCGGCGATCCGTTCGCGGACCCGCTCGACCAGCCAGGCGGTTTCCGGGCCACCGAGCAGTCGGCGCAGCCGGGGCAGGTCTGTCACCGGGTCAGTCCTCCCCGAGCAGGGTGGGCTGCTCGGATGTTGCGGCCTTCGGGGGCACGAACGGCACCGCCTGCTGCTCGCGCACCCGCTCGCGCCCGTCCCAGCGCCAAGGGGTGACGAGGACCGCGTCGATGCCCTCACGGCGGGTCAGCTGCGCGATCCCGATACCGGGGACGGTCGGGTAGCAGGCCCATTCTCGTTCGCTGGTCATCACCACGTCGAGGTCGAAGGAGGCGAGCAGGCCCAGGCACTTGGCGCGGGAGTCGTCGTCCACGCCGGCGAAGGCCTCGTCGAGGGCGATCAGGCGGGGTGCGTGCGGGCTGCCCGAGGAGTAGTGCGAGGAGGCCGCGGCGAACAGCGGCACGGAGGCTGCCAGCACCCGCTCGCCGCCGGAGGCCGGGCCGGTGGCGGGCTTCCATTGGCCGTCCTGCCGGCGCTGGATGGTGAACGTGTGCCAGCTCCGGTAGTCGAGCGCGCGGTTGAGCTGGTCGGCCCACGAATCGCCGGGGTGGTCGGCACGGTCCTGCCCGATCCTGGCCTGCAGGAACTCCCCCACCAGGGCACGGTCAGCCGGTCGCCAGGCGTCGGAGGACTGGCGCAGCAGGCGGGTGCGGACGGCTTCGAGTCCCTGGGGTGCGTCCTTCGCGGGCTGCCACAGCAGACGCAGCGTCATGCCGGTGGAGGTCGGACGGTCCGCCAGGTCCCGGTTCATCGCCTGGACCTGCTCCTCGGCACCGGCGATCAACTCCTGCAGGGCCCCGGCCACCTCGCCGACCAGGTGGTTCTCCAGCAGTTCGCGCTCCTTGGCGGAGAGCAGGCGGGCTCGCTGCTCGACCTCCTCGCGCAGCGAGGAGGTCAGCGCCGGGACGTCGTGGGTGCGGCCCTGGAAGACGACGTCGACGATCATGACGCCCTCGTGCAGGGTCATGCCGACCGAGTGGCCGTGGCGGGCGAGCGCGTCGGTGAGGATCTTGTGTTCGGCAGTGATCTTCTGCTGGATCAGTTCCCAGGGACGGTCGGACTCTTCGACGGCGTCGAGCTCCTGGTGGACGGTTCTGGCGAGGGCCACCGCAGGGGTCGGGGCCCAGGACTCGTCCGACGGTGGGACGGCGAGCTCGGGCAGGGCGGTGGCGAGCAGGCCGGTGGCGGCGAAGGCGCGCAGTGCGGTGACCGCGCGGTCCCGCTCCGTCGTGGCCTCGGTGATCCGGGCACGGATCTCGGACCGGCGGCCTTCGGCACGTGCCCGGGCCGACAGAGCCGCATCGCGCGCGACGCGGGTGGTCTTCTCGGCGACGTCGCGTCGCTCCAGGGCGGCGTCCGTCTCGGCAAGGCGGCGGAAGAGCACCTCGACGTCGGCGCCGACGGTCTCGCCGAGCACACGGTGCCGTTCGGTGGCCGCTTCAGCGGTCCGGCGGGCCTGTTCGGCGGCCTCGGCGGCCTCGGTCAGGGCCTGCCCGGAGGTCCGCGCCTCGGCGGCGGCCTCGGCGGCGTCGGCGGCGGAGCGGGCGCGGGCCGTAGCCGCCGGCAAGAGCGCGGCCAGCGCGGCGCGGTAGCCAGACAGCGCTTCGCGAACCTCGTCGAGGCACTGGCGGGTTGCGGTCAGGCCGGTGTCGGAGGCGTACTCCTCGGCCCGGGCCGCGGCCTCGGACGCCGCCTCCTGACTGGTCACGGCCAGCTCCTGCGCCTGTGCCTGACGCTCCGACAGACGCCGTACCGCCTCGGCCTCGTGGCCGTGGCGGGCGTGGGCCTCACGCAGCGGCTGGTCGGTGGGCAGGGACCGCAGCTCGGCGGCGAGGACGGCGGCACGGTCGCGTACCGCGGCCCGCTGCTCGTCCAGGGTCGTCAGGGCATCGACGAGCCCGGCCCGGCGGTCCGCGAGTTCGGCGAGCCGGGCACGGCGCGCCGCCTCCCGGGAGCCCTCGCCGATGAAGTGGGCGGCGGGCTTGCTCCAGGAGCCGGCCAGCGCACCGAGCCGGTAGCGGCCGTCCACGGCGACCCAGCTCGGGTGCTGCGCGTCCGCCCCCAGCGCGATCGAGGCGAGCACCGCCGAGACCGCCTCGTCGCCGAGGGCGGCGGCCCTCGGATCGGCCCGGTCGACGGCTGGGCGCAGCACGGCGGCGAGCGACGTGCCGCGCGCCGGACCGTCGGGCAGCAGCACGGCGTCGTGGGTGTCGGCGGCGAGCAGTGCACCGTCGGGTGTGAGCCAGGCGTCGAGCAGGCCGGCGGCCTCCAATGCCGCCTCGATCCCGGCGCGGTCGGCGGCAGGAACATCGGCGGTGAAGTCGACGGCCCGCCACAGCGGCGCACCCGGCCGACCGGTGCGACTCTCCTGATCACGGGTGTGCGGGGCGGGCGGAGCGTCGTGTCCGCCGGACTCCAAACGGGCGATCTCCTCGTTCACCGCGTCCCGCTCACGCGCGGCGGCAGCGCGCTCGGCGTCGAGTTCGGTCTCCTGACGGGTGAGGCGGGCGGCATGCTCGCGGTGGGCCAGTGCGGCGGCCTCGACCGCCGGGTTCGGGCCCGCCAGGGTCTCGGTCCAGCCTTCCAGGGCTGCCAGCGCCTGTTCCGGGTCCGCGAGGAGGAGTTCGGCGGTGCTCGTGCTCCAGGCTCGGAAGTCCGCCACGAGTTCGGTGCCCCGGTCGGCGACGGCCTCGGCGGCGAGCGCGGCCCGCTCCCGTCCGGCCTCCAGGTCCGAGGCGCGGCGGTCCGCCTCCGTCCGCGCCTCCCGAGCCCGGTCGTCGGCCCGGTCGACGGTGGTGAGCAGCTCGGCCAGGCCGGTAACGGCCTGACGGCGGCGCTCCACCGCCCGCTCTCCCGTCCGCTGGGTGTCCTGGTAGGGGGAGTGATCACGAGCGAGTGCCTCGACCACCGGGGCGTGGTCGAGTCCGGCGTCCTCGGCACAATGGTGGGCGGCGTCCCCGGCCTGGTCGAGAACGTCCTGGTCCGCCGCCGTCTGGGCCAGGGCGGCCGCGCTGCGCCGGTTCCAGTCGGCTGCAGTGCGCTCTGCGGTCTGCTGCGCGGCCACCCGGTCGAGCGCGGCCCTGCGCAGGGTCCCGGCGGTCCGGGCGGCTTGCTCCAGCTCCCGGGCGGCGTCCATCTCGGGACTGCGGTTCAGCGCGTCACGGGCGGCCGTCAGCCGGACCCGGTCGTCCTCCAGCACCCCCAGTCGCGCCTCGGCCTGCGCCAACTCCTCCTCGGCGGTCGTGTGTTCCTTCTCCGCCTCGCCCAGGTCCCGGCCCAGGTGCTCGTAGCGGCTGTGCGCCACTCGCAGCACGCCGGCCTGGCGCTTGGCGGCGATCCGCGCGTACCGGCGGTAGTGGGCGAGGAAGCTCGCGGCGGCCCCGGAGGCTTCGGAGAGCGCCGCCAGCGCCTGTCGTTCCTCATCCAGGCCGCGGAACGCCTCGGCGACCTCGCCGACGAGCACCGGGTCCAGTGGGGGCAGGGACTCGGTCAGCGCCTTCGACAGGAGTTTCTCGTCCGGCCGCTTCGACAGCTGCGGCTGGCGCAACTGGATCAGCAGCGTGACCAACGCCTCGTAACGCGACTGGCCCAGGCCGAACAGCTGCTCGTCCACCGCGCGGCGGTAGTCGGTGGCGGTGTCGTGCACCAGGCCGTGGCCCTGCAGGGCGTCCCGCAGCCGTTCACGGGTGTAGGGGACACGCGTCGGGGAGAGCAGCGGCAGGTCCGGGCCGATCCGCAGGGCGGTGGTGAAGAACCAGTGCTTGGCGATGCCACGGCCCTTGACGGCCTTGAGCCCGCAGCCGATGGTCCGGTACTGCGCGGTGCCGTCCTCGCCGATCCGGCCGAACTCCAGCCAGGTGTAGCCGGTGCGTTCGTCGTTGGGGTGCTTGCCACCGAGCAGCAGGTTCCACTCCATCCGCTTGGCCCGGTCGCCGTCCGGCTCGACCCGGTTCGGCGCGAGTTCGCCGTCGAGCAGGAACGGCAGGGTGAGGGCGAGCACCTTCGACTTGCCGGTGCCGTTGTTGCCCCGCAACAGCAGGCGGCCGTCGTGGAACCGAAACTCCTCGGCGTCGTAGTAGAAGATGTCGACGAGCCCGGCCCGCAACGGCTGCCAGCGGGTCTTGGAGGGCTGCGGCAGGGTCATGAGCGGGAGCGGGCCTTTCGGATGATGGGTGCGGCGAGCGCGTAGCGGACCAGCGCGGGCTTGGCGCGCACCGCCTGGCCGTCCACGGTGGCGAGGTCCAGCGCGGTGAGGCGGTCCAGCGCCTGCGTCAACAGGTCTGCGGCGGCGGCCGGTTCGGCGGCGGACTTGCGCCAGAACGCGGAGTGCCGGACGGCGAGCTCGCGCACCAGGTCCACCAACTCCGGCACCGTGCGCGGACCGTCGGCGGTCGCGAGGTGGGCGGCGAGCAGCAGCGTCAGGTGCCCCTCGGTCCCCTGCTCAGGCATCCGCACGTCGGTCAGTTCGTCCTCGGGGTCCACCATGGCGATGCCCTCCGCCCGCACCTCCGCGACCAGTCCGGTGAGTTCGGTGATCCGTCGGGTGATCGCGTGCCGTTGGGAGGCCAGGTAGGCGCGTTCGCCCTCAAGGAGCTCGGCGTAGTAGACCACGGGGTCGTCGAGCAGCCGCCGGGTCAGCCGGTGGCGCAGCGAACGCAGCCTCAACTCGTCGGTGTCCGGCGACACTTCCTCGGTCAGTGCGGACAGGCGCCGGTCCGGGTCGGTGATCGTGACGGTGGACGGCCCGCGCGTGGTGGCGAGCAGCCCCGCCAGCACCCTGCGGCGCACGTCGTAGAGCACGTCGTTGGCGGAAGCCGACAGGTACGCCTCCTCGTCGCCGGCCACCCGGTGCAGCACGCCCCGCTCCAGCAGCAGCCGCACCACCGCGACCAGGTCGGAGCGCTCCTCGCGGTGCTCCAGCCGGAACTCGACCCCGGCCGCCGCCAGGGCCGGATCACCGGCCGCGGTGAGCACGCCTTCGGCGAGCCTGCCGAGCGTGATCTGCGCGTCCGCGCGTTCCAGCACGGCCAGCGCCAGGCAGATCAACACGTAGCGCCGCCGAGTGAACGCGACTCCGGTCCGCGGCGTGCGGGCGGGCCGGGTCGCGTCATCCAGCCGCGAGGGCGACTTGAACAGCCGAGCGGTCTCCGCATCCACCGCCAGCCGCCAGCCGGTCTCCTGGGTGAACCACGCGGCGAGCTCGGCCGCGTGCTTGCGCACCAGCCTGAAGTCCTCGTCCGCGGTGGTCAGCAACGGGGCGGCGAGCAGCGCTCGGGCGGCCCGGCGGCGCTCCGCCTGGACGTCGGCCGGCGGCCCGGAGTTCACTGCCGGCCCCCGGCCGGCGCCAGGTCGATGATCTCGACCACGTGCTCGGGACCGGACAGCACCCCGTCCACTGTCGGGATCTCCACCAGCTCCTGCGCATCCACCAGCTTCAGCCGGATCTCCATCGTGCCGTCACTGGTGACCGCCGAGGACTCACTCTCCCCTGGTATCCGGGCCGACAGCGCATCGCCGAGGACGGCGAGGAACAACCTGAACTCCTGGGCGTCCAGCCCGTTCGGGCCCGCGAGAGCGGACAGCAGGACCGGTCCGTCAGTGGCCAGCCTGGCCCTGGCCGCCGCCGTCTGCTCCGCCTCCTGCTCGACCAGTTCCGCCAGGACTTGCCGCGCCGGGGCCCGGTCGGCGACCCGGTTGGGTGCACCGCGCCGCTCGTACGAGCCCGTCTCGCGCAACCGCGGACTGATCTCCAGCGGCGGCGCCTCGCCCCACGGGGTCGCCGCCGGCAGGTCCGCGTCCTGCCAGAGCGCCTCGGTCACCGCGTCCACCGTCAGGTGCCGGGCCGGGGTCAGCCCGAACGCCGCCCGCCACAACCGGTGCGCCGCCGCGTCGTCCGGCGCCTCGGCGAAGAACCGGGCCAGGGCCCGGAAGTCGGCCGACCGGTCGGTCCGACCACCGCGCCGCTCGTTGAGCGCCGCAACCGTGTTGACCAGGCCGGTGATCGCACTGACCGCCGCACCACGCAGCAGCTTCGCCTGGGACGGCTGACGGCTGGACCGGCTCAGGAACCAGTCGGTCAGCCCGCGCCAGCGGTTCTCCCATGCGGTCAGCGCGGACGTCAGGGCTGTCTGCCTGGCCGCGTCGACAGCCTCCTCCTGTCCGTCGCCCAAGGGGACCGCGTCGCTGGCCTCACGCCGGGCGGCCGCCAGCAGCAGGCGAGCCACCCCGGCGCCTTCCAGACGGCCGATCAGATCCGCGATCTGCGCGCCCCGGTTGGCCAGGTCGGCGATGAACCGCTCGATGTACTCGACCAGCCGGTCCTTGTAGGCGATGAACGCCTCCTCGTCGCCGTCCTGGAAGTCGATGGTGCGGCGCAGCGAGGCCATGAACGCCTGCGCGTTGTCCGCGAGACTGCCGAACCGGTCGGCGAGTTGGAGCAGCAGCAGGTGGGCCTTGACCGGGTCGGGATCGCGCTGCTCGGCCAGCACCAGCAACAACCCGAGCTGCTCGGCGATGTCCGCGAGCGCGACCGACTGCAACTGCCCCCGCTGACCGAGCGCCTCCTCGTACAGCAGGACGGCGCGCAGCGCGGCCTGGCCGTGCCGGGTCAACTGGTAGAGGTAGCGGGCACGGTGGAAGTCCTCGACCGAGGTGACCCGCCCGGTGTCGGCGTCAGCCCGCAGGTTGCCCCACTCCACCAGCTGCTCCAGCGCCCCGCCCACCGCCTCCAAGGGCACCGTGCCAGCCCCGCCGTCCGCACCCCAGCGGAGTTCCCCGGCCACGTCCTCCGGCCGCAGGTGAACGATGAACCGCTCCCGGGCCTGCGCGAAGACGGTCAGTACCTGCCCGTACAGCTCGGCCTTTGGTGCGTTCAGGTAGGCGAACGGCTGTGGCGGCGGCGCGGTGGTCACGCGCCCACTATCGCAGGGCCCCTCCGCTCGCAGGGCCGGATCACGGAAATCGCCCGCACACGACCTGCCGCCGTACCACTTCCACGCTGTGGCCATGGCGTCTTCAAGGCGATGAATATGTGTACGCCGCCAACACAAGCATCGATTGATGCTGATCACGCGCCCGTGTACGGTGACGGCATGATGGATGACACTGGCCCCACCGCTGATCTCCTGATCACTGGTGCCGAGATCGCCCGCCTGGCCGGCGTTACCAGGGCCGCCGTCTCCAACTGGCGGCGGCGCTATGACGACTTCCCGACACCGGCGAGTGGTGCCGCGAACAGCCCGCTCTTCAACCTGGCCGAGGTGCGGTCCTGGCTCGCGAGGCAGCGCAAGGGGCAGGACGTGGCCGAGGAGGTCCAGCTCTGGCAAGCGCTGCGCGGGGTGTACGGGGACGACATGGTCTCGGGTCTCGTGGCGCTGGGCCAGCTCTTCACACAGGACGCACCACCGCCAGGGCTCGCGCCCGAGATCGCCCAGCGGGGGCTGGCGCTCGCCGGCGAAACCTCGAAGGCTGAGGTGCTGACGGCGCTGACCGAGCGCTTCCTGGATGCCACCCGCCGTGCGGGGTCGGACCAGGTCTCCTCCCTGAGGATCGTCCGCGCCGTGCGCCACTTCGCCGGATCCGTCCCCGAGACGGCACGCGTCCTCGACCCGGCCTGCGGAATCGGCAGCCTGCTCCTCGCTCTCGGCCCAGCCGCCGGACCGAGCCGGCACGGCCAGGAGATCGACCCGGCGATGGCCGAGCTCACCCGCCTTCGCGCCGCTCTGACGGGCTGCACGCCTACCGAGATCCGCTCCGGCGACTCGTTGCGCGATGACCGGTGGGGCGGTCTCAAGGCCGATCTGGTCGTCTGCGACCCGCCCGTCGGCTCGCCCGACTGGGGGCGCGAAGACTTGATCCTGGATGCGCGGTGGGAGCTCGGGGTCCCCTCCCGCGCCGAGGGCGAACTCGCCTGGCTGCAACACGCCTACGCGCACACTTCACCGGGCGGCAGAACCGTCATGGTGATGCCGCCCTCCGTCGCGTACCGCAAGGCCGGCCGCCGCATCCGCGCCGAACTCGTCCGCCGGGGCATCCTGACCCAGGTCGTCGCGCTGCCCGCCGGAACGGCGACGGGCCACGCCCTCCCCGTGCACCTGTGGTTGCTCGACCGACCGGACGGCGCGCCGGCGACGACGGTCCGGATGGTCGATCTCAGCTCGAACGCCCCCGACGATCCCTTCGATCCCGCCCCCGACCAGGTAGTCGACGTCCCACTCATCGATCTCCTGGACGACACGGTCGATCTCACCCCGGGCAACCACACCGGCGGTTCGACCCGCGACTACGCCGCCGACTACTCAGCCCTGCGAAGCCAGTTGCAGGATCAGCTCCGCGCGATCGGCGACCTGCTGCCCCGACTCGGACCTGGCGACGGTGCCGGCGCGCTGGACAGCGCCTCCGTGAGCATCGCCGACCTCACCCGGGCCGGACTCGTCGAGCACCCCGAGGACGGCCCCGTCTCCGCCAGCGACCAGTTGGACACCGACTACCTTCGGGGGTTCCTCGCCGGCCCCGCCAACCGGCGCCGTTCCACCAGCGCCAGCGGAACCTTCAGGGTCGACACGCGCGGGTCCCGCATCCCGCAGATGGGCATCGAGGATCAGCGCCGCTACGGCGCCGCCTTCCGCGCGCTCCAGGAGTTCGACGAGGGCGTGCGAACGCTGGCCCGGATCGGTGAGCAGGCCGCCTCACTGGCCCGGGAGGGCCTCACGAACGGCGGCCTGTGCCCACCACCTGTCACCGGCGCCTGACCTGCTCGCTCACCCATGCGCAAGCAGGAACTCGCTCGGTGCCCCGCTCCAGGAGACGGCGAGCGCCTCACGGGCCCGGGTGCAGGCCACGAACAGCAGGCAGCGCTCGCGCAGCAGATCCGTCTCGTGCTGCAACCGGTCCACGGTGGCCGGGGTGATCTCCCGGGCGAAGGGCACCGCACTGGCGGTCGCCCCGAGGACGGCGACCGCCCGGAATTCGAGGCCCTTCATGGCGTGCATCGTGGCGAGCCGTACACCGACCACGTGCGGCGCGGGACTGTCCTTCACCCTGGCGACCGGCACGCCGGCTGCGGACAGTCGGTCATGGACCTTGTCGAGCAACACGTTGAAGCGCGCACACACCCCGATCTCCGCCGGCCGGATGCCTTGGGCAATCCAGCCCTCCACGCGCTCGACGAGGGCGGCGACCTCGGCCTGCTCGGAGCCGTGGCCGTCGATGTGCGGGCGACGGCCGTGCAGCAGCGACCGGTACCCGGCGAGGCTGTCGTTGCCGTCCCCACCGAGGTCCTCGACGGGAACCGCCCCGATGATGCCGGTGGACCAGGCGAGGATCTCCTCGGTGCTGCGGTAGTTGATACGGAGTCGGCTGCTGCGGCCCTTGACGGTGATCCCGAGCGATCCCAGGGACACCCTGGAGTCGTAGATGCGCTGGTGCGGGTCCCCGGTGATGAACAGATCGTCGGGTCCGGGGGCGACAGCCGCTCGCAGTACCCGCCACTGCGCGGGGTGGAGGTCCTGCGCCTCGTCGACCACCACATGGTCGTAGCCCGCCCCGGCGCCGGCCAGCAGCCGAGCTGCCTCGGCGCACACCTGAAGATGCGTCACCGCGCCGCGCGCCTTCACTTCGGCGGTGAAGAGCTCCACTGCCGACCAGAGCAGCGGCCGCCGTGACGTGGGCAGCGGCGTGCGGCGCCCAGGACGGTCCGCCCCGAGGTAGTCGTCCAGAGTCCGCAGGTCGTGGGCGAGCACCACGTTCCGGTATTCCTGGGCGAGGAACTGCTCGGTCCACGGCAGGTCGAGACGCTTCCTGACCCGCTGCCAGATCTGCCGCTCCTCCTGGTCCCCGATCGGGGAGGGGGCCCGGCCGGCGAGCTCGGTGGAAATCCGGTGCGCGTACGCGTTCACCGTCGTCACGTCCACCCTGGCGAGCTGCGCGCCGTCGCCGTCGAGCAGCTGTGCCAGGTTCTCCCGCAGGGTCCCGGCGAGCGCGTTGGTGTAGGTGGTGAGCAGAATGCGGGTGTCGGGCGATCGCGACAGCAGGTGCTTGACGCGGTGCAGTGCCACCACGGTCTTGCCGGTACCCGGGCCACCGGTGACCTGGACGGAACCCGCGTACGAGACCCGGTAGGCGACACGACGCTGCGAGGGGTGCAGGAAGACCCGCCAGGCGGCGAAAGGCTTGTCCAGGATGTCGGCCAACTCGTCCGGCCCGGAAACGAGGGTGATCCGGCTGGCGGTGTTGGCGATGGCGGACGCGAGGTCCTCGACCGGTTCCGGCTTGGCGTCGGCGGGCCGGCGCTCGGCGACGACATCGCGGTAGACCTCTTCCGCGCTGTAGCCCTCGGCCAGGAACTGCAGGACCTCGAACTGGTCCTCCGGCAACAGGGTCCCGAACGCCTCCAACTGCGGCTTGTCGACGACGGTCCGCACAGCCCGCAGCACCTGGTCGTCGATACCGAGTTCCCGGAGCACCGTGTCCGAGTACTTCGCGAACAGCAGGGCCGGAGCTGTTGAGGCGGCCTTCTCCAGAGCCGGTGTCAGCTGCTCGATGGCGACGACGTTGCGGACCTCCAGCGCTCGGGTCGCCGTGTTGACGGTGTAGAGCCGCTTGGCCGCCCAGGTGTACGCGTCGTCGTGCGGCACCACGTTGATGAGCAGGAAGACGTCACTGCCGTCGTCCGGGGCCAGGACGACGCCGCGCCAGAAGTCGTTGATCCTGATCGTGCGCATCCGCGAGTCGCGGGCCTTGTCCACAGATTCCAGGTGAAGGCCTTTGTCCGCGTGCAGTTCGGGCACGGTGAGCTGCTGGAACTTCGCCATCGCCTTGCGCACACCGGATTTGACCGGCCGCTCCAGGACGTCGTAGCTCTCCCAGAAACTGTTCGCGAACGCGAGCTGCGGCATCGGCGGACTCCCTCGCCCTGACGGATCTGGCCCTGATGGATCTTCAGATCGTGATCATAGCGTTCGGTCGGCCGCCATCTTCCGGGCCAGCGAGCTGACTTCGGCCAGCAGCTCCGTGGGCGGCCGGTCGAGGTCCAGCGCGTGCTGATGGATGGTGATGCCGGCCTGGCGGACCCGGTGGGCGGCGTGCGGGGCGTTGCCTTTCGCGTAGACGAGGTGGCCCTGGGGCAGGCCCAGGGCGGTGCAGTAGGCGAGCATCTGGTAGAGATCGCCGTCCGGATAGCCGTCGCGTTTCTCGGCCTTGTACTTGGTGTCGGCGACGGCTCGTGGGGTGCCGGCCGGTCCGTACAGGACGAAGTCCGGCTTCATCCGGATCATGGACGCCTCATCGAGGTGGTGCGAGTCCTGGAAGCGGCAGGTGAGGTCGGTGGCCCGGTATGCCTCGCGCAGGGCGATCGTGACGAAGTCCTCGAAGAGCTTGTTCATGTTGAACAGGAAGCCGTCGATGCGCAGCTCACCGGTGGTGTGCTCGGGCGAGAAGCCGTCGAGGATCACACGGGCGAGGTGGAGGGCCTGGTGGTAGCGGGAGTTGAGACGCGTGGGGCGCCAGTCCGGGATTTCCTGACCGCGCACCAGCGGAGTCACCTCGGCGAGCCGGACCCGCTGGTGGAGCAAGCGGCGCCGTACGTCACGGGGCACGCCAGGCAGCCGGAGCAACCGTTCGACGGCGGTGCGCAGGATGCGGTTCTCGGCGATGTCGGTGGTGAACTCGTCGTAGGCAATCTCCACCGGCAGGGCGGCACCGAACCGGCGGCGGATCTGCTCGGCCTCGCGGATCCGGCCGCGCACCACGAGGGCACTCTCGTCGACTGCCCGGTACCCCTGCAGCAGGCCCTGGCGCAGTGCCCGGTCCACCTGGCGTTCGACGGCGTGGGCGAGGGCTGGGAGGACGTCGTGGTTCTCGCCCAACTCGACCTGGCCGTCGCGCCAGCCGCGTGGGTCGAGGCTGTAGCCGATCAGGAAGAAGAGGCGGGCGATCGGCACCTTGGGGGCGATGCGGACGGCGACGGGTTCACCGCCCGGCACGTCGAGGGTCACCGCGCCGACCTTGCTGCCGGCGCGGAGTGTCCAGTGGCCCGTCCGGTACGGGTCGGGGGCTGCGGTGTCGAGGATGCGGGAGGCGGCGAGCGCCCGGCCGGCCGTGTCCGGGAGCGGACGGCTGACGGCCGGGGCGTGTTCGACCAGTTCGACGACAGCACCGCTCGTCATGCCAGAGCATCCTTGAGAGCGGCGAGCCCGTACCGCTTCTCGATGTCGACACCCTCTCCATAGTGGTGCTCTTCGAGGAGCGGGAGGATCTTCGTCCGCCAGGTGCGATCGAGTCCGCCCTCCCGGTAGACGCCTGACTTCATCAGATAGGAGGGGCCGATCCGGAAGTCCGCTTCGTCGATCCGGGCGTTGAGGGCGTCCAGCAGGTCGGCCGGCTCGCTGTCGTATCCCTTGTCGGCCAGCCAGCGGCGCAGCAGGCCACTGGTCGGCTCGGTCCGCGGTGACAGCTCGACGAATGCGAACCGGCGCCGCATCGCCGCGTCGACCAGGGCGATGGAGCGGTCGGCGGTGTTCATGGTGCCGATGACGAAGAGGTTCGGCGGCAGGGCGAAGTCGTCGCCGGAGTAAGTGAGCCGCACCGACTTGTTGCGGTACTCCAGGAGGAAGTACAGCTCGCCGAAGACCTTCGCCAGGTTGGCCCGGTTGATCTCGTCGATGATCAGGAAGTGCGGCACGTGCCGGTTGCCCTCGCGGGAGGCGAGGTCGGCAAGTTCACGCAGCGGGCCGGCAGTGAGCCGGAAGGCGACCTCCCGCGTCTCCGGGTCCTCCTTGGGGCGGAAGCCCTCGAAGAAGTCCTCGTAGGCGTAGGAGGGGTGGAACTGGACCAGCTTGACCTGTTCGGGTCCACCGCCCAGGAACTCGGCGAGCTTCTGGGCGAGATAGGTCTTGCCGGTGCCCGGCGGGCCGTAGAGCACCAGCTGGCGCTCGTCCCAGAGCAGGTCGCGTACCTCCTGGAGCCAGGCCACGTCGTGGACGAGCAGGTCCCGGGCGAGCTCCGGGGTGGGCTCGGGGAGCGTCAGTTCGCGCCGGGCGATGAGGATCTCCACGCTCGGGTCGCGCTCTATGGCCTCGGCCTCCGCCGCCAGCTCCTGGTCGCTCACTCCCAGACCCTCGATCAGGGCCTGTACCGAGGTGAGATCGACGACGTCGTGCTGGATGGAGAGCTTCTGCTGGAGCTCCTCCGGCAGATCGGCGTAGGGGTACCCCTCGCTCTGCCAGTCCACTGGGCGGCGCAGGTTGGACCGCGCGTCCTCGGTGGGCGCCTGCTCTGCGGACCCCGTCACCTCACCCACGTAGAGCAGTCCACCGGAGATGGTGCACACGGTGTCACCGGGCTTGATCCGGGAGAGGAATGCGTGCAACTCCTCGACGAGGTCCTGCCGCTGACTGTACGTCGCGGCGGACTCGTAGTCCTCCTGGACGTACTCGCGCAGCTGCTCCTTGCTCGTGCCCTGCCCGACGCCCTGCCGCAACCGGGAGGCGGCGACGGTGGTCAGCCCCTCCGGCAGCCAGAGCCGCTGGACGAGGTCGAGGCCCGAGACGTTGGAACCGCGAACCAGCCAGGCCCGGTTGGGGCCCGCCCAAACACCCGGCATGAACTCTGACAAGGGCCGGTCGTCCTCAGTCCGCCACCGCGTCCAGCCGTTGGCCGAGCGGCCCATCAGGATCTCCGCCGCAGCGGACGGGGAATTGCATTCCACGTCCTCCACCAGTTCGAGGAGTCCGGGCCACTGCTCGGACGGGCGCAGCTTGCCGTCATCCGTCAACTGCATCCGCAGCCGGTAGGAGGATGCCCTCCGCTCCTCGAAAGACGGCACGACCCGTGCCCGCGCCGGCGCCCCCGCGTACACCAGGAACTTCTGACTGCCGTTGCTGCCCATCTCCGGCAGCAGCCGCCCGCGGGCGACCGGCCCGCCGACGGTCACCCGCAGCTTGAACTCCTGGTACTCGTCCTCCACGACCCTTTTCCGTCCCTCGCCCTCGAAACCCTGTACGCACAATAGGGCCTGGGGCCAAATGGCCGCGGCAACAGGCCGGACGGGCGAGAAGTCTCGCCCGTTTCGCTCAGGTCGGCCGGCGGTCGAACAGGCCCCGCGCCGGGAGCCAGGTCGGGTCGTCGAGTACGACCTCGCGCGCGAGACCGTTGCAAGCACCGAGTCGACGGCTGTCGGGATCCACCGCGAAGACGAAGGCCTCCACATCGTCGGCGAAGGCGAGCGCGGGTCGGGTGGCGGAGTTCTCCGTCACGAGGACCATCAGCCGTCGGCGCTTCGCGGCCGCAATGCCGTACAAGCGCTGCATGTCGGCGAGGCCGATGCTCTTCCATCGGGTCCACCACTCGATGTGGAAGGTATCCGAGTCAAGTCGCGTACGGCCATTGCTGTCCGGTACGACGCCCGCGAATCCCGTCCGAGCCAGCTCTCGGGCGGCGGAGTCGAGGAGGGTCGACCCCGCCGGGAGGGTGCTGACGAAACCGTCATCCACCGTGGGGACATGGGGAACGCGGGCCAGCTCGGCCACCAGGCCCGCGAGGTCGGCCCGGTCAACGCGGCCGGACTCCAAGCCGGGGACGGCGGACGGCTGGCCGAGGAGGAGACCGCCCAGGTCGAGCCGCTGTGAGGCTCCACCTTCCGCCGGCCGGACGTCGGCGACCCAGCCGGACAGCGGCTTGTGGGACACGGTGATCAGACTTCCCTGGCCCCGAACGACGAGGAAGTCGCCCTCGTCGCGTCCGAAGTACTCCTCCTTCGTGCCTCGTTCGACCTCCACAGCGCGGGACCTGTTCTGCGCCACGGCCATCAGGACGGGCACGCTGCGGGCTGCCAACTCGTCCGCGAGCGCCACGATTTCGCCGACCACGGGCTCGTCCCACCGCCAGGGGCTCTGCTCCTCGACGCGCCCGAGCTCGGCGACAGCTCTGGCGTGGAGTGCGTCCACGAGGATGTCGCTGCTCGTTGTCGCCGACCAGATGCGGGGCGGCTCGGCGATGTCGGGTCCCACCACTGCCCAGACTGGGGCGCAGTCGTACGGCTTGTCGAAACGCCACTGGGCGAGGAGCACCGAACGCCCGCCGGTCAGCGGCACCGACAGGTGCAGCGGTAACGAGTCCGGGACCTGTAGACGCGCGGCAAGATCAGGATGCCGCGTGCGGAACCGTTTGCCGAGCGACTGGTAGGTGAGGAAGCTCCCCACCACTGACAGCATGTCACTTGAGGGGAAGCCCACAGTAGTCTCACTTCCTGATGTTCCGTCAGCATCGTTCGCGCCAAGCGGGATGCTATCGCCGCCCACCGACGGACGGAGGCACGGAACTGGCTCAGGCAGCCTCAGCCCCATCGAGCGCGGCGGCGCCTGGTGCCGCGAGCCAGACCAGCCGCGCCGTGATCCCCGGTCGCCCGGCGAACAGGTGCACGGCGCACTCGGGCGAGGTGAGGGCCATCTGCGTCTGCCCCGCGACACTGACGATGCAGGCGGACTTCTCGCCGTCGGCGATCCCCCAGGCGACGACCCACCCGTCGGCGACCTCGGTTCCCTCGTCGCTCACGTGGACGACGGCGAACAAGCGGGGCGCGGTGTCGAGCACGAGCCCGCACAGCTCCTGCTCGAAGGGCACAGGAGTCGGCCACAGGGGCGTGACCGGCTGGGGGTTTTGCGAGGGCGCAGCAGTCATGGAAGTCTCCTACACGAAAGCGAGTTGAACGCGGCGCTGCCACCTCGACGGACAGCGGACGACTCTGACGCAGGATCAAAAGTAGCCAGTCGATAGGATGTAGTCCACCACTCTTGAAGGATCCATCGCATCATCACTCCCAAGAGTGAACGACGCCAGCAACGGCCAGTGAGGAAAGGAAGCAGCGGATGCCGCCCAGCAAGACCCCACCGAGCATCCGGCAGCGGAGGCTCGGCGCAGAGCTGCGCCGGCTGCGCGAGCAGGCAGGCTTGTCGGTTACGCGCGCCGGGGAGTTGCACGGCGCCACCCAGTCCCGACTCAGCAGCATCGAGTCCGGGGGCTACCCGGTGAGTGCAGACCGGGTGCGGGCCCTGGCGCGCCTCTACGACTGCGCCGACGACAAGCTGATCGATGCGCTCACCGAGATGACCGGCGGCCGGACGCGGGGGTGGTGGGAGGAATACCGCGAGATCCTCCCGTCCGGTGCGCTCGACTTGGCGGAGCTCGAACACCATGCACAGTCGATGCGGATCGCTTCAGCGATCCATATCCCCGGCCTACTCCAGACACCGGAGCACGCTCGCGCGCTCTTCCGAGACTCAGTGCCGCCGCTGTCACCGCCCGAGGTCGAGCATCTCGTCTCTCACCGCATCAAGCGACAGGCGGTGCTGTACGGCGCGGAGCCGACACCACTGTCGGTCCTCGTTCACGAGGCCGCCCTGCAGATGGGTTTCGGCGGCCCCGAGGTGGCCCGCGCCCAGTTGAAGCACCTGCTGACCATGAGCGAGAACCCTCACATCGACCTGCGCGTAATGCCATTCGGCACTGGCAGCTACCCCGGCTCCGGCGCTGGCATCGTGTATTTCAACGCCGAGGTCCCCCGACTGGACACCGTCCAGGTCGACGGGGCAACATCCGAGTTCATCGACACCGACCCGCAGTTGTTCAAGTACCGGATCGTGATGGATCGGTTGGAGATGAATTCGCTCAACCCGGAGGCGTCCCGCGACCTCATCCACCATGTCACACAGAACATCTGAGCAAGGAGCGAGCATGGTAGTTCAGAGCTGGCAGAAGTCCTCCTACAGTGCAGACGCCGCCAACTGCATCTACCTTGCTGCAGCTCCCGATGGCACCATCAAGCTGCGCGAGAGCGACGACCCGGATGTCATTGTCACTACATCGCCCGAGAAGCTCCGCGCCTTCATACTCGGCGTCAAGGCCGGCGAGTTCGACCACTTGGCGAACTAACTCCGATCGTGTGTGAGGGCCCGCCAGCTTGCTGGCGGGCCCTCACACACGATCGAGACTAACGCGGCCCGTGCACGATTAGCGTCGGGTGACGCAGCCCTTCGCCGGCGGGCAGCGTGAGAGTTGAGATGAAGTTCTCACCATCACGCAAGGGGACAGTAAGCCCAACGCCAGCGGCAGCCATTCGGTCGTAGATCGAAAGGATCAGATCTTTAGTGCGGTAAGCGCCATACTTGGCCTCATCCTTCCGCTTCACGATCGGGAAGGTTTCGAGGATGTAATCGACATCGTCGCGGGTAATGCCATAGAGATGGAAGAATAGCGCATCCAGCTCAGCACGGATGACCAGGCGACGTTCATCGTTCCAACAGAACGGGCCCTGAATATCGCCGAGATCACGTGCAAATTCCGCCATATCGTAAGCACTATAGGTCAACTCAAGCACTCGGGGCGTAATGAACGCAGAGTGGCAGGAAAGATCGGCCGGCGGAAGAACTGGCAGCTGCTCAGAGATGAAGAAATTGAGGTGAACGCTGCCAACCTTGAAGCGCGCATTGAAATCGAAGATGAATGAGCTCAAGCAAGCGAGTAGAGCTCCTGCTAGAGCCACGTTACTCCTGGACAACGTTGAGATCGGAAGGTTGTTCCCCACTGCCGACCGAGGGAACCCGCCAATGATTGCAGTACGCTCATCAGTCGCACGGCAGATATCGCGCCATCCGATAAACCAGTCGCGATTCCAATCCTTCGCACGCACCGCCTCCTCAACCTTCGACTCGGCTACCCAATACCGCGGCAGAGCAACAGTAGCCGGATCCAACCTTTCGGAAGTCATGAGATCGCGAGTGGAGCCGCTCTCATCATAGCTAGCCCAGTGATGGTCATAGTGATGGAGCATTTTCGCCTCGTACAGGGGAAGCATCTTTGCTCCAGCCTTGGAAAAGATATTGCCAGCAAGCATCCACCCATCACTTTCAAGATCCTGACGGGAATGAAAGAGATGGGAGTCACTGGTCATATTAAACAGACCCTGACTGAACGAAATGCCCCATGGATTCCCCTGCGGATCATCGTTCTTACTTAGCACTGGAACTCGCCGATAGATACCTAGAGAAATCTCGGCATCGCGCCGCGATCGGAACACTGGACATGTTCCGGTATTCGGATTGATAAGAGTAATCTCGTCGGGAGTGAGCCTGAAGACTCTATTTGTATCTTCGAGCTCCACCGGGTCATGCAAGAAGAAGGCAAGCCGCGCAGCTGGCTCCCGACGGAAGCGACCAACGAGAGAGAGGATGCTAAATTTCATCCGCGAATCGACGGCCGGAAATAGGGCAGCACGGTTTTCAAAATCGTACAGTGCCGCAATCGAGCCACTCTGAACCAAGTTCTTAAAAAAGAACTGCGTCGTAGCATCAGTGGCGATGCCCGTCGGAAGGACCATCCCCATGCGACCGTATGGCGACGTGAGCTTATGCCCCTGCTCTGCAAAAATCGAGTCCGTTTTGATACGGCCACGCCCGCACAATGGGAAGAGTCCAGAACTGCTGGCAAAGTGCCGAGTTCCATCGATATTTCGCTTCGCGGCCTCGTACGCCTCATGCAAGCTGGGATCTTCAGCGCGCAGTCCATCAATCAAATTTTTCCGCTTTACACCCGCCACCCCTGCAATTTTCGGCGCACGAGAAGAGAAGAACTCCTGCTCTTTGAGTTCAAGATGCTCCCAGGGCGGGTTGCCAAGCATGCAGCTGAAGCCGCCGACCCAGCCGGTACGCTGGTCGACTTCGAGTCCGGCCAATTCACCTGGCACGGTAAACACTTCGGGGAACTCAAGATGCCAGTGGAAGAAGCGGTACTGCTCGCGCAAACGCACGATCTCATCGTGCATCGCCTGGGAGGCGGCGCCGGCTTCTGGATCCTGCAGAGCCTGGAAGACCTCGTGCGTGACGGCTTGTGGAGCATCCGCCACCTTGGGCCAGACGAACGCCGCGCACCAGGCGTCGGCAGCCCGCAGGGCTCGCACATAAACGTCGGCCTCGGACCACTCCGTATAGGCGGACTCCTGCTGGCGAACGTCAGTCAGGGTGTCCGACTTGGCGGTGGTGATGCGGCGCAGGCCGGATGCGAAGGCAGTGTTGGCGATCTTCAGACCGTCACCGAGGTCGAAGAGGCTGCTCTGGCCCGAGAGCTCCTTGTCGTTCTGCTTCTCCAGAGACTTGGCGATCTTCTTGTCATCGCCCTCGATCGGCTTGAACGCCTCACTCGGAATCCCCTTGAGCAGCAGCGCGGGTGTGGCACCGACAAGACCATTGCCGTGCTTCACGTGTGCGTCCAGGAAGCTCAGCGCCTTGCCGGGCTCCATGGCCTCCAGCCACAGCGACACCTTGGCGAGTTCCACTGCCATCGGGTTGAGATCCACGCCGTAAATACAACGGGCGACGACCTCGTGGAGAGCATGGCGGACAGCAGAAAGCGTGGGCTCGGGGTTGCGCTCCCGAACGGCCGCCACCCGCTTGGCGATTCGCCGGGCGGCAGCGACCAGGAAGTGGCCTGAGCCACAGGCAGGGTCACAGACCGTCAAAGAGAGCAACTCGACAACGATGTCCTCCGCCGGATCGGACCGGCCCGCCGCGATGGCAGCCTGCTCACCACGCTTGACGGCGTCGTCTATGACCGGGTCGAGCGCCGAATCGAGCAGGCAGTCGATCAGCGAGGACGGGGTGTAGTAGGACCCCGTGGTCTTACGGGTGTTGCCCGCCAGTTCAACGAGTTCGAAGGTGCGATCCACCGCACTGTGCTGCGGGACGAGTTCGAGCAGGGACTCGTAGATGGAACCGAGTTCCTCCGCGTCCAGGTGGCGATAGTCAACGGCCCGCCAGCGCCGCGATCCCATGTCCCGCACCTGAGCCAGGTGGCGCACTGCCGTCAGAAGGTACTCATTCGACAGGGACAGACCGTCCAGCGGGGAGTCCGCATCGGTGTGAGTGAAGAGACCACCGAGACCAGGCAATCCGAGCTCGGGGCGTCCCTTTTCATCGCCCAACGCATCAAGGACGACCCTCAGGGCCTGCCACCGGTCGCCGTGCGCAGTGCCGCGCCGGCGCCGTGCGTGGGCACGAAGCCGGGCGGAAGAGAAGTACGTGGCGTACCGCTCGCGTTCCGTCTCCCCCACCTCAGGCGCATGCAGAACATCGCGGTCCTCGGCCACGAAGAGGAACAGCAGCCGGTAAGCCAGGCGCAGCAGGGCGTTGTGCAGGCCCTGGGCTTTGACATTCTCGCGCAGGGCAGCGTTGTCCGGGTGACGGAGGAACCCCGTGCCCAGGGTCGTGATGGCATCCTGAACGCCCTTGCGGAGCTGATCCAGGGCCCTGGTCCCGGAGGCGATGGCCTCGGTGCGCCACTTCTCCAGTCGGCAAGCCGAAGCCGCCGCGCCCTCCGCCACCTCGAACCGTGAGACGTGCAGCAGCCGATAGAGCAGGACGAACTCGCTGAAGAGCTCGCCGTCGAAGATCGCCTCAAGATCGAACTCGACGTACGACGCCGTTGCCATGGCGCTGGAGTCGCGCAGGAGCCTCAACTGGCGGCCGTTGGAGAGCACGCCCCACAGGTGCGCCTCGGTGCGGTTGAGGCACTCCTGGAGCATCGACTGCGGCGGGACGGTACCGGCGCCGCCGGGGCGCCTGTCGAGGTCGGTGTTCCACGGGGTGAGGTGGACCAACGCGTGCTGCCAGCGGTGGCTGACGGCGAATACTTTCTCCGTATCACTGTCAGCGGGGATACCGTCGCCCCCCACCACCGTGAGCCGCCCGAACCCCAACTCGGCGAAGAGCGGCTCCAGCCACTGCGCCACCGCGATCCCCGTAGGGTCGGCCGCCGGAACACCCGTCTCCGCGTCCTCGGGCAGCCGGCTGCGCAGCTCGCGCCAGACCGACTTGAGGTAGTCCCAGTGGCGTTCGGCATCATCCCGCACCGACCGCGAGCCGATGACCCCGTAGTCGGCGGGCTTCGCCCCCGACACGTCCTTGCCCTCGGCGATCCGGACCAGTATGTCGACGGGCAGCAGCCCACCCACCGTGTGAACGGCGGAGAAGACCTGGTTACGAGTGGTGGCGGACATCAGGCGCCCTCTCCGGTCGACGCAGCAGCGGGCAGGTAGACGTATGCGCCGAGCACGTCGGCGTGCTCCTGCGCACGCACGCGCAGGCCTCGGACGATCTCGCCGGTGGCCTCGCGCACGCGGCGGTGCGAGGCGTCGAGGTCGGCCGCGAGCTGATCGCCCTGTGACTTCAAGTAGTCGTTCACATCAACCAGTTGTCCCAGGATCCGGGCCATCGTCCGTTCGCCGAAGTGGCGGTCGGTGTTGAGCGTGGCCTGCGCCCCGAGCAAGGCCTGCGCCTCCCCCTCCGGCAGCCAGACGGCGTGCTTCGGCGCGCCTTGGAAGGCGAACAGCCGGGCTTCCTCGGCGACGATCTGCTTCTCCTTGTACCGCGAGGGCAGCGTGAGGTGGAACCGGTACCGCACCAGCAACAGCGTCGTACGGGTGGCCACCGCGTCCGTCGTCACAACACCGCAGCGGCGGGCCGGGCGGTTCCCGTCAGCCAGCGTGTCGAGCGCGGCATTGAGGACGTGACCCGCGAGAGCGCCGACGACCGGGTCGGTGCGCACCAGCGCCGCCTCGCCCCGAGCGACCGCCGGGTCGGAGCGAAACGGGATCGGCCGCCCCGTCTCAACAGCCTCACCACCGACAACAGGCGCCAGGGCATCACGCAACCCAGCCGGCGTACCCGACACCTCTGCCGTGAAGTCCCCGCTCTCGGTGTCCCGCAGCACGGCGCCGAGCGCGTTCAGCGAGTCCCGCACGAAGGTACGGATCTCCCCCGCACTCCCCAGCGCCTCACGAATCGCCGCGACCTCGCGGGCCACCTCCTGCGGGTGGATGGAGCGCTGGGCGAACTTGGAGACGGAGGCCTTCTCCCGCTCGGCCGCGGAATTCCAGTCCTTCTCCAGCTCGGCGGCCTTGGCATCAACGATGTCATCGATCGCGAACAGGCCCTCCTGCTGGCCCTCCCTCCCCCGCATCAGCAGCCACTCGACGATCGCGTCCGTGACACCAGCTGACATCTCGTCAGGGACGGACACCGAGATCCCCAGATCCTTGCGGATCTGCCGGTACTTCTTGATGAGGACTTCGAGTACCTTGCCGTCGATGCCGTTGTCGCCACCGTAGAGCGTGATGACGCGGACCTCGTCGCGCTTCTGCCCGTACCGGTCGACGCGGCCCTCGCGCTGGTCGTGGCGGGTGGGGTTCCAGGCCAGGTCGTAGTGCACGACGGCGTCGAAGTGGTGCTGGAGGTTGACACCCTCCGAGAGGCAGTCGGTGGCGACCAGGACACGGCGGGCGGCGAGGCTGTCCCCCGCCTCCTCCGCCAACCGCTCGATGCGTTCGATGCGCTGCTGTGGCGAGAGCGTGCCGGTGACGGCGGCCACGGTGGCCTTCACGCCGCCCTTGCCCTGGAGCGCCGCTGCAACGTACTCCGCGGTCGGGATGAAGCGGCAGAAGACGATCGGGTTGTACCCGTCGGCGAGCAGCGCCTTGAGGTGCTTGATCAGCGCCTTCAGCTTGAGGTCGTGCTCGGTGCCCTCCAGCGCCGCCGCCCGCTCAGCGAGCGTCTTCAGCCGCGCACCCGCATCGTCCGTCTCCGCGCCCGGGGCGACGTCCATGCCCTCCAGCGCGTCGCTGTCCGCCGAGTCGCTGGTGAGTGACGCGCTGAGCCGGTCCGCCTCCTCCGCACTCGCCGCGATCGCGGCGGCCGAACGGGTCGTCAGCGTCTGGGCTGCAGCACGCGGCGAGGAGACCAGCGAGCGCAGCAGCGCGATCGCCGACCACCAGGCGATCCGGGCCTCGCGCTTGCCCTGCACGCCGGCAGCCTCGACCCGGTCGCTCGCGTACGCGATGGCGTCGTCGAGCAGCGCGCGATAAGCCGGGGAGAGCTTGTAGGTCTCGTCCTTGAAGTAGCGGTCGGAGGGGAAGACGGTCTTCTCGGCAAGGCTGTCGTCGCTGAGGCCGTCCTCCTTGGTGAGGTACTGGCGCACGTCGGCCCGCTTGCGCTGCACGAAGTGCTGGGCGAGCAGTTCACGGCCACGCTTGCCGTCGAGGTCAACGCCGGCCAGCTCGGGCTTGACCAGGCCGAGCAGGTTGCGGAAGGCGGACTCCTTGCCGCTGTGCGGGGTGGCGGTCACCAGCAGCAGGTGCCGCTCCGCATCCTCGGCAACCCGGCGCAGCAACTCGTAGCGCAGCTGGTTCTGCGACGAGGCGCCGGTGTCGTCGGCAGCGACGCAGGTGTGGGCCTCGTCCACGATGACCAGGTCGGGGCAGTGGCGGACGAAGTCGTCACGGTGGCGCGGGGACTTGATGAAGTCCGTGGAGACGATGACGTGCGGGTACTTGTCGAAGATCGACTGGCCCAGGTCGAGCCCGCGCTCCAGCCGCGAAACGGTGGAGGAGAGCACCAGTTCGGCATCCAGACCGAACTTGGTCCGCAGTTCCTCCTGCCACTGCTCGGCCAGCGCCGGCGAGCAGAGCACGGCCAGCCCCTTCGCCTCGCCCTGGGCGAGGAGTTCACTCGCGATCAGGCCGGCCTCGATGGTCTTGCCGATGCCGACGTCATCGGAGATCAGCAGCCGGACGGTCTTCTGACGCAGCGCCATCAGCAGCGGCACCAGCTGGTAGGCGCGCGGCTCGACGGCGATGCCGGCGAGCGAGCGGAACGGACCGGCGCCGGAGCGGAAACCGATCCGCAGGGCCGAGCGGAGCAGGCCGGCGGCCCGCTGGTCGCCGAGGTCGCCCGGCTCGGGCGCGGCGAACTCGGCGCTGCTGACCTTCTCGAAGGCGGGGAACACGGCCGCGATGTCGTCGTCGGAGCCACCGAGGGGGCGCAGCACGAGCATGTCGGCCGCACTCTCGGGCAGTACGACCCATTCACGACCGCGGGCGGACACCAGGGAACCGGCGGAGTAGGTGAGCGTCATCAGGTGGGTCCTCGTCGAGTGGTTCGTCGGTTCCGTGGTCAGGCGGTCGGGTGGGCGGTGCCGAAGTAGCGGGGGTGGTCGGCGGCGATGGCCTCCCAGTCGCCGTCGTGCGGAAAGCGGATCACATCCCAGTTGGCGTCGTAGAGCCGTTCCTCGGCGTCCGCGTCGCGCAGCGCGGTCGTCTCGGTGTCAGGGTGATCGTAGAAGATCGCGACGTTCACGCCGGGCATGCGGTAGATGAAGTCCGGCATCGCGTTCGCCTCGCGGACCAGGGTCTGCGTTCCGTCGGGGAGCCGCAGCCCTCGCTCCTTCAGCCAGGTGACGAGGTCGCGCTCCAGCGGCGACTCGTCCGGGACAGCCGGCGCCGCTACCTGCTCGACCTGCTCGGCGAGCAGGCGCCGGAACTGCTCGCTCCGGGACTCGCCGCGCTCGTCCCGCCGTGCATTCGCGGACGCGAGCCGCAGCAGCAGGGCGCGGACGGTGCGGCGGTCGATCAGCCCGTGGTTGAGCTGGTTGCCGTACGTCAGCAAGCACTCGTAGCAGCCGCGCTCGCACGGCCGGTCCGGGTGCGGACCGCCCAGGTCGGCGCCCAGCTCATCGAAGTGACAGATCGCCAGCGCCTGGCGTGCCGCCTTGGCGAGCGCGTCCGGCTCCGCCTGGAGACGGCGGAGCACGCCCGCCCCGCCCTCGGCGGCCTCGGTGAACAGGAAGCGGTTGCGCGGACCGTCGTTCGGCGGCAGGAGTTCGCTGCTGAGCTCGGAGTCCTCCAGTTCGAAGGCGGCCTCGATGCCCCGCTCCAGCGCGTACATCAGGGAGACGGCGATCGGCTCGGGCAGCGGCTCGTCGAGGGTGAGGACGAGGATGTTCCGGCGGTCCTCCACGTAGGGGATCACCCGCTTCTTGCGGCGCTTCTCGTTGCCGTCGGCGTCGACCACGGGCAGCTCGCTGGAGTCGCCCGAGGCATCGGCAGCGTCGCGGTCGTTCATCCAGCGGCCGTCGGCGGCGTCCAGCCAGTAGCCGGCCGGGTCGTCCTTCTTCGCGCGCAGCCGCCCGACGTTGGTGATCCGCACTGTCGCCGAGTCGCCGTACGCCAGCAGGGCGAGCGGGCCGGTCTCGTCCGCGATCCTGGCGTCCTGACGGCCCTTGCGGGTGCCGTGGTCCTGGAAGGCGTACGAGGTCTCCAACTTGAAGCCGGCCCGGCGCCGCTCCTCCTCGTCCGAGGAGATCCGCTCGCGGCGCTGGGTGTAGACGGTGTGCAGCTGGAGCAGGCCGTAAGTGGCAGCGCCGAGCGGCTCGTCGCACATCTGGCAGCGGTCGTCCCTATTGCGCGGCTCGTGGTGGTAGCCGCAGTGCTCGCAGCGCCGGGCCTCGCTGGTGGTGATGTCACCGGTGGAGTCCGGCGGCAGCTGGATCCGGGTGACCTGGTAGCGGGCGCCCTCGTGGTAGATGAGCGCGCCGGGTCCGAACTCGCGGATCGCGAGGAACCGCGGGCGCTGCAGGTAGTCGCCCTCGCCGTATCGGCGGCCGGTGGTGGGGATGTAGGCGGCCAGCGGCAGGCGGGGGAAGGAGTAGCCGGGGAGGAAACCCTCGGATGCCAGGTAGCGATACGGGTTGAAGTCGGAGAGCACGGACTTGTTCTCCGCACTCTCGTTCTTGAGCAGGTTGAGCTGGGTCTCGGCCTCCCTGCGGCGGCCGACGGCGCGCTTGCGGTCGCCCTCGGTGAGGCTGTGGTCCAGGACCCGCTTGTTCTGCACGTACTGGTCGTCCAGGGCGGCGCGGTACAGCTCTCGCCAGCGGTCGAAGGCGTGGTGGAACCGGTCGGGGGCGGTGCGCACCCGGTCCTCGATCCAGCGCTCGTCCCACCAGGTGGTGTTGGCGAAGTCGAGCAGCAGGGGACCGAGCACCTGGTACGCGGCTGCGATCGTCCTCGTCTGGGCGTCAACGTCGCGCGAAGCGGCGTGGATGTCGGGGTGCAGCTCCAGGGCGGGGTCGGGACGGTCACCGGTCTCCGGGTAGGAGATGTCGAGGACCTCGGGCACGGCCCGGCCGAGCTTGAGACCGGCTTCGGCCAGCCAGATGCCCTGAACGTGGGAGAGCACGAGGTCTTCGTTGGCCAGGTCGAGGCGCGGCGGAGCGACGGCACCCGCCACCATGCGCTCGGACCGCCTGAAGTAGTACTGGTCGTGGCTGTTGCCCGTCGCGCAGTAGGTGGCGACAAGGGCGGGCTGGCCGCTGCGGCCGGCGCGGCCGGAGCGCTGCGCGTAGTTGGCCGGGGTCGGCGGGACGTTGCGCATCATGACCGCGTTGAGCGAGGAGATGTCCACGCCCAGCTCCATCGTCGGCGAGCAGTAGAGCAGTTTCAGGTCGGCCTTGCGGAAGGCCTCTTCGCGCTTCTCACGCTCGGTCGGGTCGACCTGGGCGGTGTGCTCGCGGGCGAACAGGCCGGCCAGGGCGCCGGCCGCGTTCTGGTAGAGGTCGCGGAAGAAGGTGTTGACGCGGGGGCCGTCGCCGCTGGCGTAGGTGCGGGTGAGCGGGTCGTGGGCGCCCCGCTCGCCCTTGCCGGCGCGCCAGATGAGCGACTGCGCGGCTAGCCGGTAGCCGGTGACGGCCGGTCCGGAGGAGCTGCGGAAGCGTCCCGAGCGCTGCGGGGTCTCGGAGACCTCCTTGACCAGCCCTGCCTTGCAGAGCACCTTCAGCAGTTCCTCGATGACGAGCTGCAGATCGCCCTTGTCCAGCTCCCGGAAGGCCCGGTCGGTGCGGCGCAGGTACTTGCCGAACTTGCCGGCAGCGGACAGGAACAGCGCCGAGCGGTCCAGGCCGGGGCGCGAGGGCTGGGGGTAGGCGATGCCGACCTTGGGGCTGTCGGTCCTGGTCAGCACCCAGGGGTCGATGAGGCGCTCCTCGCTGGCCCGCTGCAGTGAGTCGAAGTCTTCGCGGAAGTACTGGACATCGATGGCGAGGGACCGGCGCATCTCGTCGAGGAGCGCCTTCATGACCTCGGCCCGCAGCGCGGGATCGGCGTCACGCAGGGCCTGGTGGGTGCGGTCCCAGCGGTCCTGACGGTCCGCCACCCAGTCCAGGTCCTCATAACCGATCTCCAGCAGGCCGGTCTGCTCCAGATTGGGCATGGTGATCCGCCAGCCGCGCTCCAGATCCAGGTAGAGCCGGAACGCGATGACGTCGCGGAGCGTCTTGGCCGCGTTGCGGGCCAGCGCGGGCGGCAGGTCCGCCGCGTCACCGGCGTAGTGCGCCGGCTCCAGCGCGAGGGCGTTGGCGACGGCAGAGGCCAGCTCCTCGTGGTGGAGGCCGTCCTCGCCGGCCGCGCAGGCCGCGCGGTAGAGGGCACCGCGGAGCTGGGTGATCTGCACGAAGTCGTTGAAGTGGCCGGCCTGCAGGGAGGCGTCCTGCCGGTTGTCGACGAAGGTGAGGAGCTTGCGTGCCTCCTTGTCGAGCGCTTCCGCGGGTACCGACGTCAGCGAGCGGACGACGGAGGCGGAGATCAGCGAGGTCGCCGAGGAGCGGCCCTCCTGGTCGAGGGTGGCGAGCTTGGCGAAGTCCTTGCCGCGGGTCTGCTCGTACGCGACACCGCAGTGCAGGCAGAACAGGAACGGGGACGGGATGAAGGCAGCCTGCAGCTCGCCGTAACCCTCGGCGCCGTACGGATCCACCGTCACGGCGCGCGGCACCCGGTCCCGGTGCGACTTGCGGACGGCCTCCTGACCCTTGTCGTCGATCTCCAGCCACGACTCCGGGAGGCGGCGGTCGGCGATCGCCACGTCCGGGCTGAGCGGCCACGGGCGGTCATGATCGACGTACAAATAACCGTCGCCCTGGCGGCCACCGGTGGCCACGGTGTCGCGACGTGCCTGGTACCGCACCTCGCCGTCCTGATCGGTGCGCCACACCGTCAGGTACTCCTGGCCGCACTCGCGGCAGAAGGCGAGCGGCATCAGCAACTTGCCCCCGGAACGCGGCTGTTCGAGCTGGTAGGCGCGAGTGAGGTGGCGGGACGCCTTGTCCTCAAGGGTGACGTAGACGGTGTCGCCCTTGGAGAGGAACTGGTGCAGCCGGAAGGCGAACAACGGACGCTCGGTGACCGGGTGGCGGGCCTGCGAGCCGGCCTCCAGGGTGGCGCGGATCGCGGCGTCGCACTGGTCGACCGGCACGTCGCTGTGCTCGGCCAGCTCCGCGGCGGCCTCCTCGATCTTGGCGGGCTGACGGCGGACCAGGCGGCCGGTGGCCTCGTCGGTGGCGAGGCCGAAGCGGGTCTCGATCCAGCGTGCGAGCGGGTCCCGGACCAGCTCGGCGTACGCCCGCGGGGCGGTGGGGTCCACGAGGCACTCCGGCGGGATCGACTGCGGAGTCTCGTCCGTGGCACGGACCAGCGTCTCGCCGATGACGTGCGCAGGATCGACCCTGGTGCCGAAGAGAGTTGACGCGACGTTCGCGACGACCTTCTTCTGGTCCTCCAACGAGCCCTCGGTCGACATGGTGGCCGAGGTGCCCACGCACTGCAGACGACCGGCCTGGCAGGCCTCGCGGACGCGGCGGACGAGCAGGGCCACGTCGGCGCCCTGGCGACCGCGGTAGGTGTGCAGCTCGTCGAAGACCAGGAACTCCAGGCCCTTGGCCATCTTGATGAGGCTCCGGCGGTCGTCGGGCCGGGTGAGCATCAGCTCCAGCATCACGTAGTTGGTGAGCAGGATGTCCGGCGGGTTGTCGCGGATCTCCTTGCGGCGAGCGTCGTCCTCCTGCCCGGTGTAGCGAGCGTAGGTGACGGGCTCCCGGCCCTTGCCGTAGCCGTCGAGCAGGTACTTGTCCAGCTCCTTGAGCTGGCTGTTGGCGAGCGCGTTCATCGGGTAGACGATGATCGCCCGGACCTTCCCCCGGCCGCCGGCCGCCGGCTTCGCGCCTTCGGCCCGGCGGTCCTTCAGCACCTTGTTCACGATCGGCACGATGTACCCGAGGGACTTGCCGGATCCGGTGCCCGTGGTCAGCACGTACGAGGCACCCGACTCGGCGGCCTCCACCGCCTCCCGCTGGTGCTGATGGAGCGTCAGCGGCCGACCGTCGCAGACCGTGCCGCGCTCAGTCTTGCGCGACTGGAAGATCCGCGCGCACTCCTCGTGCAGCACGCCTTGACCCGCCAGCTCCAGCACGGTGCCGCCGCCGGCGAAGAACGGGTTGAGGGACAGCCAAGGGTCGGGCCACTGCGACTTGGCGTTCAGGTCCTTTTCGACGAACGCGGCGATCCGTTCGTCGCGGATCACTGTGCCGCCCTCGGTGAAAGCGCGGTAGTCCTTGATGAGGGTGCGGTGGAGGCCGAACACGTCCATGCCGGCGGTTGGGGCAGTGGCACTCGGGGACTCGTCGCCAACTGCCCCGCCAAGATCGGCGGGCTGGGCGCTGCGCAGCATCCGAACCGGGTCGAAGGCGCTCCAGGAGGCGAGCTGTGAGACATCGTCATCCAGCGCGGTGAGCGGCAGCAGGGCATCCCGGACGGCCACGGCGTCAGCGGGACGGTCGACCGGCTTCTTGGCGAGCAGGCAGTCGACGAGTCGGGCCAACTCCGCGGGCACGTCCTGGCGCAGCAGCCGCACCGGCGTGGGCGCCTCCTCGGTGTGCTTGCGCATCAGCTCGTACGGAGCCTGCCCGACGAAAGGCGGAACGCCGGTGAGCATCTCGAAGAGCAGGCAGCCCAAGGCGTAGAGGTCCGCGGCCTGGGTGACCAGCACCGCCTGGAACTGTTCGGGCGCCATGTAACGGGCGGTACCGACAGCGACGCCGGTGCTGGTGAGCCGGGTGTCTTCGGGGTCGTCGGCGATCCGGCCCATCCCGAAGTCGAGGATCTTGACCGTGCCACCCCTGGTCAGCATGACGTTGGCGGGCTTGAGGTCGCGGTGGACGATGCCGACGGCATGGGCGGCGCCCAATCCGTCGGCGATCTGGGCGCCGATCGCGGCGGCCCAGGAGACGGGGAGCCGGCGCTCCTCCTCGATGAGGTCACGCAGCGTCTCGCCGTCCAGGTACTCCATGGCGAGGTAGGGCAGGCCGCCGTGGGACTCGTCCACGCCGCCGTCGATGAGGCGGGTGAGGTGGGGGTGATCCAGACGGCGCATGATGCGCACCTCCCGGGCGAACCGCGCCACGGCCTTCGCGTCACCGTAGGTGTCGACGGCAGCACCGGAGCGGCGGCGGAGGATCGTCTTGACGGCGACGGTGCGGTCCGCGGATCCCTCGGGGGCGCGAAGATCTTCGGCCTTGTGCACCTCCCCCATGTTGCCGGAGCCGATGGCCCCCACCAGGCGGAACCGGTCGCCGATCAACTCCACGCCCACTGCCTCTCCTCCATCACCGGACTCGCTCCGTATGCCACCGGCTCCAGCCCGTGATGGCGGCAGAGTAGCCGAGACGGGGCGGTGACACCGAGAACCGTACACGAGCGAGCACTGTGTACGCCATGGCTTACATGCGTTGACACCGTCAACAGACTGACGCTAGGCTCGCCGTGCACTGAGGCTCGACGCCTCTCCACATCCGGACCGATGTGAGGTGACATGGACCGTCCGGCTGCCTCTCAGCCCACCGGCCCCGATCTGCGGTCGGCGCTCGCCACGATGTACGCCAACCTCCAGCAGGCCGCGGTGCAGGGCGTCGTGCCGCAGCAGGCGTTCCAGCGCGAGACCGAGGCGCTCGGGCTCGGCGAGGCGGAGCGTGGGCGACTGCTGGCGGAGCTGGGGCGGCTGAAGATCCGAGTGGGCGAACCTGCCCGTGTCACGGGGCCCCTCAGGCGGCAGCCGGCGAAGGCCGCACCTGCGACGAAGGCGGTGCGGCCGGCGCAGGTCGTCCAGTCGTCACGGATCGCGCTGGCCCGCCGGCTACTCGAACGCTTCACCGATGACAACGGGACGGTCACCATGCGGGCGACCGAAGGCGTCATCCGCCTCGCCGGACTCTCCGAGCCCGAAGGAGCGCAGCTACGAGCTCTGGTGACGGTCATTCAGACCACCGTACCGCCTCCCACCCCGGTCGGCGGGCCCGAACCCGAATCCTCGCCGGCCCCCGCACCGACTGTGCTCGGCGACCTGGACGCCGCTGTCTCCGCTGCTCGCGCGATCCTGGCCGAGGACCGGTTCGCACGGAACACCGCCAAGCGCATCCTCACCGCGATCGAGGAGGTTGGCCTGATCGTCCTGGTTCGCGGCGGACCGGACCGACTGCATGAGGAGCCGACGGACGCGGAGCTGAACCGTCTCGACCCGTCCGACGAGCGCCGGCGAGCCCGCGACTGCCTCATGGTGCACAACCAGGGACTGGTCCACGGCCAGGCCCGCCAGTACTCACTGGACGGGATGGACTACGACGACATCGCCCAGCTCGGAATGCTCGGACTCCTGCGTGCCACCCGAGGGTTCGATCCGACCATGGGCTACAAGTTCTCGACCTACGCCACCCAGTGGGTCAGGCAGTCAATCACCCGGGGCATCGCCAACGAGTCCAACGCCATCCGGATCCCGGTCCACATGCACGAGCAGATGCAGAAGGTAGCCCGCGCCGAACGTCAACTCCGTGCCAAGGGACTGCCGACGCCCGCCGCAGCAGTGGCCGTGGCCTGCGATCTCACGGTGCAGAAGGTCGACCAGATCCGGCAGCTGAGCAGGTGCAGCGACTCCCTCGATCGAGTGATCGGCGAGGGCACTCATCTGAGCGACCTGATCGAGGACCGCACAGTGATCCCCGGCGTCGAGCACACCGTGCTCTCCGCCCTGACCACCTCCGAGGTCCTGGCCGCCGTCGACACGCTTCCCGAACGCTACGGGCGGATCGTGGTGATGCGGTTCGGGCTGGACGGGAACGAGCCCGCCACTCTCGACCAGATCGGCAAGGAGCTCGAGGTCACCCGCGAGCGGATCCGCCAGCTGGAATCGCAGGTCGTGCCTGTACTGCGGCTCGCGTTCGCCAGCCGGACGGGCGCTCCGGCCGTCGCGATGCAGCAGATGCTCGACGACCCGTGGCACCGGTCATCGACGGCCAACCCGGTCAACGCGATCGTCAAGGACCTGCGGAAGCAGGACTGGGCGGTCGGCATCGAGGCGCTGCGGGCGTTCCGGGAGCGGGAGGGGCACGTCCGTCCGACCCTGCAGACCATCGAGGGCAGCTTCCCGCTCGGGGCCTGGTTGGCGAAGCAGCTCCTTCTCGGCGGTATCGGCGGTCTCGGGCTTCCTGCTCATCGCCGGTTCGATCTGGAAGCGCTGGGTGTGGGATGGCCACCCGACCCGACCGCGACCGTACGCCGCCGCCAGCGGCGGCGGGTGGGTGCTGCTCCGCGACCGATCGCCGCGCCGAGGCCCTCGGCCCGACCGCAGCCGGCGAACCTGTCCAGCGCCGAAGAGAGCCCGGCTTCCAGGGCCGTCGGGGCCGCAACTGCCAGGCCCGAGCAACTGGAGTTCGCGCTCTTCGATACCGAGTAGTGGGCCACCACCACGGACCGACCCAGCACAACCATCAGCCAGAACACCCGAATCCGAGAACGGACAGCAGCGTGGAGCCCAGGGACGAACTCGTCGAGTACCTTCGCCGCCGCCTCGTCGGGCCGGCCCACGGCACGGACGAGGTCCTCGACGCGCCGCCGGACCGACAGTACCTGCTCGGCACCCTCTACCCCCAGAACGCCGATCTCCAGAGGCAGTTGACGATCTCCGCCGAGGAGGCCGACGGCCCCGGCACGGAGTCGGGCGCAGCGGACACGAGTCCGTCCGCCGACCCGCTGCCCGAGTCCAACGCCTGGCTGCCGTCGTCCCTGGGGCTCAGTTTCTACACCGACGCCACCACCGTCGCAGTCGACTGCGAGGCCGCGCGGTACGTAACCCGGCAGGGTGAACGCGGCCGGTACTGGGAGCGGGTTCCGCTGCCGCCAGCGGCCGCGCAGCACCTCGGGCCGGAGCGCGACCGGATCACGGTACTCGACGGCCGGGCCGAGCTGCGGATGCGCCGACGCCCCTTCGGGGCGGGGCAGTTGGTCACCGTGTCGCTGGTGAACACGGCCCGCACCGAGGCGGCACTCGGCCGGGCCGCGCAGTGGGACCAGATGCTCTTCCAGGTCGGCCTCGGTGTGCGGCCGGTGGACGGATCGATCCGGCAGTACCCGAGCGTGCGCCTCGCCAGCCGGGACCCTGAGGAACGGGAGCTACGGCTCCAGTACCGGCACGTGCGCACGCACGCGGTCGGCCACGGCTGTGCGGTCGAGGAGGTCTCGGACGGCGACCAGGTGGTCGCGCTGAACGCGGCGCTGATGCCCGAGACCGAGGTGTCCGACATCCGGGCGTCCGGGCTCTCCAGCGCTCCGGTCCTGAACCTCGCCCACCTCGCCGACCCGGCCGTGCCGCCTTGGCAGCTCCGCCTCGAACTCGACAGGTTCACCGCCGACTACCGCGCCTGGTACGAGGGCCAGTGCCTCGCCGAGGTCCCGGAATGGGGCCGGGAGGCGGCACAGCGGATCACCGACCGGATCGGTGCGGCGGTCCGCCGGATGGAGGCGGGCGTCCAGACGCTCTGCGATCCCTCCCGGCCGGAGCTGCTGGAGGCGTTCCGGACCGCCAATCGCGCGATGGCGCTCCAGATGCGGCACTCCGCGCGTGACCTCGCCGGCGAGCGGCACTCCCGCCGCGGGAGCGGTGTGCCGCTCGCCCCGGAACCCCGCGCCGATGCCTGCTGGCGGCCCTTCCAACTGGCGTTCTTCCTCCTGTCGCTGGACGGGATCGCCGACCCGCACCACCCGGACCGGCGGATCACCGACCTGATCTGGTTCCCCACCGGCGGCGGCAAGACGGAGGCCTATCTACTGCTCGCCACCTTCACCATGCTGCTGCGCCGGCGGGAGGCGGACGGCGGCGGAACAGCAGTGCTCAGCCGGTACACCCTCAGTTTGCTCACCACCCAGCAGTTCCAGCGTGCCGCAACCACGATCTGCGCGCTGGAGGTGATCCGCCGTGCCGATCCGGACCGCCACGGAGCGGAACCGTTCTCGATCGGGCTGTGGGTCGGCGAGAGCACGTCGGCGAACTCCTACAAGGCCGCGCACGGCCTCTTCGAGGACGTGCGCGCCGCAGCCCGACCGGAGGACGTGTTCATCCTCGACCGCTGCCCGTGGTGCGGCACCCGGATCCTGCCCGCGCACAAGTCCTCGGACCACGGGGACTACGGCATCCGCTCCACGGTCGACTCCTTCGCCTTCTTCTGCCCCCGCGACGAGTGCACCTTCCACGACGAGCTGCCGGTCTCCGTGGTCGACCAGCAGCTGTACGACCGTCCGCCGACCTTCGTCCTCGGCACGGTCGACAAGTTCGCCCGCCTGGCCTGGGAGCCGGAGGCCGGGCGGCTCTTCGGCGCCGGCCTCGGACACCGGGCGCCGTCGCTGGTCATCCAGGACGAGTTGCACCTGCTCACCGGACCGCTCGGAACGACCGTCGGCCTGTACGAGTCGGCGGTGCTGGGCCTGTGCTCGGCCCCGGACGGCACCGGTCCCAAGGTGGTGGCGTCGACCGCCACGATCCGCCGCTCCGGCGAGCAGGTCCGCGCGCTGTACGGCACGGACGTGCAGCTCTTCCCGCCCGCGGGGATCGACGCCCGGCACTCGTACTTCGCGGAACCGGACAACTCCCGGCCGGGTCGCCGGTACTTGGGCGTCATGGCGCAGGGGCACACCGCCGGTCGTGCCGCGGTGGCCACCGCCGCCGCGATGCTGCAGGGTGCCTGGGAACTGCCCGAGGACCACCGGGACGACTACTGGACACTGGTCGCCTACCACCACAGCCTGCGCGAGCTCGGCCGTACGGTCACGGCCGCGGCCGATGACATCCCGGCAGAGCTCACCGGGCTGGACGACGGCCGCGGAACGCGCGAGCTGATCGACCGTCAGGTCCAGGAGTTGACCAGCAACCTGCCGCGCGCCGAGCAGCCGGTTCTGCTGGACCGTCTGGAGAAGCCCTGGAACGACCCGCAGGCGGTGTCGTTCCTGCCCTGCACCAACATGCTCTCGGTCGGCGTCGATGTGAAGCGGCTCGCCCTGATGCTGATGCAGGGGCAGCCGAAGACCACGGCGGAGTACATCCAGGCCACCAGCCGAGTGGGCCGGCATGCTGTTCCGGGCTTGGTGGTCACCTTCTTCAACGCGACGAGGCCGCGGGACCGTTCGCACTACGAGACCTTCGACGTGTACCACCGCTCGCTGTACCGGCAGGTGGAGCCGACTAGTGTGACCCCGTGGTCGATGCCCGCCCGGCGCCGGGCCCTGCACGCCGCCCTGGTGATCCTGGTCCGCCACCGTCTCGGCCTGCGCGCCGAGAACCAAGCCGGTGACATCCTGCGGTTCCTGCCGCAGGCCGAGCGGCTCATAGAGGAGCTCGCCGCCCGCGCGGCCGCCGGCGATCCCGCCTCCGCCCTGAGCGTCCGGGCGGAGGCGACCGAGCTGCTGGCGGTCTGGGAACAGGCGGCGCGCGACGCCGTAGCCACCGGCAAGGAGCTGCACTACCGCTACCAGGGCAAGGGCCAGTCCAACCTGCTGAAGAGCTTCGAGCAGTACGGGGGGTTGTGGGAGACCCCCAACTCCATGCGCAACGTCGACCGGGAGTGCCAGGTGACGGTGAAGGGATCCGACCAGTGAGCAGGCGCCTGAGGGTACGTCAGTCGCAGACGGTGCTGCCTTTCGGGGTCGGCGCGGTCCTCGACATCCAAGGCGAGTCGTTCGTCGCCACCGGCATCGGCGACTGGCCCCGGCAGCGGCAGCCCGTCGAGTCGCGCCGGCTCGCCGACCGACTGGGAGTCACGGGCTTCTTCGCCGCACCGGCCGCGCTCGACGACCGGTACGACCGGCCCGACACGGCGGGTGCCCCGTACATCCGGTTCCCCTCCTGGCTGTTCTGCGGCTCCTGCCGACGGATGGTGCGTTGGCGGATCGCGGACGAGAAGCACGGTGTCCGGCCGCGCTGCCCCTCCTGCACACCAGTGCGGCAGTTGGCACCGATGCGGTTCGTGCAGATCTGCGCGTCCGGTCATCTCGCAGATGTCGACTGGTGGTTCTGGGCGCACTCGCGGCGCACGCCGACCGAGCGGCAGGGCTGCACCTCGCGCGAGCAGCTCCGGTTCCGGGTCGCCGAACGGGCCGCCGGCCTCGAAGCGCTCTCCGTCGAGTGCATGGCGAAGGGCTGTGGAGCCTCCCGAGACCTGCTCGACGTCCTCGGCACCCACGGCCTGCGCTGCTCCGGCCGCAACCCGTGGCAGCGGGCTGGTGAGGCCGTGGACTGCACGAAGCCCGTCCAGATCGTCCAGCGAACAGCCGGCAACCTCTACTACCCCGTGGTGCACTCCGCTCTCGACATCCCCGAGAGCGACGCGCCGCCCGCCACCGACCAGGCGCTGACCAAGCGAGTGCTGGAGAGTGACCTCTGGGTACCGTTGTGCCGCGCGGCCCAAGGGCCCCGGGCCGCGGTCTTCCGCGACCTGCTCAAGGAGGAGACCGGGGCCGACGACGCCCTGATCGACCTGCTCCTCGCCGAAGAGACCGGGGCTCCGCTACCCGCCCCCGCGAACCAGGACCAGCCGGTGCCGGGCCGCCCCGACCTCAGCCGTGAGGAATGGGTCGCCTTCACCGCGCCGGTACCGCCCGCCACCCGGGACTTCGCGCTCCGAGAGACCACGCTCGGCCTGGACCAGGAGACCGCCGAACCCTGGGCCGGGCTGCAACAGAGGTTCGGCCGGGTGGTGCTGGCAGATCGTCTGCGGGAGGTCCGCGCACTGTCGGGGTTCAGCCGGGTCTCACCGGACGCTGCCTTCGTCCCGGCGGACACGGCACGCCGACTCAGGTGGCTGCCCGCGGTGGAGGCCTTCGGCGAGGGACTGTTCATCACCCTCGACCGGGAGCGGCTCGGCGACTGGGAGGAGGACCCGGCGGTCCGCCGTCGCGTTGCCGGGATGCGGGCCGATCTCGAGCGTTCCTTCCAGCAGGACCGGCTCAGGAGCTGCACCGGCGAGGTACTCGCCCCGCGCTTCGTCCTCCTGCACACGCTGGCCCACCTCCTGGTACGACAACTCGCCTTCGAGTCCGGTTACACGACCTCCAGCCTGCGTGAGCGGGTGTACGCCCGCCCCGAGTACGACCAGTACGGCGTTCTGGTCTACACGGCGGCAGGCGATGCCGAGGGCACGCTTGGCGGGCTCGTCCGGCAGGGCGAGCCGCCGCAGCTCGCCGAGACGCTGCTGCGGACGATCGAGGCCGGTGCCTGGTGCTCCGCCGACCCGCTCTGCTCAGAGCACACCGGGCAGGGCTTCGGCAATCTCAACCGCGCTGCGTGCCATGCCTGCGCCCTGCTGCCGGAGACCAGCTGCGAGACCGGGAACGCCCTACTCGACCGGGCGCTCGTGGTCGGCGGCGAGAACGTCCCCGGTTTCTTCGAACCCGTCGTGGCCGCCGCCCGTGCTGCCGCGGCCGCTGCAGTGGAGTGAGCCCCAGTCATGACTACCGCCCTGACCTATCTCGATCTGACCGACGTTCAGCGTGAGTCCCTGGCTGCCCTGCCGTTCGACGGACACCACCTGGTCAGCGGCCCGCCCGGCAGCGGCAAGAGCGTGCTTGCCACCCAACGTGCCGTCATGCTGGCTCTCTCCGGCCGACCGACGGCGCTGCTCACCCGTTCCAACCTGCTCCGCCAAGCCATCGCGCCCAGCGTTTCGGCCGTCGGCCCGCAGGACGAACCGGTGCGGGTGGCGACCGCGCACGCGTGGCTGACACAGTGGTACGGCGAAGGCGCCCCCCGTTCTACTGACGGCTGGTTCAACTGGCCGGCCTTGTACGAACGCGCCGCGCTGGCCGCGCCACCCGCCGAGACCGACCTGGTGGTCGACGAAGGTCAGGACCTGCCGCCCGCGTTCTACCGACTCTGCCGCATCCTCGGAATCCGGGTGACGGTGTACGCGGACGAGTGCCAGCGGCTCACCGAGACCCACTCCACGCTCGCCGAAATCGCCAAGAGCCTCGGCGACTGCACCCACCACGACCTCAGTGGCAATCACCGCAACACCCGTCAGATCGCAGCCCTGGCAGCCCACTTCCACATCGGCGTGACGCCGCCCCCGCTGCCCGAACGCGCCGGACCGCCACCCCGACTGCACCGGTTCTCCCGGCCGAACGCCGCCACCAATCTGCTCGTCGGCCTCGCCGAGCACAACCCACGTCAGAACATCGGCGTCGTTCTGAGTTCCACTCAGGCACAGCTGGACCTACTCGCCCAGCTGGAACGCGTATCCCCCAGGCTGAAGCCTCAGCTTTACACCTCACAAGCCGTGCAAGGCCGGTACCGAACTATCGACCTCGCGCGCCCGGGCATCGTCATCATCAACCGCGCCAGCGCCAAAGGGCTCAGCTTCGACACCGTCGTCGTTCCCGACGCACACCTCGACGCCGTCACTGACCCGACATCGGCAGGTCTTCGCATGGCGTACTACGTACTGACCACGCGAGCCCGACAGGAGCTACACATCGGCTATTCGGGTACCAGGGAGCCATCACTTCTCGCGCCCGTACCGGGAGAACTGCTGCATCGGCATTGAGGGCAGGCGGGCTCTTGCCAGGGCATCGAGCGTGAACGTGAACGGGACGGGCAGCGGTTCGGGTTCTTCCCGGCCGAGGCTGTTCCCCGGGACTGACCCGGAGGTGGCGGACCATCAGCCGCTCACCCCCCCCCCGCTGTTTCGGGACGACGGTGACCGTCATCAGATCTCCCGCGCCGGCGACCTCAGCCAAGGTACGGCCGAGGTCGGTCAGAGTCTCCCGGGCGATGCGCAGGTCTTCGCGCAGGCGCTCGGCCTCGGCCCAGGCATGCTCATGGGCCACAGGGTCGAGGCCAGCCGGGCGGGCCGCCTCGTAGGCGGTCAGGACCGGGTGCCAACGGGTCAGAAGCGGGCGCAGGGCGCCATTGAGGACGGTGACGGCAAGCGCACCGAAACTGACGTAGCCGGGGTCGCGGCGTGGGGCCACCTCGGGGCCGTAGCGGCGCAGGATGTCTCGGGTGGTGGCGAACAGGCTGTAGAGGGAGTTCATCGCCTCGCGCAGCACTCCTTCGTCGGGGCCGAGTTCGACCACCGCCACCCGAGTGACCAGCTCAACGTAGAGCTCCCAGGCCGCCTTGCGCTCGGCGTCCACTGGCTCCCAGACTCCGCTGATCTCTCCGATCATCGGAACCGCGAGCTTGACGGTGAACTGCTTCGCCTTCGAGCGCTTCGCGCGGCGCATGATCCCCCCTAGCCGGTCCCCGAGTATTGTAGTGCGGCACCGCCCGTCGCGCGGGCAACTCCACTCAACAGCCCTGGGCGTCAGGAGCCGCGGTACGAAGGAGAGGGACACCGCCGTGTGGGACGTGTTCCTCAGCTACAGCCGCGCCGACCGTGAACGCGTGGCACCGCTGGTCGACGCACTTGAGCAGGCAGGCCTGAACGTCTTCGTCGACCATGCCGCGATCCCGGACTTCCAGCCGATCAGCGCGACGATCCGTGAGCAGCTCGGCCGTTCCAAGGTCCTGCTGGCCTTCTACTCCGCCGGCTACCCACACCGTCCCGCCTGTCAGTGGGAGCTGACGGCGGCCTACCTCGCCGGGTGGCACGAGCAGGACCCGCGGCGCCGGGTCCTGGTCGTCAATCCCGAACCCGGCAGCGAGCACATCCATCCCGTCGAGCTGCGCGACGCCCGGCACTGGCCACTGCCCACTTCTCCGGGTCAGCTCACCGCGTTCGCCGCTCAGGTGAGAGCGTTCACCGACCGACTCGCCGGTCCGCTGCCGATACTCGCCTCGCCCGCACCACCGGCGTTCTCCCCGCGCCCGCGCCCGTTGTCCTCACCAGTCTTCACCGGGCGCCTCACCGACCTGTGGCACTTGCACACCGCATTGAACAGCCACGACGCGCCGCTGGTGACCAGCGGCGCGGCGACCGGTCTGGCGGTCCTGCACGGCGCACCCGGCATCGGCAAAACGCTGCTGGCCCGCGAGTACGCCCTTCGGTTCGCCCCGGCCTACCCCGGCGGCATCTTCTGGCTGGACGTCAGTTCCGGCGCGGGCCACGGTCCGGCCACAGCCGCCCGGCACCAGTTCCGCCTGGGTCTGGCCGGCATCGCCACCGACCTCGGCCTGACCGGCACCGATCCGGACCTGGCGGTCCACCGGGCGCTGCGCGACACCCGGCTGCCCTATCTGTGGGTCTTGGACGGCCTGGCCGACGGGTTGAGCAACCGCGAGGTAGCCAACTTGTGCGCCCCCACCGCAGAGGGCCGAACCCTCCTCACCACCCGCAGTCTGCGTTACAGCTCACTCGCCCGCTCGGTCGAGCTGCGCGAACTCGAACCGCCATACGACTACGAGCTGCTCACCGCACGGGTCGAACCGTCGAACGTCGAACAGGTCACTGCGGCAAAGCAGTTGAGCGAGAGCCTGGGTGGTCACCCGTTGGCTCTCGACCTCGCGGGCTGCGCGGCGCAGCAACACCCGTTCACCGAGCTGCTCCAGGTGCAGCACACTCCTGGACAGAGCCTGCTGGAGCTGGCCGCCAAACAGTACCCGCCTGCCACTGACTGGCCGGTCGGCCTCACCCGCGCCTTGCTGGTCGACGCCCTCGACGCCGGTCCGCTCCCACTGGACGTGCTGCGCGTCGGCTGCGCCCTGGCGCCGGCCACAATCGACGCACGACTGGCAGCCGAGGTGCTGCGGTCCGTCGAACCTGCCTCCTCGGCGGTCGCGCTGCGCCGCGCGAAGGCGGGACTGAGTCTGCTGCGAGCCCAGCACCTGGTCCACTGCCCCGACGAGGCCCCAGATCGATTCCTGGTCTCCCCTGTCCTGGTGCAGGCATTCGCGGAGCACGACCCCAACCCGGCACGCACGGCACAACTACGGGCAGCGGCCGTTCGCCTGCTCGCCGACCACCGCTCGACTACCCTGGAGCGCGGCGCCCCGAACACGCGAGCAGCCGGCCCTCGAAGGGAGCTGTCGATGCCCCATCAGCACCGCGCGACCCACAGCGACCTGGACCGTATGGCCGCCTTCGATCTGCAGACCGAACTCGTGCTGCGGATCGGCACCCAGCAGCTCGAACCCGACACCGGCAGCCTGCGCGAGGCACTGTCCTCGTTGCACAGCCTCTTCGAGTTCACCCGCAGCACCCTGCGCCAGTACAACGTCGGGCTGAGCGAGCCCAGCCGGCCCCACGCCGTGCCGAACGTACCGGGCCTCGCCGACCAGCTGCTCAACGGCGTGCTCCGCCCGTTCCTGACCCGCTGGCACCCCCTCCTGCAAGCTCATGAGAGCGCCCGCCCCGCAGAGCTGCCGGCCCTGCACCACGAGCAGCGCTGGCCATTGGCCGGCGAACTGCGCACAGCGCTGGCCGCACTCAGCCGGCCCATGAACGCCGTGGTCGCCGACCTTGCCACGATTTCCGGCGCTGACTTCGGCCTCGACAGGCGCAGCACTTCCAGCGCCGACTGAACCCGAGGCTTCCGGCGGTCACGGGCGCGCACTTGTCGACGATCACGTAATTCCCCCAGGCAAACGTCACGCACTGTCCCAGGTGCCGGCGGACGGCCCGTGATGCACCGAATGCCGCGCCGCGAATGCCGCACCGGCGTGGACGGGCCGCGGGCGGACCAGGTCGCACGGCTGCGGGACGACCACCCGCGGGTGCGGGTTTGGGAGGCGTGCCGGGCCTGGGCGAGAATGAGGCGCATGAACGAGAACACCCCCGGCGCACCCACCTCGGCGATCGAAAGACGCGACCAGCTTCTCCGGGCGATGCGGGAGGACGGCGGCGCGTGGGACTGGGTGCGCGCCCGTGCGAGCTACGTGGTCCAGCCCGACCCGCGCACCGTGCGGCGGGACCTGGAGCAGTTGCGCAAGGCGGGCGCGATCTCCCGTGACCGGGAGACGGGGATGTACCAGGCCGGCCTGTAGGCCTGCGGCGCGAGATGCCCTGATCAGCCGACTGATCAGGGCATCTTCGGACCTCAGGTGCGCGGGACGGTCTCCAGGACCTTGCCCTTGGGGTCGGCGGCGAGGTAGCCGCCGTCGTGGTCGTCGGCGAGGTAGACGCGGATGGCCGGGGAGTGGTCGAACACGTCGTAGGTGATGGTGACGTAGCGCGTGGTCGGGTTCGGCACGTTCAGGGTGGCCTGGGCCTTCTGCAGCAGGGCCGGCAGGGCGTCCCAGTCGTAGTCCTGGAGGTCCACCGGCACGGCGTTGGGCGCCACGGGGCCGCCGGCCGTGCTGATGGCCGCGCCGTTGCTGTACATGCTCTGGTCGTAGACCGTCGGGTCGGCGGCGGTGGGCACCTGGGCGCTCGCGTGGTCGGGGTAGACGGTCAGGTCGATGACCTTGCCGGACAGGGCCATCCCCTTGATCACCGCGCGGATGCCGGCGGGTGTGAGCAGGTCCGCCGCCGCGCCGGAACCGGGCTGGTCGGGGGTCGCGGAGTCGCCTCCGGGCGTGATCGAGACCGCGGGCGGGGCCGCGGTGCCGCTGTCGGCGGTGCTGGCGGCCCGGTGCTGGAGCCAGAGCACCGAGCCGACGGTGAAGAGCGCACAGAGGTAGACGACGCCCATCAGGGTCCGCCGCCGCCGCAGGGCGGGCTCGGTGAAGGCGCGCGAACGCGGCGGGTCGGCCGGACCCGTGGCGCCCGGTGCGGGCGGGGGCAGCGGCATGCTCTGGACGGTCGGAACGTAGGCGGCGCCCGGCAGTTCGGCGGCGGCCAGCGCGCGCTCCAGCTGTTCGGCGTCCGGGCGCTGCGCCGGGTCCTTGGCGAGCAGGGCGGACAGCAGCGGGCCGAGCGGGCCGGCGTGCTGCGGGGGCGGCAGCTGCTCGTCGAGCACGGCGGCGAGGGTGGCCAGCGCGGTGCCGCGGCGCAGCGGGTGGTGGCCCTCGATCGCGACGTACAGCATCATGCCGAGCGACCACAGGTCGGAGGAGGCGTTGCCCTCCTCGCCGCGGACGCGCTCGGGGGCGATGTACTCGGGCGAACCGATGAGCGCGCCGGTCGCGGTCAGGGCGGTCGCGCCGTGCATCGCGGCGATACCGAAGTCGGTCAGCACCGGGGTGCCGTCGGTGCGCAGCAGGACGTTGCCGGGCTTCACGTCACGGTGCTGGATGCCGGCGCCGTGGGCCGCGCGCAGGGCGCTGAGCACCCCGCGCCCGATCCGGGCCGCCTCGGGCACGGTGAGCGGACCCTGCGTCAGGCGGTCGTGGAGGCTGCCGCCGGTGACCAGCTCCATGACGATCCAGGGATGGGGATGCTCGGCGGTGTCGACGATGTGATAGACCGTCACGACGTTCGGGTGCTGCAGCCGGGCCAGCGCACGGGCTTCGCGCAGCACGCGCTCGCGCGTCTCGCGTGCGGCCTGCGGATCCGCCGCGGCCGCCGCGGGGTCGAGCGGGCGGACCTCCTTGATGGCGACCTCGCGCTCCAGGGCGGTGTCCCGGGCGAGCCAGACCAGTCCCATGCCGCCGCCGCCGAGGCGTCTGAGCAGTTCGAACCGGCCGTCTATGAGCCGTACCTGCGGCCCCCCAGTGTTCATGGCGGTCATAGTAGGAGAAGCCGCCGACGGCGGGTGCGGCACCGTCCTGCCCGGCGCGGCCATGACAGTTGGGCTGACGTGACGTCAGCGCCCGGTGCAGATCTCCGCGTTGCACCGGGTCGCACGCACGCGCTAGCCTCGGCCACCTGGCTGGACCGGCTCGACCGCCTGAGTCCGCACACTCAGGGGGAGTCTTGGACGCCAACGGCTGGATCGCGCCGACCGACGAGGAGCAGCGCCTCTTCGAGGCGAAGCGCAACGACGACCTCGGGTCGTTCCTCACCGTGCTCGCCGCCGCCGACGTGTTCGTCCCGTCCCGGCTCGACCACGCCGACGCGCGCCTGGCCGGCCAGCAGGTGCGCGGTACGTCCCTGGTGAAGGGCAAGCGGTGGACCCGCATCACGCTCGACGTGTACACCCGGGGGCTGTTGCCCGCGCAGCGTCCTGACGGGGTCTTCTACGACCAGATGATGTGGCCCGTCCTCGTCCCGTGGGTGGGCAGGACCAGCCCGGACTGGACCCTGGTCGTCAACCGCGGCAGCCGGATCGAGACGCGGCTGAAGGTCGGCGAGGTCATGGCCTGGCTGAAGCGCAACCCGGACACCGTCGGCACCTGGCAGGACCTGCTCGGCACGGTCCGCACCATGCGGTCCGAGCCGCTGGACGGCGACCTGGCCCGCGCGCTGGCCTGCGGCGCGCAGCTGGCCGTGATGGGCGCCCGGCCGTGGAACACGATGGGCGCCGACCGGCTGGACTACGAGCAGACGCGCGAGATGCTGCGCAAGTGGTGGAGCATCGAGACCGCCGAGCAGTGGCACGCCCAGGTCGACAGCCTGCTCGACGCCGACCGGCTCACCTCGGTCGACCGGGTGCTGGCGCTGCGGCTGCACTACGCGGGCCAGTCGGCGCCCTCCGCCGATCCGACCGCGCTGACCCAGGCCGTGCTCGCCTGGTGCCGGCAGCAGGGCAGCCCGGACCGGGCCCGCGACGAACTGCTCGACGTGGCCGGCCTGGTGGGGCGCTGCGAGGGCTGGCTGCGCCGCGACGGCCTGCTGCCGCACGACGGCGTCATCCACACCCAGGCCGCCTGGAACCTCGGCCGCGCGGTGAACATGGGCTTCTGGGGCCAGGCGAGCGGGTTCTGCGACCGCGAGGGCGCGGAGCGGATCATCCGGCAGGCCGGCGGCGCGTGCGCGCAGACCTACCCCAACTGGTTCGGCCTGTCCGCCGCCTACGTCCTCGGCCGGGTGCTGACGATGGGTCGGAACGCGCCGGAGAAGGTCTACCAGGAGGCGCTCGACGCCCACACCGCCCTGGTGCGGTCGCCGAGCAGCCCGTGGCGCACCCTGACCCTGCGCTGACCCGGGGCCGGGGCCGGGGCGCCGTCCTGGTTCAGGCGTCCTGCTCCTGCTCGGCCTCCACCTGGGCGTTCCAGTCGCGCTTGGCCGCCCGCCAGGCCTCGTCGCTCTGGCCGAGCCGCCAGTAGCCCGAGACGGACAGCCGCTCGCGCGGGACGCCGTGGTCCAGGCGGAGCTGGCGGCGCAGTTCCTTGACGAAGCCGGCCTCGCCGTGGACGAAGGCCGACACCGTGCCGGCGGGGAACTCCAGTGCGCGGACGGCCTCGACGAGCGGCTCGCCCACCGGGCGGTCGCCGCGGTGCAGCCAGGTGAGCCGGACGGCGGCGGGCGAGTCGATCTTCTGCTCCTCCGCGGCGTCGGCGACCTCGACGAAGGCGTGCACCAGGGCGCCCGCCGGCATCCGCTCCAGGGCCGCCGCGATCGCGGGCAGCGCGCTCTCGTCGCCGGCCAGCAGGTGCCAGTCGGCGTCCTGGTCCGGGGCGTAGCCGCCGCCGGGGCCCAGGAAGCGCACCGTCTCGCCGGGTTCGGCCCGGGCCGCCCAAGGGCCGGCCAGGCCCTCGTCGCCGTGCACCACGAAGTCGACGGTCAGCTCGCGCAGCGCCGGGTCCCAGGCGCGCACGGTGTAGGTGCGGGTGACCGGCCACTGCTCGCGCGGGTGCTCCTCGCGGATCCGCGCCAGGTCGAACGGCTCCGGGTAGGCGACTCCCGCGGGGGCGAAGAGCACCTTGACGTAGTGGTCGGTGAACTCCGCGGCGTCGAAGTCCGCGAGCCCCGCACCGCCGAGGACCAAGCGCACCATGTGCGGCGTGATCCGTTCGGTGCGCAGCACCTGCGCCTCGCGGGCGCGCGGCGTCCTGCGGGTCGGCTGATCGGTCATGAGGTCCCCCCGGTCGTGTCGTCAGGTGGATCGGCCACCTGGTTAGGGTTACCTAAGTTAGCAGCTCGGGCCGGCGGAGCCGGACCACGGCCGCCGTCAGACCAGGAACCGCACCACCAGGTCGATCAGCTTGATGCCGACGAACGGCAGGACGAGCCCGCCGAGCCCGAAGACCCACAGGTTGCGCGCCAGCAGGTCGGCCGCCGAGGACGGCCGGTAGCGGACCCCGCGCAGGGCCAGCGGGATCAGCCCGACGATGATCAGCGCGTTGAAGATGATCGCCGAGGTGATCGCGGAGGTCGGGCTGTGCAGCGCCATGACGTTGAAGTCGCGCAGGCCCGGGTAGGCGCGCCCGAACATGGCGGGGATGATCGCGAAGTACTTGGCGACGTCGTTGGCGATCGAGAAGGTGGTCAACGCCCCGCGGGTGATCAGCAGTTGCTTGCCGATCTGGACGATCTCGATCAGCTTGGTGGGGTTGGAGTCCAGGTCCACCATGTTCCCGGCCTCCTTGGCGGCCGAGGTGCCGGTGTTCATCGCCACGCCCACGTCGGCCTGGGCCAGGGCCGGCGCGTCGTTGGTGCCGTCCCCGGTCATCGCCACCAGCTTGCCGCCCTCCTGCTCGCGCCGGATCAGCGCGAGCTTGTCCTCCGGGGTGGCCTCCGCGAGGAAGTCGTCCACCCCGGCCTCCCGGGCGATCGCCTGTGCGGTGCGCGGGTTGTCCCCGGTGACCATCACCGTGCGGATGCCCATCCGGCGCAGCTCGGCGAAGCGCTCCCGGATGCCGTCCTTGACCACGTCCTTCAGCTGGACGATCCCGAGCACCCGGGCACCGTACTCGTCGTGGACGGCCACCAGCAGCGGCGTGCCGCCGTTCGCCGCGATGACGTCGGCCGCCTCCAGCACCTCGCCCGCCACCAGGCCGCCGCGCTCGTACACCCAGACCGAGATCGCCGACGCGGCGCCCTTGCGCAGCTCGATCCGCCAGGCGCCGGGCTGCTCCAGGTCGACCCCGCTCATCCGGGTCTGCGCGCTGAACGGGACGAACTCCAGCGCCCCGAGCTCGCCCGGCGGCCGTTCGCGCAGCCCGTACCGTTCGGCGAGCAGCACGATGGAGCGGCCCTCGGGCGTCTCGTCCGCCAGGCTCGACAGCTGTGCGGCCTCGACGAGTTCGAGCTCGCCCGCGCCGGGTGCGGGCAGGAACCGGACGGCCTGCCGGTTGCCGAAGGTGATCGTGCCGGTCTTGTCCAGCAGCAGCGTGTCGACGTCACCGGCCGCCTCCACCGCCCGGCCCGACATGGCCACCACGTTGCGCTGCACCAGGCGGTCCATGCCGGCGATGCCGATCGCCGAGAGCAGCGCACCGATCGTGGTCGGGCTCAGCGCCACCAGCAGCGCGACCAGCACGGGTGTGGTCTGCTCGGCGCCCGCGTAGATGGCGAACGGCTGGAGCGTCACCACGCTGAGGATGAAGACGATGGTGAGCGAGGCGAGCAGGATGTTCAGCGCGATCTCGTTGGGCGTCTTCTTCCGCTCCGCGCCCTCGACCAGCGCGATCATCCGGTCGAGGAAGGTGAGCCCGGGCTTGGAGGTGATCCGCACCACGATCCGGTCGGACAGCACCCTGGTCCCGCCGGTCACCGCGCACCGGTCGCCGCCGGCCTCGCGGACCACCGGCGCCGACTCCCCGGTGATCGCCGACTCGTCGACCGCGGCGATCCCCTCGACCACGTCGCCGTCACCCGGGACCGTCTCACCGGCCTCCACCACCACGAAGTCGTACAGCTGCAGGTGCTCGGCCGGCACCCGCTCCTCCTCGAAGCGCTCCAGGCCGATCCGCCACCGGCGCAGGCGCCTCGCCGTGGTGCCCGTCCGGGCCTTGCGCAGCGACTCCGCCTGCGCCTTGCCCCGCCGCTCGGCCACCGCCTCGGCGAGGTTCGCGAACACGACCGTGAGCCAGAGCCAGCCGCTGATCAGCCAGGCGAAGACGCTCGGCTGCACCAGGGCCGAGACGGTGGTGAGCGTCGAGCCGACCTCGACCACGAACATCACCGGATTGCGCACCATCACCCGCGGGTGCAGCTTGCGCAGCGCCTCCGGAACGGCCGCCAGCAGTTGCCCCGGGTCCAAGAGGGCGCCGCGGGCCGCCCGGTGGCGCTGGCCGGTCGGCGGCGGTGCCGGTGGATCCGGCGTGACGGTTTCCTCTGGGGCGAGCGGCAGCATGCGGCGGACCTTCTCAGGCGTGGGCCGGAACGGGAGGCCGGCCACCCGGCCGGCGGTCCAGCCAACCGCGCCCCGCTCCCCCGGCCGCCCCGCTCTGACGAGATCCTGACACCGCACCGCCGATCCTGACGGAGCGTTGACAGCACGGTGACCCCGGCCCGTCGGGGCCGGGGTCACCGTGGTCGGATCAGGCTTCGGTCGGGTCAGGCGTCCTGAGGGCCGCTCAGCACCACGGCCATCTGCCCGTAGGTGCTGTAGCCGGCGTCGAAGTCGTCGGCGGAGAGCGAGTACTGGCCGGCGTAGGGGTCGTTGATGCTGACGGCCCCGTCCGAGTAGTCGGTCACCACCACGGCGTGCTCACCCGGTCCCGCGTAGGGGACGGACTGGCCGTCGTAGGCGGTGTAGTAGTCGGCCGGGAGCGCCTGCCACTGGTAGTCGGTCCAGATGACCGCCGCGGAGCCCGCGTCGAGGTAGGAGCTCAGTTCGTCCGGGGAGATGCCCTGCCCGGCGTCCACCACCGTCAGCCCGTAGGCCTGGGCGGCCGCCGCGATCGGCGGGTAGTAGACGCCGAAGCCGGTTCCCTGGCTCTCCGAGCCGTCCGGGTCGCCGACGAAGGCCGCGAACGGGTCGCCGGAGAGCGGGCCGGACCAGCCGAACTGGTAGTGCTCGCGGTCGACGCCGATCTGGGCGAGGACGTCCTGGTCGCTGGCGTCGACGCCATAGCCGGCCAGGACCATGCGCAGCGCGCTCGCCTCGCAGTCGTCGTTCATCTGCTGCTGGTACTCCGGGATGGGGACGGCCGAGGCGGCAACGGCCGCTCCTGCGGGGACGAGTGCCAGCACCGTCCCGGCGAGGACCAGGAGGGAACCCCTGACCAGCCGCCCGGGTATCGCGTTTCCAGTCATGGCCCCGAACCTAGGTCGCGCCCGGGCGGCGCGCAGCGGACTACCGTCCAACGGGTGAGTACGCAGCGGCACGACCGGCCGTCGCACCGGTGCGAGGCCGGCCCGGCCACCCCCTGGAGGGCCTGTTGGCGCACGCCGTACGATCTCCGGTCAGCAGGCGCCCCCGTGCCCGTCGACCGACGGCGTGGAGACCGGCGTCGCGTCAACGGGGAGCAGGAACATGCCGATCCAGCCTTTGGAGTCCGCCGATCCCGAGGCCGTCGGGCCCTACCGGCTGCTGGCCAGACTCGGCGCCGGTGGGATGGGCCGGGTGTACCTGGCCCGTTCGACCGGCGGGCGGACGGTCGCGATCAAGGTGGTGCGCCCGGAGCTGGCGGAGGATCAGGAGTTCCGCGAGCGGTTCCGGCGCGAGGTGGCGGCCGCGCAGGCCGTCAGCGGGGTGTACACCGCGCCGGTGGTGGACGCCGACCGGGACGGGCCGGTGCCCTGGCTGGCCACCGCCTACGTACTGGGCCCCTCGCTCACCGAGGCGGTGCAGGCGCACGGCCCGCTGCCGGTCGGCGCCGTCCGGGCGCTGGGGGCGGGCCTCGCCGAGGCGCTGGCCGCCGTCCACCGGGCCGGGCTGGTGCACCGCGACCTCAAGCCGTCCAACGTGCTGCTGGCCGCCGACGGTCCGCGGCTGATCGACTTCGGGATCGCCCGGGCGCTGGAAGGGGGCGGGCTGACCGGCACCGGGATCGTCGTCGGCTCGCCCGGCTTCATGTGCCCGGAGCAGGCGAGCGGCGCGGTGACGGGGCCGGCCGGGGACGTCTTCTCGCTGGGCTCGGTGCTGGTCTTCGCCGCCACGGGTGCGGGCCCGTTCAGCCAGGACACCGATTCGGCGGCCGCGCTGCTCTACCGCGTCATCCACGACCAGCCGGCGCTGGACGGCGTGCCCGAGGAGCTGCTGCCCACGCTCGCCGCCTGCCTGGCCAAGGACCCGGTGGACCGGCCGACCACCGCCGAGCTCGCCGAACTGCTGGGCGGCCGTGGGCCGTTGCGCTCCGGCTGGCTGCCCGCGGCGGTCGCCTCGGACATCGCCACGCACGCCGCCACCGTGCTGGACATGGAGACCCCGGCCCGGGGCAGCGCCGCCGCCGGACACCCGCCCACCGAAGTGAACGGGCACGGCGAAGGCACCGTCCGGCTCGCCGCCGCCCGCACCGTCCCGGCCCCCGCCGCCGCCGCGCCGACCGCGCCCGCGACCTCGCGCCGGATGCTGCTGGCCGGTGGCGGCGCCGCGCTGGTGGCCGCCCTGGGCGGCACCGTCTGGGCCCTCTCCCGCGGCGGCACGCCGCACCCGGGTCCGGCCCCGCTGCCCGCCCGGTCCTCCGGCGCGCCGAGCCCCGCCCGCACGCACGCCCCCGGCTCGCCGCCGTTCCCGCTGTGGACGCACGACATCCCCGGGGCGATGGCCTCGCTGACGCCGCTGTGCCAGGGGGACGCCGTCTACTTCTACGGCCCGGGCGGCGTGTACGCGCTCGCGATGACGGACGGCACCGTGCGCTGGTCCAAGCCGGACCAGGGCACGCTGGGCCTGGCCGCGACCGCCTCAGGCGTGGTCTACAACGGGACCGACCTGGTCGAGGTCGACCCCGCCAGCGGCAACGTGCTCTGGAAGTTCGACGCGACGCCGAAGGCGGGCGCCACCGAGCAGCTCGGCCCGGACCAGATCCTGGCGGGCGACGACCGGGCGGTCTACGGCCTGTGCCACTTCTCCGCGCTGGACTCCGCCGGCGACATCCGGCCGGACGTCACGCCGGTCCCGGGCGTCTTCGCCGTCTCCCGCCAGGACGGCTCGCTGCTGTGGAGCCAGCACCGCAGTCCCGACGCCGACACCGACGTGCAGGCGGTGCTCACCAAGGACCTGCTGCTCTACACGGACACCAAGAAGAACCTGGTCGCCCGCAGCACCGGCACCGGTGCGCAGCTCTGGTTCGTCGACACCGACTCGCAGGGCGTCTACCAGCCGGGCCTCGACGGCGACCGGCTCTACTGCTCGTCGAGCGGCTCCGGCCTCCAGGCGGTGACCCTGGCGACCCAGCACCAGGCCTGGGCGAAGAGCGCGCCGCAGGGCAGCAAGGACCTCTGGTACAGCGCGCCGGCGGTCGCCGACGGGGTGGTCTACACGGTGCTCGGCGGCACCACGATGCCGCAGTACGGCGCCACCCCGACGGCCGGCCCCACGGTGATCGCCTACCGGGCCGCCGACGGCACGGAGCTGTGGCGGCTGCCGCTGCCGAACGAGGTGTCGATGGACTGCACGCCGGTCCTGGTCCAGGGCACCCTCTTCGTCTCCACCAACACGAAGGGCTTCTACGCGATCGACACCAAGGCCAGGAAGATCCTCTGGATCTACCAGGCGGACGCCACGATCGACCTCGCCTGGGCGTTCGCCACCGACGGCCGGACGCTGGTCGCCGTCCAGGACACCAAGGTCGTCGCCCTGCCGCCGGTCTGACCGCGACCGGCAGCAGTCGGGACGTCAGGCCCGGTGCAGGTCGCGCCAGGCCCGCCCCGGGCCGCCGGCGGCCCAGGCGTCGAGGAGGGGCCCGGCCCCGTCCACCGGTGCGGCGAGCAGGACCTGCTGGGTGCCGGCCTGCACGTCGCGCTGCTGCTCGTGGCTGCCCTCGCTGCAGCACTTGCACAGCAGGTTGACGCTACCGGCCGGTTCGGCCCCGAAGCCCCGCTCGGCGAACAGGTCGATCAGCGCCGCCAGGTCGTCCGGCGCCGGGGCGGTCACGGTGGCGGTGTGGGTCGGCAGGTCGGAGGGCTCGAACAGCAGGATCTCGTCGAAGACGCTGTAGCTGCGGCCGTCGACGATCCGCTCGCCGGTCGGCGCGCCGTCGTGCAGCACGACCTCGCCGAACCGGCGGCCCGGCGTCACCGGGACGCTGACGACCCGGGCCCGGGTCGGGCACAGCCGCTCCGCCCAGACCACCTCGTGCTCGCCGGCCGTCTCCAGCCGCACGCAGGCCATCCCGAAGCCGCCGACGATCTCGCCCTCGCCCTCGGGCAGCGCGATGCCGAAGCCCGACCAGGCGTCACGGGCCGCCGGCCAGTCGCGCAGCACGGTCGCGGCGATGCCCAGGTTCCAGTAGGCGGGGTCGCCCTCGCCGCGCGGCGCCCGGGCCGCGGCCTCCTTGCCGAGCTCGAACGCCTTGGGCCAGTTGCGCAGGAACTTGTGCGCCAGTGCGGCGTCGAACCACCAGATCGCGCTCGGCTCCTCGTCGGGGAAGTGCCGCAGCACCTCCTCGTAGCGGTCCGCGGCGAGCTGCCACTGCTCCGCGTCCCAGGCCGCCCGGGCCTGTTCCAGCAGGGCCTTCGCCTCGTTCTTGCGCACCGACGCCACTCTTCCGATCGACCGGGTCCAGGCCTGCCACCTGGGCTTGTGCCGCCACAGTGTGCCACGGGCCGACCCGGGTGCCGTGCCGGGGACGACCCGTCGGAGCCCGACCCGGTGCGGCAGGCTACCGGCCGGTATGGCAGGCTCCGCCTCGCAGGATTGTCGGGGAGAGGACAACTGATGGACGATCAGGCCGGTCGGCAGGGCGATCAACTGGGGCGGCGCAGGTTCCTGGGCTACGTGCTCGCAGCCTCCACCCTCACCGTCGCCGCGCAACTCGGCGAGGTGGCCGCGCCGCAGCCGGCGGCGGCCGCGATCCCGTCGCTGCCCGAGCCGGCCGACATCCTCGACCTCAACGACCTGCTCACCGACGCCGCGCTGCCGACCTCGAACCTGATCAGCATTCAGCTGAACGCCGACGGCACCGCCTCCTTCGCACTGCCCCGGGCCGAGGTCGGCCAGGGGATCACCACCTCCACCGCGATGCTGATCGCCGAGGAGCTGGACCTGCCGCTGGACAAGGTGCACGTCACCCTCGCCGACGCCCGACCGGAGCTGGTCTTCAACCAGCTGACCGGCGGCTCGAACACCACCATCTCCACCTACACCCCGGTCCGGGTGGCCGCCGCCGTGGCCCGCCAGCGCCTGCTCGCCGCCGCTGCCGCCCAACTGGGCGTACCGGTTGCGGTGTTGACCACGTCGGCCGGCGTGGTCAGCGCGCCGGGCGGGGTCAGCATCGGCTACGGGCAGCTGGCGGCCGCCGCCGCGAGCACGACCACCGTCGCGGTGCCGGTGGCGCTCAAGCCGTCCGGCAGCTTCCGGGTGATCGGCACCCCGCAGAACCGGATCGACGCGCTGGACGCGGTGACCGGGCGCAAGCAGTTCGCCATGGACCTGAGCGTGCCGGGGGCGCTGCCGACCATGCTCTGCCGGCCGCCGACGATCAACGGCACCGTGCGGTCGGTGCAGAACCTGGCGGCCGTCCAGGCGATGCCGGGGATCACCGACGTGGTGACGGTGGCCACCGGCGTGGCCGTGCGCGGCCAGACCTTCGGGCAGTGCATCGACGCCGTCCGGGCGCTCCAGGTCAGCTGGGGGCCGGGCACCGTGGAGGGCGCCAGCGACGCGAGCGTGCTGCAGGAGCTGCAGGCGGCCGAACTTCCGCTGGTGGTGCCGCCGTTGCCGCTGCTGACCGAGGCCATCGACGCCCGCTTCACCTTCCACTTCGCCAGCAACAGCGCGCTGGAGCCGAACTGCGCGATCGCCGACGTGCGGGCCGACCGGGCCGAGATCTGGGGCGCGCTGAAGGCCCCGATCGTCGCCCAGGGCGCCATCGCGGCCGCGCTCGGCCTGCTGCCCTCCGCGGTCACCGTGCACGTCACCCAGGGCGGCGGCTCGTTCGGCCGCAAGCTCTTCCACGACGCGGCGCTGGAGGCGGCGCTGGTCTCCCAGGCGATCGGCAAGCCGGTCAAGCTGATGTGGCACCGCACCGACGAGTTCCGGCAGGGCCGCACCCACCCGATGGCGACCTCCCGGGTGCGGGCCACCTACTCGCTCGGCAACGTGGTCAGCTTCGAGCAGCGGCACACCTCGGTGTGGACCGACTTCGGCCACGGCGTCGGCGAGGTCATCACCTCGCTGGTCGACAAGCTGCCGGTCACCAACACCGCCTTCTCCGAGGTGATGTTCCAGCTCACCCAGCAGACCCCGTACGAGTTCGGCCTCACCACCCAGTTGCTGAGCGAGGTCGACCACGGCTTCAACACCGGCAGCATGCGCGGCATCTACTCGCCGAACGTGCGCTGCGCGCAGGAGCTGATGGTGGATCAGCTGGCGGCGGCGATGGGCCAGGACCCGTACCAGTTCCGCCGGCAGTTCCTCAAGGACGACCGGGCGAAGGCGGTGCTGGACCAGGTGGCGCAGGCCGGCAACTGGGGGCGCGCGATGGCGCCGGGCACCGCGCAGGGCATCGCGCTGCACCCGGAGTACCACGGCTTCGTCGCCGTGCTCGCCGAGATCGACTGCACCCCCGCCACCGTCAACCGGCAGGTCGCCGACGCCTACACCGGGCCGCGGGTGACCAAGGTGGTCTGCGCGGTGGACGTCGGGCTGGCCGTCAACCCGCGCGGCCTGGAGGCGCAGATGATGGGCGGCATCATGGACGGCATCGCGACCACTCTCTCCGCCAGCCTGCACCTCCAGAACGGCCAGTTCCTGGAAGGCAGTTGGGACAACTTCTTCTACACCCGGCAGTGGAACACGCCGCCCGAGCTGGACATCATCGTGATGCCACCGACCACCGGAGTGCCGGGCGGGGCGGGCGAGTTGGCGGTGGCCGGCACGATGGCGGCGGTCGCCTGCGCCTACGGCCGGGCCACCGGCGCCATGCCGACCAGCTTCCCGATCAACCACACCGCGCCGCTCGGCTTCACCCCGCTGCCGACCACGCCCCCGATCCCGCAGTCGCCGACCGACGGCCTCACCCGCGCCTACTGACCAGCTTTCAGGAGCAACCAAGTGCCCCAACACACCTTCATCCTGAACGGCTCCCCCGTCTCGGTGGACGTCGCCGACGACGTGCGGCTGCTCTGGGTGCTGCGCGACGTGCTCGGCGTCACCGGCCCCAAGTACGGCTGCGGGCTGGGCGTCTGCCAGGCCTGCACCAGCCACCTCAACGGCAAGGCCTTCAACCCCTGTTCGGTGCCGGTCAGCGCCGTCCAGCCGACCGACGAGGTCACCACCATCGAGGGCCTGCCCGCCACCGTCGGCAAGAACCTGCACCCCATGCAGGAGGCCTGGCTGGAGTACGACGTCGCCCAGTGCGGCTACTGCCAGCCCGGCCAGATCATGGCGGCCGTCGCCAAGGTCCGCCAGGCCCGCGCGGCCGGCCACGAGATCGGCGACGCCGACTTCGACGAGATCCGCAACATCTGCCGCTGCGGCACCTACCACCGCATCCGCGAGGCGATCACCGCGGCGGCCAAGGAGTTCTGAAACGCGCGCACCTCGCAGCCGGCCGCCCGGCTGCGAGGTGCGCGTGTGCGTGTGCGTCGGGTCAGACGGTGGCCCGCTCGGGCTGCGCGGCCGCGCGGGCGGCGGGCTCCTCGGGCGCCGTCGGGGCGTTCTCCCGAGGAGTGGGCAGGACCGCCATGATCGCGGCGGAGACCACGATGGTGGCCGCCCAGGCGAGCCCGTACTTGCCGACGGGGGTGCTGGAGAGCGGCCCGGCGAACCAGTCGCACTTGGTGAAGGCCAGACCGATCAGCAGGGCGAGCACCCAGGACACCGTCGCCTGCCAGCAGAAGCCGCCCGTGTACCAGTACCGGCTGCTCCGGGTGGTGTCCATCAGCGCGGCCGCGTCGTAGCGCACCGCGCGGATGCGGCGGCGGAACATGTCCACCGCGTAGACGCCGATCCAGGCCGAGAAGGAGACGGCGAGCAGGATCAGGAAGGTGATGAAGGAGCCCAGGAAGCTCTTCGCGACCAGCATCAGCATCAGGCCGCCGACCAGGGAGATCACCGCGTTGATGCTGACGGCCGTTGCGCGCGGCAGCTTGACGCCCATGGTCTGGGCGGTGAAGCCGGCCGAGTACATGGAGAGGCTGTTGATCAGCAGCATGCCGACGATCGCGGTCAGCAGGTAGGGCACGGCCAGCCAGGTCGGCAGCAGGTCGCCGAGGAAGGAGACCGGGTCCGAGGCCTGCGCCAGGCCGGGCGAGGCCACCGCCATCACCGCACCCATCAGCACCATCGGCACCATCACCAGGCCGGCGCCCGAGACGGTCACGCCGAGGATCTTCTTCCCGGAGGCGGCGTGCGGCAGGTAGCGGGCGAAGTCCGGGCCGGTGGGCACCCAGCTGATCCCGCCGGCGGCGATGGTCCCGATGCCGGCGATCATCATCGCGGGGGTGCCGGCGGGCTTGCCGAAGACCTCGCCCCAGTGGATGGTCGCGATCAGGTAGCCCAGCACCAGGACGCTGAAGACGCCGAACAGGTAGGTCGAATAGGTGTTGCAGACGTTCAGCGCCTTGCGGCCCATGCCGGAGACCAGGAAGGTGCAGGCGACGAAGGCGAAGAGGGTGACCACGATCAGCGCGGTGTTGCTCTTGACCCCGAAGAGCAGGTCGAGCACGGTCAGCACGGCGTAGGCGCCGGTGACCGCGTTGATCGTCTCCCAGCCGAACCGGGCGATCCAGAGCACCGAACCGGGGAAGAGGTTGCCCCGCACGCCGAAGGTGGCCCGGGAGAGCGTCGCGCCCGGCGCCCCGCCCCACTTCCCGGAGACCGAGACCACGCCGACCATGCCGAACGAGACCACGGCCGCGCACGCCGCGACCACCAGCACCTGCCAGAAGTTCAGCCGGTTGAACACCACCAGGGCCGCACCCATGGTGAGCAGCAGGACGCTGATGTTCGCCGCGACCCAGGTCGGGAAGAGCTCACGCACTCTGCCCCGGCGCTCGTGGTCGGGGACGGGTTCGATACCGCGGGTCTCTATCGCGCCGTCGGTGTCGGCGGTGGACAGCTTGGCCATGAGGGTGGCTCCGTGCGTGTGAAGCGGGAGGGCAAATCGGGCGTATGGATTATTTGCGGAAGTCTTCGCGCGTAGCACGCGAGTTTCGCCATCCTAACGTGCTCCCGCTGTGACCTGATCGATGCCGACCCTCCTCCTGCCCGGTCCGGGCCCGGACCTCAAGCCGACGCTTCGGTGCGGGCCTTGGTCCAGGCGGTCTCGCGCAGCAGCCGCAGGCCGTTGAGGCCGACGATCACGGTGGAGCCCTCGTGGCCGAGGACGCCGAGCGGCAGCGGGAGGGTGGCGACCAGGTCCCAGACGACCAGGGCGGTGATGAACAGTCCGGCGATGGTCAGGTTCTGCACGACGAACGAGCGGGCCCGGCGGGAGAGGGCCACGACGGCGGGGACGGTGGCGAGCTCGTCGCGGACGATGACGGCGTCGGCGGTCTCCAGCGCGAGGTCGGAGCCGGCCCGGCCCATCGCGATGCCGGTGTGGGCGGCGGCCAGGGCGGGGGCGTCGTTGACGCCGTCGCCGATCACCAGGACCTTCCGGCCGGCCCGTTCCTGCTGCTGGACGGCGGCGACCTTGTCCTGGGGCAGCAGCCCGGCGCGGACGTCGGTGATGCCGACTTCCGCGGCGAGGCGGGCGGCGGCGCGCGGGTTGTCGCCGGTGAGCAGCAGCGGGGCGGTGCCGGCCAGCGAGCCGAGGGCGGCGACGGTGACCGCGGCGTCGGGGCGCAGGCGGTCGGCGATGCCGAGCAGGCCGACCGGCACGCCGTCCGCCTCGACGAGCACCGCGGTGCGGCCGCCGGCCTCCAACTCCTCGGCGAGCGCGGCGGCGTGGGCGCCGACGGCGTCTGCGGCCACTCCCCCGAGCAGCCGGGCCGGGGCGCCGACGGCGACGGCGCGGCCGTCGACGGTGGCGGTGACACCGATGCCGGGGGCGGAGCGGAAGTCCTCGGCGGTGGCGATGGCCAGGCCCCGGCCGCGGGCGGCGTCGAGGACGGCGCGGGCGAGCGGGTGCTCGCTCGGGTGCTCGGCGGCGGCGGCCAGGGCGAGCAGCTCGTCCTCGGTCAGGCCGGCCCCGGCGAGCGGGCGGATCTCGGTGACCCGGGGGGTGCCCTCGGTGAGGGTGCCGGTCTTGTCCAGCGCGACCGCGTCCACCTGGCCGAGGCGCTCCATGACCACGGCGGACTTCACCAGGACACCGTGCCGCCCGGCGTTGGCGATCGCGGACAGCAGCGGCGGCATGGTCGCCAGCACCACGGCGCACGGCGAGGCGACGATCATGAAGGTCATCGCGCGCAGCAGCGAGCCGGTGAAGGCGGCGCCGAAGGCGAGCGGCACCGCGAAGACCGCGAGGGTGGCGACGACCATGCCGATCGAGTAGCGCTGCTCGACCTTCTCGATGAACAGCTGCGTCGGCGCCTTGGTCTCCGAGGCCTCCTCGACCATCGCGACGATCCGGGCGATCACCGAGTCGGCGGCGTCGCGCTCGACCCGGATCCGCAGCGCGCCGGCCCCGTTGAGCGTGCCGGCGAACACCTCGTCGCCGGTCCCCTTGGCGACCGGCAGCGGCTCGCCGGTGATGGTCGCCTGGTCCACCTCGCCGGCGCCCTCCAGCACCCGGCCGTCCGCGCCGATCCGCTCGCCGGGGCGCACCAGGATGCTGTCGCCGACGGCGAGTTGCGCGGTCGGCACGGTCTCCTCGCCGCCGTCGGCCGCCAGCCGGGTGGCGGTGGCGGGCGCCAGGTCGAGCAGGCCGCGCACCGAGTCGGCGGTGCGGGCGGTGGCCAGCGCCTCCAGCGCGCCGGAGGTCGCGAAGATGACGATCAGCAGCGCGCCGTCCATCACCTGGCCGACGGCGGCCGCGCCGAGCGCGGCGACGATCATCAGCAGGTCGACGTCGAGCGTCTTCTCCTTCAGCGCCTGCAGTCCCGCCCAGCCGGGCTCCCAGCCGCCGGTGGCGTAGGCGAGCGCGTACAACGGACCCCAGGCCCAGGCCGGGGCGCCGGTCAGCTGCAGCGGCAGCGCGATCAGGAAGAGCACCATCGCGGCCGCGGCCCACCGGGCCTCGGGCAGCGCGAACACCCGGGTGCGCCGCCGCGGGGCGGCTGCCGGGGACTGGGCGGCGGTGGGCGCCGGACGCTCGATCAGGGTGGAGGACATGGCAGGCGGGACCCTTCGGGCAGGGCGGGGTGGGGCGGGACACGGCGAGGGCGGGACAAGGCATGGCAAAGCGGGGCAGGCCCGGGCAGGACCGCCGACCCGACTAACAATACAGGAACATATGAACAGCCCTTCAAGTATGCGCTGTAAGATGACCCGCATGGGTCATGGAGCCGCATCCGCGAAGAACGTCGCCCCGCACGCGCGCCTGGACGCCACCGGCGCCGCCCGCGTCGCGAACACGCTGCAGGCCCTGGCCACGCCGTCCCGGCTGCTGATCCTCTCCCGGCTGCGCGAAGGGCCCTGCGCCGCCACCGAACTCGCCCACGAGGTCGGCATGGAGCAGTCCGCCTGCTCCCACCAGCTGCGCCTGCTGCGCAACCTCGGCCTGGTGGTCGGGACCCGGCAGGGCCGCTCCGTGGTCTACGCGCTGTACGACAACCACGTCGCCGAGCTCCTCGACCAGGCGGTCTACCACATCGAGCACCTGCGCCTCGGGCTCACCGACACGCTGGACGACGCCGAGCGGGACCTCCCGGACGACGCGGTGGCCGAACCCGCCCGCTGAAGCCCGGGGGCCGACTCAGGACAGCCGGTCGACCACGCCCGCGAAGAGCGCCGGCAGGCGGGCGGCCGTCGGCACGATGTGGGGTGCGAGCCCCGCGCGGTGCCGCGCCCACAGCAGCGCGTGGGTGAGCAGGCGGTGGCGGCGGGTGGCGCGGCGCCACGCGTGCTCGTAGGCGTCGGGCCGGCCGAGGCGGACGCAGCGGACCAGGGCCGCCGCCTCGGCGAGGGCGAGCGAGATGCCCTCGCCGGTGAGCGCGTCGACGTAGCCGGCCGCGTCGCCGACCAGCAGCACCCGGCCCGCCACCCGGGCGCGGACGCGCTGGCGCATCGGCCCGGCGCCCCGGACGGGGCCCGCCGCGCTCGCGTCCAAGCGCTCCCGCAGCGCGGGGAAGCGGGCGAGCTGGTCGTCGAAGGAGCCCCGTTCGCCGGTCAGCAGGGCGACGCCGACCAGGTCCGGGGCGACTGGCGTCACGTAGGCCTCGGACCGGGCCGCCCAGTGCACCTCGACCCGGTCGGACCAGGGTCGGACGGCGAAGTGACGGCGCAGGCCGTGCCGGGCCGGCCACCCCCGGGCGGGCCAGGGCTCGGCGCGCAGCAGGCCCAGCCGGCGCCGGATCGGCGAGTGCAGCCCGTCGGCGGCGGCGAGGTGACGGGCCGTCAGCCCGGCCGCGTACACCCGCGCCCCGTCCTGGCGGACCTCGTCGACGCGCAGCGACAGGACCGGCACGCCCAGCTCGGCGACCCGCCGGGCGAGCGCCGCGTGCAGCTCGGTGCGGCGCACCCCGAGCCCGGGCGTGCCCCGGAACGGCGCGTCGGCCTGGTGCCGGCCGTCGAGGTAGCGGATGCCGAGCAGCGGCCGCCCCGCCACCCGGACGCCGAGCTCGGCGAGCGCCCGGGCGCCGTGCGGCATCAGGCCCTCACCACAGGCCTTGTCGATCGGCGCGGTGCGCGGTTCGGCGACCACGACGTCCAGCCCGGCCTCGGCGGCGTGCACGGCCGTGGCCAGTCCGGCCGGTCCCCCGCCGACCACGAGCAGGTCGATCACCCGGCGGCCCCGACCGCCCCGGCGCCCGCGAGGGCGGTGTTCTCGCAGCGCAGCCGGACGGCCAGCAGCCGGGCGTTGAGCACGGTGAACACCGTGGCGGTGATCCAGTCCGCGTGCACCAGCGGGAGCGCGATCCCTTCGAGGACGACGGCGAGGTAGTTGGGGTGGCGCAGCCACCGGTACGGGCCGCCGCGCACCAGCGGCAGCCCGGGCACCACGATGACGCGGGTGTTCCAGCGCGGCCCGAGGCTGGTGACGCACCACCAGCGCAGCGCCTGCGCGGCCAGCACGGCGGCCAGGGCCGGCCAGCCGAGCGCGGGCACGAAGGGCCGCCGCAGCAGCGCGGTCTCCAGCAGGCAGCCGGCCAGCAGCGCGGTGTGCAGGGCGACCATCGCGGGGTAGTGGCCCGCCCCGTGCTCGACGCCGCCGCGCGCCCGGCTCCAGGCGGCGTTGCGCCGGGCGACGACCAGTTCGGCGCCGCGTTCGAGGGCGACCAGCAGGATCAGCAGCGTGTAGGGGGTCATCGGCGGCTACCAGCGCAGCAGGACGAGCTCGACGCCGAACCCGGGGCCCATGGCGAGCAGCAGGCCCGGGGTGCCCGGTGGCGGCGACTGGCCGGCGAGGGTGTCGCGCAGGATGTGCAGCACCGAGGCGGAGGAGAGGTTGCCGACCCCGGCCAGCGAGCGCCAGGTCGCCTCCAGGGCCCGCGGCGGCAGGGCGAGCGCCTCCCGCACCGCGTCCAGCACCTTGGGCCCGCCCGGGTGGCAGACCCAGGCGGTGACGTCCTCGGTCTTCAGCTCGTGCTCGGCGAGGAACTCCCGCACGACGGGGCCGAGGTGACGGCGGACCAGGTCGGGCAGGTCGGCGCCGAGCATGATGTGGAAGCCGGTGTCCCGGACGGTCCAGCCCAGCAGGTGCTCGGTGTCCGGGAACAGGTGGCTGCGGGTGGCGGTGATCTCGGGCCGCCGGCCGTCCCGGTCGCCCTGACCGGCGAGCGCGCCCGCGCGGTCGCGGCCGACGGCGAGGACGGCCGCCGCGCCGTCGCCGAACAGGGCGCCGGCGACGAGGTTCTGCAGCGAGGCGTCGGTGCGCTGCAGCGTGGCGGAGCACAGCTCGACGGAGAGCAGCAGCGCGGTCTGGTCGGGATGGCCGGTGAGGTAGTCGTGCAGCCGGGCCAGCCCGGCGGCCCCGCCGGCGCAGCCGAGGCCGAAGAGCGGCACCCGCTTCACGTCCGGGCGCAGGCCCAGGACGCCGGCGAGCCGGGCCTCCAGCGAGGGGGTGGCGATGCCGGTGACCGTGGTGGAGACCACCAGGTCCACCTCGTGCGCGCCGATCCCGGCCTGGTCGAGCGCGCCCTGCGCGGCCTCCCGCCCCAGGGCGAGCGCGCCCCGCAGGTAGGCGTCGTTGCGGGCGCCGAAGCCGTCCAGGCGGGCGCAGTCCTCGACCGGCACGGCCAGGTGACGGGTGGTCACCCCGGCTGCGGCGTGCACCCGGTGCAGCAGGCGGCGATCGCCGCGGGGCAGGCGGCAGATCGCCTCGACCGCCGCCGTGATCTGGTGCTGTGCGTAGCGGCGCGACGGCAGGACACCGTGAACCGCCACAATCCGGGTCATTCGGTCATCGTAGGACCCGGCCGGGGGCGATCCGGGGATCCGCGGGTGCCGCGCGTGGCTGACGGGTGATCAGCTCGGCCGGACCTAGCATCGACGGCGTGCCGACCGAAGCGCTGCCGCCCGGGGTGGGGCGGACCGAGCCGCCCGCCGAGGCAGCGGGTGCGGCTCGGCGTCCGGTCCCGGCCCGCGACCTGCTGCTGGCCGCACACCCCGTCCCGGCCTTCGCGGTGGCCGGCCTGGCGACCGCACTCGCCGCCGCCACCGGCCGGGGCCCGGCCGGCTGGCTGCTGGTGGGCGCCGCGGTGCTCTGCGGGCAGCTGTGCATCGGCTGGAGCAACGACGTCATCGACCTGCGGCGTGACCTGGCCGCCGCCCGGACCGACAAGCCGCTGGCCCGCGGCGCCCTGGCCCCGGCGTCCGCCACCGCCGCCGCCTGCTGCGCCGGCGCGGCCTGCGTGCCGCTCTCGCTCGCCTGCGGCAGCGCGGCGGGGGCGGCGCACCTGGGCGGCGTGGCGGCGGGCCTGGCCTACAACGCCCGGCTCAAGCGCACCCGGTGGTCCTGGCTCCCCTACGCGCTCGCCTTCGGCCTGCTGCCCGCGTTCGTCACCCTGTCGCTGCCCGGTCGGCCGTGGCCCGCGTGGTGGCTGGTCGCGGCCGCGGCGCTGCTCGGCGTGGGCGCGCACCTGACCAACGTGCTGCCGGACATCGACGCCGACCTGGCCGCCGGCGTGCGCGGGCTGCCCCAGCGCCTGGGCCGCACCCGCAGCCGGGTGCTCGCCGCCGCGGCGCTGCTCGCGGCCTCGGGCGTCCTGGTGCTCGGCCCGTCGGGCCCGGCCGGGCCGATCGGCTGGGCCGGGCTCGCCGGCGGCTGCGCCCTGACCGCCGCCGCGCTCGCCCGGGCCGGGAACCCGGTGAGCCGGGCGCCGTTCCTGCTCACCGTCGCCCTCAGCGCGGCCGACCTGCTGCTCCTGCTGCTCCGCGGCGCCGCCCTGCACTGACCGCCGGCGCGGTGGGGCACGCTCCCCGAGTCCTCCCCCAAACCCTCTGGCCGACCCATAAGCAGCGCTTGCTACATTGCGCGGATGCTGCAACCGCGCACGGGTTGTCCCGTGTCAACACTTCCGAGCAGCGACGCACGAGCGCACCCGAGCCAGGAAGGCGTGTGGAGATGACCGACGTGCCGGTGAGTGGCAACAAGCGGGCCCAGCCGGCCGCCGGGGGCCGGGCGGCTGCGCGAAAGAGCCGGAAGAAGCCGAAGCGCAAGGGCCTGCGGATCCTCGCGTACACCACGGCGGGCGTGATGGTGCTGGCCGCCGGCGGCATCGGCTACGTCTACGAGATGCTGAACGGCAACATCAAGCACGCGCCGCTGTTCGCCGGCACCTCCGGCGACGCCGGGCACGAGAAGCCGGACGCCTTCGGCCGCACCCCGATCAACATCCTGGTGCTCGGCTCGGACACCCGCGCCACCGCCGAGGACTGCCAGATCGGCGGCGACTGCTCCGACGGCGGGGCCGGCGCCAACGCCGACGTCGAGATGGTGCTGCACGTCTCCGCCGACCGCAGCAACGCGACCGTGATGAGCGTGCCGCGCGACACCGTCGCCAACCTGCCCGGCTGCACCGACACCCAGAACCACACCTCGATGAAGCCGCACCGCGACATCATCAACAGCAGCCTGCAGTACGGCCCGGGCTGCACCGTGGCCGCCGTGCACCAGCTGACCGGCATACCCATCGACCACTTCATGATGGTCGACTTCGGCGGCGTGGTGAGCATGTCCAACGCGGTCGGCGGCGTGCCGGTCTGCGTCGACAACAACGTCTACGACCCCGACTCGCACCTGAAGCTGAAGAAGGGCAACCACACCCTGCAGGGCCTGCCCGCGCTGGAGTTCCTGCGCACCCGGCACGGCTTCGGCGACGGCTCGGACCTGGGCCGCACGGTCGCCCAGCACATGTTCATCGGCTCGATGGTCCGCCAGCTCAAGAGCGCCGGCACGCTGACCAACCCGGCCGCGATGCTCTCGCTGGCCAACGCCGCCACCAAGGCGCTCACCGTCGACGACGGGCTGAACGGCATCACCAACCTGGTGAACCTGGGCGACGACCTGAACAAGGTGCCGACCAACCGCATCACCATGACCACGATGCAGAACTCCCCCGACCCCACCAACCCGGCCCGGGTGATCGTCGCCCCGGCGGCGAAGAACCTCTTCAACGCGATCATCAACGACGCCTCGCTGACCAACGGCGACGGCTCCAAGTCCTCCGCCGCCGCCTCGGCCACCTCCACCGCCAACCCGGACGACAGCTCCGCCCCCGCGCCCGCGCCCACCAGCGCGGCCGCGCCCGCCGACGGCGGGGCGGCGAAGTCCGAGATCGCGGTGCACGTGAAGAACGGCAGCGGCATCGCCGGCCGCGCCGGCGACGTGGCCGACGCGCTGAAGGCCGCCGGCTACAACTCCGGCACCGCCGCCACCAACGCGGTCGGCACCGACGAGACGAGCGAGGTCACCTACACCGCCGGGCGTGAGGCCGACGCCCAGGAGGTCGCCGCCTCGGTCGGCCTGCCCGCCTCGGCCGTCAAGCCCGGCGACGGCTCCGGGATCACCCTGGTGATCGGCAAGGACTGGCCCAGCGGCACCACCTTCGGCGGGTCCGGCGGCGGGTCCGGCAGTGGCTCGCCCGCGGCCCCGGCGCCGGTCAACACCCAGGCCGCGCTGTCGAACTCGGACGCGCAGACCGCCGACGACAGCAGCAAGTGCGCCCAGGTCTCCACCCAGGACACGGTGAAGCTCAACGGCGTGGGCATGAACCCCACCCAGGCCTACGCGCGCAGCCCCAGCGTGCCGGACTCCGCTAACTGACGGACGTGTAAAGCCGATTGGCCCGCGCCGGTTCCCCGGTGCGGGCCAATCGGTTACGAGGGGCGCTCAGCCCTCGGTGGACGGGCGGCGGCGGTTGGCGTACAGCAGGCCGGCGCCGGCGGCGAGCACCGCGGCGGAACCGCCGAGCTCCCACGGGAGTTCGGTGCCGCCGCCGGTGTAGGCGAGCCTGGTGGCGCCGCCGGGGGCGTCGGTGCCGGCGGTGGTGCCGGTGGTGTCCGTGGTGGCCACAGTGCCGGTGGTGCCGGCAGCGCCGGAGGTCGTGCCCGCACCGGTCACCGCGGTGGTGACGGCGGTGGCCGGGTTCGCGGTGCCGGGCTGCTGCGCGGCACCGGAGTTGCCCGCGGTGTGGTCGGCGGCAGCGGCAGCTGCCGCGTCGGCGGCGGCCTTGTCCTTCGCGGCGGCGTCGCTCCGGCCGGAGCGCAGGAACTGGCGGACGTCGTCGATGGTGCCGTCCATGGCCTTCGAGGCGGCAGCCTTCACCGCGGGACCGGACTTGGGGTCGGCCATGATCTGCGACACCAGGACGCGGTCGTCATCGTCCTGCGCCTTGAACCGACCGACCGCCAGGAACTGACGCACATCCTCGATCGACCCGTCCATCGCCTTCGAGGCAGCAGCCTTCACCCCAGGACCCGACTTCGGATCAGCCATGATCTGCGACACCCGCACACGGTCGTCATCGTCCTGCGCCTTGAACCGACCAACCGCCAAGAACTGACGCACATCCTCGATCGACCCGTCCATCGCCTTCGAGGCAGCAGCCTTCACCCCAGGACCCGACTTCGGATCAGCCATGATCTGCGACACCCGCACACGGTCATCGTCGTCCTGCGCCTTGAACCGACCAACCGCCAAGAACTGACGCACATCCTCGATCGACCCGTCCATCGCCTTCGAGGCAGCAGCCTTCACCCCAGGACCCGACTTCGGATCAGCGATGATCTGCGTCACCCGCACACGGTCGTCATCGTCCTGCGCCTTGAACCGACCGACCGTCAGGAACTGGTGGACGTCCGCCGGGGTGCCGTTCAGCGCCTGCTGGGCGCCCTCCCGGACGCCGCGTCCGATGTTCGGGTCCGCGAGGATCCGCTGCACCTCGGCGCGCTCGTCCGCCGTCGCGTCCGCCGGCTTCGGCGGGGCGACCGGGGCGTCCGGGGTGGTCGTGGCGCTGCCCGGCACGGGGGCGTCCGGCGCCGAGTTGGCGGGCGGGCGGCTGCCGTCGGCGGCGAACGCCGAGGCCGGCATCAGGACTGCCGGTGCGACGGCAACCGCGGTGAGGATCGCCGAGACACGTGACAGCTTCATCGCTGGACCTACTTCCCCCGTGAAAGATCGTGAACGGTGCACAGTAGATCACCTTTAGGAACTCTTCACCAACCCTTTTCCATTGCCAGCCCTTGCGGGCGCGAAGGCGACGGCCGCGGCCATCCACTGGTGGTCGCAGGTGCCAGCGGCCGCGTAGCTGCCGGGGGCGCCGACCGTCTCGTAGCCCGTGGCCAGCTGGTCCTGGCTGACGAACAGCGTCGGCAGGGCGGTGAACCCGTCGGACCAGGCCACCGCCGCACCGCCCTGGACGCCCGCGACGGCGAAGACCAGCTCGGACCGGGTGGCCGTGGGCGGCGTCGGCCCGGAGTCGAAGCCGGTGCCCGCGCCGCCGGTCGCGGCGGCGTGCTGGTCGACCGCCCCGACGTTGGCCAACTCGTCCACCGCCACGTGCTGTTCGCCCGTGGACGGATAGCTGAGGGTGATCGTGTCCGAGGTCGTCAGCGCCTTGACCGCGACGGCGGTGAGGATCAGAGTGCGGTCGCCGGCGCCGCCGTCGGGCTGGTCCGCCGCCGTGGTGTAGGTGTTGCCCCGGCTGTCGGTCGCGCTGACCGTCCCGTCGTGGGTGTTGGTGAGCATCACCGGCACCACGAGGGTGTCGCCGGCGGCGACCGGGTGGGTGACCGGGAGCTTCGTCGACGTCGCGTACACCGCCCCGGTCGCCGAGGCGATCCGGGCGACGTAACCGGGCGCGGCCGGCGGCTCCCCGGCGGCCGCACCGGTCGGCCCGTGGCCGGCGGGCACGGCTCCGGCGCCGATCGCGGCGCCGGCCGCCAGCGCGAGCGCGTGGGTGAGCACGAGGAGTCGGCGCCGCCGCAGTGCGCGGGCCGGCTTCCGGGGGTGGAGCGGCGGGGCCGGCTCGTCCTGACCCGGCTCGTCCCGGCCGGGCTCGTCTGACCCGCCATCAGCGGCGGGAACGGCGGGAACCGTGGTGGGCGGCAGGTCGGCCGGCTCCGGAACCGCCCCGGCCTGCGCGGCGGCCAGCCACCGCTCGTGCCACTCGGGTTCGCTGCCGCCGCAGGCCTGGACGTAGCTCCTGGTGGTGGGCCAGGACGGCAGCCGGGTGCCCGATGCCGCCTCGTGCAGCGTGGTGTGCGAGATCGCCCCCGTCGCGCCGGCCATCGCCCGGAACGACGGCTGACCCGCCCTCAGGCGCAGTTGGCGCAGCGCGGCGGCGAACTCCGCCACCGCCGCCCGGCGTTCCGCCACGGCTCCGGTGCCTGGCTCGGTCGTGTCCACTGGTGTCCCCCTTGGTGTTCGATGTTGTCAGACGCCTGTCAGGTGCTACCGAACACGTGACGCTTCCCCATCCTTGGGACCAGGCATTCCCGGAGTCGGGCCGCGATGCGTCCGGTCCGCGCCTTCGCCGGGACCAGTTGCCGACCGCCCCCGTCAGCGCCCTCACCGGCCCGCGTCGTACGACGCGGCGGGCGGTCCCACGTCAGAAGTCACCGATCAGAAGTCACCGATCAGTAGTCACCGATCAGTAGTCACCGACAGGAAGAGGTTCACCGTGTTCCGCAGGACGATCACCGGTCTGGCCGTCGCCGCCGCCGCAGTGGCCGGCGTGGTGACGGCGGCTCCGGCCCAGGCCGCCACCATCGGCTGCAGCTCCAGGAGCCCGCAGGGCGAGCAGATCTGCGTCACCAGCATTTCCTACAACCGCTCGATCGACGTCAGCACGGTCCACTTCACGCTCTCCGGCCCGTGGACCGACTACCGGGTCTACGCGAACGGCGGGTCCGACCTCTACTACCCGGGCTCCAACACCTACCCCGTGGACGGCCACCTGACCACGTCGTTCTGCGCGTCCGAGGGCACCACCCACTGGTACGCCTGCTCGTGAGTCCCCGGAGGGGCTGCGGGTCGCTCGCCGGCCCCAGCCCCTCCGCACCACCCACCCGTGGCAGATCCGACCCACCGATCCGACGCACCGAGGAGACACCCCCCTTGCCTTCCACCGCACTCCGCCGAACCTCGCTGGCCGCCGCGGCCACCGTCCTCGCCCTGGTCGGCATCGGCGCGACCGCCGGAACGGCCGCCGCCAGCGGCCCCGGCGACGGCTGCGACTACAGCACCACCGTCGGACACGCCCAGTACCTCTACGGCGGGGACACCTACCTCGGCCGGGTCGACCTGGTGTACTCCCCCGGGTGCCGCAAGGTGGTCGCCCACTTCAAGGGCGCGACCGCCTGGATGAACACCCCGGGCGCGTCGGTCGAGCTCCAGGTCATCGACGACGCGCCGGACGGGTCGGTGCTGAGCATGCAGGGCGACCGCGTGTCGTCCAACGCCCACAGCGACGACTACTCCTACGGCGTGAGCATCGACCAGGACTCCCGGACCTTCGGCGCGACGGCCACGGTCGACGGCTGCGTGATCTACAGCGACGACCACGACTTCAACACCGGGGCCAACTCCGGCACCGGCAACACCACCTTCCACTGCTGACCCGGCCGGTCCGGGTGGACGCCGGCGGGCGTCCACCCGGACCGGACCGTCAGGTGCCGGACCGTCAGGCGCCGGACCGTCAGTGCCGGATCGTCAGTGCCGCGCGAAGAAGCGGACGAAGTCCGGGCTGGCCGAGCCGACGCCGGTGACGTCGTCGTAGCCGGGCGCGGTCGTCAGGGTGCTGTCGTGGTCGAGCTGGGAGAGGTAGCTGTCGAAGCTGCCCGGGGTCTGCCAACTCGGCAGGTAGCTCACCACCGGGGGCACCTGGCCGGCCGCAGCGGGCACGATGTCGCGGATCGCCGGGGTGCCGCGCAGCTGGTAGAGCAGCGGGTTGGCGAAGCCGAGCGCGTGGCCCGCGGCCTGGCCGGCGTCCGCTTCGAGGGCCGCGATCAGCGGGGAGGAGCCGCTGGTGCCGGCGCCCAACTCCTCGTGGTAGCTGCCGCCGGGGGTGGTGAAGCCGATCAGCCAGCCGGAGTTGCGGTCGCCGTCGGCGGAGACGTCCGGCAGCTCGCGGTGGGCCGGTGCGGTGCCGCCGCCGGTGGCCAGCGCCCGGGGAACCACGTTCCGCTGGTACCAGGGCTGGCCGATCAGGTTGCTGCGGCCGCCGCCCGAGCCCATGAAGAACTGTCCGGGCGGCGGGGCCAGGTAGCCGGTGCCCTGCGGGTTGATCTGCACCGCGTCGGCGCCCCAGCCGAGTTCGCCGGCCACGTTGCCGTTCTCGCCGATCTCCAGGGTGGTGCCGCCGACGGCGGTGGCCCACTGGTCGGAGGCCGGGAAGATCACCGCGCCGGGGCCGCTGCCGTCCGATCCGTCGCCCTCGTCGCCGGAGGCGTAGTCGAAGCCGATGCCCTCCACGGTGCCCTGCTGGAACATCTGGTCCCAGGCGACGACGGTGGCGGGCGAGTCCTGGTCCTCCCTGGTGGCGAACGAGTCGGTCACCACGTCGGCGAGGTGCTGGTCCACGATCCGGGTGTGGGCGTCCAGGAACGCCGTCGATCCGCCGGCTCCGGTGTCGCAGTCGGCCCCGACGTAGACCACCTTGGCGTCCGGGGCGGCGATGTGGAGCGACTCCACGTCCAGCGGTTCCTCGGGCGCGTCGGCGTAGTGGCCGCAGGTGGCGGCGAAGCGCGGGCCGAAGTTCTCGCTGTACTGGCCCGGTGCGAAGCCGGGGAGGCCGTGGGCGGCGAAGAACCGGTCGGCGTCGGCCTCCATGGTGGGCAGCGCGCCGTCCAGCACCACGGCCACCGTGCGGCCCTTGCCGGTGTACTGGCTGTTCGTCACCCCGTAGGCGTCGCGCAGCTGTTGCGGGGTGTAGCCGCAGACCTGGTCGACGGCGGTGGTGCGGCCGTCGACGGGCGGGATCGCCGAGCTGCTCTGGCCCCACCACTGCGAGCACGGCTGGGCCGCGGCGGCCGGTGCGGGGGTGTCCGCGATGGCGGGGCTCGCGGGGGTCTCGGGGATCGTGGGGTTGGTGTCGTCGAGGCCGAGCACCGTGCTGATGTCGTGGCCGAGCGCGGCCGGCACGGAGATCCCGCCGACCGGGAACGCCAGCGCGGCGGGCTGGCCGGCCTGCCGGGCGTAGCCGTGCACCGTGGTGGCGAAGGCCCGCTGCACCTGATCCACGGTGGCGGTGACCGCCAGGTAGTGGGCGTTGGTGCCGGTGACGTGCATGCCGAAGCCGCTGAGCCAGTCGCCGACCTTCGCCGTCTGGGCCGGGGTGGTGCCGTAGCGCTGGGCGACCTGGGCGGGCGTCAGGTAGTGCGCGTAGGCCGGGTCGGCGGGGTCGGCGACCCGCTCGGCCGCCTCGGCCAGGCCCACCGGGTCCTTGCCGGCCAGGTAGACCCGCAGTGACAGGCCCCAGTCGCCCGGGGCCGCGCCGGTGTCGACCAGCGTTCCCTGGCCCGGGGCCGTGATCCAGCCGGGGACGGGGGACGCCAGCGAGGTGCGCGCCGGGCTCGCGGCGTCGGCGGCCGGTGCCGCCGCGCCGGCCGCGACCAGCGCGGCCGCGGCGGCGGTGGCGGCCAGTCGGCCCGCCCGGGGGCGCCGTGCGGCGGGGGCGTGGGGCGGGGTGGGCAGGGGGATGGTTCGGGGCAAGGTCTCACACTCCGTAGGTGGACCGCGGGGTCGCTGAACCGCAGGTCGGGGCTGTCTCGGCGGCACCTCGCCGCTCAGTGGTAACTCACGTGGCGACCCGGCGGTCCGGTCGCAGCGCCGCGCCACGGGATGGCGGTCCGTCATGCGCTGCGCCGACTCCGGGTGCTGACGCACCGCCACGGACGGCGCGCACCGCGGGCCCGTCGCCGCGCCCCGCCCGCCCGGCGGCCCGGGATGCGCGGGCGCGACGGGCGGGCGCATGCTGGGAGGAGCGCGGCCCGAATGGTTCGGACACGAAGGGGCCGTGCGGGGATTGACGGGGACCGGTTGCGGAAGGGGTACCAGTGGTGGAGCACGCGGAGTACACGGTGCCGCCCGAGCAGGTGGCGAAGGAGCCGGTCGAGGCGCGCGGCGCACAGCGCAGCGACTCCCGACTGGTGGTGGTGCGGCGCGCCGACGGCGCGGTGCGGCACCGGCGGTTCCACGAGATCGACGAGGAACTCCGGCCCGGGGACGTGCTGGTGCTCAACAACTCCCGGGTCCTGCCGTCCGTGCTGCGCGGCCTGGACGGGGCCGGGCGCCCGGTCGTGGTGCAGGTGTACTCGCCGATGGCGGACGGGAGTTGGCACGCCCAGGTGGTGGCCACCGAGCCGGACCGCCGAGCCGGCGAGGAGTTCGCCTTCGACGGCGGGCGGATGACCGGCCGACTGCTGCACTCCGAGGAGCCCGGGGTGTGGCGGATGCTGCTGAGCCCGCCGGAGCCCGAGGCGCTGGAGAAGGTCGCCACGCTCTTCTACCCGCACTACCTCGGCTCCGCGCCCCGCCCCGAGCACTACCAGAACGTCTACGCGAGCCGCCCCGGCGGCATCATGCTGCCCTCCGCCGGGCGGCACTTCACCCTGGCCCTGCTGCGCCGGCTGGCTGAACGGGGCGTCGCGGTCGCGGAGCTGACGCTGGACATCGGCGTCAAGTGGGGCGTGGTGCGCCTCGCCGGCTGGCTGCGCGAGACGGCCGGCGTCACCGAGCCGGTGCTGCCGGCGGACACGGCCCGCACCGCCGCCGACGAACGCGGCAACTTCCCGGGCTGCGAGCACTACGAGGTGCCGATCGAGACGGCCGACCTGATCAACGCCCGCCGCCGGGCCGGCGGCCGGGTGGTGGTCTGCGGCACCACGGTGATGCGCACGCTGGAGACGGTGACCGACGAGGACGGGCGGGTCTGGCCCGGCGACGGCTGGACCCGGTTGATCATCAGCCCGGAGCACCGGTTCCGCTCCTGCGACGCCTTCCTGACCAACCTGCACATGCCGCGCAGCTCCGAGCTCCAGCTCACGTCGAGCCTGGTGGGCGGCGCCCGGCTGCCCGAGGTCTACCGGACCGAGATCGTGCCGAACGGCTACCGGTTCTACGAGTTCGGCGACTCGATGCTGATCGTCTGACCCACCCACCGACTCCCCCGACCCCGATCGATTGCCCCGCGAGAGGAGAACACCATGTCCGAGATGCGCAAGGCCGACCTCTACCAGGTGGACCCGACCGACCTGACCTGGCGCACCAGCAGCTACAGCAAGGACGGCAAGGACTGCGTCGAGGTGGCCGAACTGCCGGGCGGCGCGGTGGCGCTGCGCGATTCCAAGAATCCGCGGCTGACCCCGCTGCGCTTCACGGCCGGCGAGTGGACGGCCTTCGTCGAGGGCGTGCGCGACGGCGAGTTCTGACCGCCGGCACCCCCGGCCCGCCGTCCCCGCCCGGGGGTGGCGGGCCCGCCGCGTCCCCGGCCGCCGGACGCCCCGTCAACTGCCGCCGCACCGGCCGACACCTCGTTGATCTACAGTGCTCGGGTCGGCACACAGCGTGCGAACCGAGGAGGAAAGACCGGGCATGGCGACTGAGACGTTCGAGTTCCAGGTGGAAGCGCGTCAGCTCCTGCAGATGGTGATCCATTCGATCTATTCGAACAAGGACGTGTTCCTGCGCGAGCTGGTCTCCAACGCCTCCGACGCGCTGGACAAGCTGCGACTGGCCGCGCTGCGCGGGGAGGTGACCGGCGCCGACGTCTCCGACCTGCACGTCGAGCTGACGGCCGACCCCGACGCCCGCACCCTCACCGTGCGGGACAACGGCATCGGGATGACCCACGACGAGGTGATCCAGCTCATCGGGACGATCGCCAACTCCGGCACCGCGAAGTTCGTCCAGGAGCTGCAGGGCGCCAAGGACGGCGACCCGACGGCCGCCGAGGGCCTGATCGGCCAGTTCGGCGTCGGCTTCTACTCCAGCTTCATGGTGGCCGACGAGGTGGTGCTGGTCACCCGCAAGGCGGGCGAGGAGTCCGGCACCCGCTGGGCCTCCAGCGGCGAGGGCAGCTACACCCTGGAGGACGTCGAGGACGCGCCGCAGGGCACCTCTGTCACCCTGAAGCTGCGCCCCGCCGACACCGAGGACCAGCTGCACGACTACACCGCGGAATGGAAGATCCGCGAGATCGTCAAGCGCTACTCGGACTTCATCACCTACCCGATCCGGCTGGCCGCCGCGGCTCCGGCGGAGGGCGAGGAGGCGGCCGAGCCGCAGACCCTCAACTCGATGAAGGCGCTCTGGGCGCGCTCCAAGGACGAGGCCACCGAGGAGGAGTACCAGGAGCTCTACCGGCACCTGAGCCACGACTGGACGGCGCCGCTGGAGACCATCCGGCTGCAGGCCGAGGGCACCTTCGAGTTCCAGGCGCTGCTCTTCCTGCCGGCCCGGGCGCCGCACGACCTCTACACCCAGGGCGCGACGCGCGGGATCCAGCTGTACGTGAAGCGGGTCTTCGTGATGGACGACTGCGAAGCCCTGATGCCGCCCTACCTGCGGTTCGTCAAGGGCGTGGTGGACGCGGCCGACCTCTCGCTGAACGTCTCCCGGGAGATCCTCCAGCAGGACCGGCAGATCCAGCTGATCCGCCGTCGGCTGGCCAAGAAGGTGCTCTCCACGGTCAAGGAGCTGCAGGCCAACTCGCCGGAGAAGTACGCCGACTTCTGGCGGGAGTTCGGGCGGGTGCTCAAGGAGGGCCTGCTCGGCGACACCGAGAACCGGGACACCATCCTGGCCGTCTCCTCCTTCGCCTCCACCCACGACCCTGAGAAGCCGACCACGCTCAAGCAGTACCTGGAGCGGATGCCCGAGGGCCAGGAGCACGTCTACTACCTGACCGGCGAGTCCCGGCAGGCGATCGAGCACTCCCCGCACCTGGAGGCCTTCCGGGCCAAGGGCATCGAGGTGCTGCTGCTCACCGACCCGGTGGACGAGGTCTGGGTGGACGCCGTGCCGGCCTTCGAGGGCAAGGAGCTGCGCTCGGTCGCCAAGGGCGAGATCGACCTGGACGCCACCGGCGAGGCCGAGCAGGGCGAGGAGCAGAAGGAGCAGCGCCAGCAGGAGTTCGCCGGGCTGCTGACCTGGATGACCGAGCAGCTGGGCGAGCAGGTCAAGGAGGTGCGGCTCTCCACCCGCCTCACCGTCTCCCCCGCCTGCGTGGTCTCCGACACCCACGACGCCACCCCGGCGCTGGAGGCGATGTACCGTGCGATGGGCCAGGAACTGCCGCACGCCAAGCGGATCCTGGAGCTCAACCCGGGCCACCCGCTGGTCACCGGCCTGAACCGGGCGCACACCGAGCGGGCCGACGACCCGGCCCTGCCGGAGACCGCCGAACTGGTCTACGGCATGGCCCTGCTGGCCGAGGGCGGGCAGCCCGAGGACCCGGCCCGGTTCATCCGGCTGATGGCCGACCGGCTGGCCGGCGCGCTGTAACGACCACGAGGGGGTCCGGACGTGAGGTGGCGCGAGCCCCAGTTCCCGTTCACCAACGGCGAGCACGAGCCGGACCCGCTGGTGCCGGCTCGTCTGGCCCGGGCGATCGCCCGGGCCAGACGAGCCGACCGGAAGCTGTACCGCCGCCGGATCGAGTCCGACCCGCGAGCCGAGCTGGAGGCGCCGCGCAGCCTCCGGCTGGCCGCCCGGCTGACCGAGCGGCAGCGCCGCGACGTGGCACTGCGGCTGCAGCGCGAGCGTGGTGGGCTCGGCTGCCGGGACCACGAGCCCTACATCGCCCACGCGTTGGCCGCGCTGCCGGGCGGCTGGCAGCCGGCGCAGGTGCACCGGCTCTTCGCGTACGCGCTGAGCCGGCTCGACCCGGTCCGGCCGCGTTGCGACTGGCTCGACGCCGCCGAGAGCCTGCTGCTGCCGATGACCGCGCTGCGGGAGCTGCCCGCCGCCGAGCAGCACGCCTTCCAGCCCTACCTGCGCACCGTCGTGGCCGCCTGGCACAGCTGCCTCCGGAGGGAGCACCCGGCCCGGGACCCCGAGGACGAAACGCTTCGGACCGGTGACGAGCGCGCCGCCGCCGAGGTGCGCGCGCTGCTGGTGACCGAGCACGACCCGGATCCGCTGTTGGCCGCCGGCGACCGCTTCACCGTGGCCGTGCGCTGCCTGCTCGGCGCGCGGGTGTACGAGCCGGCCGGCGGGCGGCTGCTCGCGCTGCTGGCCGACCGCCCCGACGGCGAACCCGCCGACCGCTGGCGGGGGCGCGTTCGGGAGTTGGCGCAACTGGCGCCAGGCACCACCGAGTTGCTGGACCTGTTGCTAATTGCCGGGCGGCACGGGGCCCCCGACTGCCGGGCCCACCTGGGGCTGATCGGCCAACCCGCCGCGGAGTCGAGCCATCGCCTGCTCACCGGCGTCGCGCACGCGGTGGGGGTGATCGGTGGCGCCGGACCGGTCGAGCAGCTGACCCGCACCCTGGAGTTCCAACTCGGCGAGTCCCTGGAACCGTTGGCGCGTGGCGCGGCCGCTTTCCAGCTGGCCGGGACCGCCGCGCTGACCGCCCAGGGCGCGCACAGCCAGGTGCAGCGGCTGCTCGCGGCCCGCCAACGGCTCTACCACGGACGGATATCCGCTCCGGTGGGCACGCAGGGCACCGCCGAGCTGGTCATCCGCCCCGATGAGCCGGCGGTCCAGCTGGCCTTCCGCGACCAGCGCGGCCGCGTGGTGCAGCCCTTCCCGTTCCGCTACAACGGCCCGTACGACCACCGGCTGCGCGAACTGGACGTGTTGCGCGACGCCCTGGACCGCTCCGCCCGGCGGTTGCGCGCCGAGGTGCTGGAGCAGCTGTCCGGCACCGCCGACCTCATCACGCAGCCCGCCGCCGACTGGCAGGCGAAGTGGCTGGACGACCCGGCGCTGGTGCTGCTCAGCCGCTCGCTGATCTGGCAGGCCGACACCCCCGCCGGCCCCGTCACCGGCCTGCCGGTGCTGCGCCAGGACGCGGTCACCTGGCAGTTGCGCGGCCTGAAGGCGCAGCGGCACCCGCTGCGGCCGGACTCGCCGGTCCGGCTCTGGCGGCCCGGGCCGGCGGACGAGGCCAAGGTGCTGCGCTGGCGGACCACCCTGACGCGGCTGAAGGTCCGTCAGCCGGTCGCGCAGGTCTGATCCTCAGGACCGGTCCTCGCGCTGTGCCGGCCGCTCCAGCGGCCGCCACAGCGCCCAGCCGCCCATCAGCGCCGCGAACACCAGCATGGCCAGCCCGGCCCAGAGGTTGACGTTCACCCCGCCCGCCTTGGCCCGGTCGGCGGCGCTGGTGGCGAAGGCGCCGAGCAGGCTCAGCACGGCGCCGTAGCAGCCGAACAGCAGGGTGATGATCCAGCGCAGGTCGAACAGCACGACTGCGGCCCTCCTTCGGAATCGTGAGCGGTCACCAGAAGACGGCGCTCAGTGCGACGGCCAGCGCCAGCGCGCCGCCGGCCAGCAGCCCTGGCGAGCGGTACCAGCCGCCGGCGGCCGGCCCGCGCAGCTCCGCCCGCGGCGTCAGCGACCAGACCAGGCCGCGCAGTTCGGCCGCCGGTTTGGGCCGGGTGAGCAGCGAGACCGGCACGCTCACCGCGATGTCCACCAGGAAGGCCGCGCTCGCCGCGACGAAGCTCGGGCCCTGCCCGGACATGTGCAGCACGTGGTGCCGGTTGAGCTGGTCGATGGTCAGCGCCGCCGCCGTGCCGGCCAGCAGACCCCAGCCGCCGGCCATCGGGCTGGCCCGGCGCCAGAACATGCCGAGCAGGAAGGTGGCGAAGAGCGGGGCGTTGAAGAACGAGAACAGGGTCTGCAGGTAGTCCATGATGTTGTTGTAGTCACTGGCGATGAAGGCGGTGCCGACCGCGATCGCGCAGCCGGCCACCGTCGCCACCCGACCCACCCTCAGGTAGTAGCCGTCCGGGCGGCCGGGCGCCACGTACGCCTGCCACAGGTCGTAGGTGAAGACGGTGTTGAAGGAGCTGACGTTGGCCGCCATGCCGGCCATGAAGGCGGCCAGCAGGCCGGTGATCGCCACCCCGAGCATGCCGCTGGGCAGCAGGTCGCGGATCAGCAGCTCGATCGCGTTGTTGTAGGTGACGCCGTTGGCCAGCTTGCCGCCGCTCGCCTTGTAGGCGGCCAGCTCCGGCGAGAGCACGGCGGCGATCATCCCGGGGATCACGATCACCAGCACGATCAGCGCCTTCGGGTAGGCGCCGATCAGCGGGGTGCGGCGGGCCGCCGACATGTCCCGGGCCGCCAGGGCGCGCTGCACCTCGGCGAAGTTGGTGGTCCAGTAGCCGAAGGAGAGCACGAAGCCGAGGCCGAAGACGATGCCGAGCACCGAGAGCGTGGCGTTGGCGATGCCGGTCAGGTTGCTGCCCGGCCAGGAGTGCAGCTGGGCGGCGGCGCCGACCGGGTCGGCGGTGGTGATCGCCCGCTTCAGCCCGTCCCAGCCGCCGACCCGGTGCAGGCCGACCAGGGTGAGCGGCACCAGCATGGCGACGATCACGAAGAACTGCATCACCTCGTTGTAGACCGCCGCCGAGAGGCCGCCGAGCGTGGTGTAGGCCAGCACGATCACCGCGGCGGCCAGCACCGAGGTCCACAGCGGCCAGCCCAGCAGCACGTTGACCACGGTGGCCAGCGCGTACAGGTTGACCCCGGCGATCAGCACCTGGGCCAGCGCGAAGCTCAGCCCGTTGACCAGGTGGGCGAACCGGCCGTAGCGGCGCAGCAGGAACTCGGGCACGCTGCGCACCTTGGAGCCGTAGTAGAACGGCATCATCACCAGGCCGAGGAAGACCATGGCCGGGATCGCGCCGATCCAGTAGTAGTGCACGGTCGGGATGCCGAACTCGGCGCCGTTGGCGGTCATCCCGAAGATCTCCACGGCGCCGAGGTTGGCCGAGATGAAGGCCAGGCCGGTCACCCAGGCGGGCAGTGCCCGGCCGGAGAGGAAGAAGTCCAGGCTGGAGGAGACGGAGCGGCGGGCCATCGTGCCGATGCCGATCACCAGCACGAAGTACAGGGCCAGCAGCAGGTAGTCGACGGGCTGGGCGTCCAGCCGCAGCGCGGCGGCCAGCAGGGATCCGGCCGGCAGGGTTCCGGCCGACAGGGTTCCGGGGAGCGTGGTCACGGCAGGTTCCCCACCTCGGTGGCGAGCGCGACCGGATCACCGGTCGGGCTGGTCGGGTAGCCGCCGGTGCGGTGCGCCCAGTCGTCGTCCGGGGTGAACCAGTCGATCGGGGCGGGGTCCGCGCCGGTGGCCATGGCAGTCTGCAGGCTGCGGAAGTAGGCGTCCCAGCGCGGCGCGTAGACGTCGGCGACCAGGCCGGACCACTCCCGGTTGGCGTAGTCGTGCAGCGGGCCGAGCTCGCTGGGGCCGCGCCCGCCCCAGGTGGTGAGCAGCGAGCGGGCGTCGTACTCCAGCCGGTCGGCCTCGGCCGGGTCGGCGGCCCAGCCGCGGGCGGCGGCGGTCCAGCGGCCGAGCAGGAACCGCGGGTCGGTGGCCAGCAGCCGCTCCAGCAGCGATTCGCCGCGCCGCCACTGGTCCGTCAGCCGGGTGAACTCGATGGTGTCCTGGTCGCGGTAGGCCGCGGCGATCGCGGGCAGCAGGGCCCGGGCCCGGTCGTCGAGGGTCTGCCGGGCCAGCTCCACCAGGTCGTAGCGGTAGGCGTCGGCCACTCTCAACTCGGGTGCCACTTGCAGCAGTTCGGTCAGCGCCCGGCGCACGGTGGCCGGGTCGTAGCGGGCCTCGGCCGGGCTCCAGGCGGCGGCCGAGCCGGCCTCCAGGCTGGGCCGGGCGGCGATCACGCTGTCCTGCGGCTCGCTCCACCGGCCCGAGCCGGTGCCGTACGGGCCCTGGCGCAGCAGCTCCCAGGCGGCCCGGGCGTGCGGGTCGGGCCGGCCGTAGCGCCGGTCGGCGTAGTCGGCGAACCACGCCTGCTGGTCCAACGTTCCTGGCTGCCAGGCGAGTTCGGTGAAGAGCTCGAAGGCGGCCGGGTTGTTGCCGGTGGCCTCCGGCAGCCAGGCCAGCCCGGCCAGCGCACTGCCGGGCCGGTCCCGCCAGCGGGCGAACCGGTCGGCCCAGACGCCGGTGTTGGCGCCGAGCGCGGTGTGGCCGCCGAAGTTGGGGATGCTGCCGAAGGCGCACCGCGCGCCGCCCCACTGGCGTTCGCGGTCCAGGCCGTCGTACCGGTCGGCGACGCCGTCCAGCACCAGCAGGTGGGCCGGGTCGGTACCGGCCAGTTCGGCGGTGGTCGGGTTGTCCTCCCAACCGAGCAGCACCCAGGTCGCGTCGGGGTGGGCCGCCGCCAGGGCCTGTTGGACGGCGCGGGCGGCGGCCGTCACGTCCACCCCGCCGGAGCGGCCGCCCTCGTGCATCGGGTCCATCTTGTAGAGCGTGCTGTCGCCGAACTGCTCGCGCTGGGCGCGGTAGTAGGCGGCGGCGAGCCGGGCGAAGGCGGGGCAGGTCGGGTCCAGCCAGTCGGGGCGGTCGAAGTGCACCCAGTCGCCCTGCGAGACGGTGACCGCGTCCGGGGTGCGCTCGGCGAAGCCGGGCGGCACCGTGCCGAAGTAGCCCGGCAGCACCGGGGTGATCCCCAGCTCGCGCAGCCGCCCGGCCAGCTTTCGGCCCAACGCGGCCCGGGCGTCGAGCAGTTGTTCGCTGACCGGCCCGCCGAAGCCGGCCAGGTTCTGCAGCAGCCACCACGGCTGGTGGGCCGGCGCCGGGATCCAGGCACGCAACTCCTCGGCCCGGTAGCCGAATTGCTTCAGCGCCTGGTAGTAGGGGTACTCGGCGCCGACCGTCAGGTAGACCTCGTTGATGCCGTGCAGCGCCAGCACGTCGATCTCGTGCTGGTAGGCGGCGAAGTCGCGGTAGGGCCCGGAGTAGCCCGCGTCGGTGTCGTTGAGCGCGTACCGGTGCGGCACGGTCGCGGTGCGGGTGGCGGCGCCGCCCGGCACGGCGGGCAGCACGGCGGGCAGGCCGGCCAGGCTGTCGCCGGGCAGGCCGATGTCCACGCCCGCGACCCGCTCCAGGTACCAGCCCGCGCCGGCCAGCAGGTCGGCCGGCCCGTCGGCCCGCACGGTGATCGCCCCGGCCGGGCCGGTCACCGTGTAGCCGTGTGCCGGCCCGCCGGGGAGCAGGGTGAACTGGCGGGCCTGCGCGGCGGGCAGCAGCCGGCCCAGCGCGGCCACCGCCGGGGCCGGGTCGAAGCCCTCCGACGCCCGGGCCGCGCCCGGGCAGAGCGCCGCCAGCAGCACCGCGCAGCACCCGGCCAAGCCGAGCCGACCACCGACCACCGGGAACCCCCAGACTGCCGACCCTGCCCACGAGCGGCCCACCGTAGCCCCCTGACGGCGCGTCACCGCCCAGGCGCGCGCGCCGCGGGGCCGAACGGGGGCCCCGACGGCGCGCCCGCTTGGCGCGGCCCGCCGCCCGTCGCACCGTTGCTGACGACACGTCACGAACGGCACCAGCACGACGGGCAGGGAGGACGGGCCGTGGCTCGGAGCGAGCGGGCCACCGGGCCCGAGGCCTGCTGCCCCCGGCCCCGGCCCACCCTGCTCGACCGCCGCGACGAGTGGCGGGCCCGGCTGGTCGAGGACGGCGTGGCCCGCACCCGGGCCGCCCGCACCCGGCTGGCCGCCTGGCGCCGGGCCGGCCGCCCCGCCCTGCGGCTGCCGCCCGCGGCGCTCGCGGCGCTGGCCTGCCGGACGGCGGCGGGCGGCTGCCGCAGCGCCGGCTGGCTGCTCTACTGGGGGCTCACCCTGGCGGACCGGCTGCGCCGCCCGCTGCGCCGCCGGACCAGCGGGGCGAACGCACCGGGCGGACCTGGCGGACCTGGCGGACCTGGCGGACCGACCATCCGGCACGTCTTCGTGCTGGTGCTGGAGAACCGCTCGTTCGACCACATGCTCGGCGTCTCCACCGGCAGCGTCGCCCCGGACGGCACCCTGCTGCCGGGCGTCGGGGTCGACCCGGTGACCGGCGCCGCGACCACCGTGGACGGCCCGGGCCTCGGGCTCAACACCCACGCCGGCACCGACTACCGGGTGCGGGCGGGCGCCCCGTTCGTGATGCCGGTCGACCCGCCGCACGAGTTCTGCGACGTCCAGCTGCAGCTGGCCGGCACCCCGATCAGCGGGCGCCCGCACGACGACCGCTGCGCCTACCCAGGGGAGTACCCGCCGATCACGCTCGGCGGGTTCGTCCGGAACTACGCCAACGAGGCCGCGGTCAAGGGCAGCGCGGCGGGCCTGGCCGACCTGGGCGCGGTGCTGGCCTGCTTCACCGACCGCCAGGTGCCGGTGCTCAGCGCCCTGGCCCGCGAGTTCGCGCTCTGCGACCGCTGGTTCTCGGCGCTGCCCGGCCCGACCTGGCCGAACCGGTTCTTCCTGCACGCGGCCAGCTCGGCCGGCCTGGACCGCAGCCCGGGCCCGCTGGCCACCGCCGGCTCCAAGCTGGACGGCTACCACTTCGAGCACGGCACCATCTACCAGGCGCTCTCCGCCAAGGGCCTGCCCTGGCGGGTCTACGCGGGCGACGCGCTGCCGCAGGTCTCCGCGCTGGCCGGGATGGACCTGCCGACCCTGCTCACCCGCTACCACCACGTCGACGACCTGGCCGCCCACCTGCGCCGCCCGCACTACGACGCCGCCTACACCTTCGTCGAACCGGCCTACGGCCACGTGCTCACCCACGGCGCCGACTTCCAGGGCGGCAGCAGCCAGCACCCGCTGGACGACGTGACCCGCGGCGAGGCCCTGATCAAGCAGGTCTACGAGGCGATCCGGCAGTCCCCGCACTGGGAGTCCAGCCTGCTGGTGGTCACCTACGACGAGCACGGCGGCTTCTACGACCACGTGCCGCCGCCCACCGCCGTGCCGCCCGGCGACCTGACCGACCCGGCCGAGAACGCGCACGGCTTCCGGTTCGACCGGCAGGGCGTGCGGGTGCCGGCCGTGGTGGTCTCGCCCTGGGTGCCGGACCTGCGCTCCGGCACGCCCGGACAGACCTGCAACCTGGTGGACCACACCCAGTACGACCACGGCTCGCTGCTCGCCACCGTGCAGCAGCTCTTCGGCCTCGACCCGCTCACCCAGCGGGACCGGCACGCCAACCACTTCGCCCACCTGCTCAGCGCGCCCGCGCCGCGCCGCTCCCCGCGCACCCTGCCGCAGCCGGCCGACTCGGGCTTCGTGCCCACCGAGGGGCCGCCGGAGCCCGCCGACCCGGAGCAGCCGCTCGGCCCGACCGCGCGCGGCTTCCTGCAGACCGCCGCGATCCTGCACACCCGGCTGGAGCCCGAGCAGCGCGAGCGGATCCGGCAGCGGGTCGGGGCGATCGGCACGGTCGGCGAGGCCGGCGGCTACCTGGCCGAGGTGCGCGCGAAGCTGGCCGGGCGCGGGGTGCGCCCGGCGGGGGCGCCGAGCGGGGAGGAGACCCGATGAGCACGACCCCGGAGCCGCCGGCAGTCCAGGCGAAGCCACCTGACGGACCGCCACCCACGGCCCCGAAGACCGGTGGTGCGTCGGACTCCGACCGGCAGCGCACCTTGGCCTCGCTGCTGCTGGTGATCGCCTACGGGCTACTGCTGGTCTTCCTGGTCTACTACGCGATGGACCGCAGCACCAAGCTGGCCAGCCTCAGCTCCTACCTGCCCGCGCTGATCTCCGCCCTGCTCGGCCTGGTCACCAACCCGGAGAAGCAGGCCTCCACCCGGCTCTGGGCGCTGATGGTGCTGGCCACCGGCGTCACCGCCGTACTGGCGGGCCTCCAGGTGTTCCTGCACCCGGCCAACGTCGGCGCGCTGCCGGCGCTGATCGCCGCGGTGGCCGCGCTCGGCACGCTCTTCGTCGACTCCAGCTCGCAGACCCACGGGGTCACCTCGAAGCCGTGACGGGCCCTCAGGCAGGATGGTGCGCATGCCCCGCATCCGCACCGCCGCCGCGCTCCTGACCGCGCTGCTCGCCCTGACCGCCTGCGGGCAGCAGCGGCCGGGCCACCCCGGGGCGGCACCCGGGTACTCGGCACCCGCGTCGCCGTCGCCCGCCGCGTCCGCCTCGCTGTGCCCCGGCGAGACGCCCCCTCCCCCGCCGCCCCCGCCGCCGAGCCCGACCGCGACGGACGAGGACGGTGAGCCGATCCTGCCGCCCTCCCCGGAGGCGCCCGCCGCCGGCGCGGAGGTGCCGAACTACCAGGACAACCACCGCTTCCAGGAGCAGCTCCCGCTGACCGGGCCGCAGCGCTGCCAGGGGCTGGCCGAGGCGGCGGCCCTGAAGGCGGCGCTGGAGCGGCTGCGGCAGTCGCACCGGACCACCGCGGACGACCTGCGCGCGCAGCTCGGCTCCCTGGGCTACTCCCCCGACCAGCTCCAGCTGACCTCGGGCACGGCGGACGACCTGGCCTTCACCATCGACCACTCGCCGGTCTGCCTGGACGGCCGGCTGACGCCGCTGCTGAGCGAGGCGGTGCCGTACGCCGGCTACTCCGACTCGACGCACTGCCGGCGCCCGCGCGGCGGGCACTGACACCGGCGGCCACCAGCAGTGGGGGTCACTGCGGCGCGGTGAACCCCGCCCGCTCGGCGAACACCCCGCCCTGGAACCGGCTCTCCGCCCCCAGGGCGAGCAGCGCGTCCGCGATGTGGCGGCGGCAGGTGCGCAGCGAGACGCCCAGCCGGCGGGCGATCACCTCGTCCTTGTCGCCCTCGGCGAGCATGCCGAGCAGCGCGCGGCGCAGGTCGTCGCCCACCTCGCGGTAGGCGGCGTCGCTGGTGCCGGTGAACGGCGCGGCGGTGGCCCACAGCTGGTCGAACACCCGGCACAGGTAGCCGACGATGTCCGGGTCGCGGACCAGCACCGCGCCGTTGCCGTCGCCGCCCTCGCTGCGGGTCGGCAGGAAGGCCACCGAGCGGTCGAAGACCACGGCGCGGTCCGGCAGTTCGGCGGCGGTGCGGTACTCGGCGCCCGCCGCCGTGAGGGTCTCGACGTAGCCCTGGGTGGCCAGGCTGCCGCGCGCCGAGTGCTGGTAGAGGGTGCGCATCCGGATGCCCCGGCGAAGCAGCGCCAGGTCGCGCTCCACCGACTCGGCCAGCCGGACCGGCTTGCGGCCGCCGCCCGGCTGGATCGCGAACACCTCCCGCTGGCAGCGCGCCGCCTGCTCGCCGAGCATCGCCGAGACGGTCGGCAGGTCGGGCAACCGCTCGCCCTCCGCCTGCCGGTCGCGCTCGCGCAGCGCGGCCCGGTACTTGGGCAGCAGCGCCCGGAGCTGCTCACGGGTGGCCTGGGCGCGCTCGCCGGCCGCCGCGATCCGCGCCTCCAGCGGGCCCAGCGCCTCGGCGGCGGCCGCCTCGGGACTGGCCGGCACCAGCAGCCCGGGCCGGTCGGGTGCCGGTCGGAGCAGCCGCAGGGCGAGCAGCGCCCGCACCGCCGGGTCCCCGTCGGTGTCCGGGCCGCGTTCCAGAGCGCCGGCGGCCAGCACCTGCTCGAACAGGCGCAGCGCCGCCTCGTCCAGCTCCGGCAGTTCGTCGAACTCCGTCCCGTTCTGCACCACTCACCCCTGTTTGCGACCCCCTCCTGAACCTGCCATGCACGCTAATGCCAGCGGACCCCGCTGGACCAGCCGCGCCCTGCCGGGGTGGACTGGACCTTCGGCCCCCACGCCGTGCGGCCGCCCCCACACCGTCCCCGCCCCCTCCGGAGGAGGTTCGCCATGCCCTCGTACATCTGCCGTGACACCAGCTGGATCTGACGCCGAGTCAGCGGGAGTGCCTCAGCCCAGCGCCTTGGCCAGCCGGCCCAGCCCCTCGCCGATCTCGGCCGGGGTGTGGGTGACGAAGGACATCCGCAGGGTCGCCGGATCGGCGCGGCCGGCGTAGAACGGGGCCCCGGGGACGAAGGCGACGTCCAGGGTGACGGCCCGGCGCAGGCACTCGGTCGCGTCGTGGCCCTCGGGCAGCCGCACCCACAGGAACATCCCGCCGGTGGGCCGGTTCCAGGCGCTGCCGGCGGGCAGCGCGGCGGGCAGGCCGGCCAGCAGCGCGTCCCGGCGCTCCCGGTAGGCGGCGGTCACGGTGGCCAGGTGCGCGTCCAGGTCGTGGTCGGCGAGGTAGCGGGCGGCGGCGGCCTGGTCGACCGTCGAGGTGTGCAGGTCGGTGGCCTGCTTGGCGATCACGCAGGCCCGCAGCAGCGCCGCCGGGGCGCGCAGCCAGCCGAGCCGCAGACCGGGCGCCAGCACCTTGGAGAAGCTGCCGAGCAGCACCGTGCGGTCGGCCGCCCCGGGCAGCCCGCAGAGCCAGGGCTGCGCCTCGCCCTCGTACCGCAGCTCGCCGTACGGGTCGTCCTCGACCACCCAGAGGCCCTCCCGCTCGGCGACCTCGACGACGGCGCGGCGGCGCTCGGCGGGCATCGTGCGGCCGGTCGGGTTCTGGAAGTTCGGCACCAGGTAGAGCAGTTTGGGCCGCTCGGCGCGGACCAGCTCGACCAGCGCCGCCGGGTCCACCCCGTGCTCGTCGGTCGGCACCGGCAGCACCCGGGCGCCGGCCAGCGCGAAGCACTGCAGGGCGGCCAGGTAGCTGGGGTCCTCGACCAGCACGGTGTCACCGGGCTCCAGCAGCGCGGTGGCGAGCAGCCCGAGGCCCTGCTGCGAGCCGCTGGTGACCAGCAGGTCGTCGGGCTCGGTGGCCAGGCCGCGCGCGGTGTACCGGGCGGCGACGGCGGCCCGCAGCTGCGGGTCGCCCTCGGTGGTGGAGTACTGCAGCACCTGGTGCGGGCGCTCGGCGAGCACCCGGTCGAAGGCGGCCCGCAGGCCCTCGGCGTCGAACAACTCGGGGGCGGGCAGGCCGCCGGCGAAGGAGATCACCTCCGGACGGGCGGTCAGCGCGAGGATCTCGCGCACCGCGGAGGCACCGACGGCGGCGGCGCGGGCGGCCAGGGCTGGGGCATCGGCTCGACTCGTCATGCCGGGCAGCCTGGCAGAAACGATCAACCGCCGTCGGGCCCGCTCACAGTGCGGTCAGCGGCCCGTCAGTAGACGAGGTAGGCCGGGCGGTGGCCCTCGTCCTGGATCTCCCCCGCCGACTGGGCGCGCAGCCGGCGCGACAGGTCGTCCAGCGCCCGCCAGGCGGCCACCTCCTCGCCGATCCGGGCCAGCGGCCGGTCCTCGGTGCTGCGGACCGCCTCGCCGTGGCCCTGCAGCTGCGGGGCCCGGGTTCCGACCAGCCGGGCGTCACAGACGGTGTTCACACCGTCTGCCTCGAAGCTCAGCTCGACATCCCATTGGTTGTGCATGGTGGACCTCCTCGTCCCCACCAGCGTCACTCCGGCGCGCCCGGGCTGCAAGCGCCGCCCCGGCCTTGCCCAACGACACTGGGCCGAGCACGATGTGACGCAGCGTCCACCCGCCACAGGAGGCCCCGCGATGCCGATCCTGCCCGAGCCGCCGGAGCTCCCGGAGCCGCCCGAGCTGCCGCGCACCGACGACCTGCCCGACCTCCCGCAGCTGCCCGAGCCCGGCCACCTGCCGGACGCCCCGCACCTGCCCGAGCCGTACGACCTCCCGGACGCCCCGCAGTTGCCCGAGCTGCACCACCTGCCGGACATCCCGCACCTGCCCGAACTCCACCACCTGCCGGACATCCCGCACCTGCCCGAACTCCACCACCTCCCCGACATCCCGCACCTGCCCGAGCCGGGGCAGCTGCCGGACGCCCCGCAGCTGCCCGACGTCGAGCTGCGCGGGCCCGCACGTCTGCCCGCGCCGCCGCGGCTGCCCGGGCCGCCGGCGCTGCCGGACGGCCCCGACCTGCCGGACGCCCCGGACCTGCCCCGGTAGGACGCGCCCGCCGACCGTCAGCCGGGCCCGGCGGCGGCGCGGCGGACGTCGGCCACCAGCCGCGAGCCCGTGAACGCCGCGGCCACCTGGAGCAGCCAGGTGGCCTCCGCGTCCACCGTGCCCGCGAGTTCCTGCGGCGCCCACTCCTGGCACTCGGCGGCGCGCCGGCCGCAGCGGCGGGACTCCAGCGCGGCGGCCAGCGCGGCCGCCTCCAGCACCGCGCCGTGCGGATCGCCCTCCCCCGCGGCGGCGGTGATCCACTCGGGCAGCTCGGCCGGCAGGTGCGGCCGCAGCGCGAGCTGGCCGTCGCGGATCTCGATGATCCGCCGGTAGAGCGCGAACTCGGCCGCGCGCAGCGGCGGCCGCCGGTTCGGCCGCGGGGCCAGCGCGATGCCGGGGACCGCGGTGTGCAGCGCGGACCAGAGCGGCCCGAGCGCCCGGTAGCGGCGGCGGGCCCGCAGCCAGCGCAGCGGCGCGGTGATCCTGGCACCCCAGCGGGTGGCGCCCCACACCGTGACGGTCGCGCCGCCCACCGCGAACGAGGCGCACAGGACGCCCAGCACGTTGGACGGGGTGTCCTCGCCGACGCCCTGGCTGCCCCGGATCAGCACGTCCGCCACGTCGTCCAGCGTCCACAGGCTCCACACCACGCCGACCCCGACCGCGGCGGTCATCAGCCGCAGCCCGGTGCGCAGCAGCCCGGCCTCGACCAGCCGGGCCTGCCGGGTCAGCACGGCGCCCAGCACCACCAGGCAGCAGACCGGGTAGCCCATGAAGAGCACGTCGTAGCAGGCCAGCAGCCAGCGCCCGGTGCCGTGCACCACCAGCGCGTCGCCCCGCATCGCGAGGCCCGCCCCGCGCATGCAGAGCGCCATCAGCGCCGGCACGGCCAGCGCGGCGGCCAGCCAGCGCCGGATCCACCGGCGCAGCCGGGGCCGGGCCTCGGGCTCGCTGCGGGCCCGCAGTCCGAGGGCCAGCAGCACCAGCAGGCTGACCGCCAGGGTCTTCAGGTCGTCGCCGAACACCTTCACCGAGTCCGGCGGGCCGGCGCCGGCCCGGCTGATCGCGGCGACCGTGGCGGGTGCCAGCGCCACCAGGGCCGCGCCCATGCAGAGCGCGAAGCCGATCGCGTAGCGCTGCGCCTGGTCGTCGGGGTGGGCGCGCGCGGCGTGCATCCGCTGCGCCGCGAAGAGCAGGAAGAGGGTGGCGGAGAGGTAGGCCTCCAGGTCGGCCGGGCCCAGCTCAACCACGGCCGCCGCCCCGCCCCGGCGTGCCGAACACCGAGTCGACCCAGGAGAGCTGACTGTCCGTCACCAGGCCGACCGGGCCCTTGGACTGCACCCGGTGCAGGATCATCGAGGCGACCAGTTCGGCCTCCTGCTCCTGCGGCTCCGCGTACACCGTGCGCCCCAGCACCCGTTGGACCAGCGCGCCGGAGAGGTTGGGCAGCAGCGCCTCGGCCGCCGACAACCGGGTGCCCGGGTCCTCGTGGTGCCCGCAGAGCAGGTGGGCGGCCTCGTGCAGCAGGATGTGCTGCTGGTGCAGCGGGGTGGTGTCGGCCAGGTAGAGGATGCAGTCGGCCCGGTCGGTGGTGACCAGCAGACCGCAGGGCAACTGCGGGCGGGCCGTCACCGGGATCAGTTCGATCGGCCGGCCGCGCCGCGCGGCGAGCAGCCGGATGAACCCGGTGACGTCGAACGGGTCGGGCAACTCCAGTTCGTCCACCCGCCGTTGGCAGCGCTGCCAGAGTTGCCGCCGCTGCCGGCCCAGCCCCTTCCAACTCCGCACCGATGTCCTCCCCTCGGCCGGCCCGCCCTGCCCGGCGGGCGCGACCGTCCGTTCCACCACCGGCGCCGTGCGCCGGTGTCCCGCCGCGGCTACTTGCCCCCTGCCGAGCCCTCGCGGCGGGCGATCACGTCGATCAGATCGCTGATCGTACCCACCCCCTCGGGCGAGAGGTTGACCGCTCGCAGGGCCACGCTGCGCACCCCCGCGTCACGCAGCGCGCCGAGCAGCTCCAACTCCTGGGCGATCGCCGCACCCTGCTCGTCGTCGAAGAAGTAGGCGACCGGGACCTGGAAGAACTGCGCGAGCGCCTCCAGGTGGCGCTTGGTCGGATTGTCCCGCCGACCGGTGCGCAACTGCCAGAGGTAGGTGGCTGAGAAACTCTCCCCGGTGGCCTCGCGGCAGGCCTTGGCGACCTCCTCGTGGCTGTACTGCTCACGGTTGGGCCGGCGGACGACCCGGAACAGGCCATCGATCTTCTCGGCCAGCGTCGTGGCCTCCGCTTCCGACATCCCACACCTCCAGGACCGCCCCCGTACCACTCCAGCACGCGCGGACGCAGCATTCGTTGCCGTTCATCCTAGTTCAGCCGGTGACTCGCTGTCAGTGTCCTTCGTCCGCACCCGCACCGTGCCGCCCTTGCCCGGGGCCGGGGATCGGAGTTGGATGGCGGTATCGGATGTTGGGCGCCGCCGCCCCGACCGGCCCGCGGCCTGATCCGGGGAGCACCGGCATGATCACCGAACTGGCCGTGGAACACGTCGCGTTCACCTGCGGGCACTGCTGGAACCAGTGGGCCGCAGACTACGACGTCCTGCACTACCGGGACGAGGACGGCGCCGACTGGGAGAGCTTCTCCCGGTCCGGCATCCCGACCGCCTCCCCGTACGAGACGGCCGGGGCGCCGCCCTGTCCGCAGTGCCACCGGCACTGGGTGGGGCACCTGGCCGAGCGCCACCTGCTGCCGCTGCCCGGCACCGCCTGAGCGCTCAGCCGGCGACCGCCGCCTCCGCGAGCTCCTCCTCCCGCGCCGCCGGGCTCTCGACCGCGCCCGCCGCGCGCCGCTCGTACCAGGCCCCGGCCACCGCCAGCAGCGCGCCCGCGGCCAGCCAGAGCACCAGCGAGACCACCCGGCCGGCCAGGCCCGCGCCGCCGTCGAAGTAGAGGATCGACCGGGTGCCCTCGACGAAGCCGGCCCCGTCGTAGAACCGGTGCAGCAGGCCGAACGGCGCCGGCTGCAGCTCGGGGCGGAAGATGCCGCCGGAGCTGGTGAAGTTGAGCATCACGAACAGCACCATGGTGGTCAGCGTGGTCCACCGCTTGAGGAAGCTGTGCAGGCCGATCCCGACCAGCACGACGCCGGCCGAGTAGAGCCAGCCGAGCGCCCAGACCGCCGCCAGGTCGTGGTCCACCACGTGGAAGACCGGCCCGGCCGTGACGATCCCGATCGTGCTGACCACCAGCGAGACGGCCAGCCCGACCAGCGCCCGCAGCCGCATCGACAGCGCCGCGCCGGCCGCGCCGATCACCGCCACGCTGCCGTAGGAGCCGATGCTCAGCGCCACCAGCAGGAAGAAGAGGCCCTGGCCGGTCGGGTCGCCGGGCGCGGTCGGGATCAGGTCGGTGGTGTGCAGCGGCACGCCCTGGGCGGCCGCGACCTGGCCGAAGGCCTGCTCGGCGGCGGTCGCCGAGGTGGCCGAACTGGCGGTGGCGACCAGCAGTTCGGGGCTGCGCGGGTCGGGCACGAAGGCGCCGACCAGCGAGCGCTGCTCGACCTGGTGGGCGGCGGCGGCCCGGTCGGCGACCACCGAGACGTCGAGCGCGCTGCCCGCCCTGCCCTGGATCCCGTCGGCGAGCGCGCGGACCTGCGGCCCCTCGCCGACCACGGCCACCTTGAGGTGGTGCGGGGTCGGCTGGTGGAAGGCGCCCTGGTAGGCGAGCGCCATGCCCAGGCACATCAGCAGCGGGGTGAGCAGGTGGAGGGCGAGGTGGGTGAGGGTGTGCCTGGTGGTGTTGTTCATGGACGCACTTGGCCAATCTAGGTGCAATCTACAACTGATACAGATGCACTATACAACCGAAACCCCGCGCCGCGCATTCCCCCGGACCCGCCTCGGCTACGGCACCACCGTCACCGGCCACCGCCCGGCCCGCACCAGCCGCACCGCCAGCGAGCCCAGCAGCCGGTGCCCGAGCTTCTCCGAGCAGCCCACCAACACCCCGTCCGCCCGCACCTCGTCGGCCAGCGCCGCGATCTCGGTGAACGGATCGCCGGTGCGGCTCACGAAGCCCGCCCGCACCCCGCGGTCCCGGGCCGCCTGCTCGACCAGCCCGCGCAGCTCCGCCGCCGTCTCCTCGGCCCCCTCGCGCAGCGCCTGCGCCGCGTACGCGCTGGTGCCGGCCAGCGCGCCGACCGTCTGCACGTACACCGCGACCAACCGGCTGCCCTGGCGCCTGGCCAGCCCGGCCGCGTAGGCGGCGGCCCGCAGCGAGGTCACCGAACCGTCCACCGCGACCAGCAGCGTGGTCGGCCCGTCCGTCCCCAGTTCGAACTGCTCCCCGGTCTCCATGACGGTCAGTATGTCCCGCCCGCCCCGGCCGGCCGGCCCGCCGACACGGCGGGGCTGCCGACACGGTGGGGCTGCTGGCACGGTGGGGCTGCTGACACGGTGGGAAAATGGGGGATGCCTGAGCGGGAACCCCCTTCGAACGGTCGGCGGCCATGGACGCAGTCGGACAGGAGAGCGGTGGCGCCGCCCGCCGCGGTGCGGCGGACGGCGCTGACGGCCGCTCCGAGCCCCCGCTGATCGTGCCGATCGCCACCGCGCTGCTGCGCCGCGACGGCCGCATCCTGCACTGGAGCGACGACGCCGCGGAACTCCTCGGCCACACCGCCGAGGAGGCGATCGGCACCCCCGCCGCCGTGCTGCTGGCCACCGAGGACCAGCGCCCGCAGGTGCTGGAGCTGTTCGAGCGGATCCTGTCCGGCCGGTCCTGGTCCGGCGTCTTCCCGGTCCGGCACCGCTCCGGCCACCTGGTCAACCTGGAGTTCCGCACCCACCCGGTGACCGGCCCGGACGGCGAGCCGCTGGTGCTCGCGGTGGCCTCCGACGTGACCTCGCTGCGCCGGATCCAGGCCGACCTGGCGGTGCTGGACGGCTTCTTCACCCAGTCCCCGGTCGGCATGGCGGTCTACGACGAGCAGCTCAGGTTCGTCCGGCTCAACCAGGCGCTGGCCCAGGTCAACGGCATGACGGTGGCCGAGCACGTGGGCCGGCGGATCTCCGAGGTGCTGCCCGGCATCAACGGCGCCGAGATCGAGGCCGTGATGCGGCAGGTGCTGATCACCGGCGAGCCGGTGCTGGACGCCCGCTCGCACGGCCGCACCCCCGGCGACCCGCACCACGACCACGCCTGGTCGGCCTCCTACTTCCGGCTGGAGGACCCGCCCGGGCAGGTCCACGGCGTCTGCTCGACCATCGTCGACGTCACCGACCACTACCTCGCCGAGTTCCGGGCCGCCCGGGCGCAGGACCGGCTGGCCCTGCTGGTGGACGCCACCGCCTCCATCGGCACCACCCTGGACCTGCACACCACCGCCCGGGAGCTGGCCGAGGCGATGGTGCCCCGGGTGGCCGACCTGAGCGGCGTCTTCGCGCTGGACCCGCTGGTCGGCTCGGCCGACTCGGCCGCCACCGGCAGCCACGCCCCGCTGCGGGTGCGCCGGTTGGCGCTGGCCGCCGCCGACCCCGGCTACCCGCTCGACCGCCTGCCGATCGACGGCGTCTACGAGGTGCCGCCCGGCTCCGCCTACGCCCGGGCGATGACCGGCGCGCGGACCGTGGTCGTGCCGTCCTGGGAACTGCCGCCGCTGACCGGGGCGCTGACCAGCGTTCAGCTGCGCAGCTTCCTCGGCCGGCGGTCCCGATCGGTGCGGATCACCCCGCTGGTGGCCCGCGGCACGGTGCTCGGCATGGTGGTCTACTCGCGGCGCGGCGAGCGCGAGTCCTTCGCCGAGGCGGACATCACCCTCGGCGACGAGCTGACCTCCCGGGCCGCCGTGGCGATCGACAACGCCCGGCTCTACACCCTGGAGCGGCGGGCCGCCGAGGCCCGCCGCCAGGCCCTGGTGCAGGCCCGCGAGGCGACCGACCGGCTGGCCCTGCTGAACGAGGCATCCTCCCGGATCGGCACCACCCTGGACCTGCCGCGCACCGCCGAGGAACTGGTCGAGGTGGTGCTCGGCCGGTTCGCCGACTTCGTCACCGTCGACCTGCTGGAGGCCGTGCTGATCGGCGCGGAGGGCGCCGTGGTGCCGCCGTCGGGCACCGTGACGATGCGCGCGGTGGCGGTCGGCGAGGTGGACGCGGGCGGGGTGCTGACCGGCGCCGCCGACCCGGTGGGCGGCAGCTCCCAGTCGGCCGCGCTGTACGCGCAGAGCCTGCGCACCGGCCGGTCGATCCTGGTCGCCGAGGTGGACGAGGAGAACCTGGCCACCATCGTGGCCTCCCCCGACCGGATCCAGCCGGCCCTGGACTCCGGCATCCACTCCTACCTGATGGTGCCGCTGCTGGCCCGCGGCCGGGTGCTCGGCGGCGCCGAGTTCATGCGGATGCACAACCCGGAGCCGTTCACCGAGGCCGACGTGGCGCTCGCCGAGGAGCTGGCCGCGCGGGCCGCGGTGGCGATCGACAACGCCCGGCTCTACCGCCGCGAGCGGGACACCGCGCTGACCCTGCAGCGCAGCCTGCTGCCGCAGCGGGTGCCCGACTCCCCCGGCCTGCAGATCGCCCACCGCTACCTGCCGGCCAGTCAGCTCAGCGAGGTCGGCGGCGACTGGTTCGACGTGGTGCCGCTGCCCTGCGGGCGGGTCGCGCTGGTGGTCGGCGACGTCACCGGGCACGGCCTGCGGGCCGCGGCGACGATGGGTCAGCTGCGCACCGTGGCGCGCACCCTGATCACCCTGGACATGGATCCGGCCCGGGTGCTGCGCCGGCTGGACGAGGCGGCCGCCACCGTCAACGAGGGCACCGGCCACGGGCAGTACGCCACCTGCGTGTGCGTGGTGCTGGACCCGGTGGACCTGGTCGGCACCGCCGCCTGCGCCGGCCACGTGCCGCCGCTGCTGACCGGCCCGGACGGCGAGCCGCAGGTGCTGGAGCTGCCGCCGGGCGCACCGCTCGGGGTGGGCGGGGTGCCGTTCGAGAGCGTGGACTTCGCACTGCCGCCGAACGGCCTGCTGGTGCTCTGCACCGACGGCCTGATCGAGCGCCGGGACCGCGACCTGGACGAAGGGCTGGAGCTGCTGCGGCGCACCGTGGCCGAGCAGCGCGGCGGGCTGGAGGAGAGCTGCGACGCGGTGCTGGACCGGCTGGTCACCGGCGACCGGGAGGACGACATCGCGGTGATCATGGCCCGGGCCGAGCCGATCGGCCCGAACCGGATCGCCACCCTGTCGCTGCGCGGCGACCGGGCCCTGGTCGGCCACGCCCGGCGGTTCACCCGCCGGGTGCTGGCCGGCTGGGGCCTGGACGCGCTGGCCGACCAGGCCGAGCTGCTGACCAGCGAGCTGATCACCAACGCCCTGGTGCACGCCGGCGCCCCGACCCAGCTGCGGCTCTTCCGCCACCAGGTGCTCACCATCGAGGTCTCCGACGTGGACGGGCAGGCGCCCAAGCTGCGCCGGCCGCTGGAGGACGACGAGGGCGGGCGCGGCATGCACCTGGTGAACGAGCTGGCGCACCGCTGGGGCAGCCGGGGCACCAAGGAGGGCAAGGTGGTCTGGTTCGAGCTGGAGCTGCCGCCCGGCAGCCCGGCCTGACCGACCGTCAGAACGCGTTCCCGGAGCCGGTCACCCGCTCCCGGAGCTCCCGCTTGAGCACCTTGCCGGAGGCGTTCTTCGGCAACGCCGCCACGAAGTGCACCGCCTTGGGCGTCTTGTGCGCGGGCAGCCGCTCGCGCAGCCAGGCGATCAGCTCGGCCCCGTCCAGCGGCTCCCGGGCCACCACCACGGCGGTCACCGCCTCGATCCAGTGCGGGTGCGGGACGCCGATCACGGCGGCCTCGGCGACGCCCGGGTGGGCGAAGAGCACGTCCTCCACCTCGCGGGAGGCGACCAGCACGCCGCCGGTGTTGATCACGTCCTTGATCCGGTCCACCACGTAGAGGTAGCCGTCGGCGTCCCGGCGGACCAGGTCGCCGGAGCGGAACCACTCGCCGTCGAAGGCGGCCGCGGTCTCCTCCGGCTTGTCCCAGTAGCCGGTGCACAGTTGGGGCGAGCGGTAGACCAGTTCGCCGGGCTCGTCGGGCGGCAGTTCGCGGCCCTGCGGGTCCACCACCCTGGCCTCGACGAAGAGCACCGTGCGGCCGGCCGAGCCGGGCCGGTCGGCGTGCTCCTCGGGGCGCAGCACGGCGGCCAGCGGGGCGATCTCGGACTGCCCGAAGGCGTTGTAGAAGCCGGTGCCCGGCAGGGCCGCGCGCAGCCGTTCCAGCACCGGGGCGGGCATCACCGAGGCGCCGTAGTAGGCCTTCTCCAGCGCGCCCAGGTCGGTGGTCGGGAAGTCGGGGTGGGCGGCCAGCGCGGTCCACACGGTGGGCGGGGCGAAGAAGGAGGTGAGCCGCTCGGCGGCGAGCAGCCGCAGCACCTGGGCCGGGTCCGGGCTCTGCACCAGGTGGTTCTCGCAGCCGAGCAGCAGGGCCGGCAGCAGGAAGACGTGCAGCTGCCCGGAGTGGTAGAGCGGCAGGGCGTGCAGCGGGCGGTCGCCCTCGCGCAGGTCGAGGCCGACCACGGCGGACAGGTACTCGTGCAGCAGCGCCCGGTGGGTCATCATCGCGCCCTTGGGGGCGGCGGTGGTGCCGGAGGTGTAGAGCAGCTGGGCCAGGTCGGTGTCGCGGACCGGCACCCCAGGATCCTCGACGGGGCCGTGCTGAGCCACCGTCAGCAGGTCCTCCAGCGGGCGGGTGGTGCCCGCCGGGCGGACTGCCGCGACCAGTTCGCCGAAGGCCGCGTCGTGGAAGAGCGCGGAACTGCCGGACTGCTCGGTGAAGTAGCGCAGTTCGGCGGCGTTGCAGTTGTAGTTGACCGGCACGTGGACCAGGCCGGCCCGGCCGCAGGCGAGGAAGAGCAGCAGGTAGGCGTCGGAGTTGCGGCCGAGCGCGGCCACCCGGTCGCCGGGGCGCAGGCCGAGGGCGAGCAGGTGGGCGGCGGCCCGGGTGACGGCGTCGTCGAGTTCCCGGTAGGTCCAGGAGCGGTCGGTGCCGGGGGCGGTGTAGCGCAGCGCGCGGCGCTCGGGGGTGCGGGCGGCGGAGCGGCGCAGCAGGCCGGGGACGGTGCTCGGGTGGAGCGGGTCCGCGGCTGACGCCGTGTTGGAGAGGTCCATGACAACCAATATTTCCGGACAGCCAAATGGTTATGTTGCGATCTTCATAAAAAGCTCACGGCGCGGCGACCTGTCATGACCCGTCTGACGTGCGATTGTCCGTCTATCGGACGGTCAACTCCGCTCTCGCTGTTGTTCCGTACCCCGCAACCCCTTGTCCGAAAGGCCGCGGGCGCGATGGAATGCGTGAGCTTGTCGGGACGGGCGTTCCAGAGGCACGCGTGCGTCCGACCCCGGTACGCGCGGTCTGGTGACGCCTCCTGACGTCTTATCAGACGAAAGGAAGTTCATGATCGGCTGGCGCAAACCGCAGCTCGCAGCCGTCACCCTCACCGCCGCCTCCCTGGTCCTGGCTTTCGGGACCACCGCGAACGGCGCTCCGGCCGTCCCCGCCCCGAACGCCCAGGCGGCGTCCGAGAGCGGCAACCCGGCCCCGGTGATCGTGATCCTCAAGGACCAGCTCGCGAGTGCCCCGGCGGACGCCGGGCACCTGGACGCCCGCAAGAAGGAGGCGACCCAGGCCCAGGCACCGCTGCTGGCCAAGGTGCGCGCCGGCGGCGGCAGCGACATCAAGAGCTTCGTGGTCGGCAACGCCTTCTCCGCCACGGTCAGCCCGGCCCTGCGGGCCCAGCTGTCCGCGGACCCGGCCGTCGCCCAGGTCATCGCGGACGAGACCGTCCGGGTCACCCCGCCCGCCCCGGCCAAGGCCGGCACGGACCAGGCCGACGGGACCGGTGCTGCCAAGCCGGCCGGCACCGCCAAGGCCGCCACCACGCCCTCGGTCGCCAAGGGCGACGCGCAGGACCCGAACGCCGTCTGCCCCAGCGACCCGAGCAAGCCGCTGCTGGAGCCCGAGGCGCTGTACTCGACCCACACCGAGTCCAGCCCCGGCGCCCCCGGCGCGCACGAGATCGCCGACGGCACCGGCGTCAAGGTCGCCTACATCGCGGACGGCCTGGACCCGAACAACCCGGACTTCATCCGCCCCGACGGCTCGCACGCCGTGGTGGACTACCAGGACTTCTCCGGCCAGGGCTTCTTCAGCCCCGCCGGTGACGCCGAGGCCTTCGGCGACGCGTCCGCGATGATCGCCCAGGGGACCCAGAGCTACGACCTGTCGAAGTTCGTCAACCCGAGCCACCCGCTGCCGGCCGGCTGCAACATCCGGATCGAGGGCATCTCGCCGGGCGCCTCGCTGGTCGCGCTCAAGGCCGGTGGCGACCTCTTCCCGAACTCCGCGATCCTGCAGTCGATCGACTACGCCGTCACGGTCGCCCACGTGGACGTCCTGAACGAGTCCTTCGGCAGCAACGTGACGCCGGACAGCGGCGCGCACGACACCATCTCGCTCTTCAACGACATGGCCGTCAAGGCCGGTGTCACGGTCACCGTCTCCAGCGGCGACGCCGGCATCAACGGCACCGTGGGCACCCCGTCGACCGACCCCAACGTGATCTCCGCCGGGGCCTCGACCGACAACCAGTCGTACGCGCAGACCGGTTACGCGGCCTTCCAGTTCTCCAACGGGACCTGGGCCAACAACCGGATCTCGGCGCTCTCCTCCGGCGGCGTCACCCAGGCCGGCAAGACCGTCGACCTGGTCGCCCCCGGTGAGTCCGACTGGGCGCTCTGCTCGCCGGACGTCTCGATCTACACCGAGTGCACCAACTTCAACGGCCAGGGCAGCCCGATCCAGCCGTTCGGTGGCACCAGCCAGGCCGCCCCGCTGACCGCCGGCGCCGCCGCCGACGTCATCCAGGCCTACCGCGACGGCCACAACGGCCAGTCGCCGACGCCCGCCCTGGTGAAGAAGTTCCTCACCGGCACCGCCTCCGACCTGGGCCTGCCGGCCGAGGAGCAGGGCGCCGGCCTGCTGAACGTGCGCGGCGCCGTCGAGGCCGCCCGCGGCTACCAGGCCCCGGCCGGTTCGACGGACAGCAGCACCGTCGCGGTGACCACCGGTCAGATCAACGACACCGGCGCGGTGGGCACCTCCCGCACCGCCGACGTGACCGTGGTCAACACCAGCGCGAAGCCGCAGACCGTGTCCGCGAGCACCCGCGTCTTCACGCCGCAGAGCGACGCCCAGCAGACGGTGCAGATCAACTCCAGCACCGACCCGCAGTTCTCGTACGCGACCAACGGCGCGCCGTGGGTCTCGCACAAGGCCACCTTCACCGTCCCCGCCGGCGCCGACCGGCTGGCCGCGTCGATAGCGTGGCAGGGCGCCCCGCAGGCCAACGGCAACTCCACCGTCACCCCGGTGGTCCGGATGACCCTGCTGGACCCCTCCGGCCGGTTCCAGACCAACACCCGCCCGCAGGGCGGCGCGGTCTCGCCGAACTTCGGCATCGTGGACGTCCCGCACCCGGTGGCCGGCACCTGGACCGCCGTCCTCTACACCCCGGCGGGCACGGCCGGCTTCACCGGCCCGGTGCAGCTGGACGCCTCCACCCAGAAGGCGGTGCCGGCCGGCGCCGTCAGCCCGCAGGTGACCGACCTGAAGCCGGGTCAGTCCAAGACCCTCAAGGTCCAGCTGACCACCCCGGCCGCCGGCGGTGACGCCACCGAGTCGGTCGTGATCGCCGGCTCCAACGGCACCACCACCAGCGTCCCGGTCGTGCTGCGCAGCCTGGTTCCGCTGAACGGCAACACCGGTACCTTCACCGGCACCGTCACCGGCGGCAACGGCCGGGCCAGCTCGCCCGCCCAGAGCTTCTCCTGGGCGTTCGACGTGCCGAAGGGCCACCAGGACCTGCGGGTCGGCCTGACCGTCGCCAAGGACCCGAACCTGATCATGCAGGGCGTGCTGATCAGCCCGAACGGCACCCCGATCGACGCCGAGTCCAACGCGGTCTTCGACACCAACGGCAACCTGACCAGCACCACCGCCGGGGTCTCGGCGACCACCGTCAACCCGGCCGCCGGCCGCTGGCGGTTCGTGCTGAACGTGCTCAACCCGGTCTCCGGCGCCGAGCTCGGCCAGCCCTTCACCGGCACCATCGGCCTGGACCAGAACCAGGCCGCCGCGCCCGGTCTGCCCAACTCGGCGGGCACCAAGCTGCCGGCCGGCAAGCCGGTCAGCGTCACGGTGAACTACACCAACAACACCGCCGCCGTGCAGCAGCTGCTGGCCGACCCGCGCCTGAACAACCGGGTCAACCTGCCGCTGGTGCCGCTGGGCGCCTCCGCCACCGTCACCCTGCCGATGACCACCAGCACCGTGGTGCCGGGCTTCCTGGTCCCGCCGGGCACCGACGGCCTGACCGGTGTGGCGGCCTCCACCACCCCGGCGCAGTTCGAGCTGAGCAGCCCGACCGGTTCGCCCGACCTGTTCGGCGACCTGAAGACGGCCCAGGGCGGCTCGACCATCTCGGTGGTCAAGGACGCCGGCAGCGCCGCGCAGCCGATCGTCCCCGGCTTCTGGAGCACCTACATCCAGCAGATCGGCCCGTTCCCGGCGGCCGGCGCCCCGGCGGGCAGCTCCACGCTGACCGCTTCGGCGCACACCCAGGCCTTCGACCCGGCGGTCTCCTCGACCACCGGCGACCCGTACGCGGCGGCCTGGAACGCGACGGCCCCGGCCGTCACCCCGGTGGTCCTGTCGCCCGGTGCGACGGGCAGCCTGCAGGTCACCATCACGCCCAAGGGCGCCAAGGGCAGCGTGGTGCACGGTGTGCTCTACCTGGTCTCCGGCCCGGCGGGCGCGGCCCTGGCGAACAACAGCTTCGCCACCACGGGTTCGGTGCTGGCGGCCCTGCCGTACAGCTACACCGTGAGCTGATCACCGCTCTCCCGCTCCACGGCGAGGCCGCTCCCACCTGGTGGGGGCGGCCTCGTCCGCGTGTGGCACCCTCTCAGGGTGAACGACGCACCACCGCGCAACCCGATCGGCGCGCACGTCCCCGTGGCCGGGCGCGGCCTGGTCGGCACCGGCCTGGCCTACAACGAGCGGATCGGCGGCGAGGCCGTCCAGGTCTTCGTGGCCAATCCGCGCGGCTGGGCCACCCCCGCCGGCAACCCGGCGCAGGACGAGGCCTTCCGCGCCGCTTGCGCCGAGCGGCGGATCCCGGCCTACGTGCACGCGCCCTACCTGATCAACTTCGGCTCGGACAGCCCCGCCACCCGCGAGCGCTCCACCGACTCGCTGCGCCACTCGCTGCTGCGCGGCCGGGCGATCGGCGCGCTCGGCGTGGTGGTGCACACCGGCTCCTCGATCGGCGCGCACCGGCGGGCCGAGGCGATGGCCCAGGTGCGCGAGGACGTCCGCCCGCTGCTCGACGAGCTGGACGCGCTGGGCGACGACTCCCCCTGGCTGCTGCTGGAGCCGACGGCGGGTCAGGGCGCCTCGCTCTGCTCCCGGTTGGAGGAGCTGGCCGACTACCTGGACGCGCTGGACCGCCACCCCCGGGTCGGCGTCTGCCTGGACACCTGCCACGTCTTCGCGGCCGGCCACGACCTCGCCGCCCCCGACGGCGTCGCCGCCGCCCTGGCCGTCCTGGAGGACGCGGCCGGCCCCGGGCGGCTGCGCCTGATCCACGCCAACGACTCCAAGGACGTCGCCGGCTCCCGCAAGGACCGCCACGCCAACATCGGCGACGGCCACATCGGCGCCTCCCCGTTCCGCGACCTGCTGGCCCACCCCGCCACCGCCGGGGTGCCGCTGATCCTGGAGACCCCGGACCGCTCGGCCGCCCCCGGCCACGGGCACCCGGCGGACGTGGCCCGCCTGAAGGCGCTGCGGGCGGAGGCGGCCGCACGCTGACCCGCACTGACCGGGGCTGACGCGGCGACATATGCCGGACGCGCCCCGCCTCCCCCGCCGCGCGACCGCCGGGCGCCGGGTCGCCGCTCCGGCCGCCAGCTGCGCGGCAAGGATTCCGCAAGGCCGTGTCAGGACTTCCGCCAGCATCCCCGAGCAACCCCCGAGAGGTCGCGGCCCACGCGACCGCCAGCCGAACGGCACACCGAGGGGGAACCGACATGTCATCGGACCAGCAGCAGCGCTCCGGCCCGGTCCGGCGCGACCCGGGCCAGTGGGGGACGCTGCCCGACTGCAAGCGCGTGCTCGTCGTCATCCACAGCACGGTCTACGGCCGCCGCCTCCAGGACCTGCTCCCCGTCTTCCGCGCCGACCTGCGGGTCAGCGTCCAGTTCACCGTCGCCCCGCACGCCTTCAACAGCGGCGTCGAGGCCGTGCTCGCCGACCTCGGCGGCACCGCCCTGCCCTGGGAGGAGGCCTGCCGGACCCGCTTCGACCTCATCCTGACCGCCGGCTCGCAGGGCATGGAACAGCTGACCGGTCCGGTCGTCCGGCTGCCGCACGGGGCCGGGCACATCAAGCTGTCGCGCCCGCAGGACACCGCCGACCGCACCGTGGGCGGCTTCGGCCGCCGCTACCTGACCTGGCAGGGCAAGGTGGTGCCGGTCGCCTTCGCGGTCGCGCACGACGAGGACCTGGCCGCCGTGGCCCGCTGGTGCCCGGAGGCGCTGCCGATCACCGAGGTGGTGGGCGACGCCAGTTACGACCGGATCGCCCTGGGCCTGGGCCAACGCGGCGCTCACCGGGCCGCGTTGGGGCTGCGGGAGGACGAGCGGCTGGTCCTGGTCAGCTCCACCTGGGGGCTCGGCTCGGCCTTCAACCGGCTGGACTCCCTGCTGCCCCGGCTGCTCACCGAACTCCCCGGGTACCGGGTGGCCCTGCTGGTGCACCCGAACGTCTGGGCCGGGCACGGCGCCTGGCAGGTCCGCAGCTGGCTGGCGGACGCCCTCGGCGACCGGATCGTGCTGGTCCCGCCGCAGCACGACTGGCGGCCGGTGCTGATCGCCGCCGACTTCGTGATCGGCGACCACGGCTCGGTCACGCTCTACGGGACGATGACCGACGCGCCGATCCTGATCTCCCGCTACCCCTTCCGGTCCGTCAACCAGGACTCCCCCGGCGCCCAACTCGCCCGCACCGCACCGGCGCTGTCACCCAGCAGGCCGCTCGCGGAGCAGCTCGACTACGCCGCCGAGCGCTACCGGGCCGCCGACTACCGGAAGATCGCGGCCAGGATCTCCTCCCGGCCCGGGTCGTTCAACCAGGGCATCCGCGAACTGCTCTACCGCGTCCTGGAGTTGGGCGAGCCGGCGCACCGGCCGCAGACCGAGCCGCTGGCACTGCCGGAACCGCTGGTCCACCGGGGGCCGCGGTGACCGGGCGGGCGGTGACCGGACGGGCGGTGACCGGGCGGGCGGTGACCGGGCGGGCGACGGCCCTGGTGCTGCTGGCCGGCACCGGGTCCGCGCCGCTGCTGCTCCGGCTGGTCTTCGACGGCGGGCAGCCGCTGCCCGCCTGGCGGGCCGACGAGCACCTGGCGGTGGAGCTCGCCCCGGCCGGGCCGCCCGGGCTCCGGGAGGCGGCCGACGTGCTGTACCGCGACGGCGCCGGTCCCGGGCTGCCCGGCGAGCTGCTGGCCCGTCATCCCGGCTGCCTGGTCGCCGCGCTGGCCCGGCCGGACGGCGTCGTCGACACCGCCTGGCCGCACGGGCGGCTCAGCTGGCGGCCGGCTCCTGGCGGGCGCGGGGTGCCCGCCGGGGTGCTGGGTTCGCTGCTGCACGGCTGCCTGGTGGCGCGGCTTCCGGTGCAGCTGCTGCGGGCCGTTGCGCTGAACGGCCACGCCGGGCCGGCCCGTTCGCTGGCCGTGCGGGTGCCGGTCCGGGCCGCCGCTCACCCGGGGGGACCGGCCTGCGGCTGTGCGCCGGCCAGTCGCTCCACCGTGGACCGCAGCCGTTCGGCGTCCGGCGCGCCCATCCGCTGGTAGCGCGCGAGGGACTCCCGGTAGTGGGCCGAGGCCCGCTCCGGGTCGTCCCTCGCCTCGGCCAGTTCGCCGAGCAGCTCCAGCGTCCGCCCCTCCCAGTAGAGCGACCCCGCGGCCCGGAAGAGCTCCACCGCCCGCTCCAGGGCCTCGGCCGCCGCCGCGTGGTCGCCCAGCACCGTCCGGGCCCGCCCCAGGTGGGCCAGCGCCCGGGCCGCCTCGTAGGGCTCGCCCAGCTCGGTCAGGGTCCGCTGGGCGAGCAGCAGTTCGGGGACGGCGAGGTCGGGGCGGCCGCGGGCGACGGCGATCTCCGCCAGGGTCATCCTGGTCAGCGCCGCGCCCCGCTGGTAGCCGACGGCCAGCCGCAGGCGCAGCGCCCGCTCGAAGCAGTCCTGGGCCTCGTCCAACCGCCCGGCCGCGTGGTGGATCCGGCCGATCCCGTGCAGCGCCTGGCCCTGCGCCTTCGGCTCGCCGCCGGCCAGCGCGGCGGCCAGCGCCTCCTGGAAGAGCGGCATCGCCCGCTCGCCCCGGCCCAGGTTGTAGAGCCGGGTGGCAGTGTCCGTCAGCATCCGGGCCAGCGCCGCCGGGTCGCCCTCGCGGCGGGCCGCCGCGAGCCCCGACTCGTGGACCGCCGAGCCCAGTTCGTGGGCCCGCAGGCGCAGGAAGAGCGGGTGCATGGCGTCGGCCAGCTGCCACACCAGGCCGTCCCAGGCGTGCGCCTCGGCCGTGCGGACGGCCGCCGCCAGGTGTCCGCGCCGGGCGTCCAGCCAGGCCAGCGCGGCCGTCCGGTCACTCTCGGCGAACGGCGCGGGCGGCAGCGGCCGGCGGACGTCGCGGCGCTGGGTCGCGTGGTTGGGGGTCAGCACCCGCTCGGCCGCGGAGCAGGTGGCCAGGTACCACTCCAGCACCCGGCGCAGCGCGTCCTCCCGCTCCCCCGCCGGCTCCAGGTGCCGGGCCCGGCCGGCCGCGTGCAGCCGCACCAGGTCGTGGCACCGGTAGCGGCCGTCGCCCAACTCCTCGACCAGGTTGGCCTCGGCCAGCACGTCGAGCAGGTCCTCGGCCGTCGCGAGGTCCAGCCCGGCCAGCGCGGCGCACTCCGCCGCGCCGAAGTCGGCGAACGGCAGCAGGCCCATCAAGTGGTAGAGCCGGCCCGGGAGTTCGGACAGCCCGGCGCAGCTGGCGTCCAGTGCGCCCTGCACCGCGCTCTCGCCCGCCAGCCGCAGCGCCGCCAGCCGTCCGCTCTCCCGCTCCAGCGCGGCCGCGGCGTCGGCGAGGCTCATCCGGGGCCGGGCCGCCACCCGGGCCGCGACCACGGACAGCGCCAGGGCCAGACCGCCGCAGTGGGCGGCCAGTTCTCGGGCCGCCTCGGGCTCGGCGCCGGTCCGCCCGGACCCGATCCGGTGCGCCAGCACCTCCTCGGAGGCGGATTCGTCCAGCAGGCCGAGCGGCAGGAACGCGGCGCCGTCCACGCCGAGCCCGGTGAGCCGGAAGCGGCTCGCGACGACCACCAGCGCGCCGGGCGCGCCCGGCAGCAACTGGCGGACCTGGGCGGCCGTCACCACGTTGTCCAGCAGCACCAGGACGCGGCGGCCCGCGGTGACGGAGCGCCAGAGTGCCGCGGCCTCGGCCGGGTCCGCGGGGATCCGCTCGACGCCGAAGGCCCGCAGGAAGCCGCCGAGGGTCTCGGCGGGGCCGGCCGGCTCGCCGGGTCCGTGGCCGCGCAGGTCGGCGTAGAGCTGCCCGTCCGGGTAGTCGGCGGCCCGGCGCGCCGCCCAGGCCAGCAGCAGCCCGGTCTTGCCGACGCCGGCCGGCCCGTTCACCACCAGCAGCCAGTGGGTGGTCACCCAGGCGTCGAGGGAGTCGAGTTCGGTGCCACGTCCGACGAACCCGGCGGCGGGCTGCGGCAGCTGACGCGGAATCGGGAGTTCGGTTTTGGCCGAATGCCAGTGCAGCCCGCCGTGCACGTCGCGGGCCTGCACCACGAGACCGCTGAGCCGGGCCGATCCACCGATGCCGTTGTGCTGGATCCGAATGCTCGGCAGCTGTTCGACCCAGGCCAGCAGGGCGAGTTCGAGAGCCCGGTCGGCGGCGGCCCGCCGGATCGCGTACTCGACCAACCCATGGTCCGTCAACTCAGGTTCGTTCAGCGGAAGTTCATCTTCCCTTTGACTCCCGAGCAGTCGGCGCAGTTCGGTTCGGCCGGCGGCTCCAGCGTGGGCGAGCGCCGCTCCCAGCACCTCGGCGAGGAGTGATTCCACGTGGTACACCTCCTGCTTAAGCGATCATTTGTCGATCAACTTCTTTCGCTCTGATTGCTAGTTAGAACTTATTTCGCCAAATACTTTTCACACTCCGCTACACGTGATGCAGTGTCCTCTACCCCGCTCACAACTCTGATAAAGGCGCGCGGGGCGATGCCCGACCGAGAAAGGAGAGATCCTTGATAGAGCTGCGACTGCTCGGCACGGTCGAACTGGTGGCCCACGGCAGACCCATGAGACTCAGCCGGGAACAGGTCCGCTGCCTGCTCGCCGCCCTCGCGGTGGACGTCAACCGACCGCTGGCGCTGAACACCCTCGCGGACCGGATCTGGGACGGGCAACTGCCCGCCGAACCGGTGAACAGCCTGTACTCCCTGGTCTCCCGGCTGCGGCGCGACCTGGACGCGGCCGCCCGGGCCGAGGGCCTCGGCAAGGGCACCATCGGGATCGCCAACCACGCCCACGCGTACACCCTGGAAGCCGCCCCGGAGATCATCGACTACCACCGGTTCCGCCAACTCGCCGAACAGGCCCGCCGGGACGCCGCCCGCGGCGACGACGAGTCCGCCCTGGCACTGCTGCGCCAGGCCGACGCCCTCTGGCACGGCGAACCGCTGGCCGGGCTGCACGGCGACTGGGCCACCGCCACCCGCGCCGTGCTGCGCTCCGCCCAGCTCGCCGCCGCCACCGTCCGGGTCGCCGCCGGCCTGCGCCTCGGCCAGTTCGCCGAACTCGTCACGGACCTCACGCCGTTGGCCGACCGGTACGACACCAACCAGCCCCTGGTCGCGGGGCTGATGACCGCCCTGTACGGCGCCGGCCGGCAGGACGAGGCCTTCGCGCTCTACCTGCGCACCCGCCGCGCCCTCAAGAACCGGCTGGGCATCGAACCGTCCAAGGACCTGGCCGAACTGCACGAGGGGATCCTGGCCGGCCTCCCCGCAGCCGAGCTGGTGCCGCGACCCACCGCCCGCGCGGCGATCCGCCCCGCGCCCGCTCCGACCCCGGCCCCCGCGCCCGCCGTCCCGCACAACCTCCCCACCCCGCGTCTGCTGGTCGGCCGCGAGGACGAACTGGCCGCGGCCACACGTGCGGGCTCGGACGGACCTCGGGTGATCAGCGGGCTCGGCGGCACCGGGAAGACCAGCCTCGCCGTGCACGTCGCACACCGGTTGCGCGAGCAGTACCCCGACGGACAGATCCGGGTGGTCCTGCACGCGCACTCCGCCACCCAGCGCCCGCTCCCGCCGGACGCGGTGCTGACCGCACTGCTGCGCGCCCTCGACCTGCCCCCGCAGTCCGTCCCGGCCGACCGCGAGAAGCGCACCGCGCTCTGGCACCGGCTGATCACCGAACGGCGCTTCGTGGTGATCCTCGACGACGTGGCCGGCGCGGACCAGGTGCGCGACCTGCTGCCGCTCGCCAGCCGCTCACTCGTGCTGCTGACCAGCCGCCGCGGCCTGAGCGAACTCCCGGGCGCCCAGCACATCCTGCTCGACGCCCTGCCGCCCGACCAGGCGGTGGCGCTGTTCCGCACGCTGGTCGGCCCCGACCGGGCCGACGACGAGGAGCGGATCGAGGAGATCGTCCGGCGCTGCCTCTGCCACCCGTACGCGGTCGAGCTGGTCGCGACCCGGTTCAAGAGCAGGTCCAGCTGGACCCTGGAGCACCTGCTGCAACGACTGCGCCGCACGGCACAGTTGCTGGACGAGATCCACGACACCCGGCGCGACCTCGCCCCGATCCTCGAACTCTCCTACCTCGCCCTCTCCGAGGAGCACCAGGAGTCGTTCCGTCTGCTCAGCCTGCACCCCGGTCCGCGCTTCGGCCAGCACGCCGCAGCCGCCCTGCTCGGCCGCTCGCCCGCCGCCACCGAGCGGGCGGTCGAGGAGCTGATCGAGACCCACCTGCTCCAGGAGCCGCTGCCCGAGGCCTACACCTTCCACGACCTGATGGCCGAGTTCGCCGCCGGCCTGGCCCACCGCACCGCCCCGGGACCCGCCGAACGCGCGGCGATGTCCCGCCTGGTCCGCTTCACCATCGACGCCGTGGACCGCGCCGACCGTCTCCTCTACCCGCACCGCCTGAGGCTCACCCTGCCCACCCGGCTCACGCTGGCCGAACCGACCCTGCACTGGGACGACCCGGCGGCGGCGCGGCGCTGGATGAGTTCGGAACTCGACGGCCTGCTGGCCGTGTTGCGCTACCTCGAAGAGCACGAGCAGGATCCCGAGACGGCCTGGTTCACCCATGCCCTGGGCGGCTTCCTCGACGCGGAGGGCTACTGGGGCGAAGCCCTGCCGCTGCACCAGGCCGCGGCCGACCACTGGCACGCCACCGGCGACCTGCACGCCGAGACCCGTGCGCTGCTGGACCTGGCCGGCCTGCACATCCACCTGGCCCAGCTCCCGCAGGCCGCGACCATCAACGCCCAGGCCACCACCTTGGCCCGGTTGGCCGACGACCAGGAGGGCATCGCCGAGGCCATCTCCCAGTCGGGCGTCCTGCACGGCACGACCGGCGACTTCCGGGCCGCTCTGAAGTCCCAGCAACAGGCCCTGGCGATGGCCCTGGAGTGCGGCAACTCCCTCCAGGCGGACCGGATCAGGAACAACATCGGCATCATCACCATCTACCTGGACGACCTGCCGACAGCCATCGCGAACCTGGAGGACGCCCTGGTCGGCTTCCGGCGGATGGGCAACCTGCGGATGGAGGCCAGCGCGCTCGGCAACCTCGGTCAACTCCTGCTGCAGAAGGGCGAGGTCAACTCCGGCAGACTGCTCATGGAGCGCTGCCTGGCCATCGGCGAGCGGATCCTGCCCGCCCACGAGCAGGCCCGCGCCCGGACGAACCTGATCCCGGCGCTCGCCCCCGACGACTGGGAGCGTGCCCACCAGCTGGGCATTTCGGCGCTCGCGGTGTTCCGCCGCACCGGTGAACGCCTGGCCCAACTCGGCACCATGACCGCGCTCGGCGACCTGCTGCGTCGCGCCGGCCACCCCGAGCAGGCCATCCAGTGGTACCAGGACGCGCTCCCGCTGAGCACCGTGCTCGGCGCCGACCACGAGCGGATCGCCGCCACCCGCGGGCTCGGTGAGGCGGAGGCCGCCGCCGGCCTGCTCGACGCCGCCCACAACCACCTGGTCGCCGCACTGGAGCTGGCCCAGCGCCTGGACAACCCGCACGAGGAGGGCGAGACGCTGCGCGCCCTCGGCGAGACCCTCGCACTGCTGGGCGACCGGACCGGCGCGTCCGACCTCCGCCGACTCGGCGTCAGGATCCCGAACCAGCCGGCGGCACCCGTGCGGCCCGCGCCTGAGGCCGCGTCACCGCAGGCATCTACAACACCAACAGCCTCGAACACAAGCAGCAGTTGATCGATTACCCGTGCCATTCTAGGGTTGGCAGTGTGATCAGCGGACCGCTGACGCCACCAGCTCCTCAGAAGGGCGCACATGCACCGGCACCAACACGACGCCGTCCCCGCTTCCGTTCCCACCGGGGCACGGCCGTCGCACCGCCCAGTCGAGACCCGCCCCGCCCAGGCGAAGCACCTGGCGGACCGTGCGGCGAGCGGCTGGCTTCCGTTCTGGATGTTCGACTGCTGAGGCAGGACGAAGCGGAACCCGCGGGGTGTGCCCATCGAGGGCACACCCCGCGGTGCTGTCCGACCCCGGCCGCGGCCCGCTCACCCCAGCCACGGGAACGGCAGCCGCAGGATGCCCAGCACCCCCTCCCCCACCGCCCCCGCGTGCGGCGGGACTCCGCCCTCCGCCAGGCCGCGCGCCAGGTGCAGGTGCAGGGCCTGGAGGGTGGCGAAGGTGTTGCAGGCCCAGGGCGGGACGGGGCCGGGGCCGCCGTCGGCCAGGGCGGTGGCGGGGACGTCGAGCCAGGCGGTGGCGGCGGGTTCGGTGAGGCCGGGGGTGGCGAGGAGGGCGGTGAGGGCGCGGGCCAGGCGGGCGTCCTCCAGCTGCTGGTAGCGGTGCGGGGTGTCTGCGGTGAACCGCCGTGCGCAGAGCTGGAGCAGGTCGGGGGCGCGGTGCGGCAGGGCGCGGGCGAAGGCGGCGGCCGCGTCGGCGCCGTGGGCGACGGCGTGCAGCCAGCCGAGCCGGTCGTCCCAGCCGCGGGTGTCCGGCTCGGCGGGGTACCAGTCGGCGAAGGCGGCGTACCAGCGCTCGGCCGTCTGCGCGTCCACCAGGTCGCGGGCGAGCACGCAGCGCAGCACCAGCGGGGCGAAGCTGCGGGCCTGCACCTCGGGGTGGGTGAGCCGGTCGACGGCCGCGTCGCCGAGCGGGACGAGCAACTCGTCCAGGTGGCCCTCGCGGGTCCACCTGGCGAGCGCGGTGTAGGCGTGGTCGTCGCGGACCACGGGGTCGGGCGAGGCGAGCATCTCGGAGAGCTGCTCGGCGAGCCCGACCACCGGGACGTCGGACGGGAACGGGAAGTCGGGGGCGGTGAAGTGCGGCACCGCAGCAGTCTAGGGAGCGGCTAGTGGTCGCCCACGGCCCCCAGGGCGGCGATCTGCTGCTCGGGCACGTAGGCGGGTGGGACCTCGCGGCCCCGGCCGAGGTGGTTGAAGAGCAGGTTGAGCACGATCGCGAGCAGGCAGCCGGCCGAGATGCCGGAGCTGAGCAGGGTGGACACCTGCTCGGGGAGCGCGTGGTAGAAGGACGGGTAGGCGATCGGCACCACGCCGAAGGCGAGGCTGACGGCGACGATCATCGCGTTGGAGCCGATGCTCAGGTCGGCCTTGCTGAGGGTGCGGATGCCGGCCACCGCGACCGAGCCGAAGAGCACCACCCCGGCGCCGCCGAGGACCGGCTGCGGCACCAGCGAGACCAGCCCGCCGACCACCGGCATCAGGCCCATCACCACCAGGAAGCCGCCGCCGAGGGCGACCACGAACCGGCTGCGGATCCGGGTCAGCGCAACCAGGCCGATGTTCTGCGCGAAGGCGGAGCAGATGAAGCCGTTGAAGACGGCGCCGACGGCGGTGGCCAGGCCGTCGGCGCGCAGGCCGCCGGCGATGGTGCGGTCGTCGGCGGGGCGTTCCACCACCTCGCCGAGCGCGATCATGTCGGCGGTGGACTCGGTCATCGCGACCAGCATGACCACCAGCATCGAGACGATCGAGGCGAGTTCGAACTTCGGCGCGCCGAAGGCGAACGGGTGCGGCAGTTCGAAGACCGGCAGCCGGCCGACCGCGGCCAGGTCGACCTTGCCGAGCGGGATCGCGGCCAGGGTGCCGATCAGCAGGCCGAACAGGATCGCGATCCGCTGCAGGAAGCCGCGCAGGAAACGGTGCAGCACCAGCACCGAGAAGAGCGTGAGCAGGGCGAGGCCCAGGTTGGACAGCGAGCCGTAGTCGGCGGCGTGCGCGTTGCCGCCCTGCGCCCAGTTGCCCGCGACCGGCAGCAGCGAGACGCCGATCAGGGTGATGACGGTGCCGCTGACCACCGGCGGGAAGAATCTGACCAGGCGGCAGAAGACCGGTGCCAGCAGGAAGCAGCAGGCGCCGGCGATGATCGTGGAGCCGAAGATCAGCGGCAGGGCGGCGCCCTTCTTGGCCTCGACCACGGCCAGGATCGGCGAGACGGTGGCGAACGAGACGCCGTTGACGAACGGCAGCCGGGAGCCGATCCGCCACACGCCCAGGGTCTGCAGCAGGGTGGCCACACCGGCCATGAAGAGGCTGGCGGCGAGCAGGGTGGTGAGTTGGGCGGGGGACAGCCCGACGGCAGCTCCGATGATCAGCGGCGGTGCCGCGACCCCGGCGTACATGCTCGCCACGTGCTGCAGTGCCACGGCGAACATCCGCCCGGGCGGCAGCACCTGGTCCACCGGGTGCACGCCGGACTCCTGCATTTGCTGACGGTCCATCAGGGACCGCTCCCTCCACATCCGATGGGAGTTTCGGGCCCGGGAACGACCACCGGATGCGGGACGGGCACGGCGACGCTGGGACGACCCTGGTGGGCGGCCACGCGGCCGCCCGCCGGCCGGCACCCGCGGCGACGGGTCCGGCCCATTGGAAAATCCGCGATGCGGAACATCTTTTCCGTATTGCAGGAGAATGTAGGAATCCCACCGACCCACGTCAATACCTCCGGCTATCGAGCCCCCTCACGCCGCCATACCTTGGAGCTTCCTCCAAGAGGGATTCACATGCGCCTCAGTAGCGCATCCCCATCACTTCCAGCACCTGCGCGAGCGTGCGGTCGGCGATCTCGTTGGCCCGGGCGTTGCCCCGGGTGAGCACGGCGCGCAGGTGGCCGCGGTCGGTGGCGAGCTCGGCGCGGCGCGCGCGGATCGGCCGGAAGTAGTCGTTCACGGCGTCGGTGACCGTGGACTTCAGCCGGGCCGCACCGCCGTCGCCGATCTCCTCGGCGAGCGACTGCGGATCGCGGCCCTGGCAGAGCGCGCCGAGCAGCAGCAGGCTGGACACCTCGGGGCGGCCGACCGGGTCATAGCTGATCCGGCGGTCGGCGTCGGTCTTGGCGCCGCGCAGCAGTTGGGCGGTCTCGTCCTCGGTCGCGGCCAGCGTGACGGCGTTGTCGCGGCTCTTGCTCATCTTGCCGCCGTCGGTGCCGAGCAGTCTCGGCGCGGCCGAGAGCAGTGCCTGGGGTTCCGGGAAGACGGGTGAACCGGGCGGCGCGTAGCGGGCGTTGAAGCGGCGGGCGATGGTCCGGGTGGCCTCCAGGTGGGGCAGCTGGTCCTGGCCGACCGGCACCAGCCCGGGCTTGCAGAACAGGATGTCGGCCGCCTGGTGGACCGGGTAGGTGAGCATCAGGCCGCTCACGGCCGCCTGTTGGGAGTGCGCGATCTCGTCCTTGACGGTCGGGTTGCGGTGCAGCTCGGAGGCGCTGATCAGGCTGAGGAAGGGCAGCAGCAGCTGGTTGAGGCCGGGTACCGCGCTGTGCGTGAAGATCACGGCGCGTTCCGGGTCGATCCCGATCGCCAGGTAGTCGAGCACCAACTCCTCGACGTACTCGGCCAGTCGCTCGGCCACGTCGCGGTCGGTGAGCACCTGGTAGTCGGCGATCACCACGAAGAGTTCGGCGCCCTCGGACTGCAGCCGGACCCGGTTCTGCAGGGTGCCGAAGTAGTGGCCGAGGTGGAAGCGGCCGGTCGGGCGGTCGCCGGTGAGCACGCGCGGGTGGGCCAGGGTCATCGGGGTCTCTCCTCGTCTCCGGGTGGGCGGCCGTCCGGCGGGGCCCGGGGCGAGGAGCACGCGAAAGGGCCGTCCGTCCGGACGGCCCAGGGCATGCGGGATGCGCGGCCGTCCTAGGACGGCCACCAGCTGATGGTCGGCAGCGTTGCGCACATGGGTCCCACTGTAACCCCTGCGCGGCGGGGCCTGAACGCGGATCAGCGTTCAGTGGGGCGCTGCGCACTGTTCACTCCAGCGGCGGTTGCGGATCCTACTGTGGTCCGCCATCGGTGAACCAGAAGTGAGGATCTTTCATGGACCAGCCCAATGACGCCCCTTCGACGAACCCCGCGGAGGGCACCGTGAGCCGGCGCAGCGCGCTGCGGCTGACCGCCACGGTGGGGGGCGCCGCGCTGGCCGCCGCACCGCTGCTGGCCGCCACTCCGGCGGCCGCTGACGCACCGTCGGGCAACTCCGGCGACGGCACCGACAACGGCTCCGACAACAACTCCGGCAACGGCAGCGCCGGCGCCGGCTCGCCGCTGCTGCTGACCCGCCCCGAGTCGATGGGCGCGCCGGCCGTCGAGGGCCTGCACCTGACCTTCGGCGCCGACCCGACCCGGCAGATGACCGCCTCCTGGACCACGGACGGCCCGGTGCGCCGCCCCCGGGTCCAACTCGGCAGCCTGGACGGCGGGTTCGGCCACACGGTGCAGGCCGAGACCCGCACCTACGTGGACGGCGCCAGTGGCCGCACCGTCTACACCCACCACGCCCGGATGCAGAACCTGCGCCCGGGCGCCTACTACACCTACGCCGCGCTGCACGACGGCGGCCGGCCGGACGCGGGCACCTTCCGCACCGCCGACCGCGGCCGGCACCCGTTCACCTTCACCAGCTTCGGCGACCAGGCGGTGCCGATCACCACCTGGCAGCCGAACGGCAAGGGCGGCTACACCTCGGTGCCCAGCGGCATCGCCTCCCCCGCCTCGGCCGACATCGTGGCCGGCATCGAGCAGGTGGACCCGCTCTTCCACCTGCTCAACGGCGACCTCTGCTACGCCAACATCTCGCCGGACCGGCTGCGCACCTGGCAGGGCTTCCACGCCAACAACACCCGCTCGGCCCGCTACCGCCCGTGGATGCCGGCGGCCGGCAACCACGAGAACGAGAAGGCCAACGGCCCGATCGGCTTCACCGCCTTCCAGACCCGGTTCGACCTGCCGGACAACGGCGGTGACGACGAGACCAAGGGCCTCTGGTACTCCTTCACCGTCGGCTCGGTGCACGTGGTGGTGCTGCAGAACGACGACGTGGCCTACCAGGACGCCGGCGACAGCTACGTGCACGGCTACAGCGGCGGCGCCCAGCAGGCCTGGCTGGAGCAGGACCTGGCGGCGGCCCGGGCGAACCGGTCGATCGACTGGGTGGTGGTCTGCATGCACCAGGTGATGATCAGCTCCTCGGACGCCAACGGCGCCGACCGCGGGGTGCGCGAGCAGTGGGGCCCGCTCTTCGACCGCTACCAGGTCGACCTGGTGGTCTGCGGGCACGAGCACGACTACGAGCGCTCGCTGCCGGTGCGCGGCGTGGTCTCCGGCTCGGAGACGCTGACCCCGAACCCGGTCTCCACCGCGACCGACGTGATGGACACCTCGCAGGGCACCGTGCACATGGTGCTGGGCGGCGGCGGCACCTCCTCGCCGTCCAACGCCTCGTTCTTCCAGCCGGCCAAGGCCAAGGTGGTCACCGGGGTCGGCGCGGTGGGCGCCAACGGCAAGCGCGCGCCGATCTACGTGTTCGAGGACGCGCCGTGGATCGGCAACCGCGACCTGGACCACTCCTACGGCTTCGCGGCCTTCACGGTGGACCCGGGCACCCGGCCGGGCGCGACCACGAGCATCCACGTCACGTATTACACGGTGGCCCAGCCGGACGGGTCGATCAGCCCGCTGGAGACCTTCGTGCTGCAGCGCAAGCGCTCCGACGGCTGACGGTCCGCACGCTCGACGAAACGCCCGACGAAGCCGCACCCGTCCTGGGAGACGGGTGCGGCTTCGTCGTTGACAGCGCGCGCCTCGGGACTAGGCTAAGCAAGCGCTTAGTCACCCTTGGAGGACGCCCATGACCGACAACCCACCCGGACTCGACCTCGCCAGGCTGCGCGACCACCTGGGCACCGGGCCGCTGCGCGCCGAGCTGATCGAGGGCGGCCGCTCCAACCTGACCTACCGGCTGACCGACGGCACCGAGCACTGGGTGCTGCGCCGGCCGCCGCTCGGCCACGTGCTGGCCACCGCGCACGACATGGGCCGGGAGTTCCGGGTGCTCAGCGCGCTGCACGGCTCGCCGGTGCCGGTCCCCCGGCCGATCCGGCTCACCGAGGACCCGGAGGTGATCGGCGCGCCGTTCTACCTGATGGAGCTGGTGGAGGGCACCGCGCACCGGGACAGCGCCGCCCTGGCCGCGCTGGGCCCCGAGCGGGTCCGCGCGCTGGCCGACCACCTGGTGGACACCCTGGTCGCGCTGCACGCCATCGATCCGCAGGAGGTCGGCCTGGCCGACTTCGGGCGCCCGGAGGGCTTCCTGGAGCGCCAGGTGCGGCGCTGGAGCAAGCAGTTGGACGCCTCCCGCAGCCGCGAGGTGCCCGGGATCGACGCGCTGCGCGACCGCCTGGCCGCCGCCCTGCCCGACTCCCCCGCGCCCGCCCTGGTGCACGGCGACTACCGGCTGGACAACGTGCTGGTCGGCCCGGACGACCGGATCACCGCCGTGCTGGACTGGGAGATGTCCACCCTCGGCGACCCGCTCACCGACCTCGGACTGCTGGTGATGTACACCGAGTTGGCCGACCGGTTCGCCGGCGTCATCCCGGGCGTGGCCCTGGCCCCCGGCTTCCCGGGGAGCGCGGAGCTGGTCGGCCGGTACGCGGCCGGCTCCGGCCGCGACGTCTCCAGCGTCGACTGGTACGTCGCTTTCGCCAGCTTCAAGCTCGCCGTGGTGCTGGAGGGCATCCACTTCCGGTTCCAGCAGGGCGGCACCGTCGGCGCCGGCTTCGACCGGGTCGGCGCGCTGGTCCCGATCTTCGTCCAACACGGGCTGGACGCCCTCAAGGAGCGCTGAGAGCAATGGACTTCGCCTTCGACGACAAGACGCTCGAACTGACCGAGCGGCTCACCGCCTTCCTGGAGGAGCGGGTCTACCCCGCCGAGTCCCGGCTGGAGCTGAACGCCGACTGGTCCACCCCCGCGGTGATCCGCGAGCTGCGGCAGGAGGCCCGGGCCCGCGGCCTGTGGAACCTGTTCATCGAGCTGCCCAACCTGCAGTACGCCCCGCTGGCCGAACTCACCGGCCGCAGCATCCTGTTGGCGCCGGCCGCGCTGAACTGCGCGGCGCCCGACACCGGCAACATGGAGCTGCTCGCCCAGTTCGGCGACGAGGCCCAGCGCGAGCGGTGGCTGGAGCCGCTGCTGGCCGGCGAGATCCGCTCCGCCTTCGCGATGACCGAGCCCGAGGTGGCCTCCTCGGACGCCACCAACATCGAGACCCGGATCGAGCGGGTCGGCGACTCCTACGTGGTCAACGGCCGCAAGTGGTACATCACCGGCGCGATGAACCCGGACTGCAAGGTCTTCATCGTGATGGGCCAGACCGACCCGCAGGCCGACGTGCGGCACCGGCAGTCGATGATCCTGGTGCCCCGCGACACCCCGGGCGTCACGGTGAAGCGCGCCATGACGGTCTTCGGCTACGAGGACCGGGACCACGGCGGCCACGCCGAGGTGCTCTTCGAGGACGTCCGGGTGCCGGCCGCCAACCTGATCGGCGAGCCCGGCTCCGGCTTCGCGATCGCCCAGGCCCGGCTGGGGCCGGGCCGGATCCACCACTGCATGCGGGCGATCGGGGTGGCCGAGCGGGCGCTGGAGCTGATGTGCCGCCGGGTCGGCGAGCGCACCGCCTTCGGCAAGCCGCTGGCCGCCCAGGGCGTGGTCCAGGACTGGATCGCCGAGTCCCGGGTGCGGATCGAGCAGGCCCGGCTGCTGGTGCTCAAGGCCGCCTGGCTGATGGACACCGTGGGCAACCGGGGCGCGCACACCGAGATCCAGGCGATCAAGATCGTGGTGCCGCAGACCGTGGAGTGGATCCTGGACAAGGCCGTGCAGGCGCACGGCGCGGCCGGGGTCAGCCAGGACACCCCGCTGGCCCAGCTCTGGGCGGGCCTGCGCACGCTGCGCCTGGCCGACGGGCCGGACGAGGTGCACCGCCGCTCGCTGGCCCGCCGCGAGCTGGCCAAGTACCGCAAGTGACAGTACGTCAGAGGCCTTGTGCTCACCGAGCACAAGGCCTCTGACGGATGCTCAGGGCACGATCACCAAGCGCCCGGTGGTGCGCCCGCCCAGCACCCGCTGCACCGCGTCGGCCGCCTGCTCCAGCGGCAGCCGCTCGCTGACCAGCGGGCGGATCGCACCCGCCTCGGCCAGCGCGGTCAGCTCCCGGTGGCAGTCCCGCACCGCCGCCGGGTCCTTGGTGTTGTACAGGCCCCAGTGCAGGCCCAGCAGCGTGTAGTTCTTCACCAGCGCGTGGCCGAGCGGCGGGGTCGGGATGGTGCCGCTGGCGAAGCCGACCACCACGATCCGGCCCTCGAAGGCGATGCACTTGGTGGAGCCGGTGTAGGCCTCGCCGCCGACCGGGTCGAAGACCACGTCGGCGCCCCGGCCGCCGGTGAACTCCTTCACCACGGCCGGGAAGTCCTGCTCGTTCCGGTCGATCACCAGGTCGGCGCCCAGCTCCTTGGCGACGGCGGCCTTCGCGGCCCCGCCGACCACCGCGACCACCCGGGCGCCGGCCGCCTTGCCGAGCTGCACGGCGGCGCTGCCGACGCCGCCGGCCGCCGCGTGCACCAGCAGGGTCTCGCCCGGCTTGAGCGCGGCCCGGCGGTGCAGCGCGAACCAGCCCGTCTGGTAGCCGATGTGCAGGGCGGCCGCCTCGGCGTCGTCCAGCGCGGCGGGGGCCGGGAAGAGCGCCCGCGCGTCCATCAGGGTGTGCTCGGCGAAGGCCCCGCCGGGCGTCACCGGGTTGCCGATCACCCGGGTACCGTCCGGCAGTTCGCCGCAGAGCTCGACGCCCGGCACGAACGGCAGGGCCGGCTGCGCCTGGTAGCGGCCCAGGCACATCAGCCCGTCCGGGAAGTTGACCGCCGCCGCCCGCACCCGCACCAGCACCTGCCCGTCGGCCGGCTCCGGCAGCGGCGCGTCCACCAGGTGCATCACGTCCTTCGGCAGTCCGACCGCCGCGACCTGCCAGGCCCTCATCGCTCCTCCTCCACCACGAACTTGCGCTGCAGCCGGTTCATCGCGTCCAGCCAGTGGTCGGTGTCGCCGGCCCGGGCCGCGTAGAAGGCGGCCACCTCGGGGTGCGGGAGCACCAGGAACCGGTCCTGCTCGATCGCCCGCAGCGTCTCGGCCGCCACCTGCGCCGGCTCCAGCGCTCCGGCACCCATCAGGGCCTGGCCCAACTCGCCGGCCTCCGCCAGTAGTTGGGTCCGCACGCCCTGCGGGCACAGGGCGTGCACCCGGATCCCGCGGTGCCGGTAGGTGGCGGAGAGCCACTCGGCGAAGGAGAGCGCGGCGTGCTTGCTCACCGAGTACGGCGCCGAGCCGAGCATGGTGAGCAGCCCGGCCGCCGAGACGGTGGCGACGAACCGGCCCGCGCCGCGCTCCAGCCACTCGGGCAGCAGCAGTTCGGCCGCCCGGACGTGGGCCATCACGTTGACCTCCCAGGCCGCCGTCCAGTGCGCCTCGGGCGCCTCCGGTCCGCCGGTCGGGGCCACGCCCGCGTTCGCGCAGTAGACGTCGATCCCGCCCAACTCGGCCCGGGCGGCGGCGATCAGGTCGGCCACGCCGTCCCGGCCGGCCGCGTCTCCGGGGACGGCCAGGGCGCCGATCCGGGCGGCGGTGCGGGCGGCGGCGTCCGCGTCCAGGTCGTTGACCACCACGGCGGCGCCGGCGGCCGCGAAGGCCTCGGCGAGCGCGGCCCCGATGCCGTTGCCGGCGCCGGTCACCACCACCCGCTCGGGGGCCGCGGGCCCGGTCACAGGCCGCCGCCGAGGGTCACGCCGCCGTCGATCACCAGGGTCTGGCCGGTGATCCAGGCGGCGTCCTCGGAGAGCAGGAAGGCGACCGCGCCGGCCACGTCCTGCGGCACGCCGAGCCGCTTGAGCGGGTAGGGCGCGGCGGCCTCCTCCTCGCGGCCGAGGTAGAGCGCCTCGGCGAACTTGGTCTTCACCACGGCCGGGGCCACCGCGTTCACCCGGATCCGCGGGCCGAGTTCGCCGGCCAGCTCCATGGTGAGCCGGGAGAGCGCGGCCTTGCTCACCCCGTACATGCCGATGCCCGGCGAGGTGCGCAGGCCGGCGATCGAGGACACGTTCACCACGGCGCCGCCGTGCTCGCCCATCCAGGCCCGGTGCGCCAGCCTGGTCCAGGCGAGCGGGCCGAGCACGTTGACCGCGAGGATCTTGGCTGCGGCCACCGGGTCGGTGTCCAGCACCGGGCCGAAGACCGGGTTGATGCCGGTGTTGTTGACCAGCAGGTCGAGCCGGCCGAAGGCGGCGATGGTGCGGTCCACGGCCTCCTGCTGGTGCGCCGGGTCGTCGGCCTTGCCGGCCACCGCGATCGCCTGCTCCGGTCCGCCGAGGTCCTGCACCGCCTCGGCCAGCGGCTCCGGGTTGCGCGCGGTGATGCAGACCCGCGCGCCGCGGGCCACCAGCTCGCGGGCGATCCCGAGGCCGATGCCCCGGCTGGCTCCGGTGACCAGTGCCACCTGTCCCTTGAAACTCACCGTCACTGCGACCCCAATCACGAACTCGTCGGTAACTAAGCGCTTGCTTAGCATCTGGGGCGCGGCGCACACTGTCAACACCCGTCGAGCAACACCTGTCAAGACCGACCAGCTGGGACGTCGTGCAAGGATGTGCACCATGACCACCGCGCAGCACCTCGCCGAGCTCTGGCCCGGCGAGCGCCCCGAAGCCGCCAGACGGCTGCTGAGCGCTGCCGTCGAGTCCTTCGCCAAGCGCGGTTTCCACGCGACCACCACCCGGGACATCGCCACCCAGGCCGGGATGAGCCCGGCCGCGCTCTACATCCACTACCCGTCCAAGGCCTCGCTGCTCGCCGAGATCAGCCGGACCGGGCACGCGGCCACCCTGGCCCTGGTCGAGCGGGCGGTGGCGCAGGCCCCGGAGCCGCGCGAGCAGATGCACCGCCTGGTGGCGGACTTCACCGCCTGGCACGCCCGCGGCCACACCATCGGGCGGATCGTCAACTACGAGCTGCGGGCGCTGTCGGAGGAGGACCTGGCGGTGGTGGCCGACCTGCGCCGGCGGATCGAGGACACCGTCCGCCAGGTGATCGAGGCCGGCATCGCGCAGGGCACCTTCAGCCCCACCGACACCCGCACCACCGCGCGCGCGGTCACCGGGCTCGGCATCGACGTGGCCCGCTGGTACAACGAGCGCAGCACCGAGACCCCCGAGGAGCTCGGCGAGCGCTACGGGGAACTGGTGCTGCGCATGCTGGGCGCCGCCTGAGCGGGCGTCAGTAGACGAACGGGATGAGCCGCTTCGAGTGGCGGCTGTACTCGGTGTAGGCGGGCCCCAGCGCGGCGACCAGCAGGCGCTCCTCGCTGTGGATCCGGTAGCCGTAGGCCGCGCCGAGCACCAGCGCGACCAGCACGGTGGCGACCCAGCTGCCCTCGGCCAGGCTGTAGCCGATCCAGACCAGCAGGCTGCCGCAGTAGCCGGGGTGGCGGATCAGCCGGTAGGGGCCGGTGCGGACCACCGACTGCTCCTGCACCGTGCGCAGCGTGCGGGTGTAGAACCGGCCCAGGGTCCGCATGCCCCAGGCCCGCAGCAGCAGCCCGCCGGCCAGCACGACCAGTCCGGCGTACCGGGGGCCGGGCGCGACCAGCCCGAGGCTCCAGTGGCCGCAGACCACCAGCAGCAGCGTCGAGGCCAGGTAGGCGGACAGCAGCAGCCGGGTCGAGCTGCCGTCTCGCTCGTCACCCTGCCAGGTGCCGGCGGCCGCGTCCTTCCTGCGGCGCAGCAGCAGTTCGTAGCCCAGCCAGCAGAGGATGCCGATCAGGGCCAACAGGCTCGTCGGGGACATCGGGACGCCTCCTCCCACGGAGATCCGGTGGAACCTTGCCCCACCACGATCCCCCGCACACCCCCGCCCCGTGATGGGCCCACGGGTGGAGACCGCCGATCTCCACCCGTGGGTGGAGGTGCGCGCCGGGAGGTGCCCGCCGGGAGTGCCTACGGCTTCGGGAGCGCGCACCCCGCCAGGGTCAGGTCCAGCTGGGTGCCCGGGCCGAAGCAGGCCGGTATCCCGTAGGTCTCCTCGGCGTAGTTGGTCCCCTGGTGCACCGTCACGTTGCCGTTCGCGTCCACCTCGCAGGGGTTGTCGACGGTGCAGCGCTCGCCGTTCTCGTTCCCGGTGTTGTTGACCGCGACCACCAGCCCGGTGTCGGTGTCGATCACCGGCGAGCCCGAGGTGCCGCCGATGGTGTTGCAGGTGGAGGTGTAGCGGACCGAGTCCTTCCAGGTCCAGTCGCCCTCCTTCAGCTGCGGCACGAAGCCGTCGATCGAGCAGCTGTAGACGGTCTGCCAGTAGCCGGAGACCACGGCGATCGGGCTGCCCGCCACCGGGTGGTCGGGCGAGATGGTCAGCGGCGCGGTCCCGTACTGCTGCTGGATCGAGTCGTAGCTGCTGTCCAGCTGGTAGAGCGTCACATCGGTGTCGGTCATGGTCGAGTAGACCACCTTGACCGCCTGCAGGGTGCCGAGCTGGCTGCCGTCGTCGGCGAGCAGGCTGAAGGTGCGGTCGGACGGCTGGTCGGTGATCACCTGGCCGGCCGCGGGCATCCCGGTCTCCAGGCAGTGGCCGTTGGTGAGCACCAGCGCCGGGTCACCGCCCTGCGAGTCGGGCATCCGGACCACCGAGCCGGAGCAGTCGTCCAGCGCGACGGTGCCGGCGAAGCCGACCGTGGCGGCGTGCGGGGCGCGGGCGGCGTGCGGGGCACGGACGGCGTGCGGCGCGGTCGGCGCGGTCACGGCGGCGGCCGGCCCGGCGGCGGCGAACGCGCCGGCCGTGCCCAGCAGGGTGACCGCGAGCAGGCCGCTGAGGGGAGTCTTCATCTGCGGGCTCCTCCGAGAGCTGTGGGGGTCCCGCAACTTTGTCCCGAACATGACGAACCGTCAAGGGTTCCTGCAAGCCCGCTGAGAGCACACTGGGAGCCCGCCGGCCGGACCCGCCACCGACCGGACCTACCGCTCCCCGCGCCCGCTCTCCTCGGTGATCATCTTGACGATCTCCTCCGGCCGGACCGGCCGCCCGAAGTACCAGCCCTGGGCCCGGTCGCAGCCCATCGAACGCAGCCGCTCGGCGTGGTCCTCGTTCTCCACGCCCTCGGCCGTCACGGTCAGCCCCAGCGTGTGGGCCAGCGAGACCAGGCCGCCGACGATCCGCCAGCCGAGCACCTGCTCCCGCCCGCTGTCCCGCAGGTCGCTGACGAAGGAGCCGGCGATCTTCAGACCGGAGACCGGCAGGTCGCGCAGGTAGGCGAGGTTCGACCAGCCGGTGCCGAAGTCGTCGATGGCCAGTGAGACGCCCATGTCCACCAGCGAGTTGAGCGCGCGCAGCGACTCGTCCTCCGGCCCCACCACGGCGCTCTCGGTGATCTCCAGCTGGAGCCGCTTGGGCTCCAGCCCGGTGCTCCGCAGGATCCGGTCGATGTCCTGCACCAGGCCGGTGTTGCGCACCTGGCGGACCGCCAGGTTGACGTTGATGTGCGGCGCCCGGTCACCGAACCGCCGCACCCAGTCGGCCGCCTGACCGCAGGCCTGCTCCAGCACCCAGCGGCCGAGCGGCATGATCAGACCGGTCTCCTCGGCGGTGCCGATGAACTCGTCCGGGCCGAGCACGCCCAGCTGCGGGTGCCGCCAGCGGACCAGCGCCTCCACCGAGGAGAGCGAGCCGTCGTCCAGCCGGCACAGCGGCTGGTAGTCGATGAAGAACTCGCCCCGGTCCAGCGCCGCCGGCATCCGCACCGAGACGGCGTACCGGCTGACCGAGCGGGCGTTGCGCTGCGGGTCGAACAGGGTCCAGCGGCCCCGGCCCTCCGCCTTCGCCCGGTAGAGCGTCAGGTCGGCGGCGCGCACTGCGGCCAGCGGGGTGGTGGACGCCACCGGCCGCTCCAGCACGCCGATGCTGGCGCCGACGGCCAGCCGGTGCCCGTCGATCGGCACCGGCTTGGTCAGCGCGGCCAGCACCGTCTTGGCCGCCGCCACCGCCTCCTGCTCGCCCCGGCAGTCCTCCAGCAGCACCACGAACTCGTCGCCGCCGAGCCGGGCCACCAGGTGGCCGAGCGGGCGCAGCGCCGCGTCCAGCCGCAGCGCCACGGCGGCCAGCAGCTGGTCGCCCATCTCGTGGCCCAGGCTGTCGTTGACCACCTTGAACCCGTCCAGGTCCACGTAGCACAGCCCGAACCGGGCCCCGGGCTCGGGCGAGTCGAAGACCGCCTCCAGCCGCTCGAAGAAGGCCGAGCGGTTCGGCAGGCCGGTCAGCGGGTCGTGGGTGGCCTGGTGGCGCAGCCGCTCCTGGAGCCGGTAGCGGTCGGTGATGTCCTCCATCATCGCGACCTGGTAGACCGGGGTGCCGTCGTCGTCGCGGATCAGCGAGCAGGTCAGGTGGGTCCAGACCACCTCGCCGTCCTGGCGGTAGTAGGGCTTGTCGAACGAGAAGTGCTCGCGCTTCCCGCTCACCATCTCCTCGTATGCCTCCCAGACGCCCGGGGTGTCCTCCGGGTGCACCAGGTCGTTGACCTTGCGGCCCTGCAGGTCCTCCGGCTTGGCGCCGAAGATGTCCTGCAGCGCCTTGTTGACCGCGAGGATGTTGCCCTCGACGTCGCCGATGCCGATGCCGATCGCGGCCGACTCGAAGAGCGCCCGGAACCGGGCCTCGGACTCGCGCAGCGCCCGCTCGGCGTCCCGGCGGGCGGTGTCGGCGGCCAGCCGGATCGCCTCCTGCTCCTGCAGGGTGCGCTCGCGCAGGGCCGCGGCCCAGCCGGCCGCGAACGCGCCGGAGAGCTCGGGCGGCGCGGGGCGGCCGGCCCCGTCGGACTGCAGCAGGCCGATCGCCCGGGCCAGCAGGTCCGGGTCGGTGAACTGGGACTCGACCAGCTGCGCGCCCGCGTCGGCGGCCGGGCCGGGGTCCAGGGTGCGCGCCGCCTGGGCCTCGTGCAGCAGCCTGGTGGTGCTGCTGACCAGCTGGTTGAGCGCGTCGGGGTGCATCGCACCGCCCTGGCTGCTGCGCAGCAGGCGGGCCCACTGGGCCGGGTCCGGCACCAGCGGCACCGGGGCACCGTCGACGGCCCGGGACCGCGGGTCACCCGCCGGCCCGGGCGTGGTCACGGCAACAGCCCGACGCCGACCACGCCGACCATCCGCTCCGGGTTCTCGTCGACCTCGGCCGGCTCGTCGGGGCGCCACTGGGGCAGGTAGACCACTCCGGGCTCGACCAGGTCGAAGCCGTCGAAGAAGCCGGTGATCCGCTCCCTGGAGCGCATGGTCATCGGGGTGGGGGTGCGGTTGTAGAGCTCCTGGTGGGAGTCGGCCTGGTCGGGGCGGCCCTCCAGGGAGGCGTGGCAGACGGCCAGCGCGCTCCCCGGCGGCAGCGCGTCGCGCAGCCGGCGCAGGATGCCCTCCGGGTCCTGCTCGTCGGTGACGAAGTGCAGCACCGCGACCAGCAGCAGCGCCACCGGCTCGCCGGGCGCCAGCAGTTCGACCACCTCGGGGCGGGAGAGCAGGTCCTGCGGGTCCGTCAGGTCGGCGTCGACCACCAGGCTCAGCGGGTCGTGCTCCAGCAGCAGCCGGCTGTGCGCGACGGCGACCGGGTCCCGGTCCACGTAGACCACCCGGCTGTCCGGCTGGATCGCCCGGGCCACCTCGTGCACGGCGCCGAAGGTCGGGATGCCGGAGCCGACGTCCAGGAACCGGGTGAAGCCCTGCCCGGCCAGGTAGCTCACGGCCCGCCGCAGGAAGGCCCGGTTGGCCCGCATGATCAGCGGCAGGTCGGGCCACATCTCTATCGCCCGCCGGGCCATCTCCCGGTCGGCCGCGAAGTTGTGCGATCCGCCCAGGTAGTAGTCGTACACCCGGGCCGCCGCCGGGCGGTCAAGGTCCATGCCCTCGGGCACCCACGACGGTCGCCGCATCAGGGGACCCCTTTCGACCCAGAACTAGACAAGAGGCACAAAGATCATCCTACTGACGCACATGCGCAGCAAGCACCCGGCGACTCGCCCGAAGAGTACAGCTATGCGGAGCAGAGCCGTCCGGTGATGGCCCGAAAGCTACCAGGTCACCGCCGGACGGCTGGGAACCGCCCGGGCCGACCTACTCGACCGTCACCGACTTGGCCAGGTTGCGCGGCTTGTCCACGTCGCGCTCCAGGGCCACGGCGGCGTGGTAGGCGAAGAGCTGGAGCGGGACGTTGAGCAGCAGCGGGTCCAGCTCGGGCTCGCTCCTGGGCACCAGCAGCGTGTGGTTGGCGAACTTCGGGTCGGGCGCGGTGTGCGCGACGGCCAGCACCCGCCCGGCCCGGGCCCGGATCTCGCCCAGCGTGGTGAGGTTCTTGTCCAGCAGCTCGTCGTCCGGCACCAGCGCCACGGTGGGCAGCTCGGGGCTGATCAGCGCCAGCGGGCCGTGCTTCAGCTCGGAGGCCGGGTAGGCCTCGGCGTGCACGTAGCTGATCTCCTTCAGCTTCTGCGCGCCCTCCCGGGCCACCGGGTAGCCGCGCACCCGGCCGATGAACATCATGCCCTCGCAGTGCGCGTACTCGGCGGCCAGCTCGGCGATCCGCTCCTCCTGCTCCAGCACCTCCCGGATCTGGCCGGGCAGCGCCTTGAGCGCCTCGACGATCCGGCGGCCGTCGGCCGGCGAGAGGTCGTTGATCCGGCCGAAGTGCAGGGCGAGCAGCGCGAAGGCCACCACGGTGGAGGTGAAGGCCTTGGTGGAGGCGACCGAGATCTCCGGGCCGGCGTGCAGGTAGATGCCGCCGTCGCAGGCCCGGGCGATCGCGCTGCCGACCGTGTTGACCACGCCGAGCACCCGGCCACCCTTGCGCTTGACCTCCTGCACGGCGGCCAGCGTGTCGTAGGTCTCGCCGGACTGGCTGACCGCGATGTAGAGGGTGTCCCGCTCGATCACCGGGTTGCGGTAGCGGAACTCGGAGGCCGGCTCGGAGTCGGCCGGGATCCGGGCCAGCTCCTCGATCAGCTGGGCGCCCATCTGGCCCGCGTAGTAGGCCGATCCGCAGCCGATGATCTTGACCCGGCGGATGTCCCGCAGCTCCCGGGCGTCCATGTTGAGGCCTCCCAGGTGGGCGGTGGCGAACCGCTCGTCCAGCCGGCCGCTCAGCGTGCGCTCCACGGCGGCGGGCTGCTCGTGGATCTCCTTGATCAGGAAGTGCGCGTGGCCGGCCGTGTCGTAGGAGTCGATCTCCCAGTCCACGGTGGAGGGCTGACGGGTGGTGGGGCGGGCGTCCTCGGTGAAGGTGCGGAAGCCGTCGGCCCGGACCACGGCCAGCTCGCCGTCCTCCAGGTGCACCACCTGGCGGGTGTAGCGGACCAGCGCGGAGACGTCGGAGGCGGCGAACATCTCCTTCTCGCCCAGGCCCAGCACGATCGGGCTGCCGTTGCGGGCCACCACCAGGCGGTCGGGCTGCTCGGCGTCGAGCACCGCGATGCCGTAGGTGCCGACCACCAGGGCCAGCGCGGCCCGGACCGCCTCCTCCAGCTCCACGCCCTCGCCGCTGTGCGCCGCGATCAGGTGGACCAGCACCTCGGTGTCGGTCTCCGAGCCGAAGACCGCGCCGTCGGCGACCAGCTTCTGCCGCAGCTGGTCGGCGTTCTCGATGATGCCGTTGTGCACCACGGCGAACCGGCCGGCGTTGTCCAGGTGCGGGTGGGCGTTGGCGTCGCTCGGCTCGCCGTGGGTGGCCCAGCGGGTGTGGCCGATGCCGGTGGCGCCCTTGAAGCGGGCCGGCACGGCGGCGGCCAGGTCGGCCACCCGTCCCTTGGTCTTGCGCACCTTGAGGCCGGCGCCCTTGCCGGTGACGGCGACGCCGGCCGAGTCGTAGCCGCGGTACTCCAGCCGCTGCAGGCCTTCGAGCAGGAAGGGCGTGGCGTCCTTGGGTCCGATGTAGGCGACGATTCCGCACATGGTGAGGGGTGGCTCCTTGGTCGGTGTGGTCGATGTGGTCGGGTTCGCGCGGGTGGCGCGGCGCCCGGGTCAGCCGTAGACGATCCGGCGCAGCTGACGGGCCGACAGCTGCGGCGCGGCGACCCGGCGGGCGGGCAGTTCCTCGGCGATCCGCTGGAAGATCTGCTCGTTGGTCAGTCCGCGCGCCTGCAGCTCGGTGTGCCGGCGCTGGACGAACTCCGCGGTGGTCTCCGAGAAGTACGCGAGCACCTCGGCCACCACCCGGGCGGCCTCCCGGGGGTTCAGGCCGCTGCTCCGGGTGAGGTGGGCGATCAGGTCCGCGTGCGGAGCCTGGGGCGAAGAACTGTGCACGGGCAGTGAGCCTAGGCTCGCCGAACGGAGAACACCAAGATTTCTGCCCGATTTCGGGCAGGATCCGCGAGCATCTCCCACCGATGCAGCAACTTCCGCTGCGGGGGGTGGCAAAGCACCGGAACTCCGCTACTCTCCTGATCATGTTCTTCTCCGAGCGGCATTAACGGACCGTCAGACCGCCCCCAGGCGTGGGCGGTAGACGCCATCCGTCATGCCCGCACGCTGCCGAGCGGCGTGCCATTTCTTCGGAGAACCCCCATGTCTGCCAGCACCTCCTACCGTGCTGTCCTCGCGCTGCCCTCGGCGCGCAGGCTCTTCCTCGCCGCGCTCGCCGCGCGGCTCTGCTACGGCGTGCTCAGCATCCCGCTGCTGCTCGCCGTCCGCGCCGGCACCGGCTCCTACGCGCTGGCCGGCACCACCGTCGGGCTCGCGGGCCTGGGCACCGCGCTGCTCGGGCCGTTCCGGGCCCGGCTGGTGGAGCGGCACCCGGCGGTGCTGCGGCCGATGGCGCTGGTCTACGCGGTGCTGCTGGCGCTGCTCGCCACCGCCTGCGCCGAGCGCTGGCCCGCTCCGCTGCTGGTGGCCACCGCCGTGCTGGCCGGGTGCTGCCCGCCGCCGGTCGGGCCGCTGATGCGCACGCTCTGGGGCCGGCTGGCCGCCGACGAGGCGCAGTTGCAGTCGGCGCTCAGCCTGGACACCGCCGCCGAGTCCACGGTCTTCGCGCTCGGGCCGGTGCTGGCGGGCTCGCTGGTCGCGGCGAGCTCGGCGGCGGTGGTGCTGGGCAGCTGCGCGGTACTGGTGCTGATCGGCTTCGGCCTGCTCGCGGCCGCCCTGCCGGCCCCCGCGGAGTCCGGCCGCGCCACCGGGCGCGGGCGCACACCGCTGCTGGCGAAGGGCTTCCTCCCGCTGGTCGGCCTGGCCGCGGCGGTCGCGGCGGCGCTCGCGATGGCCGAGGTCGGCCTGCTCGCGAGCTGGGGGACGCTGATCACCGGCGTGCTCACCACGCTCTTCTCGGTCGGCGGCGTGGTCGGCGGGCTGCTCTACGGGCGGCTGTCGGTGCCCGTGCCGCTGAGCCGGCGCCCGCTGCTGCTGGCCGGCGCGGCGGCGCTCTGCTACGCGCTGCCGGCCGGGGTGCCGGTGGTCGCGGTCGGCGGGGTCGGCCTGCTGCTCGCGGGCGCCTTCTCCGACGTGCTGCTGGTCACCTGCTACCAGCTGGTGGACCATCTGGTGCCGGCCGGTTCGCGCACCGAGGCCGGGGCCTGGCTGAACACCGGGTACAACCTCGGCGCGGCCGCCGGCGCCGCGCTGGCGGGCGCGCTGGTGGAGCGGACCGGGGCCGGTGCGGTGCTGCCGGTGGCGGCCGCGGTGGTGGCCGGGTTCGCACTGCTCGCCGCGCTGGCCGCGGTGGTGGGCGCACGGCGCGGGGCGGCCCCGGACGGGGCCGGCGCCGAGGTCGGCCATGAGCTCGGTGAGGAGCTCGCTGCGGAGCTCGGCCGCGAGCCGGCCGACCAGGTCCGCGTCTGATCCGCGTGGGTGCTCGCGGTGCGGACGCTCGCACCGCGGGCGTCCGCACCGGCCCGCCCCCGTGGACTGGGTGGAACCCGCGGGGGCCGGGGTGACGGTTGGTCAGGGGCGGCTCAGGAGCCGCCGGCCGGTGCCCGGCGACGGATCAGCCGGCGGCGCTCCGGCTGGTCGGGCAGCCAGCCGAAGGCGAGGCTGCTGCCGATCAGGCCGAGCAGCAGGCCGATCACGAAGCCGCCCAGGTTGGAGGTGACCCAGCTGGCGAGGGCGAGCAGCACCGCCATGATCGAGTAGAACAGCCGTTGGGCCGGGTTGAAGAGCAGCAGCAGTCCGCAGAGCCCCAGCATGCTCGGCACCAGGTAGCCGGCCAGGCCCATCATGCCGATGTGCAGGATCACCGGGAGCGCCGCCTTCTCGGTGAACAGGATCTCCGCTCCCGCCAGGGTGACCAGCAGCCCGCCCCAGAACGGCCGGGCGCCGCGCCACTGCCGGAAGCTGCGCCGCCGCTTCGGTGCCGGGCCCGGCTCCGTCGGGTCGGCCGCTGCCTCCGCCGACGCCTGCGCCTGCGCCTCGACCTCCGCCTCGACCTCCGCCTGTACCGACTCGGCCGCCGGGTCGTGCGCCGTCCGCTCGCCCATCCGTCAGCAGCCCGTGTCGCTGAAGCTGAGGCGCAGGTGGGGGAGGTTGAACTTGGCGGCAGTGGTGGCGTAGTTGTCCTGCCGCAGGTTCAGGATGTCGACGGTGTCGGCCTGTTGCCCGAAGACGCCCTGGTTGCCCTGCACGCCGGGGACCTCGTTGAACGTGCTGGCGTCGCCGCCGATCTGGATGTTCTTGAAGGAGGCGTCGCCGGAGAGCAGGTCCGAGTCGGTGGTCAGCCCGTTGGCGGTCACCGGGGTGCCCGCGTCACCGGCCGTGATCTTCAGGTTGGTGCCGCCCAGGTTGACGCTCTGGCACAGGTTGGTGAGCCAGCCCTGCTTGATCGCGGAGACCGCGACCAGCACCTGGCCGCCGGTGTTCCCCTGGTTCGGACTGTTCGGGATCATGTTGTCCATGTCGCCGAACTGCTCGAAGCCGTCGCCGTGCAGGTGATCGGCGGTGACGGTGAAGGCCATCCCGGAGATGGCGAACTGGGCGCCGAGCACGCCCTGCGCGGTCATCGCCATCAGCACGCCGCCGGCGACGCAGGCGGGGATCGCCATCAGTGCACTGCGGCGCAGCCGGACCCGGCCGCGGCCGCTGCGTGGCGCGGGGGTCGGTTGCGGCTCGGCGGCTTCGGGGGTCGCGGAGGTGGGGTCGACGGAATCGGGCATGGCTGCTCCAGGAAGTGGGGGTGGGGGCCGGTGGAGAGCTCAGCGGCACGGTGTCCTGGCGCGGACAGTGCTCCCCCTCGGGCGATCAACCACGCTCCCTGGCAGGGGAGTTGACGATCAATCGGGCGATGGGGACAGCTGCCTGGAAGTTACCTCGGGGTAGACAGCGGGTCAAGGCTTGGCACAGGGCAGCTCCGGGCGCCGCCAGTCGGCGCCGGCCGCCTGCGCCTGCGCCACCCGCTCGGCCGCGGCCGCCGGGCCGATGAACGCGGCCAGCGCGAAGTGCGCCAACGTCGGCAGCAGGCCCGGGAGTTCGGCGTGCCGACCGGACGCGATGCAGCGGTAGACGGCCGAGTAGACGCCGCCCACCACCGCGTCCACCAGCACCTCGCCGTCCACCCCGCGGGGCGGCGGCGGGCAGTCGGCGAAGAGCCGGCGCAGCCGCATCCGGAACTGCTCGCGGGCCAGCCGCCCGGCCGGTCCGACCGCGTCGATCTCCACCACCGCCAGGGTGGCGAAGGCGGGCACGTCGGCCAGGATCGCCAGCACCGCCCGCAGCGCGGCGTGCAACCCGGCGCACCAGTCCGTCTGGGCCGCGTAGGCCTCCTCCATCCGCCGGATCACCACGGCCGTGCCGTGCCGGTGGGCGGCCAGGAAGGCCTCCTCCTTGCCGCTGAACTGCTCGTAGAACACCGGTCTGGTGACCCCGGCGGCCCGGCAGATGTCGCTCACCCTGGCCCCGGCGTAGCCGCACTCGGCCACCGTGTGGACCACCCCGTCGAGCAGCCGTTCGCGCTGGGTGGCGGCCACCACCTCGGCCGGGATCCGGCTCGGTCCGCGCCGGATCGAGCGCGCCGGATCTCGTCCGCTGCGCTCGCCGGGAAGGATCAAGTCGCTTACCACCACGTCGGTTTCAAGATTTATCCGCAAGTTTCGCACCATCCCTTGACGCTCGCCCGGGCCAGGTTTAGAACCTTCCCAGGTTTCCAATCGGGTGAGATCAACCCGGCACTGTGGCATCCGAGTTGACGGTCAATCACGTCAACTGCTCAGTATGGCGCAGAAACTGCCGAAGAGCGGTGGCAGCCGCCGAGCCCGGCACCGGGAAACCTGTCAACCGGCTGAGTGGGCCGGACCCCCGTGGCGCCGGGCGGTCCGGCCCCACCGGTCGGCCGCCCCGTGTCGCGAGGAGCCCTGCCATGCCCCGTAACGCACCCGCACATTCCAGCACCCGGCGTCGACTGTCCGGCGCGGTCGGCGCGGCCGCCGCCGCACTGCTGCTGACGGTCGCCGCCGCGCCCGCCCAGGCGGCCGGCGCCCCCGGCGGCGGCTACACCGGGATGGGCCACTGCCCGCTCACCTCCCCCGCCATGCAGGACCCGAGCGACCTCCAGGTGGGCTGCGTGGTCGCGGTGACCAACGCCGGCAGCTTCACCATCGGCTCCACCGTCGTACCGCTGACCTCGCCGATCACCCTGCAGTTCGGGGTCTACTGGGACAAGTCCGCTCCCCAGGTCAACTTCCCCGACGGCAGCAGCGCCAACCAGTACACCACCGTGACCCCCAGTGGCGCGCCGCTGCTCAGCGCACAGCCGGCCCAGATCACCATCCCCGGCATCGTGAACTTCCTGCCGGGCCTCACCAGCATCTTCGCCCAGGTCCAACTCGCGGGCCAGGTAACGCAGTTCACTCCGCTGGCGACCGGCGAGTCATACCCGGTGTTCAAGCTGCCGGTCAAGCTGCACCTGTCCAACGCGTTCTTCGGCGACGACTGCTACATCGGCTCGGACTCCTCGCCGATCGTGCTCGCGCCGACCACCGGCACCACCGCCCCGCCGGCGCCCGCCAAGCCGATGACCGGCGACCCGGGCACCATCTCGGTCAACCAGGACCCGAACGGGTACAGCTCGCTGCTGGCCTCGTTCACCGGCGCCTCGCTGGTGGACAACACCTTCACCGTGCCGGGCGCGACCGGCTGCGGCCTGGGCGGCAGCCTGGACTGGATCATCGACCTGGCGATGGGCCTGCCCGCCGGGGCCGGCAGCGGCTCGGTGAGCTTCCGGCAGACCGACACCTCACTGGCGCTGGACACCAGCCTGTCCGACCTGACCTCCGCGCTGAACGCCTCCGCCGGGCACTGACCCGCGGGGCCCGCACCGCTCCCTCACGAACCGCTCCCTCACGCACCACCGCCCCACGAACCACTCCCCCACGGAGTGCACCCCCACCCAGGAAAGAGAAGAGAACCCCTCATGCGCAACCGCATCCTGCTCGGTACGGCCGCCCTGGCCGCCGCAGCCGTCACCGCGCTCACCGCGCTGCCCGCCAGCGCGGCCGGCACCGTGCTCACCTACGGCAGTGCCGGTGGCAGCGCCGTCGCCGTCGGCGACGTGCTGACCGCCAACCTGGCGAGCGGCACCTACGCCACCCTCTACTCGACCGCGGCGGGCGGCTCCGGCGTCAAGTGCTCCAGCTCCGCCTTCAACGCCACCGTGACCGCCAACCCGAGCGCCCCCGGCACCGCCGTGGAGACCCTCAACACCCAGACCTTCGGCGGCTGCAGCGCCGTCGGCGTCCCGGGTGTCACCGGGGTCAGCAGCGTGACGGTGAACAACCTCACCTACACCAACAACGTCAGCGACGCGAGCGGCGACCCGGTCACCCTCAGCGCGGGCAGCGCCGGTCCGATCCAGACGACCATCGTGCTGCGCACCCTGCTGGGCACCGTGACCTGCGTCTACCAGGCCTCGCCGGCCAGCCTGAGCGGTGTGGCCAGCAACGCCGCGCAGACCCTCAGCTTCACCAACCAGTCCTTCACCCGCAGCTCCGGCCCCGCCACCTGCTTCTCGGCCGGCTACTTCACCGCGGCCTACGGTCCGATCCAGGACAGCAGCCAGTCGGGCAGCCCGGCGGTGTACGTGAACTGACGCACCCCCGGGCGACCGGGGCCGCGGTGCGGCGGTCGGGACCGCCGCACCGCGGCCCCGCCCGTCCGCCCCGCCTACTGCGCTGGTTGGAGACGGCCGCCCGGCTACCGCGCTGGGTTGACGCCGTGGTCGGGCGATCGGCCGATGCGGCCGCCCGTCCGCACGCGTTAGCGTGATCGTCGTGGCCCGCCGGGAGCGGGGGGTCCAGTCGGACCGGACGGGCGGCGGCCAAGGCGCGCATCCCTGTCCCGCCGTGGGGGCCGGTCCGCCGCACGGCCCTCGGGCGGTGGTCGGGATGTGGTCCCCGACCACCGCCCGGGGTGGCGCTCAGACCTGCGGCACCAGGGTGAAGTAGCGCTCCAGCACGGCCCGGTCGCCGCTCACCGCGAGCCGGTCGGCGGGCAGCCGGCCCCACAGGAAGAGCACCAGGTCACCGGCGCTGCCCGCGAGTTCGACGTCGGGCCGGACCTGCTCGTCCGCCGGGTCCAGGATCAGCACCTGCTCGCCCTCGAAGCGGACCGTCCAGCTCTGCGGCCCGTCGGTGCGGCGCAGCCGGTAGCACTCGCCGGCCCCGGCCGGGGCCGGCCGCAGCACGCGCCGCACCGGCGCCATCACCTCGAAGGTCTGCGCCACCGCGTCCACCGCCAGGTCGGTGGCGAGCGGGGCGCCCGGCTCGCCCAACGCCCGCTCGGCGTCCCAGCGGTGCAGCGAGACCTCGATGGCCTGCACCCGCAGCCAGAAGGCGACGGTCGGGTCCGCGCCGTAGGTCCAGACCCGGGTGTCCAGTGGCGTCTCGGCGAGGGCGGCGGCGAGGGCCGCCGCGCCGGTGGCCAGCCAGTCGGCCAGGCCCGGCGGCACCGGACCGGCGAAGGGCTGCTCGGCGGGCCGGTCGGTCGGCGGCCAGTGCGCGGTGTCGGCCGGCAGGTCGAGGTGGCTGAGGTCGGCGGGGTCGGGCGGGGTGTCGCGCCGCTCGGTGACCAGCCGGGCCACCACCCGGTACACGGCTCCCATGTGCAGCGCCAGGTCGGCGACCGACCACTCGGGGCAGGACGGCACCAGGAGCGCGCCGGGCGCGCCGGCCGCCTGCCGGACGGCTCGTTCGAGGGCCGCGCTCTCGCGGCGCAGGTGGTTGAGCTGGTCTGCATGGTCCATGTACCAACCATGCTGACCGATCGTCAGGCGGGCAACCAGCGCACGGCGGGAAATCCTGCCTGTCGCGAAAACTTGCGCGCCACGCAACCTTGCGTGGCGCGCAGAATTGTCTAGAGTGGAGGCATGACGACGGATCAGGTCGACCCGGCGACGGCGGCGCAGGCCGCGGGCGGACTGCGCGAGCGCAAGAAGCAGGCCACCCGCGAGGCGCTGAGCTGGGCCGCCCTGCGACTCGCCGTGCAGCGCGGCGTGGAGGACGTGCGGGTGGAGGAGATCGCGACGGCGGCCGGCGTGTCGCCGCGCACCTTCAACAACTACTTCTCCAGCAAGTACGAGGCGATCATCTTCCGGCACCTCGACCGCACCCGCCAGGCCGCCGCGGCCCTGCGGGCCAGGCCGGCCGAGGAGCCGCTCTGGCCCGCGCTGACGGCGGCCCTGCTGGCGCCGTACGAGGAGTGGGACGGGATGCCGCCGGAGCAGGGCCGGGCGCAGCCGGCCGGCCCCACCGTGCGCGAGTCCCCCGGCATCGCCTGGACCGCGGGCGTGCGCCGACTGCTCGCCGAACCGGCGCTGCAGGGCGAGTTCGCCCGGGCCGGCGTGGCCGCCCGGGCCGAACTGGCCGCCGCGGTGGCCGCCCGCACCGGGACCGACGCCGAGCGCGACCTCTACCCGCTACTGGTCGCCGCCGCCGCGCTCACCGCGCAGCAGGTGGCCAGCGACCAGTGGCTCCGGCACGACCCGCCGGTGCCGCTCGGCCCACTGCTGCGGCAGGCCCTGGCCCAGCTGTCGGCCGGCCTGCCCGACCCGTCCCGCTGATCCACCCCAACTGATCCACCCCAGCTGATCCACCAGCGGTCCGCGCCGCGCCACGCGCCGGACCGATGCCCTTGCACGCTCTCACATCTGACGGACCGTCAGTTTTCAGGGGGTTCCCCATGCCCAACGACACAGCAAACGACACAGCAAACGACGCAGTCATCGACGTCGCCGTCATCGGCGCCGGCCCCAACGGCCTGCTGCTCGCCTGCGAGCTCGCCCTCGCGGGCGTGCGCCCGGTGGTCTTCGAGAAGCTCGCCGAACCGGGCGAGGCCCAGCGCGCCAACGGCGTGGTCGGCCAGGTGGTCCGCCTGCTCGACCACCGCGGCCTGCACCAGCGGATCACCGGCGGCGACCAACCGCCCGCTCCCGCACCGGGGTTCATGTTCGCCGCGTTCCCGCTCGACCTCGCCGAGCTCGACCCCAACCCGGTCCACCTGCTCACCGTGCCGCAGCCCCGACTGGAGGCGCTGCTCGCCGAGCGGGCCGCCGAGCTCGGCGTCGAGGTGCGCCGCGGCCACGAACTGCGCGGCCTGCGGCAGGACCCGGACGGCGTGGACCTGGAGCTGGACGGCCCCGACGGCGCCGTCCGGGTCCGCGCCCGCTACCTGGTCGGCTGCGACGGCGGCCACAGCACGGTGCGCCGGCTCGCCGGCATCACCTTCCCCGGCGTGCCGGGCCCCGGCGTGGTGTCCCGGGCGGCGCACGCCACCCTGCCGCCGGAGTGGATCGACCCGGAGAGCGGCGAGCTGGTGGTCCCCGGTCACGGGCGGGTGCCGTACTTCCGCTTCTACCGCACCGAGCAGGGCGTCTTCATCTTCGCCTCGCCCGACCCGAAGCGCCCGCTGATCTCCACCCTGGAGTGGGGCGAGCCGCCCGCCGATCCCGAACTGCCGCTCACCCTGGAGGAGATGAGCGCCAGCATCGAGCGGGTGCTGGGCGCACCCGTGCCGCTCACCCCGCCGACCGGACCGGGCCCGCACCTGCTGCGGCGGCACGTCAACGGCAACACCCGGCTGGCCGACCGCTACCGGGAGGGCCGGGTGCTGATCGCCGGCGACGCCGCGCACGTGCACTCGGCCGTCGGCGGGCCGGGGCTGAACCTCGGCATGCAGGACGTGGCCAACCTCGGCTGGAAGCTGGCCGCCGACCTGCGGGGCTGGGCGCCGCCCGGCCTGCTGGACACCTACCAGTCCGAGCGCTACCCGCTGGGCGAGCGGGTCTACCTGCACTCGCAGGCCCAACTCGCCCTGATGGCACCGGGGCCGGAGGTCACCGCGCTGCGCGCGCTGTTCGGCGAGCTGCTGGCCGCGCCGGAGAACACCCGGCGGATCGCCGACCTGATCGCCGGCTCGGACGTGCGCTACCCGGTGGCCTGCCCGCACCCGCTGGCCGGCCGGTTCGCTCCCGAGTTCCCGCTCGACGGCCCCCGGCTGGCCGAACTCATGCACCGGGCCCGCCCGTTGCTGCTCGACCTGACCCCCGACCAGTGGTTCCTGCCGGTCGCCCGGGGCTGGCGGGACCGGGTCACCGCGCACGCCGCCACCAGCTCCGCGGCCCCGGCCGCCGCACTGCTGGTCCGCCCCGACGGTTACGTCGCCTGGGCGGCCGACCCCGAGGAGGACGCCGACACGGGCGGGAAGGCGCTGCGGGCCGCGCTCACCGACTGGTTCGGGGAGCCGGTCGACGGTTAATCGATGGCCCGGCCCCGCCCGGCCTCCTATCGTCCTCGGGGCAGGACATCCAGCACGGGGAGCCACGGACATGCGCACGCACTACCCTCGGACGCCGCATCTGCCCTGGTCGCCCGGGGCGAGCGCGGACGACCTGCGCACCGGCGACCTGTCCGGGCTGCGCGGGCGCGAGGTGGTGGTGACCGAGAAGCTCGACGGCGAGAACACCACCCTCTACCGGGACGGTCTGCACGCCCGCTCGCTGGACTCCGCCCACCACCCCTCCCGCACCTGGGTCAAGGCGCTCCAGGGCCGGATCGGCCCGACCGTGCCGCAGGGCTGGCGGATCTGCGGGGAGAACCTGTTCGCCCGGCACTCCATCGCCTACCGCGAACTGGCCGGGTACTTCTACGGGTTCTCCGTCTGGGACGCCCAAGACCGGTGCCTGGACTGGGACCTGACGGTGCGTTGGCTCGGTGAGCGGGGCGTTCCGGTGCCCCGGGTGCTCTGGCGCGGCGTGCTGGACGACCGGGCCGTGCGCGCGCTGCGGGCGCTGCGGCTCGACCTGGACCACCAGGAGGGGTACGTGGTCCGCACCGCCGACGGGTTCCCCCGGGCCGAGTTCGGGCAGCGGGTCGCCAAGTGGGTCCGCCCCGGGCACGTGCAGACCTCGACGCACTGGATGCACGCGCCCGTGGTGCCCAACGGCCTGGGGCCGTCGGCCGCGCTCTGGTCGGTGCGCTCCGGCGGGCCGGTGGTGGCCGAGGAACTGCTCGCGGCGCTGGGGGCGGACCTCGTGGGCGACCCCGCCGCCGCGCGGGCCGCAGCCGAACGGCTCGACCTGCTCAGCCGCACCGGGGACGCCCGGCTGGCCGGGGTGCTCGCCGCGCTGCTGCACGGCGCGCACCGCGGCCGGCTGGCCGGCCGGCTCGCCGGGGCGCTCGGGGTCGGCGCGGCCCGCCGGGTCGCCGACCTGGTCGGCCTGCACGCCAACCTGCTGCTGCCCTACCCGGACCAGGACCGCCGGGGCGGCCTCGGCCGGCTCGCGCTGGCCGCCGACCTGGGCGTGCTGCACGCCGTCGCGGCGGCCGTCGCCGACGGCCCCGCCGGCTCGGCCGAGGCGGTCGAGCAGGTGGAGTGGTCGGCGCTGCTCGCCGAGGAGGCCGGGCTGCTCGGCCCGGACCCCTTCGCCGAGCTGCGCACGGGGCTGCGGGCCGAGCTCGCCGGCCTCGACCCGGCGGCGGCCGACCGCTGCTGGGCGCAGGCCAAGGAGGCGTTCGCCCTCGGGCGGATCGGCAGCGCGGCCGAAGCGGTGCCGGCCACCTGGCGATGGCGGGACGGCGGCTTCCCCCGGCTGGTGCAGCTGGTCGGGCCGTCCGGCAGCGGCAAGAGCAGCTTCGCGCGCCGGTTCGCGGGATCGGCACGCTACCTCGCGCTCGACGACCTGCGGGCCGCCCGGGGCGACCGCGCCGACCAGCGGGCCAACGGCGAGGTGCTGCGCGAGGGGCTGGACCGGCTGGACGCCGCGCTGGCCGCCGGCGGCACCGCCGTCTGGGACGCCACCTCGCTCACCCCGCACCAGCGCGCCCAGGCGCAGGCGGTGGCCCGGCGGCGCGACGCGCTCACCACCCAGGTGGTCGCGCTGGTCGGCGAGCCGGAGCTGCTGCGCCGCAACGCGGTGCGCGAGCACCCGGTGCCGGCCGAGGTGCTGACCGAGCAGCTGCGCCGCTACGACCCGCCCTACCCCGGGCAGGCGCACCGCACCTGGTACCTGGACGCGGCGGGCGAGGTGTCGGACACCGCTGACACACTGTCGGACCTGTCCCTTCCGGAGGTGGGAGCCTGATGCGCACCAGCGAGGAGATCTACCACCGGGTCCGCTGGGACGCCCGGTTCGACCCGGCGCGGTTCGTGCTGGGGGTGAGCCGGCGTCAGGCCGAGCCCAAGCGGATCCCGCTGCCCGCCTTCGTGCCGGGCGGGGAGATCCCCTGGCACCGGGTGCTGTTCGTGGAGGCGGACGGGGAGCTGGTCTGGGACCGGGCCAGCGGCCTGGACCTGCTGGACCGCACCGACGCCGGCCTGGCACGCGAGCCGCGCCGCCTGCAACCGCCGTTCTTCACGCCCCGTCAGGTCTGGCACTGGAACGGCGCCGCCTGGACCGCCGGGGCCGAGGCGGACGGCGTGGCGGACGTCGCGCACCCGCGGCTGGTCACCTGGAACACGCTCTGGGACCGCTACGACGGCGCACTGATCGACACCGCGCGCCGCCGCCCCGCGCTGCTCGCCGCGCTGGCCGGGGCCGACGCCGACCTGATCGCCCTCCAGGAGGTCGAGCCGGCTCTGCTCGACCTGCTGCTCGCCGAGCCCTGGGTGCGCGAGCGGTACGCGCTCAGCTGCGGCCCGGCCGACCGGCGCACCCTCGACGCGCACGGCCTGCTGCTGCTCAGCCGGCTGCCGGTGCGCGAGGCCGGGCACCACGAGCTGGGCCCGCACAAGGCGCTGGCCGCGCTCACCGTGAGCACCGCCGCAGGGCCCCTGGTGCTGGCCGCCACCCACCTGAGCAGTGACCACTCGCCGGCCGGCGCCGATCGGCGCGAGGTCGAACTCGCCCGGATCGCCGAGGGGTTGAGCGGTGTGCCGGGCGAGCTGGTGCTGCTCGGCGACTTCAACGACGGCCGCGAGGGGTCGGCCGGCCCGGGCGTGGCGCTCGCCCTGCGCGACGCCTGGACCGAGGCGCACGGCCCCGGCGACCGCACGCCCACCTTCGACCCGGTGGCCAACCCGCTGGCCGCCGTCTCCTCGCTGACCGGTCGGGCCGGTCGGCTGGACCGGATCCTGCTGCGGCCGGGAGCGGCGAGGGTGACCGGCGCGCGGCTGCTCGGGCGCGTCGCCGAGCCCGGCCGGCCGCTCCCGTCGGACCATTACGGCGTGGCGGCCGACCTGGACCTGAGCGGCGACGCGCCCGGGGAGGTGCTCGACCTGGCGCCCGGCGCGCGGACGGCGGTGGCCTGGCTGCCGCCGGCCGAACTCTGGCCGGCCGTCCAGGAGGTGCGGCGGCGCCACGACGCGCAGCTGCACCGCTGGCCGCCGCACGTCAACCTGCTCTTCGGCTTCGTCCCGGAGGCGGAGTTCGAGCGGGCCGCGCCGCTGCTGGCCGCCGCGGCCGCCGAGGTCGGGCCGTTCACCGCCCGGCTGGCCGGCCTGCACAGCTTCGGCCACCGCGAGGACGCCACCGTCTGGCTCGACCCGGCGGCCGGCGGCGAGCAGCCGTGGGCCGACCTGCGGCACGCGCTGCTGCGCCGCTTCCCGCGCTGCCGGGGCCGGGCCGAGGGCTTCACCCCGCACCTGACGCTGGGTCGGACCGCCGACCCGCAGGCGTTGATCGCCCGGGCCACCGAGGCGCTGGCGCCGATGACGGCCGAGGTCGGCGAACTGGTGCTGCTCTCACGGCGCGGCAGCGGGCCGATGCGCCCGCGCGCCACGGTGCGGCTGGGCAGCGGCGAGCTGCGCTGGCTGCCGGAGGCGCTGGGGTGCCACCCACCGACCGGCGGGCCGGCGGACCAGGCGCTGGTCAGCGAGCTGATCAGCCGGGTGGTGCGGCACGCGGAGGTGCTGGAGGTGGTCGGTTCCCGGCGGATGCGGTGCGCGCTGGAGGGCGCGGACCTGGACCTGGTGGCGATCGTGCCGGGAGACGTCGATCTGACGGACTTCCAGCTCCCGGAGGACATCGAGGTCCGCGAGGTGACGGGGGCTCGGGTGCCCGGACTGCGGCTGCGGACGAACGGGCTGACCGCCGACCTGGTCGTGGTGGGCTGCGGTGACCTGCCGCCCGCCGAGGCCGTGGCCCGGCGGGCCGAGCTCGGCGAGGCGGCCGCCGTAGCGCTGAGCGCAGTGACCGACGCGGCGGCGATCGAGCGGGCGGTCGGCGCGCGGCACGCCGCGTTCGCCCTGCTGGCCCGTCAGGTCAAGGCCTGGGCGCGGGCCCGCGGGCTGGACGGCGCGCCGTTCGGCGGCCTGCCCGGGCTGGCCTGGGCGGTGCTGGCGGCGCGCACCACCCTGGACCACCCGGAGCTCGCGGGCGACGCGCTGCTGCGCGAGTTCTTCGCGGACTGGGCGGGCTGGGACTGGCGCCGACCGGTCGCGCTCCTCGGCGGTCCGACCGTGTCGGTCGAGCCATCCGGACACCCGGTCACGGTGCTGACGCCGACCGCTCCGGTGCGCAGCTGCACCGAGCAGGTGGACGTCGGCCGGCTCGACCTCCTGGTCCAGGAGCTCTACACGGCCTGGGAGTCGATCGGCGACGACGTCCCCTGGCGGGAGCTGCTCGCCTCCCCGCCCCTGCACCGCCGCCACCGCGCCTGGGCCACCGTGGACATCACCGCCGCCACCCCGGAGCGGCTGGCGGACACCCTCGGCCGGGTCCGCGGCCGGCTGCGCGCCCTGCTCACCGCGCTGGCCCAGGCCGGCTCCCCCGACCTGCACGCCTGGCCCCGCCCCCACGAACTGACGCCCACCACCGCCCACTTCGCCATCGGCCTCGGCCGCACCCCGCCCGACCGGGACCGCCTCGCCGAGCTCACCGCCCCGTGGCTGCGCGGCCTGGCCGGCGTGTCGGTCGCCCGGCTGGGCGGAGGTGACGTGCCGACGCTCCGCTGACGGCGGCGGCCTGACAGACCCTAACGGTCCGAGAGGACCGGCGCCTCGGCCACGGCCGGCGCGGTCGCTCCGGCGCGCCCCCGTGCCCGCCGGGACAGCGCCAGGTAGAGCAGCGCCGCCACTGCGCCGGAGAGCAGGAAACTCACGTCGATGCCGCCCGTCAGCGGCAGCAGCGGACCCTGGTAGACGGGGGTGTCCACCGCGCACAGGCCGACCGCGCCGCCCGCTGCCCAGGCGACCGTCGCGGGAACGTTCCAACCCGCCCGGTACCAGTAGATGCCGCCGCGGGTCCGCCGGTTGAGCACCTGGAGCGACGCCCGGTCGTAGTCGCCCCGGCAGCGCCGGTGACCGATCAGCGTGATCACGGCCCAGGGCGTGCCGATCGCGGTGAGGACCAGCACGAACGAGGTCACGGCGTCCTGCGCGCTCCACACGAAGTGGCCGAGGAAGACCAGGACGGCCGCCGTCGCCGCCACCACGTAGGTGGCCTGCAGACGGGTGGCGCGCGGGAGGATCGCGTCCAGGTCGAGGCCCATCGAGTACAGCATCAGTCCGGTGTTGCCCGCGCTGCCGAGCAGCCCGTTGATCAGCAGCGGCAGCAGGAACCAGGCCGGCGCACCGGTGATCAGGCTGTGCACGTAGTTCTGGCCCGCGCCCGTGGCGACCGCCGTGAAGGTGCCGAAGAGCTGCGGGATCAGCAGGCCGAGGAACAGGCCCAGGCAGGTGGACCGCAGCACCTTCCGGCCGCTGTGCCGGGCCGGGGAGACGTACCGCGTGTAGTCGCCGAGCAGCGTGATGAAGGCGATCGGGCCGCTGAGGCCCGCCGCGACCACCGACAGCAGCCAGGTCGGCCAGAAGCCGCCGAGCAGGTAGGCGCCGTGCGCCGATCCGTCGAAGTGCGGGGCGAAGGCGAACAGCCCGGCCAGCAGCAGGCCGCCCATCGCCCACATCAGCAGCTTCTCCAGCTTCAGCAGCAGCCGGTAGCCGAAGACCGCCGCCGTCGCGCTCAGTGCCGCCAGCACGCTGTACGTCACCACGTACGCGGGGCCGTCGGCCGGCAGGCCGAGCATCCGGTTCAGCGCGCCGACCACCACGTCACCGCCCACCCAGAGGGCGAGCGCCGTGTAGCCGAGGGAGAGCAGCAGACCCACCACCGAGCCGATCAGGCGCCCGCGCACGCCGAAGTGGGCGCCGGAGCTGGTGGAGAGGTTGGTCGCGGTCCGCAGCGAGACCAGGGCCAGCGGCGCGGTCAGCACGATGCCGAGGACCGTGCCGAGGACCACCGAGCCGGCGCCGGCCCAGAAGGAGAGGCCGAAGGAGACCGGGAGCCAGCCGAAGACGACCACGCCGAAGGCGAGGTTGGATCCTACGAGGATCGAGACGACGTCACGGGGCGAGCTGGTCCGCTCCGCCTCGGGAATGGTGTCGACACCGTGCTGTTCGATCAGCGAGTGGCCCGCGGAGGGGGCGTGGGGCTGCTGCAACGTCGTGTTCCTGGTGCTCTCGTTCGCCGACGCGGGGGTTCGCCGGCGTCCGTCCATGATTCGTTCCGGCGGGCTGCGCGCACAACGTCGGAAACTCCACAGAACCGGACAGTCGGCGCAAAACCCTTGGACGACCGCACCACGGCGCCGGCCGGCGGACGTCCGCCGGCCGTCGCCCCCGTCAGGACGGATCGGCCGACGGAAGGGCGGGCGCCGCCTTCGCGGCGGCCGCGACCGTCGGGTCGGCCATCAGCTTGGTGTACTCCTGCTGCAGCAGAGCGGTCAGCGAGTCCCGGTCGATGTTGGTCGGCGTGTAGGAGTCGAGCTCGACGGCGATGTTGCCGACCGCCAGGTAGGCCTCGGTCCACCGGTTGCCCTGGTCGTCGAGTTCGGGGTGGATGTAGGCCGTGGCGCCACCGCTGTCGGGCACGTCGTAGACGTCCGCGGAGCCGACCTCGGCCTTCACCGACGCCTGGCAGTCCAGCAGGAAGCTCTGCGCTCCGGCGGTGCCGGCGAACTGGATCAGCTGGAGGTCGGCCTGCTCGTCGTTCGCGTCGGTCCAGTTCTCCCGCACCGCGTACTGGAAGCCGCGGTCGACCTGCTCGTCGGTGATCCGGGCCTTGGCGTCGTCGGCACCGAACCGCTTCATGAACTGCGGCAGCGTCAGCACGCCGACCGGCCCGTTCTGGTCGTCCACCGGCCACGGGTCCGAACCGCTCGGCGGCGCCACCAGGTCGCCCTGCAGCCGCGCCTGGTCGGCCGGGCCGGCGGACGCGGGCTTGGCGCCGCCGAGCGGGGTGGGCGTGGTCGGCGAGGCGGTGGGCATCGGCGAGGCGGTGGCGGTCGCCGCCTGCAGGCGCGCGTACTGGGCCGTGACCAGCCTGGTCAGCCCGGGGGTGTCGGGCGAGCCGGCGGTGAAGTAGTGCACGTTGGCCACGATGTTGCGGTCGATGAGCCATGCCTGCTGCCAGACGTCGCCCTCGTGGTCCAGCCGGCCGGCGGTCCAGCGCTGGGCGTGCGGCACCCCGTCCACCGCGAAGAGCGGGGTCGCGGGGCTCTGCTGCTGCGAGGTGGCCTGCGCGACCGAGGCCGCGAAGTCCTTCGCGCCGCTGCTGTGGGCGAACTGGGCCAGGAAGACGGCGGCCTGGGTGCCGTCCGGCGCGTTCCAGTTGACCTCGGCGGCGTACTTGAAGCCCTCGCTGTCGAGGTTGCTCCGCTCGGCCGCCTGGCCGCTCTGGACGAAGAGGTGACCGACGAACTGGTCCCGGTCGAGCAGTCCGTCCGGCCCGTAGGCGTCCCGGCTGAACGGCTGCGCGCCGGTGGGCGCCGTGACCAGTTCGGCCTGCAGCTGCGCGGAGGGCAGGGTCGGCTCGGGGGTGCTGCCGTTCTGGCGCTGCACCACCTGGAAGACCAGCACCGTGAGGAGGACGACGACGAGGACGAAGAGGACCCGGAGGACCGGATTGGCTCTGACTCCGGACAGTGAGGACATCGCGGACCGTTCTGGGGAGGTGCGGCGGGGGGAAGGAGGAGACGGTCAGCATCCTCACCGAAGATGATCATTCCCGTACAGCGAATTGGTCACGGTGTGATCATTTCGAGGCGTTCCGTTCCGGTCTCCGCCCGAAAACCACTTTCGCCCCAGCCATCGTGCACGTACATTTCCCCGCTGTGACTTTCGGCCTGGACCTCTCCCCGCTGCGCAGCTCGCGCGACTTCCGCCTGCTCTGGGGATCCGGGGTGATCACCATCCTGGGCACCACGCTCACCGTGGTGGCGCTGCCGCTGCAGATCAAGGCGCTGACCGGCTCCTCGGTCGCCGTCGGTGCGGTGGGCGCGGTGGAGCTGGTGCCGATGGTGGTCTGCGGGCTGTGGGGCGGGGCGCTGGCCGACGCGCTGGACCGGCGGCGGCTGCTGCTGTGGACCGAGCTGGCGCAGGGCGGGTCCGCGCTGGTGCTGGTGGTCGACTCGCTGCTGCCGCACCCCGCGGTCTGGCCGCTCTACTGCGCGGCGGCGTTCACCACCGCGGGCGCCGCGCTCCAGCGCCCCTCCCTGGACGCACTCGCGCCGCAGCTCGTGCGGCACGACCAACTCGCCTCCGCCGCCTCGCTGCTGTCGCTGCGCTGGAACATCGGCGCGATCCTCGGGCCGGTGCTGGCCGGCCTGATCGCCACCACCGCCGGGGTGGCGGTGGCGTTCCAGCTCGACCTGCTGAGCTTCCTGGCCTCCGCCCTGCTGCTCTTCCGGCTGCGCCCGGTGCCCACCGCGCCGAGCGCCGAGCGCGCCTCGCTGGGCTCGATCACCGAGGGGCTGCGGTACGCCCGTCAGCGGCGCGACCTGCTCGCCAGCTACGCGGTGGACTTCGTCGCGATGCTGCTGGCGATGCCGACCGCGATCCTGCCCTTCCTCGCCGACCGGCTGCACGCGACCTGGGCGCTCGGCCTGATGTACTCCTCCTTCGCGATCGGCAGCCTGCTGGTCGGCCTGACCAGCTCCTGGGCCCGGCGGGTGCACCGGCACGGCCGGATGATCGCGCTCGCGGCGGCCGGCTGGGGCGCGGCGATGGCGGGCGCGGGGCTGGTCCCGAACGTCTGGGTGGTGCTGTTCTGCCTGGTCGCGGCGGGCGCGGCCGACATGGTGAGCGGGCTCTTCCGCTCCACCCTGTGGAACGGCACCATCCCCGACGAGCTGCGCGGGCGCCTCGCCGGGATCGAGGTGCTGAGCTACTCGACGGGCCCCCAGCTGGCCTCGGTCCGCTCGGGCTGGACGGCGGCGGCGCTCGGCGTGCGCACCTCGGTCTGGGCGGGCGGCCTGGCCTGCGTGCTCGCGGTCGGCGCGATCGCCTGCGCGCTGCCCGCGCTCTGGCGCTTCGACGCCCGCACCGACCCGAACGCGCGCGCCGTCCGGCTGCGGCGGGAGACCGCACCGCAGCCGGCGGCGCTCTGACCGACGGTCAGGCGGCGCGGTACGGGTCGCGGCCGGAGGCCGCGAGCGCGCGGTCCAGCACCGGCGCGTCCGCCGGCACCGCCACCGGGTCGGCGAACCCACCGTACTGGCGGAACAGTTCGACGTTCTCCTCCACCACCGCGAGCAGCAGGGCGCCGAGCTCCTCGCTGACCGCCACCCGCTGGCCGGTCGTCCGGGCGACGTCCCAGCCGTGCAGCAGCAGCTCCATGACCAGCATCCGCGCGACGGACCCGGCCGGCACCGTCATGCCGCCGAGGTCCACCTCGCCCGCCCAGGCGGCGGGGTCGGCCCAGGCCGCGACGCCGCGGTCCAGCTGGGCGGCGTAGGCCTCGGCCCAGTCGGCGTCGGCGGTGAAGTCACGGGCCGTCAGCTCCCCGGGGAGCTCGGTGCGGCGGGCCCGGTGCTCAAGGCCGTGCGAGGTGTAGAGCACCCAGTGGTTGACCAGCGCGCGGGCGTCGAACTCGGTGCAGGGGGTGGGCTCGCCCAGCTGCTCGGGGCGGACGCCGCGGGCGATCCGGGCGGCCTCGGCGGCGGCCTCGGCCAGCATGGGGTGAAGTTCGGAAACGGACATGCCGCCATGCTGGCGAGCCCGGCCGCGCGGGTCTTGAAGAAACGCGACGGATAGCCTGGCCGCATGTCCGTCCCCGACCTCGGGCGCGGCGTGCTGCACCCTCGGCCCGCCGCCGCCGTGATCACCCTGGCCCGCCATCAGCCGGCCCCCGCGCTGGCCCGGGTCGTCGAGTTCTACTGGTCGGTGCGCTGGGACCGACGCGGCCAACCGCCGCACGAGCAGCCGGTGTTGGCCCACCCCAACGTGCACCTGGTCTTCGAGGCGCCGGTGGCCCGGGTGTACGGCGTGGACCGGTCGCTGTTCGTGCGGCGGCTGGCGGGGGCGGGGCGGGTGCTGGGGGTGAAGTTCCGGCCCGGCGCGTTCCGGCCGTTCGTCGACCGCCCGGTGGCGGAGCTGGCGGACCGGAGCGTGCCGGCGGCCGAGCTGTTCGGGCCGGCGGTGGAGCGGCTCAACACGCTGGTGCTGGGCAGTGACGAGGACCTGACGGTCGAGGTGGACGACTTCCTGCTCGCCCGCCTGCCCGCGCCGGACCCGCTCGCCGAGCGCGCCGCCGCCCTGGTCGAGCACGTCACCGGCACCCCCGACCTGCACCGGGTGGACCAGCTCGCCGAGCGCTTCGGGCTGTCCGTGCGCGCCGTGCAGCGCCTGTTCGCCGAGTACGTCGGCGCGAGCCCGAAGTGGGTGCTGCGCCGCGCCCGCCTGCACGAGGCCGCCGCCCGGGCCCACGAGGGCGCCGGGGTCGACTGGGCGGCCCTGGCCGCGGAGCTCGGCTACGCGGACCAGGCCCACCTCACCCGCGACTTCACCGCGGCCGTCGGCCTCTCCCCCGCCCGCTACGCCGCCGGCGGGCCGGTCAGCAGCTAGGGCAGCTGGGGCAGGCCGTCACCTGCACGTTGTCCAGCACCGGGCCGGCCGCCCCCGGGTTGGTGCTGGCGAAGGCCAGCGTGGTCGAGGGGTTCACCGCGACGAAGCTGAACACCCGCCCCACGTAGCCCATGGCGGTCGGCGACTTCCCGGTGGTGTCGAAGGTGAAGTCCTGGAAGTCCTGACCGTCGATCAGCGCCATCCCGCTCTTCACCGCCGGCGCGAGCGCCGAGTTCCCCGCCAGGTCGTAGCTGACGGTGTACCTGGTCCCGGGCGTGGTGCTGAAGGTCTGTGCCACCTCGCCCGGACCGGTGCCGTTCAGGTCCACCGACTGGTCGCCCTCGGCCGCCTGCCAGAAGCCGGCCCCGATCAGGTCGACCGTGCCGCTGGTGACCTGCCACGGGCCGATGCTCTGACCGACGCCCAGGTCGGTGAAGGAGTTGGCGGGGGCCTTCTGGTACTCGAAGCTGCCGTCGTCGAACCGGGTGGTGGCCGCGTGGGCGGGGGCGGCGAGGGCCAGCAGCAGGGCAGCGGAGGCGACCGCGGTGGCGGGGCGCGAGAAGTGCATGGGGGTTCCTCCCTTGACTGATGATCAGCTGTACACAGAGCTTCGGGCGGCGCCCGAGGTCTCGCCAAGCCGGGCACGGTGGCGCGGTCCACTGATCGGATGCCTCCGCGCGCCGGTTTCGCGGGCCCGTACAGTGCTGCGATGACCAGGGACCTGCGCATCACCTTCCTCGGCGACTCCTTCGTGCAGGGCCTCGGCGACCCCGAGTACCGGGGCTGGCCCGGCCGGGCGCTGCAGCAGGCCGGCGTCACGGCCACCGCCTTCAACCTCGGCATCCGCCGCAACACCTCGGCCGACGTCCGCCGGCGCTGGGCGGCCGAGCTGACGGCCCGGCTGCTGCCCGGCGCGGACAACCGCCTGGTGGTCTCGGTCGGCAGCAACGACGCGATGCTGGAGGACGGCGCGCCCCGGGTCGGGCACGCCGGCACGCTCACCAACCTGGCCGCCGTGCTGGACGGCGCGCACGCCCTGGGCCTGACCGCCCTGGTGGTCGGCCCGCCGCCGGTGGTCTGCGGCGGGCCCGAGCACCTGGACCGGCTGCTGCGCCTGGTCCCGGACCAGCGCGGGCTGTGCGAGCGGCGCGGCGTGCCGTTCCTCGACGTCACCCGGGCGCTGGCCGAGGACCCGGTGTGGGTCGCCGAGGCCACGGCGGGCGACGGCGCCCACCCGGGCGCGGGCGGCTACCGGCGGCTGGCCGGGCTGGTGCTGGCGGCCGGGTTCGCCGGTTGGCTGACGAACGATCTTCCGCGATCATGACGTCATGACATACGGTCAGATCATCTTCCTTAACGGCACCAGCAGCTCCGGCAAGTCCAGCATCGCCGAGGAGCTCGTCGAACTGCTCGACGACCAGGTCTACTTCCACCTCGCCGTGGACGCCTTCGGCGCGATGCGCACCAAGCGCCCGCTGACCGAGCACGAGCAGCTCGACGAGGTGCTCAAGCGGACCCGGATGGGCTTCCACCGCTCGATCGCCGCGATGGCCTCGGCCGGCAACGGGGTCGTGGTGGACCACGTGCTGACCGAGCCCTGGCGCCTGCTCGACCTGCTGGAGCTGCTGCCGGCCGAGCAGGTGCTGTTCGTCGGCGTGCACTGCCCGGTCGAGGAGCTGAACCGCCGCGAACTGGCCCGCGGCGACCGGCAGATCGGCGCCGCCGCGCTCCAGTTCCCGCTGGTCCACGCGCACGGCGACTACGACCTGGAGCTCGACTCCAGCACCGCCGACCCGCTGGAGTGCGCCCGGCGGATCCGCGACTTCCTCCCGCACCGGCCCACCCCGACGGCGTTCAGCCGGCTGCGCGCGGAGCTCCTGGCCTGACCGCCCGGCCGCGCGCCTCCGCGACCGCCAGGCCCGCGACCGAGAGCAGCAGCACGGCGGTGCCCAACACCGTGGCCGGGGTGAGGCGTTCGCCGAGCAGGGTGGTGGCCAGCAGGGTGGCGCAGGCCGGTTCGAGCAGGGCGATCACGGCCGCGGTGGTGGCCCGGACGGCGGGCAGGGCGGTGAAGTAGAGGGCGTAGCCGAGCGCGGTGGGGACGGCGGCCAGGTAGAGCATCAGCGCCAGCGAGCGCGGCAGCGCGGCCGCGTGCGGCAGCAGTCGGCCGTCGGCGCAGCAGGCGAGGCTGACCAGGGCGCAGACCAGGAACGAGTACAGGGTGGTGCCGAGCGCGTCCCCACCGGAGCCGCGACGGCGGCCGTGCAGCGTGATGCACGCGTACCCGGCCGCCGAGGCGAGCGCCCAGCCGACGCCCCCGGCCCGCACCGTGCCGCCGGTGCCGGTGCCGGTGCCGCCGAGCACCAGCACCAGCAGCCCGGCGACCGCGCCGGCCACCGCCGACCGGCCGCCCGCGCCGAGCCGTTCGCCCAGCAGCGGCCGGGCGCCGACGGCGACCAGCACCGGGGCGGCGCCGAGCGTGACCACGGTGGCGACCGCCAGCCCGGTGCCGCTCACCGCCTCGAAGTAGCCGATCTGGAAGAGCGTCAGGCCCAGCCCGTCGACCAGCAGTCGGACCGGGTCGGGCCGCCGGGGCAGGCCGCGGCGCAGGCAGGCCGGCAGCAACAGCAGCACCCCGACGGCGGAGCGCCAGAAGGTGCCGGCCACCGGGCCGAGGCCGCTGCTCTGCTGGAACAGCGCGGCGGCGGCACCGGCGGTGCCCCAGCAGCCGGCGGAGAGGACGAGGTAGAGCAGGCCGCGCCCGGCCGGGAAGGCGGGGCGCGGCGCGGCGGACGGGACGGACGAGGAGGACAAGGGTGCTCCCGGAAGACGGCGAACGGTCGGATGGTCGCGTCTGCGGGCAGCACCGATCGCCCCGGGACCCAGCCCGGGTTCGCGTCACTCCTGGCCAGGCCGCCCGCTCAGGCGGCGGGCGGTGGCAGCACGAGGCTCGTCGGCATGCGTCCGATGCTACTCCCCGCTACTCCCGGCGCCGGAAGAGGCCGGTGAGCAGGAAGGCCACGCCGAACAGCGGTGAGTCCGGGCCCTGTTCGCGCATCGGGCGGATCTCGACCTCCTCGAACTCGGCGAAGATCCAGCGCAGCGCGGCCGGCGTGTGGGCCAGCCCGCCGCCGAGCGAGCGCTGCCGGTAGTGCTCGGCGTCCGGCAGTTCGGAGCCCATCCGGCCGGAGGCGAAGCAGGTGAGCGCGAAGTGGCCGCCGGGCGCCAGCCGGCGGCGCAGCAGGTCGAGGTAGGAGATCCGGCGGTGCGGGGCCAGGTGGTGCAGGCAGCCGGAGTCGTAGACCAGGTCGTACTGCTCGTGCGGCAGTTCGACGGCGAAGACGTCGCCCTGGTGGAACCGGGGCGGGCGGGCCAGCCCGGCCGAGCGCTCGGCGGCCCAGGCCAGCGCGGCGGGCGACAGGTCCACGCCGTCGACCTCGTGGCCGAGGGCGGCGAGGTGGCGGGAGTTGCGGCCGGGTCCGCAGCCGAGGTCCAGCACCCGGGCGGACCCGCCGCGCGGGCCGTGGTCCAGCAGGCCGCGCTCCAGCAGTGCGGCCAGGTTCTCGTCGGGCTTGTCCACGAAGAACGGCACCGGCCGGCTGCGGTCCGCGTAGAAGCGGTCCCACCAGTCGGCGGCGGTCTCGGTCCAGCGGTCGGCCTGGCTCGGGAAGAGTCCGTCGAGCAGGCGCAGCACGTCGTCGAAGTCGCGGATCCAGCGCTGCTCGGCGCGGGCGCGGTGGAGTTGATGGTTCATCAGCGTGCTCCTCACGGGGTGACGTTCAGGAGCCTAGTGCTGGTCAGTGCTGGTGCCGGGGGCGCCGAAGGGGTCGGCGGCGGCCCGCCGGGAGCGCCGCGATCCACCCGTCCGGCCGCGCCGCGCAAGGCCGTTCGCACCCCCACTGAACCCCCGCGCGGACCCTTCCCGGCCGGCCGCCGTCGCGCCCGCCGAGGGGGTCCGCGGAAATTTTCCCCCGCGTTCAGCGCGGCGCCGGGACGAGGGCGCGGCGGCGCTGGCGGGCGGCCTCGTAGAGCACGGTGGTGGCGGCGCTGGCCGCGTTGAGCGAGCTGGCCGCGCCGGTCATCGGGATCGCCACGGTGTGGTCGCACAGCTCCCGCCAGGCGGTGCTCAGGCCGGCCGTCTCGTTGCCGACCAGCAGCAGCACCGGCTGGGTGAAGTCGAAGTCGTCGACCTGCCGTTCGCCGTGCTCGTCGGTGCCGACCAGCACGACCGGGCAGCCGGCCGCCCGCCGGGCGCCGACCCAGTCCATCACCTCGCGCGGCGACGGCACCCGCACCGCGGGCAGCGCGAACAGCGAACCGGTGCTGGCCCGCACCGACTTGGCGTCGTAGACGTCGGCCGCGTGCCCGCTGACCAGCAGGCCGTGCGCGCCGAAGGCGTCGGCGGAGCGGATGATGCTGCCGATGTTGCCGGGGCTGCTCGGGCGGTCGAAGAGCACGCCGAGGAAGTCCGGGCCGACCGGGATCCGGTCCAGGTCGTCGGCGGGCAGCTCGACCACGGCGACCAGTTCGGGCGCGGCCTCGTTCTTCTCGCCCAGCTCGGCCAGCAGTTCGGGGGCCATCGCGATCCGCTCGACGGCCGCGGGCAGGGTGCGCAGCAGGCCGCTGGCCCACTCGGAGGGCCGGCGGTCCGCGTCGATGAGCAGCGCGCGCACCGTCCAGCCGTGCTCGACGGCCAGCGAGATCGGGCGCACCCCCTGGACCAGGAACTCGCGGGCCCGCTGCCGCTTGTTCCGGTTGGTCAGCAGCGCCTGCCACTGCTGGAAGCGAGCGTTTCGCGAGGTGATGCGCAGCAAGACCCGGTCTCCCCCTGGATGAGCCGACTGTGACCGGGACAACTCTACGCGGCCCACCGTGCCCGCCGGGCCGGGCGATAGGCTGCCCAGGCCCCGTAGCCCCACCGCCCTGACCTGGGAGGAGTCCTCGTTGAGCAGCACCGCAGCGCCCGAGCCCGTGACCGTGGTCGGGATCGGTGCCGACGGCTGGGCCGGCCTCGGGCCGGCCGGGCGCGCCGCCCTGGCGGCGGCCGACGCCGTGGTCGGCGGCGGCCGGCAACTGGCGCTGCTGCCCGAGGAGCTGGCGGCCGAGCGGATCGCCTGGCCCTCGCCGCTGCGGCCCGCCGTGCCGGGGCTGTTCGCCCGGCTGGCCGGCCGCCGGGTGGCGGTGCTGGCCAGCGGCGACCCGATGTTCTTCGGGATCGGGCGGACCCTGGCCGAGGAGCTGGGCGCCGAGCGGCTGCGGGTGCTGCCGCACCCCTCCTCGGTCTCCTACGCCTGCGCCCGGCTCGGCTGGCCGGTCGAGGAGACGCCGGTGGTCAGCCTGGTCGGCCGCGACCCGGACACCCTGGTGGGCGCGCTGCACGACGGGCGCCGGCTCCTGGTGCTGAGCGCCGACGCGCACACCCCCGCGCTGGTCGCCGGGCTGCTCGCCGCCCGGGGCTTCGGGCCGAGCCGGCTGCGGGTGCTGGAGCGCCTCGGCGCGCCGGGCGAGCGCGAGCTGGACGGCACCGCCGGGACCTGGACCCACCCGGCGGGCGACCCGCTGAACCTGGTCGCGGTGGACTGCCGGGCCGCCGCGGACACCCCGCGGCGCTCGCTGGTGCCCGGCCTGGCGGACGAACTCTTCGAGAGCGACGGCCAGCTGACGAAGCGTCACATCCGGGCGGCGACGCTCGCGACGCTCGCCCCGGCGCCCGGCGAGCTGCTCTGGGACGTCGGCGGCGGCTCCGGCAGCATCGGCATCGAGTGGCTGCGCGCCGACCCGTCCTGCCGGGCCGTCAGCGTCGAGAAGAGCCCGCTGCGGGCCGAGCGGATCGCCCGCAACGCCCGGGCGCTCGGCGTGCCGCGGCTGCGCGTGGTGACCGGCGGCGCACCCGGGGCGCTGGCGGGGCTGCCGGTGCCGGACGCGGTCTTCGTCGGCGGCGGCCTGACCGCGCCGGGGCTGCTGGAGGCCTGCTGGGCGGCGCTGCCGACCGGCGGCCGGCTGGTGGCGAACACCGTGACCCTGGAGTCCGAGGCGCTGCTGACCGAGTGGTACCGGCGGCACGGCGGCGAGCTGGTCCGGCTCGCGGTGGCGCACGCGGTGCCGGTGGGTGGGTTCACCGGGTGGCGCCAGGCGATGCCGGTCACCCAGTGGTCCGTGACGAAACGAGGAGAAACGGAACGAGGAGAAACGAAGTGACCGTCTACTTCATCGGCGCGGGCCCCGGGGCCGCCGACCTGATCACCGTGCGCGGGGCCCGGCTGCTGGCCCGCTGCGAGGTCTGCCTGTACGCGGGCAGCCTGGTGCCGGCCGAGCTGCTGGCCGAGTGCCCGCCGCACGCGCGGCTGGTGGACACCGCCAAGCTGAACCTGGACGAGATCACCGCCGAGCTGGTCGCCGCGCACGCGGCCGGCCGGGACGTGGCCCGGCTGCACTCCGGCGACCCGTCGGTGTTCAGCGCCGTCGCCGAGCAGATGCGGCGCCTGGACGCGGCCGGCGTGCCGTACGAGGTGGTGCCGGGCGTGCCGGCCTTCGCGGCGGCCGCGGCGGCGCTCAAGCGCGAGCTGACCGTGCCGACGGTGGGTCAGACGGTGATCCTCACCCGGATCGCCCAGCAGGCCACCCCGATGCCGCCCGGCGAGGACCTGGCCACCCTGGGCCGCAGCGGCGCGCTGCTGGTGCTGCACCTGGCGGCCCGTTACGTGGACCGGGTGGTGGCCGAGCTGCTGCCGCACTACGGCGCCGACTGCCCGGCCGCCGTGGTGGCGTTCGCCAGCCGCCCGGACGAGCTGGTGCTGCGCGGCTCGCTCGCCGACATCGCCGAGCAGGTGAAGGCGGCGGGCGTGCTGCGCACCGCGGTGATCATGGTCGGCCGCACGCTGGCCGCGGAGCAGTTCCAGGACAGCCACCTGTACTCCTGCGACCGCGACCGCAGCGCGCAGCTCTGAGCGCCGTGCTAGCGGTTGGCCGCCGGTTCGCACCGGCCGACGACGGTGCCGCCGCGGTCGATGCAGATCACGTCCACCGCGACCGGCGCCTCGCGCAGCACCTCCAGCGCGGTGGCCCGGGCCGCCTCGGCCACCAGGTCGCCGAGCGGCACCCCGGCGGCCCGGCACAGCTGCACCGCCTGCAGGCCGGTGTTGGCGGCGGCCACGGCCGCGGCCAGCTCCTCGTCGGCGCCGCCGGTGCGGGCCAGGCCGGCCAGGTAGCCCTTGTCCACCTGGGAGCGGGCCGAGTGCAGGTCGAGGTGGCCGGCGGCGAGCTTGGAGAGCTTGGCGAAGCCGCCGGCGATGGTCAGCCGGGGCACCGGGTGGCGGCGCAGGTACTTGAGCACGGCGCCGGCGAAGTCGCCCATGTCCAGCAGCGCGTCCTCCGGCAGTCCGTACTCGGCGATCGCCACCTTCTCCGAGGTCGAGCCGGTGCACCCGGCCACGTGGGTGTGCCCGGCCGCCCGGGCCACGTCCACCCCGCGCCGGATCGACTCGATCCAGGCCGAGCAGGAGTAGGGCACCACCACGCCGGTGGTGCCGAGCACCGAGAGCCCGCCGAGGATGCCCAGGCGCGGGTTCCAGGTGGAGCGGGCGAGTTCGGCGCCGTTGTCGATGGAGATCTCGATCTCCACGTCGCCGCTGCCGCCGTGCGCGGCGGCCACGCCGGCCACGGCGGTGCGCATCAGCTCGCGCGGCACCGGGTTGATCGCCGGCTCGCCGACCGCCAGCGGCAGGCCCGGCTTGGTGACGGTGCCGACGCCCTCGCCGGCCCGGAACACCACGCCGCTGCCGGGCGCGCCGCGGCGCACGGTGGCGCGGACCACCGCGCCGTGCGTCACGTCCGGGTCGTCGCCGGCGTCCTTGACCACCGCCGCCATGGCCTGACTGTCCGTCAACTCCTCGCCGGTCAAAGCGAACTCCGGCTGCTGACCCTTCGGCAGGGTGATCCGCACCGGGTCCGGGAAGTCGCCGGTGAGCAGCGCGGTGTAGGCCGCGGTGGTGGCGGCGGTGGCGCACGCGCCGGTGGTCCAGCCCGGCCGCAGGCCGCTGCTGCGCAGTTGTCCGGTACGGCCGCCCTCAGCCACGGTCGCCCCCCTCGGAGTTGGAGTCCGGCATGAAGCACGTCCTGATCCTCGGCGGCACCACCGAGGCCCGGCAGTTGGCCGCCGCCCTGGTGGAGCTGCCCGGCCTGCGGGTCACCAGCTCACTGGCCGGGCGGGTGGCCGAGCCCCGGCTGCCGGCGGGCGAGGTCCGGGTGGGCGGCTTCGGCGGCGCGGCCGGCCTCGCCGACTGGCTCCGCGAGCACGGGGTGCACACCCTCATCGACGCCACGCATCCCTTCGCCCAGGTGATCAGTCGCAACGCGGCGCAGGCCGCCGCGTCGGTCCATACTCCCCTGCTGGCGCTGCGCCGGCCCAGCTGGGTCCCGGTCCCGGGCGACGACTGGCACCCGGTGGAGTCGCTCGCGGCCGCCGCCGAGCTGCTGCCGCGCCTGGGCCGGCGAGCCCTGCTCACCACCGGCCGGCTGGGCCTGGGCGAGTTCGCGGGCGTGCGCGGCGTCCACCTGGTGGCCCGGTCCGTGGAGCACCCGGACCCGCCGCTGCCGCCGGACCTGACGGTGCTGCTGGAGCGCGGCCCGTTCACCCTGGACGGCGAGCGGGCGGTCTTCCGCGAGCACCGGATCGACCTGCTGGTCACCAAGGACAGCGGCGGCGCGGCCACCACCCCGAAGCTGGCGGTGGCCCGCGAGCTGGGGCTGCCGGTGGTCGTGGTGCAGCGGCCGGCCGCGCCGGAGGGCGTGCGGGTGGTGGGGACGGTGGCGGAGGCGGTGGCGGCGCTGCGGTAGCGTCGCTGGACACCGGTCGGTCGAGAGGAGCCTGATGATGGGTCAGCGGGAGCGGGACATCGCGGTGCCGGACCAGAGCGGTCGGCTCGCGGTCGTGACGGGGGCGACCAGCGGGATCGGCTACCACACGGCGCGGCGGCTGGCGCTGGCCGGGGCCGAGGTGGTGCTGGCCGTGCGCAACACCGCCAAGGGCGAGTCGGCGGCGGCCCGGATCCGCTCCAACTCCCCCGACGCCGGCCCGGTTTCGGTGGCGGAGCTGGACCTGGCCTCGCTCGCCTCGGTGAAGGCGTTCGCCGAGGCGCTGCTGGAGCGCGGCACGCCGGTCGACGCGCTGGTGAACAACGCCGGGGTGATGGCCGTGCCCGGCCACCGGACCACCGAGGACGGCTTCGAGCTGCAGTTCGGCACCAACTACCTGGGCCACTTCGCGCTCACCGGCCGGCTGCTGCCGCTGCTCCTCGCCGCCGAGGCGCCCAGGGTCGTCAGCGTGAGCAGCGTCTCCGCCTGGGTCGGCCGGCTCGACCTGGACAACCTCAACGCCGAGCGCCGCTACAACGCCTGGGACGCGTACGCCCGCTCCAAGCTGGCCAACCTGGTGTTCGCGCTGGAGCTGCACCGGCTCGCCTTCCGCCAGGGCTGGGGCCTGCGCAGCATCGCCGTGCACCCGGGCGCGACCCGCACCAACCTCGCCACCACCGGCCCGACGCTCGGCCGCCGGGCCGGCCTGCCCAACCTCTCGGCGGTGGCGATGAACCTGCCGCTGGTGACCCAGGACGCGGCGCAGGGTGCACTGCCCAGCGTGGTGGCCGCCACCAGCGAGCGCGCGGCGGGCGGGGCCTACTACGGGCCCGACGGACCGTTCGGGCTGACCGGCCTCCCGGCGCCCGCCCGGGTGCCGTGGCACGCCATCGACAGCGCCAAGGCGGAGGGGCTCTGGGCGGCCTCGGAGGCGCTGACGGGAGTGACGTTCACTCGTTAGGGTGACGGTGCCCCGGCCGGGCGCCGGCCTGTAGGAAGCTGACGGCACATCAATTGCCGATTCTGGAGGCTCCCATGGCATACCCGAAGGACTACAAGTACACCAAGGAGCACGAGTGGGTGTCCGTCCAGGGCAAGAAGGCCAAGGTCGGCGTCACCGAGTACGCGGCCAGGCAGCTGGGTGACGTCGTGTTCGTGGAGCTGCCCAACGTCGGCTCCGCGCTCGACACCGGCCAGTCGATCAGCGCCATCGAGTCGGTCAAGGCCGCCTCGGAGCTCTACTCCCCGGTCTCCGGCAAGGTCAGCGCGGTGAACGAGGAGCTCAACGACGAGCCGGAGCTGATCAACGACGACGCCCACAGCGCCTGGATCGTCGAGATCGAGCTCAAGGACCCCAAGCAGCTCGACTCCCTGCTCACCGCTGCCCAGTACGAGGCCTACATCTCCGAGGAGGGGTAGCCCGCCGCCCCGCTCGCCCACACCGCCCAGGCCAGCTCGTAGGCACCCGTCCGACCGGCCGTCAACTCCCGCTCCAGCAGCCGCTCGGCGGTGCGCAGGTGGTCCAGCACCGTCTGGTGGTGCAGGCCGAGCGCGGCCTGGGTGTCCCGCGCGTTGGCCCCGGCGGCCACCCAGCCGGCCAGGGTGCGCAGCAGCGGGCGGCGGTCCTGGGCCAGCGGGGCGAGGAAGGCCCGCGCCCAGGCCCCGGCGGCCGGGTCGGCGAGGATGCCGGCGAGCTCGGAGCGCGGCACCACCGGGCTGCCCCGGGAGGTGAGCCGGAGCCCGAGGTCGAGCAGCGCCCGGTCGGCGAACGAACTCCACTCCAGGCCGAGGAGTTGCACCGCCCGCTCGATCCGCCGGGTCACCGTGTTGCGGTGCACGCCCAGGATCCGGCCGGTCTGCCCGTTGCTGAAGCCGAGCGCCAGCCTGGTGGTCTCGACCACCTCGTCGCGCTGGTCCCTGGGCAGCTCCAGCAGCGGGCGCAGCAGGTGCTCGGCCCAGGCCCTGGCCGGGCCGCCGAGCAGCTGGGCGAGCTCGGTGCGGGCCTGGTAGAGGGCGTGCCGCTCGGGCAGCCGGCGGGCCACGGTGAGCGCGTTGAACGCCTCCTGGTAGGCGTCGGCGGTGTGCGCCAGCGGGACGGTGCTGCTGCCGCCGATCCGCAGCTCGGCGCGCCGGGCGACGACGGCGCGCAGCAGCAGGCCGGTCGCGCACCAGCCCCGCTCGTCCAGCCGCGCGTCGGGGGCCAGCGGGGCGAGCACGATCAGGTGGGTGTCGTGGGCCGGGCAGCGGACGATCAGCGCCTGGCCCGGGGCGGCGTCGGCCAGCAGCTCGGCGACGGCGTCCCGCTCGGTGGCCCCGCAGTCGACCAGGTAGACCCGCGCGCTGTCGTGCACCAGCACGCCCGGCACCAGGGGCGCGGCGGTGCGCCGGGCCAGCGTGGTCTGACCGCCCATCAGCAGCTGGAAGGCGGCCACCCGGAGCGAGGCGGAGACCCGGTGCAGCGCGGCCCGCTCGGCGGCGGCCGCCCGGTCGGCGAGCAGCCGGGCGAGCACCGTGGTGACGTGCTCGACGAGCCGCACCTCCAGCGCGTCGAGCGGTGCGCGCCGGTGCAGGGCGAGCAGCGCGTCCGGCTGCCGGCCGCCGATCGGGAAGGTCCGCAGCGCCGGGTCGGCGGCCGCGCGGGCCGCCGCGAGCCGTTCGTCGGCCCCCGCCGGCGCCCAGGCCTCCGGGGCGTGCGAGGCCTGCGGGGCGTGCGGCGGCAGGGCGAGCGCCACGTCGGCCGCCAGCTGCTCGGCCAGCCAGCCGACCACCCGGGCCGGGCCGTCCGGGCGGTCGCTGCGCAGCCGCAGTTGGTCGAACAGGCCGTCCAGCCGCTCCCCGTACCGGGCCGCCGCTGCCGCCGCCTCCGGTTCGGTCATCGCGCCGCCCTCCCGCTCCGGTGTGCTGTGCAGCCGTGAGCATCCTCCCCCGTCACGGGGTGCACGGGTCAGGTGCCCGCGGACGGGTGTCCGGCCGTACCGTCGGCGCACGAGGTCCGCGGGGCCCCGGCTGCCGGACGGGGGTCGGCAGCCGGGGCCACCGCCCGGTCCGGCGTCAGCCCTCCGGGTAGCGCCGCGGCGTCCAGACCACCTCGTCGCCCTCGCCGCGCCGCACCGCCTGGGTCTGCGAGGAGCCGATCAGCAGGATGGTGCGCATGTCCACCTCCGCCGGGTCCAGCTCGGCCAGCCGCACCGTGCGCACCCGCTCGGTGGGGCCGCCGACGTCGCGCGCCATGACCACCGGGGTGTCCGGGGCGCGGTGCTCCAGCAGCAGGTCGCGGGCCGAAGCCACCTGCGTGGTGCGGGACTTGGAGCCCGGGTTGTAGAGCGCCAGGACCAGGTCGGCGCGCGCGGCGGCGGTCAGCCGCTCCGCCACCACCGACCACGGCTTGAGCCGGTCGGAGAGCGAGACCACGGCGTAGTCGTGGCCCAGCGGCGCGCCGGCCCGGGAGGCGGCGGCGTGCGCGGCCGTCATGCCCGGCACGATCCGCACCGGCACCCCGTGGTACCGCTCCTCGCAGGCCACCTCCAGCACGGCGGTGGCCATCGCGAAGACGCCCGGGTCGCCGGAGGAGACCACCACGACCCGCCGCCCGCGCCGGGCCAGCTCCAGGGCGAACTCGGCGCGCTCGGACTCCACCTTGTTGTCCGAGCCGTGCCGCAGCTGCCCGGGCCGCACCGGCACCCGGTCCAGGTAGGTGGTGTAGCCGACCAGGTCGGTGGCGGCGGTCAGCACGCCGCGCGCCTCGGCGGTCAGCCAGAGCGGGCCGGCGGGGCCGGTGCCGACCACCACCACCTCGCCGTGCTCGGGCTCCGGCTTGGGGTGGTTGAGCCGGCTGGGCAGCACCGCGACCGAGAAGTACGGCACGGTCTGCGGGTCCACCTCGGCCAGCACCGCGGTGCGCTCGCCGGCCATGGTGGCGCGCTCGACGTACCGCGCCTCGTCCAGCCGGCCGGCCCGCTCCAGGGCGCGGCGCACGGTCGGGAAGGTGCGGCCGAGCTTCATCACCACGGCGGAGTCGGTGGCGGCCAGCCGGGCCGTCAGCTCCTCCTCGGGCAGCGTGCCCGGAATGATCGTCAGCACCTCCTGGTCCTCGCAGAGCGGGGTGCCGAGCCGGGCGGCGGAGGCGCTGATCGAGGTGACGCCGGGGATCACCTCGGTCGGGTAGCGGTGCGCCAGGCGCTTGTGCATGTGCTGGTAGGAGCCGTAGAAGAACGGGTCGCCCTCGGCCAGCACGGCGACGCTGCGGCCGGCGTCCAGGTGGGCGGCCAGCCGGGCGGCGGCCTCCTCGTAGAACTCCTCCAGCGCGCCCCGGTAACCGCCGGGGTGGTCGGTGGTCTCCACGGTGATCGGGTAGACCAGCTTCTCCTCGATCTGCTCCCCCGTCAGGTGCGGGGCGGCGATCGAGCGGGCTATCGAGCGGCCGTGCCGGGCGCTGTGGTAGGCGATCACGTCGGCCTCGGCGATCGCCCGGGCCGCCCGCAGGGTGAGCAGTTCGGGGTCGCCGGGGCCCAGGCCCACGCCGTACAGGGTGCCGGGCTGCTGCTGGTCCGTCATTCGATCTCACTCGCGATCGCGTTCAGGGCGGCCGCGGCGATCGCGCTGCCGCCGCGCCGGCCGCGCACCACGAGGTGCTCCAGGCCGGCCGGGTGGTCGGCGAGCGCCTGCTTGGACTCGGCGGCGCCGATGAAGCCGACCGGCACACCGATCACGGCGGCCGGGCGCGGCGCGCCCGCCTCGATCATCTCCAGCAGCCGGAACAGCGAGGTCGGGGCGTTGCCGACGGCGACCACCGAGCCTTCGAGCTTGTCCCGCCAGAGCTCCATCGCGGCGGCGCTGCGGGTGGTGCCCAGCTCGGCGGCCAGGCCCGGCACCCGCGGGTCAGACAGGGTGCAGACCACCTCGTTGTCGGCGGGCAGCCGCTTGCGGGTGACGCCGCTGGCCACCATCGAGACGTCGCACAGGATCGGCGCGCCGGCCCGCAGCGCGGCCCGGGCGTCGGCCACCACGTTCGGGCTCCAGAGCAGGTCGGCGACCAGGTCGGTCATCCCGCAGGCGTGGATCATCCGCACCGCGACCTGGGCCACGTCGGCCGGCAGGGCAGCCAGGTCCGACTCGGCGCGGATGGTGGCAAAGGACTGGCGGTAGATCTCCGCGCCGTCCTTCTCGTACTCGATCACGTGGTCCTCCTGGCGGCGGCGACGGCCGCCGCCATCTGTTCGGTCGTCACTTCGGTGGAGCTGTCGATGGTGTAGCTGTGGACGCCGGTGGCCAGCACGTCCACCCAGGCGCCGGTGGGGTGGCCGCAGCGGCGCTCGCAGCCGGACCAGTGCACGGGGAGGCCGGTGCCCGTCGCCGTGTCCAGGGCAGCGGCCGCGTCCGCGCGCACGTCGGCGAGCGACTTGGCGCAGCCCGGCGCGCCGGTGCAGGCGGTGGCGCCCTCCCAGGGCGAGCCGGGGGCGGTGCGCAGGCCATGGGCGGCGAGGGCGGGGAGCACGGCGGGGTCGGCGTCGGGGAGGACGACGGTGCGCCAGGGGGTGACGCGCAGTTCGTCGGTGGCCGCGTGGGCGAGCGCGCGCCACTGCGCGGCGGTGCCCCGGCCGAACGGCAGGCCGATCACCAGCGCACCCTCGACCGGGCCGACCTGCGGCCTCCGACCGGACAGCGCGGGCAGCGGACGGAGCGTCAACCCGAGTCGGCCGGCCAGCAGCGTGCCGTCGGGGTCGGCCTCCCGGATCCGCCACGCACCGCTACCGAGCGCGAGGAACTCCTCGGCCGCCCGCAGCATCAGGCGCGCAGCGTCGGCGATCCCGACTTCCGCCGCAGCTTCAGCCCGGGCGATCCGCAGCAGCGCGGTGTCACCCGTCACGATCACCGTCAGGTCCGCATCCAGCGCGGCGACATCGCCGAGCCCGCCGTCCAGCGCGAACAGGAACCGCCCCGACAGCCCGCGCGCCGTCTCGCTCGCGCACAGCGCCTCGTCCAGCTCGCGCAACCATCCGCGCACCTCGGGCCCGCCCAGCGGGCTCGCCACGATGTTGCGCACCCGGTCGTGCGCCAGCGAGGGCAGCAGCCCAGCCGCGTGCAGCCGGTTGGCCAGCTCGGTCCCGGCGTCCGCCGCCAGGCCGCGCAGCTGGAGGTTGCCCCGCGAGGTGGCCTCCAACGCACCGTCACCCAGCTCCTCGGCCGCCGCCACCAGCGCCGTCAGCTGATCCACCGCCAGCACCCCGCCCGGCACCCGCACCCGGGCCAGCGCCCCGTCGTCCGCCTGGTGCAGCCGCAGCGCCCCGGGGCACGCGTCATCGCGCCCGCGCCCGGACACCGGTGCGCGGGCAGGCTCGACGGCGTCGGCTGAGGGTGGCATGGGCGCGAGCATACCCACGATCCGCCTGGGCGTATCCCCCGTGCCTGGCGTGATCATTGTCTCGACCCGGGGGGAGTCTCCCCGGCCCGTGCCCGTCGTCGTGAAACGGAGTGACCCGTCGTGGAGAACGTGACTCCCGAGCAGTCCGGAAGAGTCCTGTGGAGAGGGCGGCTCGGCAAGAAGGACGTGGAAGTCCGCGAGGTCGACGGCCGGTGCACCCTCCGGGCCGGCGACCGGTCCACCGTGCTGGACGACCGGTCGACGGTCCGGCACCGTCAGGGTCTGCTACGCAACCGCATCATCGTCGAGCGCCCCGGCGAGCCCGCGTTCGTCTACCGCTACCGGCTCCACTGGATGGCCCAGGTGTACTCACCCATGTTCGAGGGCAGCTACGACCGCTGGTCCGCCGAGGCCGACGATCCGGGCCTGGGACTGGTCGAGCTGCTCGGTGGCACGGACGACTGGACCTGAGCGCGCCGGGCGCGGGAGCGGCCGGGTCAGCCGCAGTGCACGTCGCTGTAGCCGGCGGCGCTGTGGTTGATCTCGCCGCTCCAGTTGATGCACTGGCCGGGGGCGTAGACGTACACCGGGCCCGCGTAGCTGGTGAAGTTGCCGGCGTTGGTGTACTGCTGGCCGCCGGTGAGGCCGACGGTCGCCCTCATCGAGTAGTAGGCGCCCGGGGTGTTGCGGACCGTCACCACGCAGTCGGTGGAGCCGTTGTACAGCAGGTAGACGCTGCCGCCCCAGACCGAGGCGCCCTGGAGGATCGAGTACCCCGGGCCGCAGGCCCCGTTGTAGGCGGCCGCCTGGGCGGTTCCCGGCAGGCCGACCAGGCCGGCGGTGGCGGCGGCGAGCACCGCCGCGCTGGTGATCGTCCGTCGGATCAGACGCTTCATGTCCGTGTGTCTCCCCCGTGTCGACCGAACTCCGGCGTCCCCGGAGTCGCCGTGCTCACACCGCCTGTCCAGAGCGGGTGGCCACGTCCAGGATGGCGCGCGGGCTGGCCCCGGTCTACCCATTGTCATGACGGTGCAGGAGGAAACCGGTGAGCCCCGCACCGGAACAGACGTAGGAGCCGGATGGGCGAGCCGCCCGGTACTCCGTGTTGGCCCTCATCCCAACCCCGCACGGAATGGCTACCGTTGTCCCATGACGGATCTGCGCCGCGTGCCGGTTGACGGGGTTCTCGAACGAGTCGAGAGCACCTTGGGAACGCGGCTCGACAGGGCAACAGTGATCCGCAAGCGCCGGTCCGTGGGCGCTCGTACCGGGCGCGACACCTGGGTGCGGATCGAGCGGCGCGGGTTGGATCGGATCGGTATGCAGGGCGGCGACGGCACGCCCTCGGCCGAGGCGCTGAGCGGAGTGGCGAAGCCCGCGTGGCTGGCCGGCATCGCTTGGCGGGACGAGGTCGAACCCGTGATGTGGCGGGCCGACGAGACGACGCTCCTGCCGTCCGCACCGGTGGGGTCGGCGGTCGTGACCGATGCGCCCCAGCTGCCGTACGGCTGGTGGGCTCAACTCAACGCCTCGCTGGACGCGCTCGCTCAGCACCGGACGAACCGGATCGCCACCCCTGACACGAAGACGATCACGCAGGAGCTGGCAGCGCGGACGATCCACCAGGTGTTCCCGCAGGTCGATGTGACGGTGAGCGAGTGGCACCCGGCGCACGCGGATCTCAACTGGGCGAACATGACGGCGCCCGAGTTCTGCGTCTTCGACTGGGAGGACTGGGGTATGGCCCCGCGCGGCCTCGACTCGGCCACGCTGTGGGCCGCTTCGCTCGCCGTGCCATCGCTGGCCGATCGTGTCCGCGCCGAGCGGAGCGCCGACTTCGCGAGCCGGGACGGCAAGGTGATGACGCTGTTCGTCGCGGCGAAGATCCTCGGGCCGCACGCACACCCCGAGGACCCTCGCCGCGTGGGAGCCCGCGCACTTGCGGAGCAGGTGGTGCAGGAGCTTCAGACCGACTGACTAAGGAGCAGCCGATACGCCCGGAGGACATCGGTGTCGAGGTCGTGATCCAGGCCGCCGCACAACTCCCGCAGGTGCTCCGCGTCATCGGTACCGACCGCCACCGCCGTAACGTCAGGCAGCGCGAAGGCCACTCGGAACGCTGCCTGTACCAGAGTGGCATCGGGCGCGGCCAGGAACATCCGGGCGTCAACCCTTCCCCATACAGGGTCGGTGGTGCTGCCGCCGAAGGGGCTCATCCCCCGGACCTCGGTGGGTCTCCATGTGGTCACGAGTGCTTCGGCTGCTTCGAGGACGCTGCTACTGACCAACAGTCCAGAGCGGACCATGAGGATGTCCGGGCGCGGCACGTCGAGTCCGACGAGCGGGCGCGGGTCCCAGGTAGCGATGCCCCAGGAACCGCACTGCCCCCGAGCCGCCGCATCAGCAAGTACCCCGCACGCCTGCAACAGAGCCTCGGTGTCCGGAGCGGAGTGCTCGGGGTTGTGCAGGAGGACGGTGTCCGGATCCCGGCCGAGGTCGGCCGCCGCCGTCTCGACGGCTTTCCGTAGCCGTGCTGGGTTGAGGCTGTGCCCGTCCCTGAAGTAGCCGACTTTGGTGGAGATCACGAACTTCGGGAGCAGGTCGCCGGCCATCTCGCTGAGGAGACGGTGGGACCGGTGGCGGTAGTAGTTGGAGGCGGTGTCGATCGTGGTGACGCCGAGGTCGAGCGCCCCTGTCAGGACGTCGCGGCGGTGACGAGACCGGTGTAGCCCGAGGACAACTCGTCGGTCAGCGGTGCGCACAGCTCCTCCTTGATCAGGATGTCGGCCACCTCGTGGACCTCGTCCCCGACGGTCGCCGCGGCCAGGTCGAGCGGGACCGGTCGGCCACTGAGGAGCAGTCGCAGGGCAGGCAGCGCCTTGGCGGCGAAGGTGAGCTGCTTCCCGGCCGCCCTGACGTCAACGGTGCTTGCGTCCTCGGTGATCCGGGGTGGGAAGTGGGTGGTGCACACCACGGCCTTGAGCCCGCCGAAGATGTCCAGGAACGGCACCTGTCGGCCGGGGGTGGTCTGCTGCTCGTGGGCGGTCAGGAAGTCTTCCGGACCGCGCAGGCCGACGAGCCGTGTGGCGGCTTCCACCAGGAGTGCGCTGTCGGCGCCGGCGCGGTTGAGGTCTCGGCGGAAGATCTCCTGCTCGCGGCACCAGTCGCCCAGCCAAGCCATCCAGGACGCGCCCGTGCGCTTGGTGATCCCGAAGGTGACGTGCAGGCTGTGGCCGGTACCGCTGCGGGTACGGGTGGCCTGGTGCCAGTGGCCGCGCGGGATGTGCATGACGTCGCCCGCGTGGAGCGTGCCGTTGAAGATCCCGGTCTCACTGGGGGTGCTGTTGGGGTCGGCGTCGCGGTACATGGGCGCGGTGCGAGAGGTGGCGCGGACCTCCCAGTCCTTCTCTCCCGAGAGCTGAACCACGATCACGTCGTGGTCGTCCCAGTGCAGCGGGAAGCCGGCGGCGGCGTTGGTGGTCAGGTAGGCATTCACTTGCACCCGCTCGCGTGCCCACCACTGCAAGGCGCGGCAGGTGACCTCCATCGTGGGATCGAAGACGTTGACCTGGTCCATGATCAGCGTCGCCCCCTGCCGGAGCAGATCGCCCAGGCGGTGCATGTTGACCATCGGGATGGACTGTCCGCGCGGGCTGACGGTGTCGGTGAAGTAGACGGCCGGGTGGACCTCCTCGCCGTTCTGGAAGGCCCGGAACTGCGGCCGGTTGAGGCTGCGCCGCATGGCGATGTCGAGGAGCCTGTTCGGGGTGAGGATGCGCGGCAGCAACGCGTCGTCCTCGATCCGGCCGAGCGCGAAGCCCGTGCCGATCGGTTCGGAGCCGTCCCAGCTCAGGGCCGTCTCGATGGCGGTGATCAAGCGGTGTTCCACTGCTACCTCCGTGCAGGGTGCTGGACGCGGGGCGGGAGCCCGCTCGGTAAGCAGCCCCCGCCCCTGGGATGGCCGGGTCCTACGCGACCTCGGTCAGGTTGCCGTCGCCACCGGGCCACGGCGCGTCGCCCGAGGAACCGGCGTTGTCGGAGCGCAGGCTGTCGTACCGGTCCTGGACGGCGCTCAACTCCTCGACCGCGACCAGCAGCCCGCTCTCCTCCGGCGCCGGCTTCTTCGTGCGGTTCTCCATGTGGTGCTCCTTCCGTCATCGCTTCCGCCCACCTCCGAGCGGAAGATCCGGGGTGAATCGCCCCTGTGCTTATGGCGCTTGGGGATAAAGCTGCAGACGGCACCGACCGTGGGGGACGAAGCGGTCGGCGCCGCCGATCCACCTGACCGAAATTCCCAACGTGGCCAGGTGGAGATCGGAGGGGGTTCAGAGGTACTGGGAGGCGTGGACGAGCACCGCGAGCCGCGCATCTCCCGTCACCAACTGGTCGGCCGCGCACTCGAACCACACGACCTTGCCCGTGCCGCGCGGGTGCCAGCCCCAGGAGTGCGAGAGTCCTTCGACCAGGGTCAGCCCGCGTCCGCCGGTGAGCAGGTCCTGGGCCGCCTCCCGGTCGGGCGGCCGCAGGCTGGAGTCCGCGACCTCCACCCGAAGGCGCTCGCCGGTCCAGCGCACCGTCACCCGGCAGCGGGACGCCGTGTGCTCCATGGCGTTGGCCACGAGCTCGCTGGTGCACAGCGCCACGTCGCGCAAAGCGTCCTCCGAGAGCGGGACCCGCCAGAACCGAGCGATCCCGACCACCAGGCGACGGGCCTCCGGAACGGCCGACGGGGTCGGTTCGACGTCCCACTCATGAGGCACCGGGAACGAAACCATGTCACTCATTGGCAGTCCCGGCCCTGTGGGTGGCGGACGTGGGCTTCTCGAACCACCCGGTTCCTCGGGGAGCGACGGGCACGACGGCAACGGTGACAGGCATACAACCTCCAGCCGAACTCTCGGACTGTGCAGCGAACCGCACACAAGAAGCATCGGACCGGAGCCAACTTCGGAGAATGCCCGCCGAGTGTTACCGCGACGGTAATAGTCTCTGAGAATAGGGACTTTGATACTCCGTAACCGGCTATGCTCCCAGCGAAGGCTGTGTCCGATGACGCACACCGGCCAGACCCGTGGCCCACTGCTGCCGGCTGAGCTGCTGGCACGTGAAGACTTCCGCCTGGCTCTGGCCGAGCACGACTTCGCAGCAGTCTTCGGCCTGATCAAGAAGTACGGCGGTTTGTCCCAGAACCGCATCGCGGCGGCGTGCCAGCTGACTCCGGGCAAGGTCTCCGTGATCATGTCCGACGGGTCGAAGCGGATCACTTCCTTCGAAGTGATCGCTCGCATCGCCGATGGGCTGGGCATTCCGGGCGGCCTTCTCGGTCTGGCGCCACGCTCATGGGAGAAGCACAGCGCGGAAGTGCCCGTCACGATGGCAGTAAGCCCAGCGGCCCTCGATTTCCCGTGGCAGTCAGAAGTGACGACCGCGCTGGCCACCGAACTCACTGGAACAGATCTCACCTTGGACAGACGCACAGCCGCCCGGCTACTCGCCGGAGCCGCCGTCACCGGGACTGCCCTCCTGGACCCGCTCGAAGGCTGGTTAGCCCCAGCGCTGACCGCTTCCGAGCGTCGGCGCCCAGGCCGCCTCGGAACTCACGACATCGGCCAACTCGAACACGCAGCCGCTGCCTTCCGCCGATGGGACCACCGCTTCGGCGGGGGCCTGCGAGCCAAGGCGGTGCTCGGCCAACTGAACGACACGGCCGCCATGCTCGAAGATCGGCAACGACCCGATATCGAGGGACGCCTCCATCGCGTCATGGCACAGCTCGCCGGTACCGCAGCAACCATGATGTGGGACAGCGGATACCAACGCCGGGCGCAGGACTACTACCGCCTGGCGCTCCGCTCGGCACATGCGGGTGGTGACCGCGCGTTCGGCGCCAACGTACTGGCCGGCATGGCACGTCAGATGCTCTACACCGATCGCCCTGGCGATGCGCTCGAACTCGTCCGACTCGCTCAGGAGGGCAGTCACGGACACGCCAGCCCGAGGGTTCGGGCCATGCTTCGAACCCGCGAGGCTTGGGCTTACGCAGCGACGGGGCGGGTTGCGGCGTTTCGGCGGGCAACCGAGCAGGCCCATGAAGAGCTTGCCTCGGCTGGTGCCGCCGAGGATGAACCACACTGGATCGCGTACTTCGACGAGGCCGAGATCTCCGGGGTCACCGGTGGACGGTTGCTGGACCTCGCCCGCACTGACCCGGGTTCGTACTCGAAGGTTGCCGCCGACCACATCCGGGCAGCGCTCACCGGGCGAGGAACCGAGGCAAGCCGATCTCATGCACTCGACAGGATCGGGCTTGCTGAGGCGCAGTTCCTCATGGGCGACGTATCGGGGGCCATCGAGGAGACCCGTCAGGCCGTGGCCGCTGCCGCACTCACCAAGTCCGACCGGGTTCGCACTCAACTCAGCGGCCTCTACCGGTACACCGTCCGGGAATCCACGAACCCGGCTGTCAAGGAAGCCCGCGATAGCATCCGCGAGCTACTGGCGAACTGACCCGAAGGGGATGCGGTATGACCGTGATCGCAGTGACCGGGCACATGGACCTCACCGAGGAAAGCGTCACCCTGGTCCGTGGAGCACTCGAAGTGCTGCTCGCCGACCACATCGAGCACGGCCTCACTGGTGTCTCGTGCATCGCGAAGGGCGCGGACTCGATCTTCGCCGACGTGGTGCTGTCGCTCGGCGGCCGACTGGTCGCTGTAGTCCCGTCAGCCGACTACCGGCAGGCCAAGGTGAAGCCCGCGTTCGCCGCCGAGTTCGACCGTCTTCGCCAAGCCGCTGCAGAGGTCGTCGTCATGCCGTTCGCAGAGGCAAACCGCGAGGCATACGAAGCCGCCAACACAGAGTTGCTGCGCCGTGCCGACCACCTGTTCGCCGTCTGGGACGGCAACCCTGGCAACGGGCGCGGGGGAACCGCCGACACCGTCGCGGCGGCGCGTGCAGCCCAGGTGCCCGTTACTGTCGTCTGGCCGGAAGGTGCGGTCCGAGCCGGCTGACGACCACCGAGGCCAGACCGACCCGCAGTCCAAGATCAGAGCACGGGCCGGTCCGTCGGGAGGCACTCGACCATGGCCAGGCGTGACTACGAGAACGACCCCGACGCACCGAAGCCCAACAGCCTCGTACCCGCCGCCTCGGTGGTCGCCGTCGACGATGAGCGCCGGACCTGGGGCCGCGGTGGTCAGCCGCAGTGGGTGTGCTGGACCTGGAAGAGGATGATGTCCCAGTCGGGCTCGGCGTCCCAGTTGAAGCACTGGCCGGGGGCGTAGGCGTAGTTGCCCGCGTCGGTGTGCGGCTGGCCGCCGCTGGCGCCGGCCTCCGGGTAGGAGTAGGTGCTCGGTGCGGTGAGGACGGCCGCGCTGGTGGCCGGCCGGTGGACGAGACGGTTCATCAGTTGCTCCCCCGAAGTACCCGAAGTAGTCGTCATGGTCACACCGCCTGTCACCGGCGGGTGGCCCCGTCTAGGATGTCGCGCGGGTGGGCTCCGGTCCACCGGTTGACATGACGGTGCAGGAGGAAACCGGTGAGGAACCGGTGCGGTCCCGCCACTGTGACCACGGCTCAGCAGCCGTGGGAGCCAGGAACTCCACTCCGTCAATTCCTCCTCCACCAGCCCGGGGCGCGGACCCCGAGGAAGGCCACCGCATGATCCTGCTGCTGTCCACCTCCGACACCGACCTGCTCTCGGCCCGCGCGTCCGACGGCCCGGTCGCCTACCGGCTCGGCAACCCGGCCCGGCTCTCGGCGGCCGACCTGCCCGAGCTGGTGGAGGGCACCGACCTGGTGGTGGTGCGACTGCTCGGTGGCCGGCGGGCCTGGCAGGAGGGGCTGGACGTGCTGCTGGCCGGGCCGCGCCCGGTGGTGGTGCTCAGCGGCGAACAGGCGCCGGACGCCCAGCTGATGGAGCTCTCGACGGTGCCGGCCGGCCTGGCCGCGGAGGCGCACGCCTACCTGGCGCACGGCGGGGCGGCCAACCTGGCCGAGCTGGGTGCCTTCCTCTCCGACACCGTGCTGCTCACCGGCCACGGCTTCGCGCCGCCCGCCTCCGCGCCCGACTGGGGTCCGCTGGAGCGGACCCCGGCGAACACCGACGGCCCGAGCGTCGCCGTCCTCTACTACCGCGCCCACCACATGAGCGGCAACACCGCGTTCGTCGAGGCGCTGTGCGGGGCGATCGAGCAGGCCGGCGGCCAGGCCCGGCCGTTCTTCTGCTCCTCGCTGCGCGGTGCGCCGGCCGAGCTGCTGGCCGAGCTGGGCGCGGCCGACGCGATCGTCACCACCGTGCTGGCGGCCGGCGGCACCCGGCCGGCCGACGCGCAGGCCGGCGGCGACGAGGAGGCCTGGGACGCCGGCGCGCTGGCCGCGCTGGACCGGCCGATCCTCCAGGCGCTCTGCCTGACCTGGTCGCGCGAGCAGTGGGAGGGCAGCGACGACGGGCTCTCCCCGCTGGACACCGCCACCCAGGTCGCGGTGCCGGAGTTCGACGGCCGGCTGATCACCGTGCCGTTCTCCTTCAAGGAGTTGGACGAGGACGGCCTGACCGTCTACGTGGCCGACGCCGAGCGGGCCGCCCGGGTGGCCGGCATCGCGGTGCGGCACGCCCGGCTGCGCCACGTGCCGCCGGCCGAGCGGCGCCTGGCCCTGGTGCTCTCCGCCTACCCGACCAAGCACGCCCGGGTGGGCAACGCGGTCGGCCTGGACACCCCGGCCAGCCTGGCCCGGCTGCTGCGCCGCCTCGGCGCGGAGGGCTGGGACCTGGGCGAGGGCTTCCCGGGCATGGAGCCCACCGAGGACGAGCACGAGGGCGACGCGCTGATCAAGGCGCTGATCGACGCGGGCGGCTACGACCAGGACTGGCTGACGGAGGATCAGCTGGCCCGCAACCCGGTGCGGATCCCGGCCGCCGACTACCGCCGCTGGTACGCCGGCCTGCCGGCCGGCCTGCGGGCCCGGGTCGAGGAGCACTGGGGCCCGGCGCCCGGCGAGCTCTACCTGGACCGCTCGCAGAACCCGGACGGCGACATCGTGCTGGCCGCCATGCGGGCCGGCAACCTGCTGGTGCTGGTGCAGCCGCCGCGCGGCTTCGGCGCCAACCCGGTGGCGATCTACCACGACCCGGACCTGCCGCCCTCGCACCACTACCTGGCCGCCTACCGCTGGATCGCGGCCGCCCAGTCCGACGGCGGCTTCGGCGCCGACGCGATCGTCCACCTCGGCAAGCACGGCAACCTGGAGTGGCTGCCCGGCAAGACCGCCGCGCTCTCGGCCGACTGCGGCCCGGACGCGGCGCTCGGCGACGTGCCGCTGATCTACCCGTTCCTGGTCAACGACCCGGGCGAGGGCACCCAGGCCAAGCGCCGGGCGCACGCCACGCTGGTCGACCACCTGGTGCCGCCGATGGCCCGGGCCGACTCCTACGGCGACATCGCCCGCCTTGAGCAACTGCTCGACGAGCACTCCAACATCGCCGCGATGGACCCGGCCAAGCTGCCGGCCATCCGCGCCCAGATCTGGACCCTGATCCAGGCCGCCAAGCTCGACCACGACCTGGGCCTGGACGAGCGTCCTGAGGACGACGGCTTCGACGACTTCCTGCTGCACGTCGACGGCTGGCTCTGCGAGGTGAAGGACGCCCAGATCCGGGACGGCCTGCACGTGCTGGGCAACGCCCCGGTCGGCGCCGAGCGGGTCAACCTGGTGCTGTCGATCCTGCGGGCCCGGCAGATCTGGGGCGGCGTCAGCGCGCTGCCCGGGCTGCGCGAGGCGCTCGGGCTGGACGAGGCGGCGCTCACCCTGGGCGCCACCGACGCGGCCGAGGCCAAGGCCCGCGAGCTGGTCGAGGCGATGGAGGCCGCCGACTGGGACGCCTCCAAGGTCGCCGAGGTGGCCGAGGGCCACCCGGCCGCAGTGGCCGAGGTGCTGGAGTTCGCCGCCCGCCAGGTGGTGCCCCGGCTGGCGTCCACCACCGACGAGCTGGACGCGGTGATCCACGCGCTCGGCGGCGGCTTCGTGCCGCCCGGGCCGTCCGGCTCGCCGCTGCGCGGGCTGGTCAACGTGCTGCCGACCGGGCGCAACTTCTACTCGGTGGACCCGAAGGCGGTGCCCAGCCGGCTCGCCTGGGAGACCGGGCAGGCGCTGGCCGCCTCGCTGGTCGAGCGCTACCAGGCGGACAACGACGGCGCGTTCCCGCCCTCGGTGGGCCTCTCGCTCTGGGGCACCTCGGCGATGCGCACGGCCGGCGACGACATCGCCGAGGCCTTCGCCCTGCTCGGCGTCCGCCCGGTCTGGGACGACGCCTCGCGCCGGGTGACCGGCCTGGAGGCCGTCCCGCTGGAGGAGTTGGGCCGCCCGCGGATCGACGTGACGCTGCGGATCTCCGGCTTCTTCCGGGACGCCTTCCCGCACGTGGTGGCGCTGCTGGACGACGCGGTGCGCCTGGCCGCAGCGCAGGAGGAGGCGGACGAGCAGAACTTCGTCCGCGCCCACGTGCAGGCCGACCTGGCCGAGCACGGCGACGAACGGCGGGCCACCGTGCGGGTCTTCGGCTCCCGCCCGGGCACCTACGGGGCGGGCCTGCTCCAGCTGATCGACAGCCGGGACTGGCGCACCGACGCCGACCTGGCCGAGGTCTACACCGTCTGGGGCGGCTACGCCTACGGGCGCGGCCTGGACGGGCGGCCGGCCCGCGAGGAGATGGAGACGGCGTACAAGCGGATCACGGTGGCGGCCAAGAACACCGACACCCGCGAGCACGACATCGCCGACTCGGACGACTACTTCCAGTACCACGGCGGCATGGTGGCCACCGTCCGGGCGCTGACCGGCTCGGCCCCGGCCGCCTACATCGGCGACTCCACCCGCCCCGAGACGGTGCGCACCCGCACCCTCACCGAGGAGGCCGCCCGGGTCTTCCGCGCCCGCGTGGTCAACCCGCGCTGGCTGGAGGCGATGCGCCGGCACGGCTACAAGGGCGCCTTCGAGATGGCCGCCACGGTGGACTACCTGTTCGGGTACGACGCCACCACCGGCGTGGTCGCCGACTGGATGTACGAGCGGCTCACCCAGGAGTACGTGCTCGACCCGGTGAACCGCGAGTTCCTCACCGGGGCCAACCCGTGGGCCCTGCACGGCATCAGCGAGCGCCTGCTGGAGGCGGCCGAGCGCGGCCTGTGGGCCGAGCCGGACCCGCAGCTGCTGGCCGAACTCCAGGCCGCCTTCCTGGAGTCGGAGGGCGACCTGGAGGGCGAGGACTGACCCGCCCCTTGCTGACGGGGCGTCAGACGGTGATCAGCGCGTAGCGCTCGTCGTCCACCTGGCGCCCCCACAGGGCCGGCTCGACCGTCAGGTCCTCGACCCGGGCCTCGAAGCCCAACTCCCGCACGGCTGCTGCCAGTTGCTCGGCGCCGACCCCGCCGCCCCAGGGCAGCGCCCCGGCACCCGGCACGTACGGCACGGGTTCGGCCGGCTGGCGCCAGCGGCCCTCGACCAGCACCAGGCGCCCGCCCGGGCGCAGCCGGCCGGCCCAGGCGCGCAGCGCGGCCAGCGGGTCGGGCAGCGTCCAGAGCAGGTGGCGGGCCAGCACCACGTCGAACTGCTCGCCCCCGGTGGGCGGTTCGGCCGCGTCGCCGACCAGGAAGGCGCCCGGCAGGCCCTCCCCGGCGAACTTCGCCCGGGCCAGCTCCACCATGGCGGGCGAGCAGTCCACACCGGTCACCCGGTGCCCGGCCGCTGCGGCGAGCAGTGCGAGCGAGCCCGTGCCGCAGCCCGCGTCGAGCACCCGCACCGGCTCGCCGGGCAGCCAGTCGGCGAGGCGGTCCGCCCAGGCGGTCCGGGCCTGCTCCTCGCGCAGCCCGTGATCCACCTCCTGGTCGAAGTCGGGGGCGGCGGCGGTCCAGTACGCGGCGATGGCGGTGCTCAGTTCGGTGGGCATTCGGCGATCATCTCAGCGACCACTGACAGTTCTCCGGCGCGTGACGGTGCCTCAGCGCGCCGGCGCGGCCACCGACACCAGCAGCTGACCGGTGCTCAGATCCCGCACCTCGAAGTGGTCCAGCGCGGCCGGGGCGAACCCGGTGCCGCCGGTCGTGTGCAGGACGGGCAGGGCGCCGTAGCCGCTCGCCGGGACGGCCCAGCTGGTGACCGTCTGGCGGGTGCCCTGGGTGGAGACGGCGACCAGGTCGCAGGTGCGCGGGCCGGACACGCCGCCGAGGGTGAGGGTCACCGTGCTGCCCCAGGCGGCGGGCGCCACCCCGACCGTGGCGTGCGCGCCGTCCGGGCCGGTGGCGGCGGCGGTCGCCACGGCCGCCGGCGCGCTGCTGCCCGCCGGCGTGTCCAGCACCGCCGCCGTGATCGCCGGCCCGCCCAGCACCAGCACCGCCGCGACCGCCGCCAGCCAGCGCCGCCGCACCTTCCGCCGGCGCCGAGCAGTGGCCACCTCGGCCAGCAGGCCGTCCAGCAGCCGGGGGCTCGGCTGCACCGGTTCGGCGCCGGCGGCCGCGTACTCGGCGAGCAGCGGCGCCAGCCCGCCGAGCTGCCCGACCTCGGCCCGGCAGCTCGGGCAGTCGGCCAGGTGGGCCTCGAAGGCGGCCCGGTCGGCCGGGTCCAGCAGGCCGAGGACGTACGCCCCGACCTCCAGGTGCGGCTCCCCCCGCTCCCCCTGCGAGTCCCGTTCTGCCGACGCGGTCACGACGTCACCCCTCGTTCCTCCAGCGCGAGTCGCAGCGAGCGCAGGGCGTAGAAGACCCGCGACTTCACGGTACCTTCCGGGACGCCCAGCACGGCCGCGGCCTCCGGGACCGAACGGCCCCGCAGGTAGGTCTCGACGATCACCTCGCGGTGCGGCTGGGTGAGCGCGCCGAGCGCGTCGGTGATCGCCATCATCCGCAGCGCCCGGTCCAGCTCGTCCTCGGCGGGCAGCAGTTCCAGCGGGCCGGGGTCGGTCTCCGGCGGGCGGGCCAGGCTGCGCCGGTGGTTGTCGATGACGATCCGCCGGGCCACCGTGACCAGCCACGGCCGCAGCGAGGCGTGCTGCTCCCCGGTCAGCTGGTCGGCGTGTCGCCAGGCCCGCAGCAGGGTCTCCTGCACCACGTCCTCGGCGCGCTGCCGGTCGCCGTCGACCAGGTGCATGACGAAGCCGAGCAGCGGGCCGGCGTGCTCCCGGTAGAGGGCGCGCATCAGCTCCTCGTCCGTGCCGGCCCCGGGGGCTTCGCGGCGTTCGTCGGTCACAAGGCCATCCTGGAGCACCACCGCGTCACCTCGACAACTCCTGATCACCCGTCAGCGCCCACCACTCGGCCATCAGTAGCCGCTGCTCGGCGGGGCGGTCGGCGAGGTGCTCGCCGCCATCGCCCGGCCGCCGGACGGGGTGGCGGCCCACCAGGTGCCGCCGATGCCCTGGCCGTTGGTCTGCCCGGCCTTGCTGTCGCCGGAGTAGCGGTAGAGCGGCCAGCCGTTCAGGGTGAGCTGCTTGCTGCCGTCGGCGCGGGTGATGGTGCCCAGGGTGCCGGACACGCCGCTGCCGCTGGGCTGGCCGGTGACGGTCGCGGCGGGCCAGGTGGCGGCGCAGCTGCCGGTGCAGTTCGAGGTGGGCGGGCTGTTGGTGTCACTGTCGAAGCGGTACAGCGTGAAGCCGTTGCCGTCGGTGACGATCTGGCCCAGCGTGCCGTTGCTCGCCACCTTGACGGTGGCGTTGCTCGGCTCGCTCGGCATCGGGGTGGCCGGCGCCGAGTTGGTCGGCGACGGGCTCGCGGGCGCGCTCGCGGTGCTGCCGCTCGACCCGCAGGCGGTGGCGAAGGCCAGGACCGCGGCTCCGGAGGCCGCCAGCAGTCCGGCCCGGCGGATGGTGGAGGACATGGTGCTTCTCCCGTCCATGGGTGCCGCTCCCCAGCGGCTCACCAGGGGGTACGCACCCGTGGGCGGCACCGTTCAACCGTCCGCCGCGCCTTTTTCCGCCCGGTTGCCCGGTTCAGCCCGTGATCGGGCCGATGGTGGCCGCGTGGATGCTCGGGCCGGTGCAGTGCTCGGTCTGCCAGGGCAGGAAGAGCGCGGTCCGCTGGTCCGGCGGGTAGACCTTCAGCCCGGTGGCCGGGGCCAGCGCGCACTGGCCGGGGTCGTAGCCGCTGACGCCGTTGGCGTCGTGGAAGGCGGCGTGCGCGGTGCCGCCGGGGGCCAGCGTCACGGTGCGGTACGGGTCGCCGGTGCGGGCGGCGGGGTTGCCGGACTGCCCGTTCGCCTGCGGGACGTAGGAGACGCCCGGGTAGCCGGTCAGCGAGCAGGTGTGCCCGGAGGTGTTGGTGAAGGTCAGCGTGGAGTAGTACTGCCCGGCGCCCACCGAGGGGTTGGTCTGCGCCACGGTGAGCTGGCTCGCGGTGCACTCGGCGGCGCTCGGCGCGGCGGTCGAGCCCCCCGTGCCGGACGAGCCCCCCGTGGTGGAGCCGACCGCCGAGGCGGTCGGGTTGCCGCCGCCCGTGGACGAGGACCCGCCGGTGGACGACCCGCCGGTGGACGACCCGCCCGTGGACGATCCACCCGTGGACGCGGACCCGCCGTCGGACGGCGCCCCACCGGTGGACGGCGCCCCGCCCCCCGTGGCGGCGGCGGAGGACGGCGGCTGGGCGGCCCGCCCGGGGGCGGGCGCGGCGGACGAGGAACAGGCGGTCAGAGCGAGGCCGCCCACCAACAGGGCGGCCGCGGCGGCGAGCTTCGGCGACATGCGGGGTCTCCTTCCCACTGACCGACCGTATGCCCGGGCCCGCCCGCCGCACCCCTCCCGGGACACGGCTGTTGCAGAACCCGGGCACCCCCGTGACGGCCCGTCAGGCTCAGAGCAGCGTGCGCCAGTAGTACCAGAACCGGTTGAGCACCAGGAGTGCGATCACGGTGTACCAGAGCACCGGGACCACCCAGTGGTACCTGGCCACCTCCCGCACCACCACCCGCAGCCGCGCCGGCACCGGTATCGCCCCGCTGCGCAGGTTGGCCAGCGTGGTGTACCAGAACAGCAGGATGGTCACCGCCCACACCACCATGCAGTACGGGCAGACGGCGCCGATCGTGTAGAGCGTCTGCCCCATCAGCCAGTGCACCAGCACCACGCCGAACAGCGTGCCGAGCTGCATCCCCAGCCAGTACCAGCGCCGCGCGGCGGCCCCGGCCAGCAGGCCGGCGCCGGAGGCGACCACCACGGCGAAGCCGACCAGGCCGAGCAGCGAGTTGGGGAACCCGAAGACCGAGGCCTGCCAGGTCCGCATCACCGAGCCGCAGCTGATGATCGGGTTGATGTTGCAGCTGGGCACGTAGCCCGGGTTCTCCAGCAGCCGGATCTTGTCGACGGTCAGCACCGCCGAGGCGGCCAGCCCGATCGCCCCGGCCACCACCAGCAGCCAGCCGTACGCCCGCCCGGGCGCCGCCCGCTCGGCCGGGGTCACTGCGCCCCCACCTGCTTCTTGAAGTCGTCCGCGCTCACCGGGTTGCCGGCGCTGTCGAAGAGGTTCAGCGCCTTGCCGTCGAACTTCATGGTCGGGGTGCCGGTGACCCCGCTGTCGTCGAAGGCGGCGGCCACCTTCTGGGCCCACGGCAGGTAGGTCTTGCCCTGCACGGCGGAGGTGAAGGCGTCGGTCTTCAGGCCGGGCACCTGGCCGGCCAGGTCGAGCAGCTTGTTGGTGTCGCCGAAGCCGTCGGTGGTCTCGGCGGGCTGGTTGGCGTAGAGCTCGTCGTGGAACTTCTTGAACTGGTCCACGCCCTCGTTGAGCGCCGCGCCGGCGGCGGCCAGCGCGTTGATCGAGCCCTTGCCGCCCAGGTTGTCGTCGAGGAAGGCGGCCAGGTGGTAGTTGATCTTGTAGTCGCCGGCGTCCGCCAGCTGCTGCACCAGCGGCCCGTTGGTGGTCTCGAACTTCTTGCAGATCGGGCAGCGGAAGTCCTCGTAGACGTCCAGGGTGTGCGGGGCGTCGGCCTTGCCGTAGGTGACCACGGTGCCGCCCGGGCCGCTCGCGTTGGCCGGGGTGACCACGGGCGCGCTGCTCGCCGCGGAGCCGCCCGACTTGTGGTCGGAGCCGCTGGTGACGACCGCCGCGCCGATGCCGCCGACCAGCAGCAGCGCGAAGACCGCCGAGCCGGCGATCACGATCTTGTTCCGGCGCTGCTGCTTCTCCTCGGCCAGCTGGGCCTGGCGCAGCCGCTCGCGGCGGGCGGCCTGCTGCTCGGCGGCGGTGGGCTTCTTCTTGTTGGCGTTGGGGGTGGTGCTGCTCATGGTGGGTGTCCCGTCCGCGCCGGGTCGTCGGCACCGGCGCTGGTCGCTGCGGAGGTGTGGGCGTCGGCGCTCCCGGCCCGTCCCCCTACGAGGAAGGAGACTCAGGCAGCGAGCGCGAAGGACGCCGGGGGTCCGCGGCGGCGGTCCCGGGCCAGCGGCAGGTCCTCGGTGGGCGCGTGCTCCGGCCGGGGCTCGGGCAGCGGCACCGCGGGCGCCGGGCGGACCGGCAGCGGGGCGAGCAGCAGGGACAGCAGGCCGAGCAGCCGGCCGGCCAGCCGGGCCAGCGCGGCGACCAGGTCGGGCACCCGCACCAAGGCGGCCTCGGCGAGCCGCAGGCAGAGCGCGCCGAGCAGCGCGATCGCCAGGTGCACGGTGAGCAGCAGCAGTTCCAGCGCGGCGGGCGCCACGTCGAGCACGCCCTGCCCGCCGCCCACCTGGCCGCCTCCGCAGACCATCAGGTCCAGCCCCCGGGACGGACCGTGGTGGGTGGCGCCGGGCGCCGCGCCACAGGTGTCCTGGCCGAGGTTGAAGGTGGTGTTGAGCAGCAGCTGCACCGGCAGCAGCAGCGCGGCGATCTGCGTGAAGCCGCGCTCGGCGCCGGCCGCGAGCAGTGCGCCGGCGAAGACCGCGACGGCGGCTCCGGCCAGCACGGTCAGCGGCAGCGGGCGTCCGGTGACCACCACCTGGGCCGCCGCGGCCAGCGGAACGGCGAGCGCGGCGAAGAGCAGCGCCCGCAGCATCCGGGTCGTTCGGCAGGTGGTCACGGCACCGGAGTATGTCATGGGCAGGTGAGGCCCGGATAAGGATCGAGGCGCCTGCGGGCCGCTCGCGAATCCACCCCCGGTACTCCTCGGGGCCAACCCGAAGTCATACCTGAGGAGTAAGCGCCGCAGGTTTCCCCCGTGAAACCATTCACCGGTGACAAGGGGGACACCGCAGACTTCGACCGCCCGCCGGCCTGCCTGGCTCCGGCCGCGGACCATGATCACCGTGACGGCCGTGCTGGTCTTCGCCGCGCTGGTCTACCTCCAGGGCACCCAGTCGTCGGTGGATCCGGTCCACCTGGTGGAGGGCGTGGACCAGGGGTGGATGCTGCTGGCGGTGCTGGCCGCGGCGGCCAGCTACCCGGCGGCGACCATGGGCTTCCTCGGCTTCGTGCCGGAGCGGATAGGTTTCGGCCGGGCCTCGCTGGCCCAGCTCGCGGGCTCCTTCGTCAGGCTCGTCGCGCCGGGGGGCTTCGGCGGGGTGGCGCTGAACACCCGGCTGCTGCTGCGGGCCGGGATAGCCCCCGGACCGGCGGCCTCCAGCGTCGGCGCCGGTGCGCTGATCGGCCTGGTGCTGCACCTGGGCCAGCTGGCCTTCTTCCTCTGGCTGACCGGCTTCCGCCCGGACCACCGCTCCTCCGACAACACGATCATCGGCTGGGTGCTGATCGCCAGCCTGGCCGTGCTGGTGCTGCTGGTGCTGGCCCTGCTGGTCTCGCCGACCCTGCGCCGCTGGGCGCTGCGCAAGCTGGTGCCGCTCACCGAGGGCGCGCTCAGCCGGCTCTGGCAGCTCGCCCGGCACCCGCGCCACCTGGCGGTCGGCGTGATCGGCCAGGTGCTGATCTCGATGGCCCTGGTCTCCTCCCTCTACTGCTGCGTCCGGGCCACCGGCGGCCACCCGAGCTTCGCCACCGTCGCCGTGGCCTACCTGCTGGGCAACGCGATCGGCTCGGCGGTGCCCACCCCCGCCGGCTTCGGCGGGGTGGAGCTGGCCACTGCCGCCCTGCTCGCCGAGACCACCGGCCTGGGCAACACCATCGGCCCCGTGGTGCTCTTCCGGATCATCACCGTGCTGCTCCCGGTGCTGCCGGGCTGGCTGGCCTTCGGCATCCTGCAGCGCAACAAAGCACTCTGACGGGCCGACACACAGCTCCCTGACTCCCCGTCGGACCCGCGCTGCCCGAGGATGGGTTGACCCAACCTCAACCACGCACTGAGGAGCAGCCCGGTGACGATCCGGAACAGCACCACCGAGTACGACGTGATCGTGCTGGGCGCCGGCCCGACCGGCGAGAACCTGGCGGACCGGACCCGGGCCGCGGGCCTGCGCACCGCCGTCGTGGAGCGCGAGCTGGTCGGCGGCGAGTGCTCGTACTGGGCCTGCATGCCGAGCAAGGCGCTGCTGCGCCCACCGGCCGCGCTGGCCGCCGCGCGGGCGGTGGCCGGCGCCCGGGAGGCGGCCACCGGCGAGCTGGACGCGAGCGCGGTGCTGGCCCGGCGGGACGCCTTCGCCTCGCACTGGAAGGACGCCGGCCAGGTCGCCTGGCTGGACGGCGTCGGGGTCGACCTGGTGCGCGGCATCGGGCGGCTGGACGGCGAACGGCGGGTGCTGGTGCGCACCCCGGAGGGCGCGGAGCGGGTGCTCACAGCCCGGCACGCCGTCGCGGTCTGCACCGGCAGCCGGGCGGTGCTGCCCGAGTTGCCGGGCCTGGCCGACGCCCGGCCGTGGACCAGCCGGGAGGCCACCAGCTGGCCGACCGTGCCGGCCCGGCTGGTGGTGGTCGGCGGCGGGGTGGTCGGGGTGGAGATGGCCACCGCCTGGCGGGCGCTGGGCGCGACCGTGACGCTGCTGGTCCGGGGGCGGGCGCTGCTGCCGAAGCTGGAGCCGTTCGCCGGGGCGCTGGTCGCGGCCGGGCTGCGGGCGGCCGGGGTGGAGGTGCGGTTCGCCGCCGTGCCGGTGGCGGTGCGCCGGGACGGGCCGCAGGTGACGGTGGAACTGGCGGACGGCGAACCGCTGGTGGCCGAGGAGGTGCTCTTCGCCACCGGCCGGGCGCCGCGCACCGAGCACCTGGGCCTGGCCAGCGTGGGCCTGCGGGACGGCGACTGGCTGCCGGTGGACGAGAGTTGCACGGTGCTCGGGGTGCCGGGCGGCTGGCTCTACGCGGCCGGGGACGTCAACCACCGGGCGCTGCTCACCCACCAGGGCAAGTACCAGGGCCGGATCGCCGGCGCCGTGATCGCCGCCCGGGCGGCCGGCCGGCCGCTGGCGGACGGGCCCTGGGGCCCGCACGCGGCGACCGCGGACGGCGCGGCGGTGCCGCAGGTGGTCTTCACCGAGCCGGAGGTGGCGGCGGTCGGGCTGACCGCCGAGCAGGCGGAGCGGGCCGGCCACCGGGTGGCGGTGGCGGACTACGAGATCGGCCAGGTGGCCGGCGCCTCGCTGGCCGCCGACGACTTCCAGGGCCGGGCCCGGCTGGTGGTGGACCGGGACCGCCGGGTGGTGCTGGGCGCGACCCTGGTCGGCCCGGGGGTCGGGGAGCTGCTGCACGCGGCGACCGTCGCGGTGGCCGGCCAGGTGCCGATCGACCGGCTCTGGCACGCGGTGCCCGCCTACCCGACGATCAGCGAGATCTGGCTGCGGCTGCTGGAGACGCTGCGCGACGAGGCGGCGGAATAGCCCCGGCAGCGGCCTGGTTGAAGCCGCCATGACTACGGTTGAGCTGACCAAGGACAACTTCGACGAGGTCGTCAACGAGGACTCCTTCGTCCTCATCGACTTCTGGGCGGGCTGGTGCGGGCCGTGCCGGCAGTTCGCGCCGGTCTACGACAAGGCCGCCACCGCCAACCCCGACCTGGTCTTCGGCAAGGTCGACACCGAGGCCCAGCAGGAGCTGGCCGCCGCCTTCGGCATCACCTCGATCCCGACCCTGGCGATCATCCGGGAGAACGTCCTGGTCTTCTCGCAGGCCGGGGCGATGCCGGCGCCGGCCCTGGAGAACCTGATCGAGCAGGCCCGCGGGCTGGACATGAACGAGGTGCGCGCCAAGATCGCCGCCGAGAACAACTGATCCGCCCTCAGGCGCCCACCTGACGCCCCGTCGGAAGTCGACCCGATCGACTTCCGACGGGGCGTCAGCGCGTCGTAGACGGAGCGTCACCAGGACCTCGCAGACTGCTTGTCATGATCCGACTCCGTACCGCCACCGCGGCGGTCTTCGCGCTGTCCCTGGCCGGTCTGCTGGCCCCCGCCCCCGCGCTCGCCGCGGACACCACCGCCGGGCCGCAGGCCTCCCAGAGCCAGCAGGCGCTGACCCCGGCCGAGCTCCAGGTCGACCACTTCTTCAGCGCGTACCGCGACGACATCCTGAACGGCGACCCGGCGGGCGCCTACGACGTCCGCCGGCAGTACCTGACCGACTACCTGAACGGCCAGCTCGACCAGTGGGCCGCCGACAACAACGCCGACCCGGTCTTCCGGGCGCAGAACACCCCGGTCGGCTGGTCCGTCGCCCAGGGCGACAGCGGCGCCGGGCACACCACCGTGTACCTCACCGAGGACTGGGGCGACGGCTCCACCACCCAGGTCAACTACCAGCTGCGCCTCGCCGACCTGGTGATCGACGATCTTCGGAACGGATAATCACAGGTAGGACCCACGAACATCCGTGCCCCGGTCGTGCGGGCACCGCCCCACGACCGGCCGGGCCGAAGCCGAGCGGAGGCCGCCCGCATGTCCGCACAGCACGACACCCTCCCGGTCGTCGACCTCTCCACCGCCGACGGCACCCCCGAGCAGCGCGACGTCTTCCTCGCCGCCCTGCACCGCGCCGCCACCGAGGTGGGGTTCTTCCACCTGGTCGGCCACGGCGTGCCCGCCGCGGACACCGACCGGCTGACCGCGGCGATGCACGCCTTCTTCGCCCTGCCGGAGGCCGACCGGCTGGCCCTGAGCAACCTCAACTCCCCGCACTTCCGCGGCTACACCCGCACCGGGGCCGAGCGCACCGGCGGCCGCAGCGACTGGCGCGACCAGCTGGACATCGGCCCCGAGCTGCCCGCCCACCCGCCCGCTCCGGGCGAGCCCGCCTACTGGCTGCTGGAGGGCCCGAACCAGTGGCCCGCCGCGCTGCCCGAGCTGCGCGAGGCGGCGCTGCGCTGGCTGGACCGGCTGGGCGCGGTCGCGCACCGGCTGCTGCACGAGCTGCTGAACGCGATCGGCGCCCGCCCGGACTTCTACGACCCGGCCTTCGCCGACCGCCCGGCCCTGCACCTCAAGCTGGTCCGCTACCCGGGCGCGGCCCCCGACGGCGCGGGCCAGGGCGTCGGCGCGCACAAGGACTACGGCTTCCTCACCCTGCTGCTCACCGACGGCGTGCCGGGTCTGCAGGTGGAGCGCCCCGACGGCGGCTTCCTGGACGTGCCCCCGCTGCCCGGCGCCTTCGTGGTGAACCTGGGCGAGCTGCTGGAGGTGGCCACCGAGGGCTACCTGAAGGCCACCAGCCACCGGGTGGTCAGCCCGCCCGGCGGGGCCGAGCGCTTCTCGGCGCCGTTCTTCTACAACCCGCGCCTCGACGCCCACATCGCCCCGCTGGACTTCCCGCACGCCCACCGCGCGCCGGGCGCCACCGACGATCCGGCCAACCCGCTCTACGCCGACTTCGGCTGGAACGAGTTGAAGGGGTACGCCCGGGCCCATCCCGAAGTGGCCCGGCGCTACTACGCGCACGCCTGATCCGGCGGGGACGGCACTGCTAGTGTCACAGCAGGACTGTCCCACCAGGAGCACCGTTGCGTCTGACCGTTGACGAACTCGCCGCCCGCGCCGGGGTGACCGTGCGGACGCTGCGCTTCTACAGCGGGCGGGGCCTGCTGCCGCCGCCTGAGCTGGGTCCGCGCCGGGTCGGCTGGTACGGGGCGGAGCACCTGGACCGGCTGGAGCTGATCGAGGAGTTGCAGCGGCAGGGGCTCACCCTCGCCGCGATCGAGCGGTACCTGGCCCAGCTGCCGGCCGACATCGGCTCGCTGGACCTGGCGATCCACCGTGCGCTGGTGGCCGCCTGGACCCCGGAGAGCGCCGAGCAGGCGGACGTCGAGCAGCTCTCCCGGCGGGTCGGCCGGCAGCTCAGCGCGGCCGACCTGGACCGGCTGGTGGCGATGGGCGCGCTGCACCGCACCGAGCGGCCGGAGGTGTTCCGGGTCGATCCGGGCCTGTTGCCGCTGGGGGCCAGGGTGTTGGACCTGCCGATCCCGCTGGAGGCGATCCTGTCGACCCGGGCGGCGGTCCGGCTGCACACCGAGGCCACCGCGCGCGAGCTGCACCGGCTCTTCCGGGAGACCGTCTGGAAGCCGTTCCGGGAGGGCTCGCCGTCGGACGCCGAGGTCGAGCGGATGCGCGAACTGACCGGTCGGATCGAGCCGTTGCTGACCCAGGCGCTGGTCACCGCGTTCCACCGCTCGCTCGCCGAGCAGCTGGCCGAGCACGACGCGGCTACGCCCGACGAAGCGTGAGCAGCCCCGCCCGCTCGGCGATCTCCCGGGCCACTGCGGCGGGCCGGTCTCCGGTGGTGTCCACCTCCAGGTCGTAGCGCACGCCCCGGTGCACCAGCTCGGCCTGACCCGCCGCCATGCCCGGCGCCCGGTCGCCCCGGGCGAGTTCGCGGGCGGCGGCGGTGGCCGGGTCGCAGCGCACGCCGACCCAGAACACGTCGAGGCCGTCCAGCGCCCGCGCCCAGCGCTGCTGGGAGGCCGCGCCGCCGAGGAAGACCTCGTCGATCACCACCTTGGCACCGGCCCGGACCATCGCCGCGACGCCGGCCATCCAGGCCGCCTCCAGCTCCCGGAACCGGGCGCCGACGGTGACGGCGCCGTCCGCCGCGACCTCCAGGCCCTCGGTCGAGTCCTGCAGGGCCGGCGGCAGCGCCTCGACGAAGGCGTCCACGCCGATCCACAACCAGGCCTCGGGCAGCACCTGTTGCAGGGCCCTGGCCAGGGTGGTCTTGCCGGTGCTGGAGCCGCCGTTGAGCACGATCACGCGGTGGGTCATCCGGCCATCCGATCACGAACGGTGAACGTGACGCACCGGATTTTCACAGTGATATGGCAGGAGCGCGCCATGTGCTATGTCATACCTCATTGATCCGTGGACGACCCCGTGAGACGGTTCGTCAGTCGCCTCGTCCCCCTCCCCTCACCGAGGCGCATCCACTCGACCCCCACCGAGGAGTGACGATGCGTCAGCCATTCCGGCTGCCGAAAATCATGGCTGTGCTCGCCGCCGCGAGCACGGCCGTCGCGGGTTTCGCCGCCACCCCGAGCTTCGCCGCCGCCCCCACGGCGACGACCGCCCACCAGGTGAGCCCGGCCCGCCCCAGCACCGCGATACCCCCCACCGGCAGCGCGCTCGGCGCGAACACCAACGCCGCCACCCAGAACCAGCGCCTCGCGCCGGCCCTGCTGCCCCCGCACTCCCCGCAGTCCGCCGCCCCCAAGGCGCCCGCGCCCCGGCTCGCCGCCCGGGCCGGGGCCGCCACCCGGGCCGCCACCTCCTGCACCCCGGCCGACTTCAGCGGCCGCACCGGCGCCGACCTGGTGAGCTACATCGAGGGCTCGACCCAGGACTGCATCAGCTCGCTCTTCCCGCTCACCGGCAGCGACGCCACCGCGGTGTTCAAGGAGAGCCAGATGACCGCGGTGGCGAACGGCCTGCAGGCCGCCGCCGCCTCGTACGCCGGTGACAACTCCACCGGCATCTTCCAGCTGGCCTACTTCCTCCAGGCCGGCTACTACGTGCAGTACAACAACCCCACCGACGTGCCCGCCTACTCCGCCGCGCTGACCAGCGCGGTGCAGGCCGCCCTCGACACCCTGGTGGCCAGCCCGCACTTCCTGGACGACAGCGACGGCAACGGCCAGGTGGCCGGCGAGGCGATGATCCTCAGCGACTCCGCCAACCTCCAGGCGCACTACCTCAACACCTACAAGCAGGTGCTGAACGCCTACACCAGCGCCTGGGACTCGTCCTGGTACATGGTGAACTTCGCGAACAGCGTCTTCACCCCGATCTTCCGGGGCCACCAGAACCCCGACTACGTCGCCGCGGTGACCGCCGACCCGAGCATCATCAACACCCTGGACTCGTTCGCGCAGAACCACCTCTCGATGCTGGGCGGCACCAACGGGTTCCTGGACTCCAACGCCGCGCTGGAGACCTCGCGGTTCATCGAGCACCCGGCGCTGGCGCCCACCGTCAAGCCGCTGATCCAGGCCCTGCTCAACCAGACGCAGATCAGCGGCCCGACCGCGGCCGTCTGGGTCCCGCTGGCCGGCATGGCCAACTACTACGACCCGAACAACTGCTCCTACTACGGCACTTGTGACCTGCCGACCCGGCTCAAGGCCGCCGCGCTGCCGATCAGCTACACCTGCGACTCGACGCACAGCATCCTGGCGCAGAGCCTGACCGCCGCCGACCTCACGGCCGTCTGCACCAGCCTGGAGAACGAGGACGGCTTCGTCCACAACCTGGTCAAGGACAACGGCCCGATCCCCGGCCAGTACGAGAACACGCTCCAGATGGTGGTCTTCGCCTCCCCGCAGGACTACCAGACCTACGCGGGCGGGATCTACGGGGTGAGCACCAACAACGGCGGCATCACCCTGATCGGTGACCCGACCGACCCCAACAACCAGCCGATCTCGCTGACCTACCAGAACGGCAACGACGGCTTCACCGCCGGCATCTGGAACCTCAACCACGAGTACACCCACGCCCTCGACGGCCGCCTGGACCTGAAGGGCAACTTCACCCAGCAGACCGCCGTCCCGGACGTCTGGTGGATCGAGGGCGTCGCCGAGTACGTCTCCTACACCTACCGCAACGTCACCGACACCGGCGCGGTGGCCGAGGCGCCCAAGCACACCTACGCGCTCAGCACGCTGTTCCAGAACACCTACGAGAACAGCGACACCACCCGCACCTACCCGTGGGGCTACCTCGCCGTCCGCTACATGGTCGAGAAGCACCCGGACGTCATCCAGAACATGCTGAGCCACTTCCGCACCGGCGACTACACCGGCGGCTACGCGGTCTACAACTCGATCGGCACCGCCTACGACGCCGACTTCAACACCTGGCTGGACGCCTGCGCCGCCGGCGCCTGCGTGGTGGGCGGCGCCCCGACCGCCGCGTTCACCGCCGCCCCCACCGACCTGGCCGTGCAGTTCACCGACCAGTCCACCGAGACCGGCGGCAGCATCTCCTCCTGGGCCTGGAACTTCGGTGACGGCGCCACCGCCACCACGCAGAACCCGTCGCACACCTACGCCGCGGCCGGCAGCTACACCGTGGGCCTCACGGTGACCGACGCCAACGGCAAGACCGCGACCATCAGCCAGTCCGTCACGGTCAGCTCCTCCGGCGGCACCGGCGGCGGCGTCACCCCGTGCACCTCCAGCAACACCCAGCAGCTGGACCGCAACTGCGAGCGGACCGGCCAGTCCGCCACCGCGGGCAACCTGGACTACTACTGGATCTACCTGCCGGCCGGCACCACCACGCTGAGCATCAACAGCAGCGGCGGCACCGGCACCGCCTACCTGTTCTACAACGCCGACACCTGGGCCACGCCGAGCGCCAACTCCGGCGGCTCGCAGAACAACGGCACCACCCAGAGCCTCACCGTCACCAACAGCACGGCGGGCTACCGGTACATCAGCCTGTACGCCCAGACCGACTTCAGCGGCGTGACGATCAGCACGCAGTACTGATCCCGCGTCAACGACCGGCGGCGGTCCGGGGCTTCGGCCCCGGACCGCCGCTGCGCCACCTGCCGACCGCGCGGGCTCAGCTGGGTGAGCCGACCCGGTGCAGCGTGCCGTCCGGGTCCACGTAGCCGAACTCGCGCAGGCCGTAGTCGGTGTCCCGCGGCGCGGTGAGCCGGCCGGGGAGGCCCGCGGCGGCCCACTCGGTGTGCACGGCGTCGGCGTCGGAGACGTAGAGGTAGACCACGGCGCCCGCCACCTCGGGGTCGTGCTCCGCCCACTCGGTGAGGTGCAGGGTGACGCCGCCGCGACTGGCGAAGCCGTACTGCGCGTCGCCCTGGTACTCGCGCGCGGTGAACCCCAGCCGCCGGTAGCGGTCCAGCGCCGCCGCCAGGTCACGCACCGGCACCACCGGCTCCACGCGCTCGAACACGACGTCCTCGGCCATGCCACCGACCTTTCCCGAACACGGATCACCCGCCGTGGGAGACGCTTTCGATCATAGGCAGGCTGCCCGGGCCGTGAGCACGGGTTGGTAGTACCCGCTCTCCGCGGGTTCCAGCCAGCACGGTTCTTCGAACCCCGCCTGCACGGCGAAGTCGCTCAACTGCGCCCGGGTCAGCGCCCAGTAGGTGGTCCGGCGGACCCGGGTGTCCCAGCCGGTGCCGTTCGGGAGCAGCTGGAAGTGCTCCAGGTCGTAGCGCTCGCCGTCCTCGTGCCACTGCCAGAGCTGGAAGGTGATCGTCTGGTTGTCGCCCGTGCCCGCGACCTGGGGCGGGGTCGAGGTCGGCCGGGTGCGGCGCAGCTCGTCGTAGTCCCGCACGGTGAGCAGCAGCAGGCCGTCCTCCCGGAGCACCCGGCGCAGTTGGGCCAGCGCCGCGCGCACGTCGTCGGCGGTCAGCAGGTGCGGCAGCGAGTTGTCCGCGCTCAGCACGACGTCGAACTGACCGGCACGGAACGGGAGTCGGCGCATGTCCGCGGCGAGGGCCGGCAGCCGCGCGCCGCGCCCGGCGGCCTCGGTGCGGGCCCGGGCCGCGGCCACCGGGCTCAGGTCGCCGGCCACCACGCGGTGCCCGGCGAGGGCGAGCCCGATCGCCTGGGTGCCGATCCCGCACGAGCAGTCCAGCACGGTGTGCGGCCCCTCGCCGAGCTGCTGCCGCACCAGGGCGCCCAGCACCTCGGCCTGGTGGGCGATGCTCGCGTCCCAGTCACGGAACATCAAGTGGTAGTCGCCGGCCAGCCGGTCGTAGAACTCGCGCGGCGAACCCGCGGGTTGGGAGGTGGCGGTCACGCTACCGGCCCGCCCGCTCGGCGCCGAACCGGGCGACGGCCGCCATCACGGTCTCCCGCATCGTCGGGCTGCCGGCGTGACCGGAGTCGTGGATGCGGTTGCCGTCGCCGACGTCGAGCAACCCCTGCTCGTAGGGCGGGTGCTGGGGGAACGGCTCCATTGCGGTCTCCTCCTCGCCGGTGGTGCGGGAACGAGCTGCCCACAGTAGTACCTGACGGTTCGTCGGCTACCGGCGCCTGCGGGCCGCCGAGGGGCGGGCCACCTGCCGTGAAGGGATCTTCACGGGTCCGCTAGAGTCCGTCCGCAAACGAGCGGCGGCGGGGCAGTGCACTGGGGGGCAGGGGTATGACGGACTCGACCGGGACACCGCGGGACGAGGAACCGGAGCACGCACCGGCACAGGACGTGCCGGTGCAGGACGTGCCGGTGCAGGACGTGCCGGTGCAGGACGTGCCGGTGCAGGACGGGACGCCGCAGGACGCGGCGCTGTGGGACGTGACGCCCCCGGCCGGCGGTGCGCCCAATCCCTACGCCACGCCCCCTGCCGCGCCGTACGGTTCGCCCTACCCCAGTTCGCCCTACCCCGGCGCGCCGGGCTTCGGCCACCCGGCCCCGTCGCGCACCAACGGGCTGGCCATCGGCTCCCTCGTCACCGGCATCATCTGCTGCCTCTGGCCGGTCGCCATCGGCCTGGGCGTCGGCGCGCTCAGCCAGTTGGGCAAGCCGCGGCACCAGCACGAGCGCGGGCGCGGCCTGGCCGTGGCCGGGTTGGTGCTCGGGACAATCGGACTGCTCTGCACCGTGGTCGTGATGGCGACCGGCGGGTTCCACTTCTACGTCCGCACCGGCTCCGGCGCGCCGGGCCCGTCCGCACCGGGCCTGTCCGCGCCCGGCGGCCCGAGCGCAGCGGCCCCGGCCGCCGGCCCGAGCGGCGTCTTCGCCTGGAAGCCCGGTACCTGCTTCAACGAGGCCACCGGTGACAGCGGCGCCGCGCGCACCCCCGTGGACTGCGCCCAGCCGCACTACGGCGAGGTGTTCAGCACCGCCCCGCTGGCCGGCGGCTCCGGCTACCCGGGCCTGCGGGACACCTACCGGCAGGCGTCCCTGGACTGCTCGACCACCGAGCACACCTACGTCACCGACCCGTGGGCCCGGGACGTGCTCGGCGGCTCCTACCAGATCCGCTTCCTCTACCCCGACTCCCCGGCCACCTGGGACCGCAGCGGCCACCTGGCCGTCTGCTTCCTGCACAGGGCGAGCGGCCCGGGCAAGGGCTCGGTGCGCCTGGACGGCACCACCCTGACGCAGGACCAGCAGAACCTGCTGACGGTGCTGAGCCACCTGGAGCTCCGGCAGAAGGCGCTGGCCATCCAGGTGACCGACCCGGCCCAGGCCAGTGCCACCGCGCAGGGCATCGCCGACGGCATCGGCGGCGCGCTGACCGCGATCGGCAGCACCCAGTGGTCGGGCGCCGCGAAGGACGGCATCGCCGCCCTGACCAGCACCCTCCAGGCCGACCAGCCCGTCTGGACCGCCGCGGCCGACAACACCGACGACCCGGTCGGGGCCTACCGGCAGGCCGTGCGGGCCGACAACCCGCTGGTCGCCGAGACCGCCGCCCGCACCGCCTTCTCGCTCACCGACCACGACACGGCGACCGCACCCGACCCCGCCGTCCCGGACCTGCCGGGTGACGGCAGCGGCAGCGGAGGCGGCAGCGGTGACGGTGGCGGCTCAGGTGGCGGCGGCGCGAGCGGTGGTGCGAGCAGCGCCCCGGCGCCGGGCTCCGTCTGACACCGCGTCGGCCCGCCGGCCTCAGCCCGGCGGGCCCTCAGCCCTGCTCGGGCGCCCCGAAGGTGACCGGCACGTAGCGCGACCGGCTCTCCCGGTGGGTGCGGGCGAGGTGGTGCTGCAGGCGCAGGTGCCGGAACTGGTGCACGGCGCCGGTCTGCCGCAGCACACCGCGCTGGTAGGCGTCGTCGAGGAACGCGGCCGGGTCGCGCGGCAACCGGCCGGTGACGGGGAGCCAGATCCGGCAGAAGACGACCCACTGGCCCCAGGCGGTGAAGGCGAGCACGTAGGCCAGCGACCCCCCGAGGCCGCCGATCGCGCCGAGCATCAGGCCGTCCGGCAGGTCCCAGGTCATCGGGCCGAACACCGGCTGCAGCAGGTCCGCCACCGGGAACCCGCCGAAGCAGATCGAGAGCGTCAGGGTCGGTACCAGGCAGAGCAGTTGGCGCCGGACCGTGCTGCGGTTGGCCGCCAGCAGACCGGCCGGCGAGGCGGCCGCGTTGGTGTCCAGCGGGCTCTCCAGCGCGGTCACCACCGCGACCGCCAGCCCGGTGGCCGAGCCGAGGATCAGCCCGAAGCCGAGCACGTTGACGGCGGTGCCCTCCAGCACCCGCGGATCGGTGATCGGCAGCCCGTCGAACAGCCAGCGCTCCAGGGTGGTGGCGGCGGCGACGCCCGCGCCCATCACGAAGCCGCCCAGCAGCACCGCCCAGAACCGCGCCCCGATCGCCCGCAGCGAGCTGCGCGCCGCCCGCCCCCGCAGGCGGGGCCGGCCCAGCCGCACCTGGGTCGGTCTGACCAGCCCGCCCTGGAAGGTGATCAGCACCGCGTACATCGCCGCGAACGCCACGCCGACCACTGGTCCGATCAGCGCGCCGTCCAGCAGCACCTGGCCGATGCCGTCCGGGGAGGCCACCAGGCCGACCAGCCAGTCGCTGCAGCTGATCGCCACCGCGCAGGTGACCGCCACCGCCAGCACCCGGGTCGAGCGGCGCAGCGAGGCGGCCAGCCGCCACCAGGCGAGGTCGCGCTGGTCGTGCTCCTGGCCGACCAGGTGCTGGGCGAGGTGTCCGAGCCAGCGCTGCGCGCGCTCGGCGCCCCACCGCCGCGCCGGCCCCCGCCGGCCGTCCGGCGCCCGGTCGGGCACCCGGTCCCGGTAGAGCGTCGGCACGAAGCCGGCCAGCAGGTGCTCCTCCAGCGCGTGCCGGGTCGGGAAGCGGTCCGGGTCCAGCAGTTCGATCGGATCGCGGTCCGCCGACTCGCTGTACATGGTCCGCGCCAGGATCACCATCAGCGGCGTGCGGAGCACGTCGGCGAGGCGGGCGGCCGGACCACCAGGCTCGGCATGTTCGGCTGACTCGGCCGCCTCGGCCGCCTCGGCTGACGCGGCGTCGAGTCGGGCCAGCACGTCCTGCCAGACCGGGTCCGCGCCTCCGGGGCGCGCGGTGCCGCGGGCCGTCCGGGGCAGGTAGTGCGCGAGGTCGGCCACGGTCAGCTCGGACAGCTCGATCGCCGCGGCCAGCAGCAGCGGCGCCCGTCCCGGCCCGGCCGCCTCGGTGAACTGCTCCGCGCGGCTGGTCAGCACCAGCGGCAGCCGGGTCTCGTTGAGCTTGGCCAGCACCGTGGTCCGCAGACCCTCGGCGATCTCGTCGAAGCCGTCCAGCACCGGCAGCACGGCTTCCGAGTGGACCAGTTCGGCCGCCAGGGTCGCACCGTTGGCGGCCCGGGCGGCGAGCCGCGGGTGGTCGCGCAGCAGCAGGTCGGTCAGCCAGTCGCGCAGGGAGAGCACGGTCGGGTCCCAGGAGCCGAGGCTGAAGATCACCGGCACCCGCTCGGGGCACTCGGGCCCGGCCTCCAGCAGGTCGAGGGCGAGCCGGATCGCGAGCACCGACTTGCCGGAGCCGGCCGGGCCGAGCACCACCAGCCGCCCGGAGGAGACCCGCCGGTAGACCTCGGCGACCCGGCCCACCTCGCCCGCCAGGTCGAGTTCCGGCACCGCGCCGCCGGGCGGGACGAGCAGCACGTTCTCCGGCAGGTCGCTCAGCTCCGGCGGCGCGAGCTCCCAGCGCACCGGCAGCACGAACGGGTCGTGCACCCGGCGCTGCTCCTCCTCGCGCCGCAGCCGCCGCCGCACCTCGCGGGCCAGTTCGGCGGCGGGCCCGGCGAGCTCCGGCCGCAGCTGCGGCGCGGGCGGGCCGGACGCGGGGGCGGGGGCGGGTGTTCCGGGCGCGGGCCGGCCCTCCGGCTCCCACGCGACGCCCGCCAGCGCGGCCGCCAGCCGCCGGGTGTCCTCGGGGCTGGCGTTCAGCGCCTCGGCGAGCTGGTTGAGCGTGCTCAGCCGCAGGTCGGCGGCGCGCCCGGTCTCCACCCGGCGGATGGTGCTGACGCTCACTGCGGACAGCTCCGCCAGCTTCTCCTGCGTCAGTCGAGCGTCCGTGCGCATCCGCCGTACCAGCGGGCCGAGTTGCTCAAGCACCCCCGTGCCCCCTCTGTTCCCCCGTCAGGTCGCAGGGAGTCTAGCGCGGCCACCGGTCAGCGATGACCGGTGCGCTGACCTGTTCCTTCCCCCCGTGGCACGCCGACCATCGGGTGCTGACACCCCGTCAGGCGGGGCACTTGGGAGGGATCGTGGCGGACCGGTACTGGTGCGGCGAGTGCGGCTTCAGGACGCCGTGGCTCACCCGGGCCGAGGGCGCGCGCCGCCTGCTCGACCACCACCGCGCCCGGCACCCCGGCGTGCCGCCCACCGGCCACCTGGAGAGCACTCGCAGACCGTCCGCGCCCGTGCTGCTGCTCGTCGGGGCGGGCCTGCTGCTGCTCGCCCTCGCCCTGCTGGCGGCCGCCTGCGGCACCGTCAGTTGACGACCAGGATCAGGTCCGGCAGCACGTGGCGGCCCGGCCCGTCGCCCGCCCCGGCGAGGGCCGCGCGGATCTCGTGCAGGTGGCGGACCGTCAGCTGGAGCGGCGGCTCATCGGGCTGGTAGGTGGTGCGGATCGGGTAGTCCACGCCGGGCTCGGTGGTCATCTCGATGTGGCAGCCGAGCAGGTGGCTGACGGGGCGCTGCTCGCAGAACTCGATCAGCCGCTCGATGGTGCGGGCGAACGCGGCCCGGTCGTCGATGTAGAGCCGGCCCGGGTACACGGTGTCGCCGGTGAGCAGGAACCCCGTGCGCGGGTCGTGGAAGGTGACCGCCGCCTCGTGGTGCCCGGGCGTGGCCAGGCACTCCAGCACCCGCCCGCCGAGGTCGAGCCGCACCACGGCCTCCGGGTCCGCCGCGCTGAACCCGAAGAAGGCGAACGCGCTCGCACGGTCGGCCGGCACCACGGTGGTGTCCGCCCGGTCGGCGAACTGGCCGTCGCCGGCCACGTGGTCCCCGTGCGCGTGGGTGTGGACCACGAGCAGCCGGTACCCGTCGCGCGGATGCCGGGCGAGCCAGTCCTCGACCAGCCCGTCCACCACCCGCCGCAGCGGGAAGTACTCGGGGGACGCGGTCGCCCCGGTGTCGATCAGCACCGCCCGCTCCTGCCCGAACAGCAGGAAGAGGAACGGTGCCTCGTAGTCGACCGCCTTGTTCTGCCGCAGGATGACGGTGTGCTCGTCGTACCCGTGCACCTGGATGTCGGGGTCGGTGTTGTGCTTCGCCGACGGCGACCCGTGGATCCACCGCACGTCCAACCCACCACCGGTACCGCCCTGCCCTGCGCCCACGACGACTCCTCGCGTGCGTCGTCTTGGCGGACCGGGTACGGCGCACATCTCGTCCGGGGCGGGCCCGGACGGGCCGCCTCGGCGATCATAGGCGCCGCCCGTCCGCTCCGCAGCGGTCGAGCGGGGAGCGCCGGTCACCGGGGAGCGCGGCCGACGACAGCCGGGAGACCGATCCGATCAACCGTCAGATCCGATGCCGTCCTTGCGATTTGGTCCGCCGGCGGTCGCCCCTCGACGCCGGCCCCACGGCGACGTCGCGCCCTGCCGCGCACCCGCCTGCTTTCCGATCCGCTCGAATCACCCGGAAACGCAATCCGACAGACCATCAGGAACACCTTTACCGTCCATGGTCGCGGTATCGCCACCCGCTCCGCCGAAATCGGCTCCACCAGTCGACGGCTACCCATACGCTCCATGTTCCTATACGATTCAGCTGCCCGCCGCCTCGGTATGCTAAAGCTGCCCGACCGGCGGATTCGCAAGATGAGTGACGTTGTACACATGGGGGGCTGTCTTGACGACAGAAGCTGCTGTCGTGCCAGTGGACGACTGGTCTGCCGTCGAACTCGACCGGGCGCTTCCGGAGCAGCCCTGCGTCATGGGCGGGAACATATCGGCGCAATCACTTCTGAACGCCTACCGGAATGGCTTCTACCCGCTTCCGACCGATGATCCGGACACCGCCGAGGAGAACGAGGTCAGGTATTCCGACCTGGTGGATTCCGGGAACATCAGGATCATGCCGACCGAGCACCCGCTGGGGCCCTACGCGACGCGCTGGTGGAATCCGGACAGCCGTCCGGTGATCGCGCCGAACGAGGCGCACCTGTCGAAGACCCTGCGGCGCCTGCTCCGCAACACCTACGACTGGACCACCACGGCCGACACGGCGTTCGCCCAGGTGGTCGACGCCTGTGCAGCCGAACGTCAACCACCGTGGCTGACGGGGTCGTTGAAGACAGCACTGCTGGAGCTTCACGAGCAGGGCTGGGCCCACAGCGTCGAGGTGTGGTCCGGCGCGGAACTCATCGCCGGCGTGTTCGGCATCGCCTTCGGTTCGGTGTTCAGCATCGACTCGACGTTCCACACCGTGAACGACGCCGGGAAAATCGCTTTCGCGGATGCCCAGGACCGCCTCTCCGGGAATCCTGGCGTGCTGCTCGACCTGCAATGGCCCCAGCATTATCTCGGCAGCCTCGGCGCACATTGGAAGAGCCGCACGGAATACCTGGGAACGGTCGGCGACATCGACGCGCGAGTGGCTTTCTCCACCGACCGCCGACCGGCCGCACGACTGGCCCCTGCCGCCGTTTCCGTGCCGCGTTCCAAGCAGTCCGGCAAGAACTAGTGGGCGGCTTGACGGCCGAAACTCGCCGCGGCCTTCCGGGCCGCTGCCCACACACCATCCCCTGGAGACGCAAGTGAGTTCCACCCTGGCCTCGGAAGATGCCTGGACATCCCTGGTCCTGACTTCGGCAGAACAGCACCCGGACACCGTTTGCCTGGAATTCGCGGGCACCTCCCTGACGTTCCGCGAGTTCGTCGACCAGGCCCGGTCACTGGCCGCCCGACTCGACGACACGGGCATTCGCAGCGGGGACCGGGTGCTGCTGCTCGCCGATCGCGGTCTCGTGCCGTCGATCGGCGTGCTCGGCGCCGTGCTGGCCGGCGCCGTGGTGGTGCCGGTGGATCCGGCGCTGCCGCGCGAGCAACTGCGGTGGCGGGTGACCGACGCCGCCGTCCGGGCTGCGGTGGTGGACACCGCGAACGCGACCGACGCGCTGCTCGCCGAGCTGGCCGTGCCGACGGTCGAGGTGGTTCCCGGCGTCGTGCCGGCGCACGACCCGGTCCCCGCGCACCGGTCGGCACCGGGCCCGGAGAACCCGGCGTACGTCATCTACACCTCCGGATCCACCGGGCGCCCCAAGGGAGTCGAGGTGGCGCACGGGGCCCTGGCGACCATGACCCGGGTGCACGGCGACCTGCTGTTCCGCGAGGGCGACGGCGAACGCCGGCTCGACCGGGTCGCGTTCAACAACCCGATCTCGGCCGACGCGTTCTTCGCCGACCTGGCGGCCCTGGCCGCCGGGCGAACCGGCGTGGTGGTGGACGACGCCACCCGTCGCGACCCGGAGGCGATGGCCGACTGGCTGGTGCACCACCGGATCGACGTCCTCGACGCCACTCCGACCCAGGTGCAGAGCATGCTGCTGGCCGGCCGGGCCGAGGCCGTCGCCGGGCTCGGGCTGCTGGTGCTCGGCGGCGAGGCCGTGTCGGCCCAGCTGTGGCAGCGGCTGCGGGACATCCCGGGGCCGCGGATCCTCAACATGTACGGACCCACCGAGTGCACCGTCGACGTGACCTGGGCGGATCTGCGGGCCGACGGCGAGCGGCCGGTGATCGGGCGGGCCGTGCCCGGCACCGAGCTGTTCCTGGCCGACGACCGGCTGCGCCCGGTCGCCGCCGGCGAGCAGGGTGAACTGCTCGTCGCCGGAGCCCAGTTGGCCCTTGGCTACCTGAACAACCCGGAGCAGACGGCATCCCGCTTCGTCTCCTACACCCCCGCCGACGGCATCCCGCGCCGGGTGTACCGGACCGGCGACCGCGCCAGCATCGACGAGCGCGGACTGCTCGGGTTCCACGGCCGCCTGGACGAGCAGGTCCAGGTCAGCGGGTACCGGGTGGAACTCAACGAGGTGACCGTGGCGTTGGAGGCCGCGCCGGGCGTGGCTCAGGCCTGCGTCTTCCCCGTCACCGACGCCCTCGGTGCCACCGTGCTGCACGCCGGTGTGGTCCTGGAGCGGTCCGGCGCGCCGCTGGATGCGGTCGAGGGCCACCTGCGGGAGCAGTTGCCCGCTGCCGCCCGGCCGCGCCTGCACGTCGTGCCCCAGCTGCCGCTGGGTCCGACCGGCAAGGCCGACCGGGCCGCGGTCCGCGCGATGATCGACCCGTCCGAGCCCGCCGGACCCGTCCGGGCGGCGGCGACCGGGCTGCCGGCGACCACGGCGGACCGCCTGGGCGCACTGTGGCAGCAAGTGCTCGGCCTGGAGTCGGTCGGACCCCGGGACAGCTTCTTCGGCCTCGGCGGAGACTCGCTGACCGCGACCAAACTGACGGTGCAGGTGCGCCGCGAGTTCGGGGTCAAGGTCTCGGTGAAGGCCATCTTCGAGGCCGACTCGCTGACCGACTACGCGTCCGCGGTCGAGGCGCTGGTGACCGCCTCGGGCTGAGGAACGCACCGGAGGGGGCCCGCCCGCGGTCAGCGGGCGGGCCCCCTCGGTCCGGGTCGACGGCCGACGCACGGTCAGGCCGACTGCCCGGCCGGCTCGGGCACCCCGGGTGCCCGGTCCTCGGTCGGCTCCTCGGTCGGCTCCTCGGTCTCGATCCGGCGGATGGTGCGGATGCTCGGCACCAGCAGCACCAGAGCGGTCACCACCACCAGCATGACCGCCGCCCCGGTGAGGGTCGTCACCACGCCGAAGGTCGAGGACAGCGCGGCCGCGAGCACGAAGGAGAGCGGGTTCATCGCCACCGAGCCGAGCCAGTCGTAGGAGGAGACCCGGGACATCGCCTCCTCCGGCACGTGCTGTTGCAACGTCAGCTTCCACAGCAGGTCGGGGTAGGTCTGCGCGATGCCGGCCAGCAGCGCGGTCAGCAGGACCAGCACCAGCGGGGCCCGCACGGCGACCAGCAGCACCATCGGCACCAGCCCCACCTGCACCGCGGTGCTCACCAGCATGGGCCGCCGGGGCTTCCAGACGAAGCCGAGCAACCCGCCGAGCGCGCTGCCGATGCTGACCGCGGTCAGCACGGCGGCCCAGCCGCCGGCGCCGCCGAAGCTCTGCTTGGCCACTGCCGGTCCGAGGACCACGAAACTGGAGTAGAGCACCTGCCAGGCCGCGCAGGCCAGGATGGTCGACCAGATCCAGCTTCGGGTGCTGACCTCGGTCCAGCCCTGCCGGAGCTCGGTGAGGAAGCCCGGCTCGGCCGCGTCGCCGTCCTGCCGGGCGGGGCGGGGACGGAGCACGATGCCGGAGCAGAACAGCGCGCTGAGCGCGAACGAGGCGGCGTCCGCCGCCAGGCACCAGCCCGGACCGACCGTGCCGATCAGCACTGCCGCGACCAGCGGGCCGACGGCGGCCAGCGCCGTGTTGGTGGTCGACAGCAGCGAGTTGGACTCCTGCAGCCGTGACGGCTTGGCCGTCAGCACGGTCAGTCCGCTCGACGCCGGGGAGAAGAGGCCGCTCGCGGCCCCGGAGACCACCTGGGTGGCGGCGATGAACCAGAGGTTCGTCCACCCCGCCAGGATGGCCGCGGCCAGCGCGCCCTGGGACACCACCCGGACCAGGTCGGCCAGCGCCATCAGCCGGTTGCGCGGGTACTTGTCCGCCCAGACACCCGCGAACAGCAGCAGCGTGATCATGGCGATCGAGCCGGCTGTGAGCACCACGCCGAGGTCCGCCGCGCTGCCGCCCCTGTCGAGGATCGCGAAGGACAGACCGATCGGGGCCATCGCGGTGCCGAAGGCGGAGACCGCCCTGGCGAGGTACTGGCGGCGGAACGACCGCTCGCCCAGCACCTCGGTCAGCAGGATGCGCACCTTCATGACGCCGTGAACCCCCCCTCGATCAGCCGCATCGACTCGGCCAGCGGGCGCGACGGCTCGTCGAGCAGCAGGCGCAGCGCGTCCAGGTAGGCCCGGCCCAGCGCGTCGGCCGCCTCCGGCGGGTACTCGCTGTCCAGGTGCAGCACGTGCAGGTGGCCGCCGGTGGCGTCCCGGGTGATCCAGAACTGGATCCCGTAGGTGTCCACCTCCTCCTCCTGCTCGCGGATCGCCACCGTGGTGCCGGCCAGTTCCAGGCCGGCCCCCCAGTCCTCACCGGACATGAAGTAGACGATCGGCAGCGGCCGTGCCTGTGCCGACCCCTCGGTCCAGATCTGCCGCCGCAGGTAGCCGGCCGGGAGCCCCGCGTGCATGATCGCCTCGGCGACGGCCTCCTGGGTGGTGTCGGCGAACTCGGCGAAGGTCTGGGCGCGGTCGACGTCGGTGCTGGGGAACATCCCGCAGGCGTACCAGCCGACCGTGGCCAGCTGGGTGTCGTCCATCCGGTTGAGGAACGTGCTGTTGACGGTCACTCGGTCGAGTCCGGTCAGCGTCGCCACCAGGACGTTCAGCGCGGCCAGGCCCACGCTGTACTCCGTCAGCCGCTCGGCGTGGGCGAACCGGTTGATCCCCCGCGCCAGCTCGGTGCCGATCGGGAACTGCCGGCAGCGGGACTCCACCGCCGGATCGGCCGTCTGCTCCCGCCGCTCGCCGCCGCGGTGACCGGGCAGCGCGATGGAGGAGGCGGCCGGGCCGGTGCCGAGGACCGCGCGCCAGTGGTCCACGGCCTCCGCCCACTCACCGGCCGCGATCTCCTGCCGCTGCTGCTCGGCCCACTCCAGGAAGGCGTTCTCGGTCCGCGCCCCGGCCGGGCCGTCGACGACCCCGGGGCCGGTGGCGTAGGCCGCCGACAGGTCCCGCAGGAACAGGTCCAGGGCGTAGCCGTCGGCGATCACGTGGTCGAAGGTGAAGACCAGCACATGGGATCCGGCGCCGGTCCGGACCACCAGCAGCCGGAACAACGGCGCGGCCGACCGGTCGAGCGGGCGGCGCGACTCGGCGTCGATCAGCCGGTCCAGCTCGGTCCCGGGGTCCGCGCCGGCGTCCGCGGCGAGCTCGACCACCCGCAGCGGCACCGGCGCCGTCTCGTGGACGAGCGCCCACACGCCGTCGGACCCCACCTCGAACGAGGTGCGCAGCGCCGAGTGCCGCGCGACGACCCGGGCCAGCGCGTCCCGCAGCCGTTCGAGGTCCAGCGGGCCGGCGACCGTGTAGGTGGCGTTGAACATCCGCGGCGCCTCGTCGGGCCGCCCGTGGCAGCGCTCCAGCTCCAGCTGCTGGGAGAGGGCCGCCGGGCCGCGGTGCAGCACCGCGGCCCGGCGTGTGGCTGCCGTCACGAGCTCAGCGCCGAGAGGTTGGCCGTCACCTTGGCGACCGCGGCGGCGATGGACTCGATCTGCTCGGGGTCGGCCAGCAGCGCCGCGTGGTGGAAGTTCAGCACCGTCCGCTGGGTCCGCTCGGTGACCGGCAGGTCGACCTCGCGCCGGTCGATCCGGGCGAGGTGCTCCTCGCTGATCGCGAACCGGGGGCGGGTGCGCGGGCCGTACAGCGGCGTCCGGTACAGCGGCGGGTACGGCGGCTTGATCGGGAAGCCGAGCTCGGCGGTGAGCGCGCCGGCGATCACCCGCAGCTCGACCCGCTCGGTCACCTCCGGGTCCAGGGCCACGCAGTAGGCGTAGTAGGAGCGGCGGTCGGTGCCCTCCGAGGTCTGCTGCGGCCGGTGGCCCAGCTCGGTCAGCAGTGCGTCGAGCCGGGCCGCGTTCCGCGCCCGGGTCCGGTTCTCCGCGTCCAGCGAGTCGAGCTGTTCCAGCAGGACCGCAGCCTGGAACTCCGACAGGCACCGGTTGCTGCCCATCAGTTCGGCGGTGTTGACCAGCTCCATCTCGCCGTAGCCCGGGGTGCTGGGGGCGAAGGCGCGGCCGTCGGCGCGCAGCAGCTCCATGCGCCGGGCGAGCTCGGGGTCGTTGGTGATCGCCGCGCCGCCCTCCCCTGCGGTGAGCAGCTTGCTGTGCTGCATGCTGAAGGCACCGACCTCGCCCCAGGTCCCGATGCCGCGACCGCGGTAGACCGCGCCGTGCGCCTGGGCCGCGTCCTCGATCAGCGCCAGCCCGTGCTTGTCGGCGACCGCGCGCAGCGCCCGCAGGTCCGCCAGCGCGCTGTACAGGTGGACCACCACGATGGCCTTGGTACGGCTGGTGACGGCCGCCTCGACGGCCACCGGGTCCAGGCAGTAGGTGTCCGGGTCGATGTCGACGAAGACCGGCACCGCGTTGACGCCCACCACGGTCGACACGTTGGCCGCCCAGGAGATGCCGGGGATGATGACCTCGTCACCGGCGCCCACACCGCAGGCCTCCAGTGCCACCATCAGGCTGGCGGTGCCGCTGGCCGTCGGGACGCAGTGCCGGGCACCGGCGTAGTCGGCGAAGGCGCGGGCGAACCGGCGCTCGTAGGCCTCCTGCTCGCGGTACGGGCCGGAGACCGCCCACCGGCCCGAGTGCAGCACGTCGTCCAGTGCCTTCAGGGCGCCGGCGGCCGGCCGGGGCCAGATCGGCCAGTCACGGGTGTTCGTCCTGGGTCCGCCCAGGATGGCCAGCTGTTCGGTCATGCTTGCTCAACTCCGTTCTCGTTCGGCTTGCTCGGGGCGGACGGCGGCACGGTGTCGCTCAGGTCGACGGTCCGTTCCCGGTCACCCTCCAAAGTCAGGTCCACCAGCGTCTTGATCTGCTCCCCGGGGCCCTCGCCGGCGCCGGTCGCGATCCGGTTCATCACCGCGGCGGCCCGTTGCAGGGAGACCACCCGAGTGATCGTCTTGGCGAAGACCTCCTGGTGCTCCAGCAGCAACTGCTGCGCCCGCAGGAGGTGTTCGGCGTTGGAGCCGCGGTGGCCGGTGAGCAGCGGGCCCCCTGCGTCCGGTCCGGCCGGTTGCAGGGCGGGTGGGACCGGTCGGCCGCAGACGTTGCGCCGCCGCACCTCGCCGAGGTCCGTGCCGGGGCAGCGGTGGTGCCGGTCGCCGGGGCCGAAGCCGCCGAAGAGGTCGATCACACCGCCCGGCCCGACCAGCTCGAACGCGGTCTCCAGGGCGTGCTGGGCGCCCTCCCGGGGGACGCAGACGAAGGCGCAGTCGGCACCGCCGTGCGGAAGCCGGGAGCCCGTGCCGAAGCGCAGCGGCAGGCCCTCCGCGAGGCCGAGGGCCCGCAGGTGCTCCGCCCGTTCGGCACGGCGGTGGAGGATCTCCACCTCGACACCGGCCACGGCGCCGGCCAGGCCGACCAGCAACCCGGCCGTCCCGGCTCCGAGCACGACCGCCCGCCCGGGGGCGGTCCGGGTCCTGACGATGTCCCAGGCGTACACCGCCGTCGCCAGCGGCTCGACCAGGCAGGAGAGGTCGAGCGGCAGCCCGGGCAGCGCGGGCAGCAGACCGGCCTCGGGCAGCGATCCCGGACCGATCGTCAGCTGGTGCTGCATCAGTCCGTCGTAGCTGTGCCCGAGGATGTGGTCCTGGTCGTCCTCGCTGACCGGGTTGAAGACGACGTGGCGCGACTGCCCGGTCGTCGGGTCGGTCAGTTCGCCGAGCCCCTCGTGCCCGAGCACGTCGGCGCTGTCCGGTCTGATCCGTCGGGCGATCTGGCGGTCCGTCCCGCAGATGCCGGTGCGCAGGACGCGCGCCCGGAGCGCGCCGTCCTCGGCGTCGTACTCCCGGCGGACGACCCGGAAGTCCAGGCCGTCGCGCACCAGGGCCTCAGACGTAGGCATGGGCGCTCTCCACCGCGGTGAGCTCCTGGAGCTCCTGCCAGGCCGCGACCACCTCGTCGCGGGTGACGTCCTGCAGGAAGTCGGCGCGGCCGAATCCCACCGGGACCACGAAGTTCTGGGCACCGTCGCGGTGCCGCACCGAGTCCTCGAAGCCCGCCCAGAGCAGATCGGCGGTGGCCCACGGGACGGTGACCGGCAGACCGTACGCCTGCAGCAGCCACAGGATCCGGTCGCGCAGGGCCGCGGGGACCAGGCCCCGTCCGGCGGCGAGCACGGTGCACAGCGCCATGTCGACGGCCACCGCCTCGCCGTGCAACAACTCGCTGTCCGCGGCCAGTTCGAGCGCCGGGCTGAAGGTGTGGCCGAAGTCGACCAGCCGCCGCAGGTCCTTCTCCAGCAGGTTCGGCTCCAGCTCGCGCAGCATGCCCTCGACCGACTTGACGATGATCTCCCGGCCGGGCGCGGTCAGCAGTCGCTCGCGCAGCAGCTGTCCGGGGTCGGCGGCGAGCAGTTCGAAGAGTTCGGGGTCGCCGACCAACGCCATCTTGATGATCTCGGCGACGCCGTTGGCGAGGTGCCGCATCGGCACGGTGGAGAGCAGCCCGGTGTCGATCACGGTCCAGCTCGCCGGGTAGTAGGTGCCCAGGCGGTTCTTGTGGCCGTGCGCGTTGACCGCGGTCTTGGCGCCGACGGCCGCGTCCACCATGCCGATCAGCGTGGACGGCACCCGCACGTACGGCGTGCCGCGCCGGTAGACGCTCGCGGCCAGGCCCACGATGTCGGTCAGCACCCCGCCGCCGATCGCCACGATCGGGGCCGAGCGACGGACGATCTTCGCCGCGTCCGCCTCGGCGGCGATCCGCAGCACCGCCTCGACGCTCTTGTGCTCCTCCACCGCGTCGATGGTGACGATCCGCGCCCGGGGCGCGTGCGCCCGGGCGTACGCGCGGATCCGGTCACCCCAGTGCGCGTGCATCCCCTCGTCGACCACCAGCAGCTGGTTCGCGTCGGCGGACATGCCGGCGAGTTCCGCCAGGGTCCGGTTCTCCGGATCGAATATTCCCTGGGTGGTCCGGATCGAGTATTCGAAGACGTGGCGGTAGCGGACGTCCCAGGACACAATTCCCCCCAATAAGAAGTACGCGCGGACAGCCGTCCGCAATTCGTTTCGTGACAGGATTGGGCGGCGGAATCACTTCCGCCGCGTTTCAATCGCCGATCCGCAGGGCGTGGAGGCCCGCTCCGACGAGCGCCTCCACACCGGGACGGGAACTGATCAGGATCCGCTCCCCGAAATATCCGGGATCGGCCGCGGACACCAGGTACAGCGGGTCCTTGTCGAGATTTCGCAGCAGGCTTTCCCGGTAAAGCCGGCCGAAGGCGTGCACCACCCCGCCCATGAGGACCGTTCGGGCGACCGTCGGATCGAGGGTCGCCTGGGCGAGCAGCAGCCGGGCCAGCGGCGCGGTGCAGGCGTCCAGCAGCTCCAGGGCGGGGCCGTCGCCCGCCGCACAGCCGGCCGCGAGCTCCGGCACCGTGCGGTAGCGGTCGAGTTCGGCGGCGAGCGGCTCCCGCAGGATCCGCTCGATCCCCCGCCCGGACGCGAAGGCACTGGTGTGGTTGGCGACTCCGCAGTCGCACGCGAGGTCGAGGGCCGCACCACGCCACTCGAACCGGGCCGGCAGGTGGCCGATCTCGCCCTGCAGGCCGTGGACGGCGTCCAGCGGGATGTGGCCGGTCACGGGGTCGATCGTCCGGTAGGCGATGCCGGTGCTGACCGTGAGCGCGGCCAGCCGGGACCCGGTCGGCCAGTCCTCGCCCAGCAGCGAGACCGCCTGCGCCGAGACGTCGTTGAGGACCGCCCAGGAGAACCGCGGGGCGCCGGCGGTCAGCAGCTCCGCCAGCGGCAGCGGCCAGCGGCCCGGCCCCCACAGAGGGGCGCTGGCCAGCACCAGACCGCTGGAGCCGTTCATCGCGGCCCCGAGGGAGACTCCGACCCGGTCGAACACGTGACGGGTGCGGTAAGCCTCGGCGGTCTCCACGAGATACCGGACCAGCGCCCGCTGGAGTTGCGGGACGTCACTCCCGTCGACTCCCCTGCGCGGCGCCGGGCGCTGCCGTACGTCGGTCAGCCGGTCACCATCGAGGATTCCGCTGCGGAACCAGGTCCCGCCCAGGTCGAAAACCAGCGCGACGGAACCTCCCGCAGAATTGTCCACCGCATTTTCCGGATTTGCTCCGGCAGGCCGGCAGAACTCCGTTGGAATGTTTTCCCGCCCCACCAGCAAACCCTACCCCTGTGAGTCCATCGTCGCCGTTGGCACGAGCATCCCCCCGCACCGGAATTGGCGTCCGATCTTGATCGCACCGGAACGGTAGCAGACCGCCTGCAGGCGATCCGTGCGAAAACCGCGGACCCCCGGGGCGGGGTTTCGCCTGAGAACGGCGGCAGTCGGCGCTATTGACGGCTTATGGGCGATTCGGCAGCATTGCTCCGACGTCGCCGCAAGTACACCGAATGCGCGGGAACAGCCGACTCGGTGCGCCGCGCCCGCCTGACTGACGGTCACTTCCGGGCTGCGCCGGGCTGATTGGCGGCACTGCTCACGAGCGACGAGCGGCCCACGACACCCCGCGGCCGACCGGGGCCGCGACCAGGCAGGACAGGGGCCGACCTCGACGTGTGCATCCCGTGAGATGCACATCACACCTACTCGATGAAGATGAAGGAAGATCGAACAGCACCCTGATCACCGGTGAACTGATCGTGTGGGACTAGTGACGAACGGGCCGACGGGCACCGGTGCGCCCGCCGGCCCGAACGCCGATCAGATCCCTTGTCTCCCGGCCGGCTCGTGCGCCTCGGGAACGGAGCCGTTCAGTCGAGCGGGCGGACTCCGGTCGCGACCAGGGCGGCGACCGGGAGGGCGACCAGGCCCTCGGGGGTGGCGTAGCGGGTGACCAGGCGGTCGTAGGCGGCGCGGATCCGGGTCAGGGTGGCGGCGTCCTGGCCTTCGAGCACGGCGGAGGTGAGGACGGTGCCCGCGAGGACGTCCTGCCACCAGCGGGCCGGGTCGACGTGGTGCGGCCAGTCGGCCCGGGTGACCCGGACGTCGGTGAGGCCGGCGTCGGTCAGCAGGGCGGTGAAGGCCTCGGGGTCGGCGTGCCGGGCGAACGGCGAGCTGCCGGGGAGGTGGGCCGGGGGCGCCGCGCCGGCCTCGGCAACCGCGTCGAAGAAGAGGCCCTGGGCACGGTTGTCCGCCAGGGCGGCCCAGCAGGACAGCAGCACCCGGCCACCCGGGCGGACCACCCGCGCGAGGTCGCGGGCGGCGGCCGGCGGGTCGGGCACGTGGTTGATCACGAACGCGCCGACGGCCGCGTCGAACCCGGCGTCACCGAAGGGCAGGCCGGGCAGTTCGGCGCGGAGCACCTTGGCGGCGGGCAGCGCCTCGGCGGCGACGTCCACCATCTGCGCGACGGCGTCGGTGGCCACCACCTCCGCGCCCCGGGAGAGCGCCAGGGCGGACAACCGCCCGCTGCCGCAGCCGACTTCCAGCATGCGGACGCCCGGGCCGACCCCGGCCGCGTCGAGCAGCGCCGGGTGCAGGGCGGCGGTCATCGCGCCGAAGCCCTCGTCGTAGGTGCGGCTGCGGCGGGCCCAACCGCTCCGTTCGAACTCCGCGAAACGTTCGTCCATGACCGGAGACTGCCAGAGACGGGGCGCCGAGCGGCGCCCCGTCTCAGCCTCCGATCATCCGGTCGGCGTCCCTGACCCCAGAGGATCTGACCTCAGAGGATCCGGCCCCAGAGGAGCCGGCTCAGAGGATCTGGATGCGGGTGACCTTCGGCGGGCGGTTCGGGTAGGTGATGTCGGTCCAGCGGTTGACCCGGACCGAGTCGCCGTTGGCGTCGGAGTAGACCAGGTCGTTGTTGCCCGTGGAGATCTCGTCCACCCACCAGCCGCCGAAGTCGGTCGTCCCGGCGTTGGCGTAGCAGTCCACGCTGTCCCGGCCGTCGAGGTGCGAATGGATCTTCAGGAGATCGTTCCGATTACCGTCACAGGCGACGTGGTCGATGGCGTAAGCACTGCTCGGCGCACTGACCGTGAGCGCGGCAGCGGCGGCGAGCGCCACCGCCATCGAACAACCGGCCTTCAGGCTCTTCGAGATCACAGGATCCTCCGATGGGCGGACAGGTATGACGGACCGCCGATGGATGACGGCCCGTCAACACGTGGCGACGGTAAGAAGGGCGTGCAGCTCGTCGGACCCCCGAGTGGCCGACCGCACACCGAACGACCCCTCACGGCCGCGCCTTTCGAAGCCGCCACCGGAGGACCCGTGCACCAAAAGTAGCGATCTGTGTCCCTCGTCCGGCCGCAACACTCCGACTGCGAACCGTGCCGCCCGAGCATCACCCGTTCGTGGACGGCCGCTCCTCGGGCGCGGGCGCTCCGAACCAGTGGGCCAGCGCCCGCCGCAGCCCGGACGCCCGGTGGTCCGCCGCGCCCGCCAGCCAGGCGGCATGCCCGTCCGGGCGCAGCAGCAGGGCACCGAGCTCCGGCTGCCCGGGGCAGGTCGCCGTGACGGTGTCCACCCGGTCCGCCCATCCGGCCGCCGCCTCACGAACGGCGGTGCGGTCGGCCAGGTCGAGCAGCAGGCCTCGCCCGGTAGCCAGCAACTCGGCCACGCTCTCGGCTCCTTGACCGGTGTTCAGCGACAGGTCGGGTGCCAGCCGACCGAGCCACGGGTGGTCGGCAGCGGCCCCGATCTCGTTCGGCATCTCGTAGCGGGTGTCGAGGCCGGTGAGCGTCTCGGTCAGGGCCCGGTTGCCCGCCGGGTGGCGGGCGACGCGGGTGAGCAGGTCGACGAGCGGCCCGAGCCGCCCGTCGGCGGCGGCAGCGCCGAGCAGCACCTGGGCCCGGGTGTTGGCCAGCACGTGCGCGCCGGCGGGGTGGCGCTCGGCGTGGTAGCTGTCGAGCAGGTGGGCCGGTGCAGTGCCGCGCACCGTGGCGGCGAGCTTCCAGCCGAGGTTGAACGCGTCGTCCAGGGCGAGGTTGACGCCGATCGCCCCGGCCGGCGGGTGGATGTGCGCGGCGTCCCCGGCGAGCACGACCCTGCCCCGGACGTACTCGGCCGCCTGCCGGGCGGCGTCGCCGTACCGGCTCAGCCAGCGCACCGCGCGCAGTTCGAGGGGGTGGCCGAGCGCGTCGGCGAGGGCGGCCCGGAACAGCTCCGGGGTGACCGGGCCGTCCTGGTCGGCCGGTGGCCGCCGGTCGGCGGTGAGGATCCTGACGTACCCGGTGCGGGGTATGACGACGACCGTCCCGCTCGGGCCGGTGGTCGCGCCGAACGGCAGCGCCGCCGGGTCGGCGAGCTCGACGTCGCCGAGCAGCCAGTGGCCCGTCGCCGCGGTGCCGGGGAAGTCGATGCCGGCCTGTTTGCGGACGGTGCTGCGGCCGCCGTCGCAACCGACCAGGTAGGCCGCCCGGATGCGGTACTCCTCGCCGCCGGCGGTGGCGACGGTGGCGGTGACGGCGTCGAAGTCCGCTTCCAGGGCGCGCAGTTCGTGCCCGCGCCGGAGGTCGGCGCCCAGCGCGCCGGCCTGTTCCTCCAGGAGCTCCTCGACCCGGGTCTGCGGGATGCCCAGCGAGTAGGGGTGGTCGGTGTGCGTGCCCGCCAGGGTGAGCGTCACCGGCAGGCCGGAGGACGCGGCGTGCGGCACCTGCCAGCCCTCGCTGACGAACCGATCGGCGAGTCCGCGCCGGGCCAGCAGGTCCAGGGCGCGGGCGTTGAGGTTGAAGCCCCGGCAGAACTCCGGCCGCTGCGAGTGGCGTTCGAGCAGGACGGTCTCGATGCCGGCGAGCCGGAGTTCGGCGGCGAGTAAGAGTCCGGCCGGGCCGGCTCCGACGATCAGCACCTCGGTCATGGGGTCCCCTGTCTGTGGCCCGTGAGTCGTATAGTCGAAAACGACTATACGACATGGACTATTGGACGGGTCGTGACCGTCCGGGCTTGCACCTCACGCGACGTCAGGAGGCATCGTGGGCGCATGACCACAGAACAGACCTGGAAGGTCGGCGCCCTCGCCGAGGCGAGCGGCCTGACCGTGCGCACGCTCCACCACTGGGACCAGATCGGGCTGCTCAGCCCGTCCCGCCGCACCCCCGCCGGCCACCGCGAGTACACCGAGCAGGACCTGGTCCGCCTCTACCAGGTGCTCGCACTGCGCCGGCTCGGCCTCGGCCTGGAGACCGTCGCGACCTGCCTGGACGCCGGGGTCGACCCGGTCCGCCTGGTGGGCGAGCACCTGGCCGGCATCGAGACCGCCCTCGCCGGGCTCAACACCCTGCGGCAGCGGCTGGCCCACGTGCACGCCGAACTCACCGCCGCCCGCGCCCCGCAGGCCGCCACCCTGATCGGGGTGCTGCAAGCCATGCACGGCACCGACCCGGCCGCGGAGGCCGTGCTCCGCCGGCACGCCACCGGCGACCAACTGCGCGCCCTGCAGGAGCGGGTGGCCGCGCTCGGGCCGGCCGCACACTACCTGCTGGAGGTGGAGTGGCCGGAGCTCTACCGCCGCGCCGAGGCCCTGCGGGTGGCCGGCACCGACCCCGGCGCGCCGCAGGTGCAGCGGATCGTCGCCAGGTTGGACGAGCTCAGCGCCACCTTCAACGGCGGCGACCGGAGCCTGTCGGAGGCCGTGCAGACCGCCTGGCGCGAGGAGCCGGCCGTGCTCTGCGATGATCCGGCCGTCCCGGCGGAGGGCTGGCCGGACGTAACCGCCTACCTGGAGCGCGCCCGGACTCTGGGGACGTCCTCGTGAGCGCCGAAGTGGGCCCCGACGCGAGCCCCGGGCTGAGCCCCGAGTCGAGCCCCGCCATGAGCCCCGAAGCCCGCCGCCGGGTCGCGGTGGCCGCCGCGCTGCCCGTCCTCGTCGTCGGCCTGCCGGTGCTGGTCGCGCTCGCGGTGGCCGGGCTGGTCCCCTGGGCCACCGCCCCGGCCGTCCTGGTGGCCGCGGCGCTGTGGAGCCTGGTCGTCCACGCCCGGCTGGGCCGGGGGTGACGCACCCGCCGTCACGGCAGCAGACGGTCCGGGGCGGGGATCCGGGTGAGCGGCTCGCCGCCGGTGGCGTCGGCGGTCACGCGGGGGTCCACACGGCGAACCACTGCTCGGCGCCGTAGTCCTCGAACCGCTCCACCTCGGTGAAGCCGAGCTTCGTCGCCACCCGGATCGAACTCGCGTGCACGGCCTGGGTGGAGAGCACCACGGGCTCCCCCGGCCGCACGCCGGCGAACCAGTCGAGCACCGCCGCGCACGCCTCCGAGGCGAAGCCCTGCCCCCACGCCCGCGGCAGGAACAGGTAGCCGAGCTCGGTCTCGCCGCCCTCCGGCCGGATGTGGCCGAGCCGCTCCGGGTCGCGCGGGTCGAGCGTGATCACCCCGATCATCGCGCCGTCCAGCTCGACCGCGAACGCCCCGAACCGCCGCCCGGGCACCTCGGGCATCGCCCGCTCCAGCTCCTCGCGCGGCCGGGCGCCGCCGATGTGCGCGCCCACCTCCGGCGAGGAGAACAGCTCGACGAACGCCGGCCGGTCGCGTGCCTCGGTCTGGCGCAGCACCAGCCGCCCGGTCCGGATCGGGGCGGGCGGCCAGGCGTCGGTGGCGAGTTCGGTCATGACGGGCAAGCTACCGCACGCGCGTCGTGCACGACCCGCTCGCGGCGGCCCGCACGCGTTCCCGGGCACGCGTTGCCCGTTGGTCGGCCCCGGCTGCCCGGCAGTCCTGCCGACTCTGTCCGCACGGCCCTGTTCCCGCCGGCCCGGGCGGGATATGCAAGATCCGGCAACACGCACCCGAACCACAGGAGACACCCGTGCCCGCACACGACCACGGCCAAACAGCCGAGCCGCGGACGGCCGGGCCGACGCCCTCCCGTGCCGCCGCCCGCACGTCGGTGCCGGGCCTGACGTCCCCTCAGGGCCTGCTCGCCCTCCAGGCGTCCGTCGGGAACGCCGCCGCCGTGCAGCTGGCCCGTCGGGCCGGCCTGCTGGCGGCCCGGGAGCAGCACCAGCACGATGCCGGGTGCGGCCACCCCGCCACTGCGGCGGTCCAGCGCTCCGCGGTCCACGACGTGCTGCGCACCAGCGGCCGCCCGCTGGACCACGGGACCCGCACCGACATGGAGGCCCGGCTCGGCGCGGACTTCTCCAACGTCCGCGTCCACGACGACAGCGCCGCCAAGGCGTCCGCGGCCGAGGTCGGCGCCCGCGCCTACACCAGCGGCAGCCACGTGGTCATCGGTGCCGGCGGCGGCGACAAGCACACCCTCGCCCACGAGCTCACCCACGTCATCCAGCAGCGCACCGGGCCGGTCGCGGGCACCGACAACGGGAACGGCCTCAGCGTCTCCGACCCCTCGGACCGGTTCGAACGGGAGGCCGAGGCCAACGCGACCCGGGTGATGAGCGGCCCGGCGCCGGAGCACCCGGTCCAGACCGCCCCGGCGACGGGCGCCGCTCAGGAGGCGGCACCGGCGGTCCAGCGGGCCAGCAGCACCGTCAAGGAGCAGGCGGTGGTGAGCCGTTACCAGCCGTCGAAGCAGGGCAGCCTGCCGATCACGGACCTCCCCATCGAGCGTCCTCGCCAAGTGACCGGCCCCATCCAGCCGACGGGTACCAGCGGCCGGGGCGCGGCACCCGAGCCGCTGTCCGTCACCTCCCTGCAGAGCGCGTACAAGACCGCCCTGAAGAACCACCACCAAGGGGCCGGCACGCGTGCGCCGCGCGGGTCCACGCCGAGCAACGCCGACGTCTGGCGGGACCTGTTCGGCGGGGCCGGCTACGACCGCGGACACATCATGGGGCTGGAGGTGGGCGGCAGCGACGTCACCGAGAACATCGTTCCGCAGTGGTCGCTCAACCAGCAGTCGGGTGAGTGGCGGGACATCGAGAAGCAACTCGTCACGCTGGGCGCCGGGCAGGTCAGGTTCACCCCGCACTACCCGTCGCAGCACGGCAACTACCGCGCGGTGATGATCCCGACGAGGATCGACGTCGACGTCGCCGCGGGCGGCACCACACGGTCCACGCAGTGGCACAACGACCCGAACCTGAACGACTTCTTCCGGTCCGGCCAGGGCCCGGACGACTTGGCGATCTCCTACAACGCCGCCAAGGACCACGTCCGCCCGCAGGGCGGCACCGTGACCGTCGACGAGAACACGATGCACACCATCGCCTCGCTCGCGCAGACGCACGAACGCGCGGTCGCCACCTCCCACGCCGAGTACGTCGAGCAGCAGCGCCTGGGCCAGGCGCCCGGACCCTCCAGCCTGGCCTCGACGATGGCCGCGGCCGGGATGAGCGACGTCGCCAAGGCCGCCCGGGAGAAGCTCATCGCCACGTACATCTCCTGCGGCTGGGTCAGCAAGTCGGGGGCGAACTACACCCTCAAGGATGCGGACATCGACGACTCCGCCTCCGACAGCAGCTCCAGCGAGTCGGAGAGCGGCAGCGAGTCCGACTCCAGCATGCACTCGGCGACGCCGCCCCAGTCCCTGAGCACCCAGGTCCCGTTCTCCCAGATGGACCTGGGCAACAGCTCCGACTCCTACTCCGACGACAGCGACTACATGTCCGACTGAGCCCCCACCCCACCGCCGCCCCGAGGCCGCGCCGGACCATCCCGGCGCGGCCGCCGCGTCAGCACCCGGGCGTGGACGGCACCGGGCTACTGGCGCTGCCCGGCGAAGTGAAGGCCGTGAACCTCTGGTTGTCGGCACCGTTGCCCGGCCAGATCTGCAGCGGGTTCCCCTGCACGAACGCCCGCGGGCCCGGACCTCCCCACACGTCCAGCCACTCCGGCGAGTTCGCGAACGCGGGCTTCAGGCTGAAGGTGCCCGTGTGGTCGCGCTCGCAGACGTCCCACAGCTGGTTGGCGGCATTGCCCCCGCCGCCGGAGTTCCCGTAGCAGGGATAGGCCTGCACCCGGGTACCGGACGCGAACCCGTTGCCTTGGCCGTTGATGACGTCCAGGCAGTCGGGCTCCGATGCGTACTGGGCGAAGACGAAGTACGCCCCCACCCCTGGTCCGCTGGTGGCGTAGGAGGGCATCATGCACCACTGCTGGGCGTTGCTGCCGTTGCCGGGCCACAGCCGCACCGGGGTGGCCTGGGCGGAGTTGGCGGCGTCGAGCCACAGGTCGTTGGCCACCCCGCCGTCGGAGGTGCTGCCGGGCGCGATCCCGAACCAGCCGTACCCGCCCCCGCCACCTGTGCAGAAGGAGTCGGGCGGCGTCGCCGGCCGCAGCGGCCCGGCCCCCTCCGTGTGGCTGGCGGGCGAGGCCGCCGGTGTGCTCGCGTAGCCGGGTGAGGATGCTCCCACCAGGGTGCCGGAGGCGGCGAGGACGAGGCCCGCAGCGACGGCGAGGTTCTTGACGAGGTTCATCGTCTTCCCTTCAAGGGCCAGGCGTGCTCGACCTGGCCGGACATGGGGAACAGCCGTTCAGGAACCGTCAACCGTCAGCGAGGAAGGGGCGGCTCAACCGCGCGTCGCCGGCGCCGGCCGGGCTCGCGCCGATGAGCGGCACGGCGCAGCAGCGCGGGAATGTACGAACAGACACAGTTCCCCCGAGTCAGTGTGTTCGACCGGGCCCAGCGTAGGCGCGAACCCCGGGGCGGTCAGGTCACTTTCCGGCCATCAACTCAGCAGGAACAACGATCAGTTGACGTGGACGTCGATGTCCCTCGCACCGGGCGCCGCTACCGCAGGACCGACTCCAGGAAGTCGCTGCCGATCCGGGACACCACCGAGATGTCCAGTTGGTGCAGCACGTAGCGGCCCCGGCGCTGGGTGACGAGCAGCCCGGCCTTCTTCAGCACGGCGAGGTGGCGGGAGACCTCGGGGGCGGTGATGCCGTAGGCGTCGGCCAGCTCGCTGGTCGAGAACGCGCCGCGCGCGAGGTGGCGGGACAGGTTGCGGCGCATCGGGTGGGTCAGCGCCTCCAGGCGCAGCATCACCGTCTCCACGGACTCGGCGCCGCCGACCTCGTGGCCGGCGACCGGGTACTGGATCACCGGCTGCCAGCCCGGCGCGTAGAGGGCGAAGAAGTGCGGCCAGCCGAAGACGCTCGGCACCAGCGTGACGGCGCTCCCACGGGCGTCCGCCCGGCCCTGCACCAGCTTGTCGACGACGATCCGCCGGCCGCGCTCGTCCTGCTCCAGCCGCAGGCCCGGCGAGGCGGCGGCGAGCGCCTCGGCGAGGCCCTTGCGGCGCAGCAGTTCGGTCTTGTGCCGGGCGTCGGACGCGAGCTGCACCCGGACCCGGCGCCAGGTGTCGGCGAAGAACGCCCGGTCGCAGTCCTCCAGCAGACGGCGGATCCACGCGCGGGTGGCGGTGGGCTCGGCGAGCATCCGCTCGGCGAACGCCGCCTGGCGCGGGCCGCGCGCCGCCGCCAGGTCGAGCGCGCGGCACCGCGACCACTCGTCGACCAGCGGCGAGGGCACGCCCTTGGGGTAGTGGCTGGTGCTGCACGAGATCTCCAGCGCCGAGCCGACGAACTTCTCGTCGTCCATCCGGTCGAGGTCGTCCAGCTCCTCGGCCAGCGTCTCCCGGGGCTGGGCCGGGATCAGGAAGTCCGAACGTGTCGAGCGCCACATGAACTCGGCCTCGTTCAGCCGGTCCGCCAGCTCCGGTTCGAGCGCGGCGGAGGTCGCCGTGGCCCACGCGTGCAGCCGGGGATGGTGAGCGGGCTCGGCCAACGTGTGCAGCGCGTTGCCGAGTTCGGCCAGCGGCGAGGGGCAGAAGGCGATCCGCTCGGGCGGCAGTCCGGTGATGTCGATGGTCACGCTCACCCCCCAATGATGCCGGGTCGGGCTGGGGTGCTGTCATGCCGTTTGACCAGGTCAGTCAATCGACGGGCCGCGCGGGACGCCCCGGGCGCACAGTGGCCGCATGAACGCACTGCAGCAACACCTGTTCGACAGCTACCGGGCCGCCCAGCGGGGCGAGCCGGCCCCGCCCGCGCCCGGCACCCGGGGCATCCGTCTGGGCTTCCGGGAGGTGCTGCGGCGCCTGCGGCAGCGGGCCTGAACCTGCTCACCGCCTACTACGGCGCCCTGTACGCGGACATCCGCCTCGCCGCACCGAGTTCGACGGACGGTCAGAGCAGGTGGTCGGCCTCGCCGGACTTGATGGCGAGGATGAGGGCCCGGAGGGCGTCGCGGGAGTCAGTGATCGCGCGCTCCTCGGCGCCGGCTACGGCGATGTAGGCGTTGCCGGTGGGGTCGGTGCCGAGGCGGAAGCAGGAGTTGCCCTCAGCGCAGAACGGGTCTTCCCACGTGATGTCGGACATGGAGGTGCCTCCACAAGGGTCGGCCGGGGCAGCGAGTGGCTCGCCGCCCCGGCGGAGGGACGACTACAGCAGATGGTCCGCCTTGCCGGCCTTGATGTCGAGGATGAGGGTGCGCAGGGCGTCGTGGGAGTCGGTGATGGCGAGCTCCTCCTGGCCCGCGACCGCGATGTAGGCCTTGCCGTCGGCGTCGGTGCCGAGACGGAAGCAGTTGTTGCCCTCGCCGCAGAACGGGGCTTCCCAGGTGATGTGAGACATGGTTCTCCTAGAGCTGACGAGCAACGGTACGAACGAAGTCACGCGAGTCCTCTGGCGACAACGCCATCTTGGCCATCCACCCGAGATGTGCACGGTACTTGGCGAGTTGGGCCTCGGCGCCGAAGAACTCCGGCCCATGGGCGGAGTCGAGTTGAGCCGTGTCGAGCTGCGGCACCTGCCCCTCGGCGAAGAGGAGCGCGTGCCCGGCCCCCGGGAAGCTACCTGTCTCGACCGTCAGCACTCGGATACTGACGTTCTCTCGTTCCGACTCGGCGGCCAGGCGATCCAACTGGGCGCGCATGACCGCCCGCCCACCGAACTGCATCCGCAGCGCTGCCTCGTGGACATAGCCGACGTACGGAAACCCTCGGTCGAGCACACGTTGCCGAGATAGTCGGTGGCTCACTCGAAGCTCGACCTCCAGACGCGGAAGCGGCGGAAGCACTGCGTCGAAGATGGCCCGAGCATAGTCCTCGGTGTGCAGCAAACCAGGCACGTGCAGTATTTGCGTGGTCTGCAATCCGGCCGCGTTCCACTCAAGTTCGGCGATGTCGAGCATTCCCGGCGGCAGCGTCCCGCGAAACTGCTCCCACCAGCCGCGCTCGCGGCCCTCCGCCATCGCGACCAGCGCCTCGATGTAGGCGTCGTCGACGCTGTCGTAGTTGCTGGCCAAGGTGCGGACTCGCTCGGGCGAGATGGCTCTGATACCGGACTCCATGTTGGCGATCCGAATCCGGTCCATCCCCAGCAGGCCGGCGGCGTAGTCCGTGGTCACTCCGGCGGAGAGGCGGAGCTTGCGCAGTTCGGCGCCGAGGCGCTTCTGACGCTCTGTCGGGGTGCGTCGAGTGGGCATGCGGTCCTCTCGGAAGGTGGCCAGCACAGTCTGCCGCGATCAGAGCCTAGCGCCACACTTGAGGGGTATTTACCGCCGGAAGTGGTGGCGCTCGGCATCCCTACGCGCTAGCTTCAAGTAGTGCCAGCGTCACACATGGCGACGCCGGTCACGCCTGCATGCCCATTACCCCGCGTTCTGACCGGAGGTCAGCCATGCCCGGAACCCCTTCCTCCCCCTCTCCCTCCCCCATCCCCGCCATCCCCGCCCACTGGCGCTTCCCCGCCCAGCTCCCCTCCGTCGCCCAAGCGCGCGGGGCGATCGCGGCCGCGCTGCCCGCCACCTGTTCGCGTCAACTCTCCTTCGAGCTCAGGCTCCTGACTTCCGAGCTCGTCACCAACGCGATCCAGCACGGCACCCGGCACCCCGACGACGACATGATCGAGCTCTTCTTCTGGACCGCCGACGGCCACCACTGGCTCGCCGTCTCCGACCCCGGCGCCGGCAACCCCACCCCTCCCTCCACCGTCCCCTCCCCCGACGCCATCGACGGACGTGGCCTGTTCCTGGTCGACGCGCTCAGTGACGCGTGGGGCGTCAGCAAGCGCGCGGTCCGGGGCAAGTCCGTGATCGCCGGGATCCGCGTCTCACGGAACTCGGCAACAACCGACCGCTAGATTCGCGGCATGCCTTCACACCTCACCCCCGGCACCTCGGGCGCCTTCCGGCGGTTCGCCGGGTGGCTCGCGCGTGGCTCGGTGGGCCATCCGATGCTCGACGGGATCGACTACTGGGCGGAGCTGCGCGAATCGCCCTCACAGGCGGAGATCTGCTTCGCGATCTTCGCCAATGTCCTCGAACTGGACGAGCGGGGCGAGCCGGTCAACGAGAAGTACGCGGAGCGGCGGGCCGCGACCTGGCTCTACCGCTACTGCACCGGTGAACTGCCGCCCGGCGAGCCGGACATCGAGCCGTGGGAGTGCGAGCTCCACTGACGACCCGACGGCACCGCTACCCCGCCGGCCACGGGTACTCCCGCTCGGGTGGGAACAGCCGCTGGGCCTGCGCCGCGCGCCCGCCCTGCACCAACTCGGCGGCCTTGCGCACCTGCGGGGTCAGGTCCGTCAGCCCCACCACCCACTCCTCGGCGAAGGTGCGGATCAACTGCCGCCCGATGCCCACCTGGATGCTGTAGTGGTTCAGCGCGGCCCCGCGCACCGAGCGCTCCGGGTCCCACTGCAGGTGCACGGCGGCCTTCGCCACGGCCGCCGGGTCGGCTGTCGTCAACACGGCCCGGGAGAGCGCCTCTTCCCAGCCCTCCCGCGTCATCCGAACGCCGAGGATGCGCTCCTGCCCCGCCTTCCGGCCCCAGTTGCTGCGGTGCATCAGCCACCGGAACGACGGCTTCACCCAGGTCATCCGCTGGAACGAGAACGGCGCGACGAACCGCCCGGCCCGCAGCGCCGCGTCCGCGATCGCCGGCGAGTACGCCTGGTAGACCACGATCGTCCGCGCGTCGTAGTCGGCCCGGATCCGGTACTGGTCCCCACTGCGACTCTGGCTCTGATTCGCCGTCATGGCGCCGACCCTGCCACCTGCTGCACCGGCCCCGCGAACCGTTTTCGATCCGCCCGAGCGGCCCGATCGACACCGCCGCATCCATTGACAGGTCTAGACCGACTCCGGTTTAGTGCGGGTGGTTTCCCCGGTCGGCCAAGCATCTCCGCCCCGGGTGAGCCCTCCCCCGTCCTCGAACACGTGCGCCCCCACATCCGCACGAAGGAGCGACACCATGACCAAATCGCGCATCGGGGCCCTGCTTTCGGCCCTGCTCCTCGCGACCGGGCTGGCCGTGCTGGTACCGGCCGCAGCCTCCTCCGCCACCACCGCCTGCGCCACGGCGTGGAGTTCCTCGGCGGTCTACGTCAACGGCAACACCAGCTCGTACAACGGCCACAACTGGCAGGCCAAGTGGTGGACCCAGGGCGACACCCCCGGCGGCAGCGCCGGCGTCTGGGCCGACCAGGGCGCCTGCGACTCAAGCGGCGGTGGCGGCACGGGCGGCGGCACCGGCGGCGGCACGTCCTGCTCGTACCCCGCCTGGGTGGCCGGCCAGTCCTACGCCACCGGCGCGATCGTGCTGTACAGCGCGAACGGCCAGTACTACATCACCACCCACGACAACCCGGGCTACGACCCGACCATCAGCACCTGGTACTGGTCGCCCTACAGCTGCACCGGCGGCGGCACGGGCGGCGGCGGCACGGGCGGCGGAGGCACCGGAGGCGGCGGATTCGTGGTCAGCGAGGCCCAGTTCGACCAGATGTTCCCGAGCCGGAACAGCTTCTACACCTACAGCGGCCTGGTCGCCGCGCTGAGCGCCTACCCGGGCTTCGCGACCACCGGCAGCGACACCGTGCAGAAGCAGGAGGCGGCCGCCTTCCTGGCCAACGTGGACCACGAGACCGGCGGGCTCGTCTACATCGACGAGATCGACAAGTCCGGCAACTACTGCGCCAACGAGCCCTACGGCTGCCCGGCCGGCACCTACTCCTACTACGGGCGCGGGCCGATCCAGCTGAGCTGGAACTTCAACTACAAGGCCGCCGGCGACGCGCTGGGCATCGACCTGCTCGACAACCCCGGCCTGGTCGAGACCGACGCCGCGACCTCCTGGAAGACCGGCCTCTGGTACTGGAACACCCAGACCGGCCCGGGCACCATGACCGGCCACGACGCCATGGTCAACGGCGCGGGCTTCGGCCAGACCATCCGCTCGATCAACGGCAGCATCGAGTGCAACGGCGGCAACACCGCCGAGATGCAGGACCGCGTCAACGACTACCAGGCCTTCACCGCGATCCTCGGCGTCCCGGCCGGCGCCAACCTCACCTGCTGACCGGCCACCCGGCCTCCGGGTGGGGCGGGGACCGACCGGTCCCCACCCCACCCGCTCACGCGCTCAGCCGCTCAGCCGCTCAAGCGGTCAGGACAGCCGCCACTGCTGGTTGGCGCCGCCGTCGCAGGTGAACAGCTGCAGCTGGGTGCCGTCCTGGTTGCCCGCCACCGTGTCGCCGTGGGTCACATCGAGGCAGAGGCCGGACTGCACGCCGGTGACGGTGCCGTCGGGGTTCAACGTGAACTGCTGGTTCGCCCCGCCGTTGCACGACCAGAGCTGGACCAGGGTGCCGGGCGCCGTCTGGTTGTTCACGGCGTCCAGGCACATGGTGCCGCCGTAGAGCCGCAGTTCACCGGCGGCGGTGGGGGTCACGGTCTGGTTGCCGGAGCCGTCGTTCTTGCAGTCGAAGATCTCGATCTTGGTGCCGGGCGCGGTCTGGTTGTTGTAGGCGTCCAGGCAGCGGTTGGAGGAGGCGCCGACCAGCGCGTGCGAGGTGCCGGTGCTGCTGCCGTTGCCGACCGAGACCCGGTACATCACCGTGCCGTGGCCAGGCACGGTCGCCGAGATCGCGCCGGTGGTGCTGGTGAGCACGTTCGACCAGAGGTTGTTCAGCTGGTACGAGGCGGCGGCGGGCAGGCCGACGGCCGAGGCGGTGGTGGAGATCGTGGTGGCGGCGTCGTTCTCGTTGAACAGCGCGACCGCCACGTCCCCGCCGGCGAGCGGCTTGGCCAGCACGTGCGCGCCGTTGCCGGAGAACTGCTCGACGCCCTGCTTGCCCAACGAGTCCTGGTCGACGGCGATGACGCCGCGGTCGCCGTAGAGCGAGAGGGTGGCCGGCGAGGCCTTGGTCAGGTCGGTGCCGGCGATCAGCGGGGCGGCCATCTCGGACCAGAGCGAGAACTCCGAGCGGTCCTCGGTGAAGCTCATGCCGTTGCCGACCTCCAGCATGTCCGGGTCGTTCCAGCCGCCGGGCCCGGCGTACGGGGCGAGTTGGACGTTCTGCTTGAAGATCGACAGCATCGACGGGTAGGTGGGCTGGATGTCGCCCGTGGTGCGCCAGGTATGGCCGACCCCGGCGCCCCAGGTCCAGACGTTGTCCTGGCCCCACTCGCAGATGCTGTAGAGGATCGGGCGGCCGGTGGCGGCCAGCGCGTCCCGCATCCTGGTGTACCGGCCGATCCAGTCGTTGCGGCTGTCGGTCGGGTCGGCGCTGACGTTGCCGTTGTAGCAGTTGTCGTACTTGAGCAGGTCGACGCCCCAGGAGGCGAAGAGCGCGGCGTCCTGCGTCTCGTAGCCGGAGCCGCCCGGTCCCCAACTGCCCGGATAGCCCTGGCAGGTCTCGGTGCCGGCGCTCTCGTAGATGCCCAGCTTGAGGCCCTTGGCGTGCACGTAGTCGGCGGTCGCCTTGATCCCGTCGGGGAACTTCTGCGGGTCGTACTGGAGCTGGTTCGTCCCGGCCGCACGGGTCTTCAGCATCCAGCAGTCGTCTATGTCGACGTACTGGTACCCGGCGTCCTTGAGCCCGGACGAGACCAGGAAGTCGGCCGTCTGCTCGATCATGCCCTCGCTGACGGAGCAGCCGGTCTGCCCGTTCGTCGCGGCCAGCACGGCGTTCCAGTCGTTCCAGCCCATCGGCGGGGTCAGCGCCAGGGCGGGCGTCGACAGGGCGCTCGCGGGCGCCGCCGTGCCGAGCAGCAGCGCCCCTGGTGCGAAGGCGACCAGCAGCGCCATCACCACCAGCGCGGGCAGGCTCCGGTGCCTTCGTGTGGAAGTCAGCAGCATCTCGTCCTCATCAACACATCGCTTACGGACCAGGCGGCCCGCGCGGGAGTATGTCAGAGACTCACGTCATATATGAGGGACATGTGATGATTCTTCGTCAGTTCAGTGTCACCCCCAACTCGCCCTGACAGGCCCGCTGACCAGCGCAGCAGACGCCGTGTCAGCTCTCAGCGAACATCCGCACTTCCGCCTGCGGACCGTTCCCGCTCGGCGGTACTCTCCGCGGGAAGCCCCGGCTCGGCGGGCGGCGCAGCGAGATCCCATCCGCGCGCGATCGCCCGATCCTCCAGCCCCTGCGCGAGCATCCGCGCGATGGCCGGCTTCGTCTCCTCCCCAGGGACTCCTTGAGCACCTCCTCCTTGCCCGCGCCGCCGGGCTGCGAGGTCAGGAGCTCCCGCCGGGCGCCCGCCGCCGATTCGGTGACCACCACCCGAGCGCCGCCCGCGCCCAACCCACCCAACCCGTCCGACCAGCCCGAGAACCGGCTAAACCTAACCCACCCAAGGAGCACATCCGATGACGCCCACCACACCATTACCGCCGGCCACCAGCGCCCCCGAGCAGGTCGCCGTCGCGCGCAGCCACGGTCCGCTCGGCGCGCGCTACCTGAGCTTCACCGGGGCCATGGGCCTGTCCCAACTCGGCGACGCCGCCTGGTACGTGGCGCTCACCTGGACCCTGGTCCGGGAGGTCGGCCCGGCCACCTCCGGCGCCGTGCTGGCCCTGGCCAGCCTGCCCAGGCTGGTCGGGCTGCTCGGCGGGGGCGTGCTCGCCGACCGGAGCGGGCCGCGCCGGGTGATGGTGCTGACCGACGTGCTGCGCTGCGCGGTGATGCTGGTCGCCGCCCTGGTCACCGTGCTGACCAGCCCGACGGTGCCGAGCCTGCTGGTCGCCGCCGCGCTGCTGGCCTTCCTCAGCGCGTTCTTCGTCCCGGCCTCCGGGGTGGTCCGCCCGCTGCTGCTGGACGACGAGCACCTGGTCCGGGGCAACGCCCTGTACGTCCTCGGCCTGCGCGGCGGCCAGGCGGCCGGCGGGCCGCTCGGCGCCTGGCTGATCGCGGTCGGCGGGGTGCCGCTGGTGGCGCTGGCCAACGCGGTCAGCTACCTGGTATCGGCGGCGGCCTCCTGGCGGGTGCGGTACCTCCGCGAACCGGCGGCGCCGAAGATCACCGCCGAACCGACCCCGCTACGACGGCAGTTGCTCGCCCAGCTGCTCGAAGGCCTGCGCTACCTGGCCCGCGAGCCGAGGATCCGGCTGGTCATCCTGGTCATCGGGCTGACCGAGCTGAGCTGCGCACCGCCCGTCAACATCGGCCTGGTGCTGCTCTCCTCCCGGCTCGGCGGTGCCGCCGGCGGCGCCGGCCTGCTGCTCACCGCCTACACGGTCGGCGCGGTGGCCAGTTCCCTGATCAACATGGCCTGGCCGCCCAAGCGGCGCGCGGGCCTCTCGCTGATCCTCGGCACCCTCGCCGCCACGGCCTGCCTGAGCGGCCTCGGCTTCGCCGGCTCGCTGCCGGTGGGCCTGGGCCTGTACGCCGTCCTGGGCGTGGTGACCGGCCAGTTCAGCGTCGTGCTGATCTCGATGCTCCAGCGCTGGACCGACCCGGGGATGCGCGGGCGGGTGATGTCCGTGATGTCGCTGGTGGTCTTCGCCGCCGCCCCGCTGTCGAACCTGCTCGTCGGCCTGCTGATCCAGGCGCTCGGCCTCGCCACCGCGATGTGCGCGTTCGCGGTGGCGGCCCTCGCGGCGGCAGCGGTCATCTGCGCCGCGCCGCCCCTGCGCACCGCCCGCCTCGACTGACCGCCCCGCCCGCTCCCTTCGCCGTCTGGCGACCACCCCTCACAGCCAGTCCTTCCGCACGGCTTCGACCCCTGCCTGGAAGCGGCTTTCGGCGCCCAGACGAGTCATCAGGTCCTGCATCATCCGACGCACCGTCCGCAAGGACAGGCCCAGCTTGCGGCTGGCGGACTGGTCCGTGTGGCCGTGGCCCAGCAGTTGCAGCAGAGCGCGCTCGGACCCGGTGAGGTCTTGATCGTCACGGGTGGTGGGCTGGCCGAGGTCGGTTCCGCTGCGCCACAGTTCGTCGAACAGTGCGCACAGGGGCTGGATGAGGGCCTCCCCGCGCAGTTCCAGTGCGCCGCGGCGGCCGTCGCTCGGGTCGGTCGGGACCAGGGCGATGCTGCGGTCGACGACCACCAGTCGGATCGGCAGCAACGGCACGGTACGCGTCAGTCCGCCCAGATCGGTCAACCACCGGGCGTAGCGCAGGGTGTCGGGGTCGTTGCGGAAACTGTCCTGGAAGATGCTGCGGACGACCACTCCGCGCTCCAGCGCCACCTGGTTGGGGTGTTTGCCGGCTTGGATGGAATCGGGGCGAACGGCTCCCCCGCGCATCAGGGACAGGCATTCCTCGGTCGCGGTCGCCGCGAGTTCCTCAAGGCGGTCACGGACGGCTTCGAGCGAGTCCAGGCGCAGGACCATCTCGTCATCGGGCCGTCGGTCGATGTACTCGGCCGAGAGGGCCGCGATCGCGGTGCGGGTGTTCTCCAACTGCTTCTGACGGAAGAGCAACTGGTTCTGGTTGTGGGCGAGCAGCCTGGTCAGTCCGACCTCCGGACTGACGGCACGCAGTGACTGGGAGCCGGCCGCGGGCCGCAGCAGCGTCAGTTCCAGCAGTTCGTCGAGTGCTTCACGCGTCTGCGCTTCCGACAGCTGCAGACTGGCGGCGATCCGCTCGACCCCCCAATCCGGCTCCGCTAACAGGGTCCTGTAGACGTTCTCCGTCAGTGCGCTCAGTCCGAGTGCTTGCAGCACCGATCCCCCTTTCGATGTTGAAGATCATCATCGGTGCACGGCGAACGGCTACGCAATGCCTTTGCACGAAGTGGGAGACCCTCTCATTTAGCGGGTTTGCGGGTGCGGATGAGGCGCACGGGGTGGGAGTTGGTGGTCCGGCGGCAGGGCGAAGCCCCGTCGGGCAGGCGGCCTTTCCAGGTCGCCTGCGTCCGACGGGGCTTCGACGCGCTGAGGGTCGCTCAGAAGTGGAGCATCCACTGGAAGTCGGCCTGCGCATCGCTCACGTGCACGTGGCTGCGGGTGCCGTAGGCGAGGGGGTTGTTCCAGTTGTACTCCTCGACGTCGAACGAGCCGTCGGAGTAGACCGCGTTGACGTAGGCGACGTGGCCGACCTTGTGCACGTCGTTCACGGCGATGGCACCGACGGTGGGGGTGGTGTTGACGGTGACGCCGGTGGCGCGGGCGGCGTTGGCCCAGTTGCCGGCGTTGCCCCAGGTGGTGCCGCCCCAGGAGTTGCTGAAGTTCGGGACGCCGAGACGGCTGGCGATGCGGTACGCCGCGAAGGCGGTGCAGTTGTCGGCGGCGAAGCCGCGGGTGCCGTGGTCGAAGTCGTTGACCGGGGACTGGTTGCCACCACCACCGCCGCCGCCGAGGAACTGGTGCGAGGCGTCGTTGTTCTTCAGGGTGGCGTCGAGGTTGCCCTTGGCGCCGGGGGCGAAGTCCTGGCTGGCGCCCGAGTAGCCGCTGTTGAAGTAGACGCGGACGGTGTGCCCGGTGCGGTTCCACACCGAGGCGGCGTTGTTCTTGACGCACAGGCCCTGGCCGGCGCCGGCGCCCTTGAAGTCGTAGCAGGTCGGCTGGGTGGCGCCGAGGTCGCTGACCGAGCCGGTGAAGTCGGAGACCGAGCCGGCCTCGTTGCTGTTGTAGTAGTAGCAGAACTCCCCGGAGTCGCAGACCCCGTCGCGGGAGGCGGCGAAGGCGGGCGCGGAGGTGGCGCCGATGAGCGGGACGGCCATGGCCAGTGCGGCGCCGGCGACGGTCAGCGTGGTGCGTATGGTCTTCAAGGCTGTTCTTCTCCCTGGTTGTGACGTGCCGTCAGAAGTGCTTCGGTCGTGCTTCGGTCGTGCTTCGTTCGTGATCAGGTGGTGCAGCACCCGATCACTCAGTGACTGCGCTGGTACTGCTCCCAGGTCTGGATGGGGATCCGGGGGCCGTCGTCGGCGCCGTGGTTCGCCAGGCCGTTGAAGCCGAGGTAGTAGTCACCGGTCTGGTTCTGGGCCTGGGTGGACAGATCGGTGTCGCTGATCGCCGCGGCGTGGATGTGCCACGGCCAGTCGCCCTGGCTGGGGTTGCGGACCCAGGCGGCGAATCCGACCTCGCGCAGGGCCCGGGCGACGGCGGTGCGGGTGGTGCTGGACATCCCGTCGATGTTGACGTCCACGACGCCACCGCCGTCGTGGGTGCCCGCGGAGGTGGGGTCGCCGCCGGGGTTGTAGGAGCCCTGCGACAGGGTGAGGTGGAAGCCCAGGAGGCGCTCGGCCTCGGTGAGCATCTGCTGGGTGCGGGTGTCGATGGTGTATCCGTCGCGCTGCAGGCGCGCACCCGGTCCGATCTGGTGGATGAGGGTGTACCGCCCCTGCCCGAGTGTGGCGAGGGAGGAGGCGCCGGGCAGCCCGTTGGCGGCCAGGCCGGTGTAGCCGAGGGAGCGCTGGAAGGCCGCGTAGGCGCCGATGGCGGTGGTGCCGAAGTACCCGTTCACCCAGCGGGCGTCGAGCAAGTGACGGGCTTCCAGGGCCTGTTCGACGGCCATGACCGAGTCATGCGCCCCGGGGGTGAGCGTGTGGTCGGCGCGTCGGGGATCGATCTGGGCGGCCAGGACGACGGCTTCCATGTCCACCGCGGGCAGCGCGGCGGCGGAGGCCGACGCCTCGGTGTGGGACGGCGTGGCTGCCGCGTGGGCCGGTGCGGCGCTGAGCACCAGGCCGCTCAGCACGGCGGCGGCCGTGAGCAGCCGGGTTGCGGTGTTGCGGGTCTTGATGGCGAGGGCCATGCGGTGGTTCCTTCTTACTCGGTGGAAGATCGGCCCTGACCTCGTCCCGATGTCGGACGCCGGCGGGCGGGAGGTCTGCTGGAGGGCGGTGGACACGACCGGCTTCGAGGGGTCCGCCGGTCAGGCGGCAACGGTCGCCGTGGGCCTCGGCGCCACGGCGGTCGCCGTGTGCCGAGGGGTCAGCAGCGGACGTCGGTCTTCACCGCGACGTCGCCGGGGTAGGGGATGGGGCCGAGCCCGTTGAAGCCCAGGGCCTGGGTGCACTGCGACAGGGTGGCGGCACCCTGGGACCACAGCTCCACGCTGTTGTGGCCGCACATCGGGTCCTGGAGGTCGTGCCCGCCGCCGGTGACGATGGACGCGCACACGTCCCAGCTGCTGTGCGAGGAGCGGTAGCCCTGCCACACGTACACGTAGGAGTAGTTCTTGCCGCAGCCCTTGTACTGCTTCACCGACGCCATCGTCTCCCCGCCGACGTTGAGGTAGGCGGTGCTGCCGATCTGCGCGACGCTGGAACAGCCGGACGGGGTGGAGGCCTGAGCGGTCGCGGGAACCGCGACGAGCAGCGGCACGGCGAGGGCGGCGACGGCAGCGATCTTGGTCAGGATAGCCATGGTGGAACGACCTTCTTTCAGGGAAAAGGGAATGACGGAGATGTCCTCGGCCGTCGCCGAGACGTTGAGTTGACCCCGGTGCGCGGGCAGGTCGAACTGCCGCTTCCTGATGCGGAGTTGACGACGCGCTCCGGTGCGGGTCAGGTCACCTGTCGCCAGCCGGGCACATCAGTGCGCGCGGACACCGGCGGATGAGGTGGAAGAGCCCGTGGCAACGACCGCTCTGCGCCGGTCATCAGGGCCGTCACAGTCGGGCGTGCTCGGTTCGTGGAGGCCCTACGCGCGGTCGAGGCACCAACTGCGCAGGGCCGGCGCGTGCTGCAGGGCGCGCTCGCAGACGCGGCGCAGGTTCGCGATCGCCGCATCCGGAGTGGCCGCGATGATCGCGGCGGCGATGCGGCAGCGGTTGAGCTCGACACGGGTTCGGATGTGTTCCACCCGGTCCTCGTGTCGGCTGTGGACCCAGATCAGATCGGTGACGGCTGCGGCCGTCAGCTGCGATGACGGAGGATCAGGACAGATGAGGGTCACCGCGACCAGCTGCACGGAATCCGGTCAACTCTGTGCGGGTGTTGCGAGGCGGGCGCCGTCCCAGTCGAAACCGTGGTGGGTGACGCCGTGTTGGGCGGGCGATTGATCCGCGACGACGGTGCCGCTCGCGGCGGTGGCGCCCAGGCCGACGGTGAACGCCACGACCATGGCGGCGCATGCGATGCGTATCGAGTGACCCACGACTGTTCTCCCCTGTTTGGTAACCAACGCCGTTCCCGTGAACGGTTCCTGGAACTCGTCCCGGTTCTCGCGGCGTTCCCCGGTGCTGAGGAAGATCCTGCCGTCCGCACGAGGCGGTGTCACGGCTTCAGAGGTGGCACCAAGTCGCTTGGCAGCTAAGTGCAAGATCATTTGTCCACCGGGCGGGCAGTCCCGGCCGGAGGCGCGCAACGGACCGCTAGGCGGTCGGGCGGTAGCGCGGGAGCTCGACGCCGACCTCGGCCAGGTAGGGCTGGATGGCGGCCAGCCTGGCCTGGTCGCGCTGCTGCACCACCCAGGTCGAGGTCTCGTAGGAGGCGGCCAGGTTGAGCGCCGGGTCGCCCGGGACGCCCTGCAGCTCGGGGGCGATCGCGCACAGCATCCGGCCCACGGCGAGGATCGACTCCCCGGGCGGGAACGGCGGTACGGGCAACGTGCCCTGACGGTCCGGCGGCAGGTAGTAGCGGAGCACCCGGGGCGTCCAGCGGGCGATGCCGTACTCGTCCTTCGCCGGGTCGCTCAGGTTCGGGTCGAACCCGCTCTCGGCTTGGAGGATGGCCGCGACCAGGGCCGGGGTGACCTCCTCCGCCGGACAGCCGGTGCCGGCTTCGACGATCAGGTCCCGGTACCGGGCGGGGATGTCGCTGCCCGGGCGCAGCCACCGCGCGGTGTCGCGCAGCGGCGCCACCCGCGCGGCGGGAGCGGCCAGGACTCCCGAGGCGACCGAGTCGCCCAGCACGGCGGCGCTGAACACGAGGGCGAGCAGCGCGGCGAGCAGCGGGGCGAGCGGACGCCGCCGTCGCGCCGGTGCGGGTGCCGGGAGCGGCGCTGACGGGGCCTCGGGTTCCGGACCGTCAGGCGACGTGAGCTCAGCTGACGGACGGTCAGGCTCGGCCGCCGCCTCCGGCGGTCGGGTGATCAGCAGGTGGGTGTGCACCCGGCGGCGTTCCCACTCCTGCGGGTCGCCCCCGCAGGCCGTGACGAAGGCGGCCAGCACCACATCGCTCGGCAGCCGGCGCCCGGCGGCCGCCTCGGCGAGCGTGGAGGCGGAGTAGTTGGCGAGGGCGGCGAGCCGGCGGTAGGGCGGGCTGCCGGCCCGGCGCCGCAGTTCGCGCAAGTCCAGGGCGAAGCGCGCGAGCGGGCCATCCCCGGCGTCGAGCGGCTGTTCCTGCCGTCCCACCTGCTGTCCCTCCCTCTCGGGTGCCAGTGTCCGGCACCGTTGTCCGACTCCACTGTCCGGCACCGTTGTCCGACACGGCTGTCCGACACCGCTTCCGATCGTTGTCCGGCCTTTGTCCGGGCTTTGTCCGAGCGGGCGGACAGGCCGTGACGGTGCGCCCCGGGCCGCGTTGGATGGGGTACGGCACGTCCGGCGCACCCACATCCAATCGCTTCGCGGGTGCCGCGGCTCGCTCTCCACAGGATCTGCCCGTGCGCGCCGCCGCTCCCCGCACCCCTCTCCTGGAGGCTCACCCGATGTCCACCCCTTCCCAGCCGGATCACGGCGGACTCAGCCGGCGCTCGGTGCTCCGGGCCGGCGCGGGCCTGCCACTGGGCGCCGGTCTGCTCGGCGCCGCCGCGGGCTCCGCCGCCGCCGCTCCCGCCGGCCCCGGCACTCCCCGCGCGGTGCGGGCACCGATGCTCCAGTCCGGCGCCGCGCTCTGCGACACGCCCGGCGACTCGGCGAGCGCGCAGGGCCTGGGCTCCGGGGACCTCGGCATCCCCTACTTCCGCCAGCACGACGGCTCCTGGGGCTACGTCTTCGGCGACTCCTGGGCGCAGGCCGCCCAGCAGGGCACCTACCTGGGCTCGCCGGTGATGCTCAACCAGGCGAACTTCGACAACTCCGGCGGCTCGCCGATCTCGTTCAGCTGGGCGATGCCCGCCGGCGGCCAGGCCAACCAGCTGTTCAACTACACCCACCAGACGGACAACGGCTACGGCTGGGAGTTCAGCCGGATCCCCAACGACTGCATCGAGTTCGGCGGCCGCACCTACATCCAGTACACCTCGGTGGCGACCTGGGCCCCGCCGGCCGGCTACGACGGCTCGCTGATGTCGGGGGTCGCGTACTCCGACGACTACGGGGTGACCTGGCAGGACTACTCGTACCACTGGCCCGGCGACACCCAGGGCACCAACCAGTCGCTGTACGGCATGTGGTCCTTCGCCGGCATCGACCCGGACGGCTGGCTCTACATCTTCTCGAAGCGCTGGAACGGCACCCACCGCAACACCGCCGACGGCGGCGCGATCCAGCTCTTCCGCATCCAGCCCGCCGACTTCCGGGCCGGCAACTTCGGCGCCCAGCAGAACTGGGCCTACCTCAACGGCTCCTGGCAGTGGACCCAGTCGGCCCCGCCGTCGATCATCCTCTCCGGCAACAACATCGGGGAGTTCTCGGTCAAGCTGATCAACGGCACCTACTGCATGAGCTACTTCGACGTGAACGACTACTCGATCTGCACCCGCACCGCGCCGCGCCCGGACGCGGTCTGGACGGCGCCGAAGCCGCAGATCGCCGGCAACACCACCGTGCCGAACCACTGGGGCCTGCCGCAGGTCCCGTTCCTCTACGGCGGCTACATCCACCCCGGCAGCGCGAACGCCAACTCGCTGACCCTGATGGTCTCCCAGTGGAACGGCCAGCAGGGGCAGTCGCCCTACCGGGTGCTCCAGTACGACGGCATCAACCCGTGAGCGCGCGGGTGCGGCGGGCGCTCCCGCCCGCTGCACCCGCCAGACCCACCGCCCGCCGTCAGCCCAGGCAGCGCAGGGTGCCTCGGTGCAGCTCGCCGGCCCGCACGTCGCCGCCGCTCGGGTAGGAGTAGTAGGTCTGCGCGGTCTTCGCCTTGAGGTTCAGCGTCACGCTGATGGTGAGCTGGCCCGCCTCGTTCCAGTTCACCAAGTACACGTTCTTGGCGGCCTGACCGAGGGCGATCGGCACGGTGTTGACCACGCCGACGACGGCGCCGGACTGGCCCGCCGCCTCGACCGTGCCCGTGACCTGGCTGCCGTCGGCGGCGAAGTCGAAGCGGGTCTCCAGGCCGTTGTCGAGGGTGACGTCCACCGACTTGCCGACCAGGCCGGCGCAGCCCGGCGCGGAACTGGCCTGGGCGGTACCGGTGGTGAGGGCGTCGGCCGCGGTGAGGGTCGCGGCGGCCAGCAGGGCCGTGGCCGCGAGGCGGGCGATCCGGTTGAGCGTCATGTTCGCTGCTCCCAGGGAGAGGTTCGGGAGCCGCAGCGTGCCAGGGCCGCCAAGGGCCGCGCTAAAGGAACGGGCGGCCGAGGGCCGCGCTGGAGGGACGAGCCGGCCGAGGGCCGCTGGAGGGGACGCGGGTGCGCCCGCGTCCCCTCCAGCGGCCCGAGGGGCTCCCGGACTCAGTCCGTGAACCGCCCGCCCTCCGCCGCGATCCGCTCCAGCATCGCCGGGGGCGCGAACCGCTCGCCGTACTGCGCCGCCAACTCCCGCGCCCGCGCCGCGAACCCGGCCGGGCCGCCGTCGTACCCGTTGACGTACTGCAGCACGCCACCGGTCCAGGCCGGGTAGCCGATGCCGAGGATCGAGCCCACGTTGGCGTCGGCGACCGAGGTCAGCACGCCCTCCTCCAGGCAGCGCACGCTGTCCAGCGCCTCGGCGAACAGCATCCGCTCCACCAGGTCCTGGAACGGCGGCTGTTCGGCGGCGACCGGGAAGTGCTCGGCCAGGCCCGGCCAGAGCCGGCCGCGCTTGCCGCTCTCGTCGTAGTCGTAGAAGCCCGCTCCCCCGCTGCGGCCCGGACGCCCGAACTCCTCGACCATCCGGTCGAAGACGACGTCGGCCGGGTGCTCCACCCAGCTGCCGCCGGCCTCCTCGACCGCCCGGCGGGCCTCGCCGCGGATCTTGCGGGGCAGCGTGAGGGTCAGCTCGTCCAGCAGCGAGAGCACCTTGGCCGGGTAGCCCGCCTGGGCGGCGGCCTGCTCGATGCTGGCCGGCGCGACGCCCTCGGCGACCATCGCCACGCCCTCGTTGATGAACTGCCCGATCACCCGCGAGGTGAAGAAGCCGCGCGAGTCGTTGACCACGATCGGCGTCTTGCCCAACTGCCGCACCAGGTCGAAGGCCCGGGCCACCGCCTCGTCGCCGGTCCGCACGCCCTTGATGATCTCGACCAGCGGCATCTTGTCCACCGGCGAGAAGAAGTGCAGGCCGATGAAGTCCTGCTGCCGCTCGACGCCCTCGGCCAGCAGGCTGATCGGCAGCGTCGAGGTGTTGGAGCAGAGCAGCGCGTCGGGCGCGAGCACGCCCTGCACCTCCTGGAACACCTTGTGCTTGAGCTCGACGTTCTCGAACACCGCCTCGATCACGGCGTCGCAGCCGGCCAGGTCGGCCACGTCCGCCGTGGCGGTGATCCGGGCCAGCAGCTCGTCGCGCTGCTCGGCGGTGCTCCGGCCGCGCGCCACCGCCTTGTCCAACAGGCCCGCGGCGTAGGCCTTGCCGTGCTCGGCGGCCGCGACGGTGACGTCCTTCAGGACCACCTGCATACCGGCCTTGGCGCAGGAGTAGGCGATGCCCGCGCCCATCATGCCGGCGCCCAGCACCGCGACCTTGGCGACCTTGCGCTCCGGCTGCCCGGTCGGCCGGGAGGCGCCGGCGTTCACGGCGTTCATGTCGAAGAACAGCGCCTGGATCATGTTCTTCGCGGTCTGCCCGCAGGCCAGCTCGGTGAAGTAGCGCGCCTCGATGACGAAGGCGGTGTCCACGTCGACCTGGCTGCTCTCCACGGCCGCCGCGAGCAGGTTGCGCGGAGCCGGGTAGGGCGCGCCGTTCAGCTGCTTGCGCAGGTTGGCCGGGTAGGCGGGCAGTTGGGCCATCAGGCCGCGCGAGGCCGGGGTTCCGCCGGGGATCCGGTGGCCCTTGACGTCCCAGGGCTGCTGGGCGGTCTCGTTCGCGGCGATCCAGGCGTGCGCCTTGGCGAGCAGCTCCTCCTGGGTGCTCGCCAGTTCGTGCACCAGGCCGGCCTCGACGGCGGCCGCCGGGCGGTACTGACGGCCCGTCAGCAGCCACTTCAGCAGCGCGTCCGCGATGCCCAGCAGCCGCACGGTGCGGACCACGCCGCCGCCACCGGGCAGCAGGCCGAGGGTCACCTCGGGGAAGCCGATCCGGCTCTTCGGGGTGTCCAGCGCGATCCGGTGGTGGCAGGCCAGGGCCAGCTCCAAGCCGCCGCCCAGCGCACTGCCGTTGATCGCGGCGACGACCGGCTTGCCGAGCGTCTCCAGGGTGCGCAGCGCCTGCTTCAGCCGCAGGCTGCCGGCCATGAACTCCCCGGCGTCCTCGGGCCGCACGGCGCCGAGCATCTTCAGGTCGCCGCCGGCGAAGAAGGTCTTCTTGGCGGAGGTGATCACCACGCCGCGCAGCCCCTCGGTGCCGGCCAGCCGGGCCACCACCTGCTGGAACTGCTCGGTGAACGCGGAGTTCATGGTGTTGACGGACTGGTTGGGGTCGTCCAGGACGAGGGTGACGATGCCCTCCTGGTCCTGCTCCCAGCGGATGACGTTCTGCTCGCTCATGATCAGGGGCTCCAGGAGATCAGATTCGCTCGACGATGGTGGCGACGCCCATGCCGCCGCCGACACACAGGGTCACCAGTCCGTACCGCAGGTCGCGGCGCTCCAGCTCGTCGATCAGCGTGCCGAGGATCATCGCGCCGGTGGCGCCGAGCGGGTGGCCGAGCGCGATCGCGCCGCCGTTCACGTTCACCTTCTCGTGCGGGAAGCCGAGTTCGTCCATGAAGCGCAGCGCCACGGCGGCGAAGGCCTCGTTGATCTCGACCAGGTCGATGTCCTGCGCCCGCAGGCCGGCCTTGGCCAGCGCCTTGCGGGTGGCGGGGGCCGGGCCGGTCAGCATGATGGTCGGCTCGGAGCCGGAGACGGCCGCGGAGACGATCCGGGCGCGCGGGCGCAGGCCGTAGCGCTCGCCGACCTCGCGCGAGCCGATCGCCACCAGCGAGGCGCCGTCCACGATGCCGGAGGAGTTGCCTGCGGTGTGCACGTGGTCGATCTGCTCGACCCAGTGGTACTTCTGCAGCGCGACGGCGTCGAAGCCGCCCTGGTCGCCGATCGTGGCGAAGGCGGGCTTGAGGCCGGCCAGCGTCTCCACCGTGGTGCTCGGGCGCAGGTACTCGTCGCGGCCCAGCACCACCAGGCCGTTGCGGTCCAGCACGGGGACGACCGAGCGGTCGAACAGCCCGTCGGCCTGCGCCTTGGCGGCGCGGGCCTGCGACTCGGCGGCGAAGCCGTCGACGTCGGCGCGGGAGTAGCCGCCGAGGGTGGCGATCAGGTCGGCGCCGATGCCCTGCGGCACGAAGTTCACCGCGTAGGAGGTCATCGGGTCCATCGCCCAGGCGCCGCCGTCGGAGCCCATCGGCACCCGGGACATCGACTCGACGCCGCCGGCCAGCACCAGGTCCTCCCAGCCCGAACGCACCTTGGCGGCGGCCAGGTTGACGGCCTCCAGGCCGGAGGCGCAGAAGCGGTTCTCCTGCACGCCGGCCACCGTGTCGGGCAGGCCGGCGGCGATCGCGGCGATCCGGGCGATGTCCGAGCCCTGGTCACCGTGCGGGCTGACCACGCCGAGCACGATGTCGTCGATCGCGGCCGGGTCCAGGCCGGGCAGCCGGGTCTGGATCTCCTTGATCAGGCCGACCACCAGGTCGATCGGCTTGGTGCCGTGCAGGGAGCCGCCTGCCTTGCCGCGTCCGCGCGGGGTGCGGATCGCCTCGTAGACGTACGCTTCGGTGCTCACGATGACCTCTCTGGATGGTCGGGTTGGTGCCGCGGTGCGAGCTGTGGGACTGCGAGCTGTGGGACTGCGAGCCGGGGGACGCCCCAGTCGCGGGCCACCTCGGCGGTGTCGGCGCCCGGGCGGGCCGGCGGGCGGCGCAGGGCTCCGGGCGTGGCGGAGAACCGCGGGGCGGGGGCGGGCTGGGTGACGCCGTGCCAGGTCGGGTAGGTGCCACGGGCCGTCAGGTGCGGGTCGGCCGCGGCCTGGCGCAGCGTCAGGACCTCGGTGACGCAGGCGTCGGTGCCGGCGAAGACGGCGCGCCACTCGGCGGTCGTGCGAGCAGCGAACCGTGTTGCGATCAGTGCTCGCAGTTCGGGCCACCGCTCCGCGTCGTACTGGGCGGGCGCGTCCGGCCCGAGCTCCAGCAGCCGGGCGAACTCGGCGTAGAACTGCGGCTCCAGCGCGCCGACCGCGAACTGGCCGCCGTCGCGCGCCGGGTAGACGGCGTAGCAGGGGGCGCCGCCGTCCAGCAGGTTGACGCCGCGCTGGTCCTGCCAGCTGCCCTGGGCGAGCAGGCCCCAGAACATGGTGGCCAGGTGGGCGGTGCCGTCGACGATCGCGGCGTCCACCACCTGCCCGGCGCCGGTGGCCCGGGCGTGGTGCAGGGCGGCGAGCAGGCCGACCACCAGGTAGAGCGAGCCGCCGGCGTAGTCGCCGAGCAGGTTGACCGGGATCGAGGGCGGGCCGTCGGCGGGACCGATCATGCCGAGCACGCCGGTCAGCGCGGTGTAGCCGATGTCGTGGCCGGCGGTGGCGGCCAGCGGGCCGCTCTGGCCCCAGCCGGTCATCCGGCCGTAGACCAGCGCGGGGTTGCGGGCCAGGCAGGCCCCGGGTCCGACGCCGAGCCGCTCGGCGACGCCCGGGCGGTAGCCCTCGATCAGCAGGTCGGCCCGCTCGACCAGGGCGAGCACCCGCTCGGGGCCGTCCGGCGCCTTGAGGTCGACCAGCACGGAGCGCTTGTTGCGGTTGGCCAGGTCGTGCACCGGCTCCTGCGCGAGCGGCGAGCCGGACGGCCGGTCCACCCGCACCACGTCGGCGCCGAGGTCGCCGAGCAGCATCCCGGCGAACGGTCCCGGCCCGATCCCGGCGAGCTCGACCACCCGCACGCCGGCCAGCGGGCCGCCCTCGGCTCGGGCACCCGCTCCGGCTCGGGCTCCGGCTCGGGCTCCGCCTCCGGTGGGGGCCGCACCGGCGCTGGCCTCGACCACGCGATCGCCTCCTCGCGAGCGTGACAGTAAAGCTGTAACACCCGGGATGGTATGCCGGTGACCCGCCAGTAACAAGGGCCGACGCCACGATCCACCAGCCCGATCGGGACGTCGGTCCCGGCGACTTCCGACGAACGTCCCTGGAACCGAACTCGTTTTCGGCGAACCGGAGTTTCCCCCGCACGGGCGTGCCACCATGAAGGGTCCACACGAGCCCACACCGGCAGCTCACCATCTCTCCACACCGTACGGATCCGATGTCTTCCTACCGCTTCAACCCGCCGCCCGGCTGGCCGCCGCCGCCCGCCGACTGGACCCCGCCCCCGGGCTGGCAGCCGGACCCGAGCTGGCCGCCCCCGCCGCCGGGGTGGCAGCTCTGGACGGCGGCCCCGGAGACCGCGCCGCGCCCGCAACAGCCGCTCTGGGCGCCGCTGCCGGTGCCCCCGCAGTGGAACCTGGAGGGGAAGGAAGGCAAGGACGCCAAGCGCTCCGGGCTGTTCGGCCGGGGCCGCGGCAAGGAGAACGAGGAACTCGCCCAGCTGCGCGCCTGGGTGACCGAGACCCAGGGGCTGGACGCGGCGCAGACCCTGGACGCCCTCGCCCGGGCCCGCGCCGAGGCCGCCGCGATCCGCGAGGAGGCCGGGGCGGACGCCCGCGAGACCCTCGCCGCCGCCGAGGCGGACGCCCGCGAGGCCCTCGCCGCCGCCGAGGCGCAGGCCCGCGAGACCCGGACGGCGGCCGAGGCGCAGGCCCGGGAGCTGCTGCGCGAGGCCAAGCAGGGCGCCAAGCGCGAGCAGGACGCCGCCAAGGAGGCCGAGCGGGCCGCCGATCGGGCGCGCAAGGGCCTGGAGGCCTGCCTGCGCGACACGGCCGCGGCACAGCTGCGGCTGACCGAGATCCAGGCGCGGACCGTCGTCACCGAGGAAGCCGTGATGCTCCAGGAGGTGGGCGTCTACCGCTACCACCACCCGCTCGACGACGCGATCGCCTACCGCACCCGCCTGGAGACCATCCAGGCCGACATCAAGCGGCTCGCGGGCAACGGCCAGGCGGTGCTGTCCATCACCAACTGGACCGTCAACGGCTCCTCCCGCCAGGGCACCAAGATGGTCAAGGACTTCTCGAAGCTGATGCTCCGGGCGTACAACGCGGAGGCGGACCAGGCCGTCCGGACCATGCGCCCGCACCGGATAGGCCCGCTGGTGGACCGGCTGTACAAGACCCGGGAGACGATCGCCAAGCTCGGCGCCACCATGCAGATCCGGATATCCGACGAGTACCACGACGCCCGCGTCCGGGAGCTGCACCTGACCGCCGACCACCTCCAGAAGAAGGAGGAGGAGAAGGAGCTGCAGCGCGAGCTGCGCGCCCGGCAGCGCGAGGAGGAGAAGGCCCAGCGGGAGTTCGAGCGCGAGCAGGCCAAGCTGGAGAAGGAGCGCGACCACGTGCAGTCGGCGATCGCGCGGCTGCGGGAGCGCGGCGACCTCCCGGCGGCCGACCGGATGCGGGCCAAGCTCGACGAGATCGAGGAGGCGCTGCGGGCCGTCGAGGCGCGGGCGGCGAACATCCGCACCGGCTACGTGTACGTGATCTCCAACGTCGGCGCGTTCGGCGACCGGATGGTGAAGATCGGGCTGACCCGGCGCCTCGAACCGCTGGACCGGATCAGCGAGCTGAGCGGCGCCTCGGTGCCGTTCCGCTACGACGTGCACGCACTGATCTTCAGCGAGGACGCGGTCAGCCTGGAGACCCGGCTGCACCAGCACTTCGCCGACCGGCGGGTCAACCGGGTCAACAGCCGGCGGGAGTTCTTCTACGTCACGCCGGGCGAAGTGCGCGACGCGCTGGCGGAGTTCGCCGGGCAGCACCTGGTGGAGTTCACCGACCAGGCGGAGGCGCTGGAGTGGCGGGCCAGCACCGGCGGGGCGGCGGCCTGACCCGGAGCCGCTGACGGGCCCTATGGTGTTCGCCCATGGGTGACCTGTTTGCGGGTGTGGGTGCGCTGTGGCGCGGGCAGCTGTGGGTGGCGCGGCGGCCGCGCCGCTGGTTCTTCGGGGTGGTGCCCGCGCTGATCGCCGCCGTGCTGGTCGGCGCGGCGCTCGGCGCGCTGGTGTGGTGGGCGGGCGACCTGGTGAACGCGGCGACGCCGTTCGCCGCGCACTGGAGCCAGGGCTGGCGGACGGCGTTCCGCGACCTGGCGACGGCGCTGCTGATCGGCCTCGGGGTGCTGGTCTCGGTGGTGGCGTTCACCGGGTTGACGCTGACGATCGGTCAGCCGTTCTACGAGCGGCTGGTGCGCGAGGTGGCGCCGCCGCCGCAGGGGGCGCCGGAGGTCGGCCTGCTCGACTCCCTGCTCGCGGGCCTGCGGATCGGGCTGCGCACGGCCGCCTGCGGCGTGGCGCTCTTCCTGCTCGGCTGCGTCCCGCTGCTCGGGCAGCTCGCGGCGCCGGTGCTCGGGGTCTGCGTGACCGGGTACTTCCTCACCGTCGAGCTCACCGGGCTCGCCTTCGACCTGCACGGGGTGCCGCCGACCGAGCGGCTGCGCGGGCGACGGATGCTGGCGGTCGGCTTCGGCGCGCCGCTGGTGCTGGCCTTCCTGGTGCCGCTGGCCACCGTGCTGCTGATGCCCGGCGCGGTGGTGGGGGCGGCGCTGCTGGTGGCGGACCAGCTGGCGGCCCGTCAGAAGCCGTTCCCCAGGAGTCCGTACTCCGGGAATCCGTACCAAGAGAACCCGTACCAGCAGCCGCCGGGCGTACAGTCGTACCGGTGAGCGACTCAGCGTTACTAGACCTCTACGACCGGCAGCTGCGCGGCTCGTTGGACAACCCGGGCACCGTGACCGAGCGGGACGGGCCGCTGCTCCGGGTCACCGGCGGGCGCCGGGGCTTCGTCTCCGGCCCGCCCGACCTCGGGGTGCGCGGCGCCGAGCTGGACCGGCTGATCCGGCGCCAGATCGACCACTTCGCGGCCCGCGGCGAGGCGCTGGAGTGGAAGGTCCGCGGGCACGACCGGCCGACCGAACTGCCCGAGCGGCTGCGGGCGGCCGGGTTGGCGGCGCAGCCCGGCAGCACCGTCCTGGTCCGGGAGGCGGCCGGCCTCGCCGACCACGGCGGGCCGCCGCCGGGGTTCGCCCTGCGCCGGACCGAGGACCCGGCGGACGCCGACCGGATCGCCGAGCTGTACTGCACCGTCTGGGACCAGGACCTCTCCTTCCTCGCCGGGGTGCTGCGGGCCCGGCTGGCGCACCGGCCGGAACGGACCGCGATCACCCTCGCCGAGGCGGCCGACGGCACCCTGGTCTGCGCCGGCTGGCTGGTGCTGCGGGACGGGGCCGACTTCGCCACCCTGCTCGGCGGCTCCACACACCCGCAGTGGCAGGGGCGGGGCGCCTACCGAGCGCTGGTCGCCCAGCGGGCCCGGATCGCCGCCGAGCACGGCCACCGCTACCTGCACGTGGACGCCTCGGCGCGGAGCGCGCCGATCCTGCGCCGGCTCGGCTTCCGGGCGCTCACCAGCTGCACGATCCACCTCTGGACCCCTCCCCCCAACGGGTGATGGGGGTATCAGCCGAACGTCTGACGCGCCGTCACGGCACGCCCCGTAGATTCGCCGTATGCGAAAGCTGACGGCTTCTCTGCTGGGGCGCACGGCCCGGGTGCGGTGGGTGCACCTGGTGCTGGGCGGCGCTCTGCTGATGCCGTTCTGGTTGCTGGGGTCGGTGCTGGCGGCCTTCATGCTCTCGCCGGGCGGGCAGCGGACCGATCCGGTGCGCTCGGTGCTGATCCAGCTGGTGGCGCTGGCCCTCGCCCTGCCGATGGCCTGGGTGGCGGCGCTGCTGCCGGTGGCCCGGGTGCTGCTGGTGGCGGCGGCGCGGGCCCTGGCCGGCGTGCGGGAGGGCGAGTTGGCGCACGGCCCGCCGGCCGGCTGGGCGGCCCAGCGGCGCACGGCGCACTGGTTCGCGCTGTACCTGCTGGTGGGCGGCGTGGTCAGCGGGCTCTCGCTGGCCACCCCGCCGGCCGCCGTGCTGCTGTGGGCGGTGGCGCTCCGGCTGACCGGCCCGACCACGCACCGGCAGGTGAGCGACCTGGTCGGCCGGTCCGCCCCGGTCACGGCGCTGGTGGGCCTCGGGCTGCTGGTCGCGCTGGTGCTGGTGGTCGCGGCGGCGGGGGCGCTGCTCGCCCGCTGTGCGCCGGCCCTGCTGGGGCCGACGGCCGAGGAGCGGCTGGCCGCCGCCGAGCGGCGCACCCTGGTGCTGGCCCAGCGCAACCGGCTGGCCCGGGAGTTGCACGATTCGGTGGGGCACGCGCTCAGCGCGGTGGCGATCCAGGCGAGCGCCGCCCGCCGGGTGTTGGAGCGGGATCCGGCCTTCGCGGCCGAGGCGCTGCGGGCGATCGAGGAGGTCGCCCGGGATGCGGTGGGCGAGCTGGACACGGTGCTCGGGGTGCTGCGCGAGGAGGTCGAGCCGGCGGAGGCCAACGGCCCCACTCTGGCGGCGCTCGACCTGCTGGTCCGTCAGCTCGCGCTGGCGGGGGTGGAGGTGACGGCCCGGGCCGCGCCGGAGGTGGCCGGGCTGTCCGAGCCGCTCTCCCGGGAGGCGTACCGGATCGTCCAGGAGGGCCTGACCAATGTGCTGCGGCACGCCGGGCCGGTGCCGGCGGAGCTGCGGCTCGACATCGAGGGAGGACGGCTGATGGTGGAACTGACCAACCCGATCGGGGCCGACCGGCCGAGCCGCCCCGGCGGCGGGCGGGGGCTGCGCGGGGTGGCCGAGCGGGCGGCCGCGCGCGGCGGCGGCTGCGAGAGCGGGCGCACGGCCGACGGCGGCCGGTGGCGGCTGGCGGTCTGGCTCCCGGTGGGGGCGGCATGAGCCGGGTCGAAGGGAGCGGCGCACCGGTCCGGGTGGTGATCGCGGACGACGAGCGGCTGGTCCGCCTCGGCCTGCGGGTGGTGCTGGAGAGCGAGCCCGACCTGACCGTGGTCGGCGAGGCGTCAGACGGCAGCGAGGTGCTGCCGCTGGTCCGCGAGACGGCGCCCGACGTGGTGCTGATGGACGTCCGCATGCGCCCCCAGCCTGGCGGCCGGGAGGTACCCCCACCACTGGACGGCATCCGTGCCACCGAGCTGATCCTGGCCGCCCTGCCCGAGCCGCCCCGGATCCTGGTGATCACCACCTTCGAGCACGACGACTACGTCTACCAGGCGCTGCGCGCCGGGGCCGCCGGGTTCATGCTGAAGCGCAGCAGCGCCGAGGAACTGCTGCAGGCGGTGCGGCTGGTGGCGCGCGGCGATTCGCTGCTCTACCCGGCGGCCATCCGCGAGCTGGCCGCCGGCCGGGCCCCGGGCACCGCCGGAGCGGCCGGGGACGCGGCGGCCGCCCGCTCGGTCGCCCGCCTCACCGACCGCGAGCAGCAGGTGCTGCGGCTGGTCGCCACCGGCCTGAGCAACAGTGAGATCGCCGGCGAGCTGGTGGTCAGCCCCGAGACGGTGAAGTCGCACGTCGCGGCGGTGCTGTCGAAGCTGGGTGCGCGCGACCGGACGCAGGCGGTGATCACGGCCTACGAGGCGGGCTTCGTCCTCCCGAAATCCGCTGCCCGGCGGTAGAGTACGGCCTCGCCCGCAGCCCACCCCCACCGCCGAACTGGTGATCACGATGCGCCCCTGGATCAGACCCGCATTCTGGTGGCGCCTGGCCATCGTCCTGTCGGCCGGGCTGGGGCTGGTCACCGGTGACGGCTCGTTGGTCTACTTCACCGTCGAGTCCAACGTGATGGTCCTCGGCTACTTCGCCGGGGCGCTGTACTGGATGGCCGCGCGCGACACGGCCGAGGGGCCGGCGCCCCGGCTGCGCGGGGCGGTCACGCTCTACATCCTGATCACCGGCCTGGTCGCGCACTTCCTGCTCAACCACGGGGCCGATCCGCTGCCGGGCCTGGTCTCCGGTCCGGACCGGCTGCAGAACTGGTCCACCTTCTTCCTGCACTACACCACGCCCGTCATGGTGCTGGCGGACTGGCTCTGCCTCGGGCCGCGCAACGCCTCCCGCTGGAAGGACCTGCCGCTCTGGCTGAGCTTCCCGCTCGGCTACGCGGCCGTGGTGATGGTCCGGGCGGCGCTCTTCCCCGGCTTCCCGAACAAGTACCCGTACTTCTTCTTCGACCCGAGCGGCCACGGCTACGGCTACGTCTGGCTGCAGATCGCCCAACTGACCGTGGAGTTCATCGTGCTGGCGAGCGCCGTGGTGGGCCTGGACCGCCTCGGCACCGCGGTGCGCGGGCGCCTGCGCCCCGCCACCGGCTGAGCACCCGTCAGCGACAGGCACACCGTCAGATCCGCCAGGCCCGGATCCGCTCCGCCGCCCCGAAGATGTCCGCCTTCGCCGCCGCCACGTCCCGGGCCAGCTCCACCAGCGCGCCGTACGGAGGGTCGATCCCCTCCTCGGCGGCGTGCATGTAGGCGGCCGTCGCCATGCAGGCGTAGAGGTTGTTGCGCACCGGCAGCGGCCGCAGCAGCACGATGGTGTGCATCAACGCCGCGGCGCACCAGGAGGGATCGGCGTCGTGCCCGAGCTGCGCGGTGTTCACCCGGTGCCGGGCCACCGCCGCCTGCAGCGCGGAGTAGTCCCGCACGCTCAGGTCTTCGGGCGAGGCCTGCTCCTGGACGTCGAGCAGCCAGCGGATGTCGACGTGCAGCATCATCAGGCCACGCTGCGCCGCGCCGTCGGCGCGTCCTCCGGGAAGGCGGCGTCGAACTCCTCCAGGTGCGCGTTCCAGAACGCCACCGCGTGGTTGACGAAGGTGCGGCGCTGCTGCTCGCGCACGCTCAGATCGTGCACGTACGCCTTGACGCTCTTGCCGTCGGCCGCCGCCGCCTCACGAATCGCGGCCAGTTCCGCCTCGGTGTACTCGATGTTGAGAGCTGGCATGCGGCTCAGGGTACCGGAGCGGTACCGGCCCTGACAGGCCGCCGGAACTTTCCGCATCCGCCCTGCAACAGGATCGCGGACCCACCGCGTTAGGCAGGCATGGACCACTCACCGACGACCGAACCGGCTGCTCCGGGGGCTCCGCCGACCTTCCTGGAGTTCGCCGCTGCGCGGAGCAGGCCGCTCTACCGGACGGCCTACCTGCTCACCGGCGGCGACGTCCATCTCGCCGAGGACCTCGTGCAGGAGGCCCTCAGCCGGATGTTCGTCCGATGGCGGCGGGTGTCCCGGCTGGAGAACCCGGCCGGGTACGCGCAGACCGTCCTGGTCAACACCTTCCTCTCGCTGCGGCGCCGCCGCAGCAGCACCGAGAAGGTCACCGGTGAGTTCCCCGAACTCGCCGTCACCGACGGCGACCCGGCCCTTCGCGTGACGCTGCTCCAGGCGTTGCAGCAGGTGTCGCGGCAGGACCGTGCGGTGCTGGTACTGCGGTTCTGGGAGGACCGCAGTGTCGAGGAGACCGCCGCCGCCCTGCAGTTGACCACCTCCGCTGTCCGCTCGCGCAGCCACCGCGCCCTGGGCCGGTTGCGGGCCCAGCTCGGCGACTCGTTCGCCGAGCGCTTCCCGCGCTGACCATCCTTCACCCAGTCCAGAAAGTGGTGCACCGAGTCATGTCCCACGAGCACGAGTACGAGGAGGAGTTCGGCGCCGCACTGCGCGCTGCCGTCGCCGGCTCCCCCGAACCGGCGGTCGAGCTGCTCGCCGCCGGCGCGCAGCGCCGCGGCCGCCGCAAGAAGCTGCGCCGCAACCTGGTGGCCGGCACCGCCGCGGCGGCGGTGGTGGCCGGTGCGGGCCTGGCCACCGCCCAGTTGCAGGGCGGTGCCCACGGCACCGCCCAGGCCGACAAGCACGCCACCGCCGTGGTGAGCACCCCGGGCTCCGCCGCCAGCGCCAGTGCGAGCGCCGGCGCCAGTGCCGGCCCCGCCCCGGCCCCGGTCACCGGCGAGCAGATGCTCGCCCTGCTCAAGCAGCGGGTGCCGGCCGGCTTCCAGCCGGGCACCTCGATCGTCCAGGGCGCCGTCAACAACCCCAACGTCAAGGCGGACGGGCCGTTCGCCCTGCTCAACGTGACCGACGGTCAGGGCCAGGGCGCCGTGTCGATCAACGTCCGGGTCTTCCCGAACCCGCTCGACCTCTCGCTGTCCGGCCTGACCTGCTCGACCACCCCGGACCCGAACACCGCCTGCACCAGGGTCCAGCTGGCCGACAACAGCTACCTGCGCACGATCAAGCGCACCAACGTCTTCGCCGGCGACACGATGCTGAACTGGTCGGCGGACCTGGAGCGTCCGGACGGCCTGGTGGTGACCGCCGCCTCGTCCAACGAGACCCCGAACGGTGCGAAGGCCGGCCGCCCCACCCCGCCGCTGAGCACCGACCAGCTCGCCGCGCTGGCCCAGGACCAGGTCTGGCAATCCGTCACCACGGGTGTGAAGTCGGGCCTGTCCGACATCGACCCGACGGCGGGCAGCTCCCGGCCCGTGCCGTTGCAGCAGATCCTGGGCACCGCCGCCGCGCTGCTGCCGAACGGCCTGACCGAGCTGACGCCCGGCGGCGAGGACTCCTTCGCCAGCTTCCAGGTGAACGACGGGCACGGGAAGAGCCTGGTGCGGGTCACCGTCGAGGACTGGAGCAGCTTCCAGCCGGGCCGGTTCAGCGGCGGGGACATCACCACCGAGTTCACCGGCGCCACCACCGAGCCCGACGGGACCAAGGTGCTGACCTCCCACGACGACCCGTTCGCCAACTACCGGGGCGTGGTCCGCAACGAGGCGAGGATCCTCACCCCGAACAAGCTGCTGATCGGCATCGAGTCCTTCAACAGCACCGACTTCAAGGGCGGCGTCACCCGCCCCCAGCCGCCCCTGACGGTGGACCAGCTGACGGCGATGGCCCTCAGCCCGAGCTGGCGCACCCCGGCCGGGTGAGCCCGCGCCGCGGTGCCGGTCCGCAGGGGGCGGACCAGCGCCGCGGCGTCGCCGGCTGACGAAGCGTCACATCAGGTGCCGCGCCCGTCACATCGGCCCGGCGTCCCGCACACCCGTCTCCGGGTCCACCCGCAGCCAGCGGGTGATGCCGAGCCGGCGCAGGAACTCCAGGTCGTGGCTGACCACGACGAAGGCACCCCGGTACGACTCCATCGCCTCGGTGAGCTGGCGCATGCTGGCCAGGTCGAGGTTGTTGGTCGGCTCGTCGAGCAGCAGCAACTGCGGGGCCGGGTCGGCCAGCAGCAGCGCGGCCAGCGTCGCGCGGAACCGCTCGCCGCCGGAGAGCGTGCCGGCCTGCTGGTCGGCCCGCCGCCCGCGGAACAGGAACCGGGCCAGCCGGGCCCGCACCAGGTTGTCGCCGATCCCGGGCGCCAGCGCCTTCACGTTGTCCACCACGCTGAGCGAGTCGTCCAGCAGGTCGAGCCGCTGCGGCAGGTGGCGGATCTCCCCGCGGGTGGTGATCTCCCCCTCCAGAGGCTTGATCTCACCGGCGATGGTGCGCAGCAGGGTGGTCTTGCCGGAGCCGTTGTCGCCGACCAGCGCGACCCGCTCTGGGCCGCGCAGCTCCAGCCGCTCGACCCGCCCGCCGTGCGGCAGGCGCACCCGCTCCATCGTCAGCACCGTGCGCCCGGGAGGCACTTCGGTGCGCGGCAGGTCGATCCGGATCTCCGCGTCCTCGCGGAACGCCTCCTCCGCGGCGACCAGCCGCTCCTTGGCCTCGGTGAGGCGCTCGGTGTGCATGCCGCGCACCCGGCCCGCGGTGTTCTCCGCCTTGCGCTTGAAGGCGCCGGCCAGGATCTTCGGGTCGTTGCGCTGCGCCGACTTCTTCTTGCCGTAGCTGGCGCTGCGGGCGAGCCGGACGTTGGCCTCGGCCAAGTCCCGCTGCTGGCGCTGGACATCGGCCTCGGCCACCCGGACCAGCCGCTCGGCCGCCTCCTGCTCGGCGGCCAGCGCCTTCTCGTAGTCGGCGTAGTTGCCGCCGTAGAAGGTGACCTCGCCGTCCCGCAGGTCGGCGATCTGGTCCACCAGGTTCAGCAGTTCGCGGTCGTGACTGACGATCACCAGCACACCGCCCCAGCCGGCCACGGTCTCGTAGAGCCGCTCGCGGGCGGTCCGGTCGAGGTTGTTGGTCGGCTCGTCGAGCAGCAGCACGTCCGGCCGCTCCAGCAGCAGCGCGGCCAGCCGAAGCAGCACCGCCTCGCCCCCGGAGAGCTCGCCGGTGGTGCGGTCCAGCCCGAGCGCACCGAGGCCGAGCCGGTCCAGGGTGGCCCGGGCCCGCTCCTCGACGTCCCAGTCGTCGCCGAGCACGGCGAAGTGCTCCTCGGCGACGTCGCCGGACTCGATCGCGTGCAGCGCCTCCCGGCGGGCCCGGATGCCGAGCGCCTCGTCGACCCGCAGCGAGGTGTCCAGGGTGAGGTCCTGCGGCAGGTAGCCGACCTCGCCGGCGATCCGCACGGTGCCGGCGGTCGGGGTGAGCTGCCCCGCGAGCAGCTTGAGCAGGGTGGACTTGCCGGCCCCGTTGAGGCCGATCAGACCGGTGCGGCCGGGGCCGACGGCGAGGTGGAACCCGTCCAGGACGGGCTTGCCGTCCGGCCACTCGAAGCCGAGGTCGGTGCAGAGGATCGCGGTGGTGGGTGTTGCCATGGGGGCCTCCTGGGGCTCACCTGGATGTGGACTGGCAGCACGGGAGACACCGCGAAGAGGGAGTGCACGGGGGAACGGAAGGCTCCACACCGAGATCACTGGCACGCTCAGGGAAACCGCGCGACGGAACCAGCGCGGTGAGCGGTGTCTCAGGACCTCAGTAGAGCAACGGCCTTCTCCAGTTCAGGATTTCCGGCGAACGAACGAGCACTACGGTACAAAGCCGGGCCGGGACGTGCAAAGGGTTTTCCCGGCGCGTCGGGCTGGCCGTTTAGGATCGGGGCATCATGAGCGCGACACTCGTCACCAAGGACCTCGCCGCCGGCCACGGCGAGCGCACCCTCTTCAGCGGCCTCGACCTGGTGGTCTCCCCCGGCGAGGTGACCGGCCTGGTCGGGGTGAACGGCGCCGGCAAGTCCACCCTGCTGCGCCTGCTGGCCGGCCTGGACCGGCCGGAGCACGGCAGCATCGCGCTCAGCCCGCCGAGCGCGACCGTCGGCCACCTGCCGCAGGAGCCGGAGCGCCGCCCGGGCGAGTCGGTGCGCGACTTCCTGGAGCGCCGCACCGGCGTGGCCGCCGCCCAGGCCGCGCTGGACGCGGCCACCGAGGGCCTGGTGGCCGGCACCCCGGGCGCCGACGACGAGTACGCCACCGCACTGGACCGCTGGCTGAACCTCGGCGGCGCCGACCTGGCCGAGCGGTCCGAGCAGGTGGCCGACTCGCTCGGCCTCACCATCAGCCTGGACCAGCCGATGACCTCGCTCTCCGGCGGCCAGGCCGCCCGGGCCGGCCTGGCCTCGCTGCTGCTCTCCCGCTACGACGTCTTCCTGCTCGACGAGCCCACCAACGACCTCGACCTGGACGGCCTGGACCGGCTGGAGGCCTTCGTCAAGGGCCTGCGCGCCGGCACCGTGCTGATCAGCCACGACCGCGAGTTCCTGGCCCGCACGGTCACCCGGGTGCTGGAGCTCGACCTGCACCAGCAGCAGGTCAACCTCTACGGCGGCGGCTACGAGTCCTACCTGGAGGAGCGCGCCCGGTCCCGCCGGCACGCCCGCGAGGAGTACGAGGAGTACGCCGACACCAAGGCCTCGCTGGAGGCCCGGTCCCGGATGCAGAAGGGCTGGGCGGACAAGGGCGTGCGCAACGCGCTGAAGAAGAGCCCGGACAGCGACAAGATGCGCAAGGCCGCGCAGACCTCCTCCTCGGAGAAGCAGGCCGCCAAGGCCAAGCAGACCCAGCGGATGATCGAGCGCCTGGAGGTGGTCGAGGAGCCCCGCAAGGAGTGGGAGCTGAAGATGGAGATCGCCGTCGCCCCGCGCTCCGGCTCGGTGGTGGCGACGCTGCGTCAGGCCGCCGTCCAGCGCGGCGAGTTCGCCTTCGGCCCGGTGGACCTGCAGATCGACTGGGCCGACCGGGTGGCGATCACCGGGGCGAACGGCGCCGGCAAGTCCACCCTGCTGGCCGCCCTGCTCGGCCGGCTGGAGCTGGACGCCGGGCAGGCCTCGCTCGGCTCCGGCGTGGTGGTCGGCGAGGTGGACCAGGCCCGCGGCCTGTTCTTCGGCCCGGAGCACCTGATGACCGCGTTCGGCGCGGCGGTGCCGGAGCTGTCCGACGCCGATGTCCGCACCCTGCTGGCCAAGTTCGGCCTGAAGGCGGTGCACGTGCTGCGCCCCGCCGAGACCCTCTCCCCCGGCGAGCGGACCCGGGCGGCGCTGGCCCTGCTGCAGGCCCGCGGCGTCAACCTGCTGGTGCTGGACGAGCCCACCAACCACCTGGACCTGCCGGCCATCGAGCAGCTGGAGCAGGCGCTCGCCTCCTACACCGGCACCCTGCTGCTGGTCACCCACGACCGGCGGATGCTGGAGTCGGTCGCGGTGAACCGCCGGATCACGGTGGCCGACGGGAAGCTGACGGAGCTCTAGGGCAGAGGTTTAGACCACCCCGGGGGCTCTCATACTCCGTCGTATGACGACGTCTCACCCCACCGTCCCGCTGCACCCGATGGCGGTCCCGGCCCACGAGGCCGCGGACCGCGCCCGGAGCTTCCACGAGGTGATGGCCCGGCGCCGCACCGTCCGCGACTACTCCCCCCGGCCGCTGCCCGAGGGCGTGCTGGAGTGGGCGGTGCGCACCGCCGCCACCGCGCCCAGCGGCGCCCACGTGCAGCCCTGGCGGTTCGTGGTGATCACCGACCCGGAGCGCAAGCGCCGGCTGCGCGAGGCGGCGGAGGCCGAGGAGCGGGAGTTCTACGACCACCGCGCCTCCGCCGAGTGGCTGGCCGCGCTGGAGCCGATCGGCACCGACTGGCACAAGCCCTTCCTGGAGGACGCGCCCGCGGTGATCGTGGTCTTCGAGGTGCACAAGGGGCCCGAGTCGCCGCGCCCCTACTACACCAAGGAGTCGGTCGGCATCGCGGTCGGCCTGCTGCTCGCCACCCTGCACCAGGCCGGGCTGGCCACCCTGACCCACACGCCGAGCCCGATGAAGTTCCTCAACGAGGTCTGCGAGCGCCCGGCCGAGGAGCGCGCCGCCTACGTGATCCCGGTCGGCTACCCGGCCGAGGACGCCCGGGTGCCGGATCTGCACCGCAAGGAGCTGGACCAGGTGCTGGTCCGCCTTTGACCGGGTACGTCTCTGACCGGGTACGCCTCTGACACCGAGGTATCGCCTGGTCGGGGGCACCGTGCTGCTGTCATCATGCTGAGCGTGAACCACACCGAGGACGTCACCGCCGGCTGCACCCGCCCCCCTGAGCTGCTGGACCTGCCCGACGGGTTCCTGTTGCGCCGCCGCACCCTGGCGGACGCGGACCCGGTGAACGCCGCCATCGTGCGCAACATCGACCACCTGCGGCCCTGGATGGTCTGGGCGGACACCGCGCCGACCCTGGCGCACACCCAGGAGATGACCCGGGTCGGCTGGCAGCTCTGGGAGGAGGGCTCGGACTACATGTACGTGCTGGGGCGGGCCGACCGGCCGGACAGCGTGCTCGGCATGTTCGGCCTGCACCGGCGGATCGGCCCGGGCGCCCTGGAGATCGGCTACTGGGTGGACCTGGGGCACACCGGTCGCTCGCTGGCCACCAACGGCGCCGCCGCGCTGACCGTCGCCGCGCTCGCCCTGCCCGACGTCGAGCGGGTCGAGATCCACTGCGACGAGGCCAACGCGGCCAGCGCGGCGGTGCCGCGCAAGCTCGGCTACCGGCTGGACCGGGTGGCCGAGCGGCCGGCCAGCGCCCCGGCCGAGACCGGCCGGAAGCTGATCTGGATCAAGGAGCGCTGACGTCCCGTCACCCCTGGGCGGGCACCGGGGCCGCGCGGGAGATCAGCGCCTCGGTGTCCACCCCGGTCGGCAGGGTGCCGAAGGCGGCGCCGTGGTCGCCGCCGAGCCGGGAGGCGCAGAACGCGTCGGCCACCGCCGGCTCGGCGTGCTTGACCAGCAGCGCGCCCTGCAGGGTGACCGCCATCGCCTCGACCACCCGGCGGGTGCGGTACTCGATCTCGGCCTGGTCGCCGAGCTGCTTCTGCAGCTCGGCGACGGCCGCGTCCAGCCGGCGGTCGGCGCCGGCCGCCCCGGACAGCTCGGCGAAGAAGGCCTCCACCGACTCGGGGCTGCGGGCCATCGCGCGCAGCGCGTCCAGCGCGGCGACGTTGCCCGAGCCCTCCCAGATCGAGACCAGCGGGGCCTCCCGGTAGAGCCGGGGCATGCCGGACTCCTCCACGTAGCCGTTGCCGCCCAGGCACTCCAGCGCCTCGGCCGCGTGCGCCGGGCCGCGCTTGCACACCCAGTACTTGGTCACGGCCAGCGCCAGGCGGCGGAACGCGCTCTCCTGCGCGTCCCCGCCCAGCGAGCGGTCGGTGGACTCGGCCAGCCGCAGCGCGACCGTGGTCGCCGCCTCCGACTCCAGCGCCAGGTCGGCGAGCACGTTGCGCATCAGCGGCTGGTGGATCAACTCGGTGCCGAAGGCCCGGCGGTGCTGGGCGTGCTGGATCGCCCGCTGGGCACCGAGCCGCATCCCGGCGGCGGCGCCCAGGGTGCAGTCCAGCCGGGTCATGTTGACCATCTCGATGATGGTCCGCACGCCCCGGCCCTCCTCGCCGACCAGCCAGCCGACCGCCTCCTCGTACTCCAGCTCGGCCGAGGCGTTGGAGCGGTTGCCCAGCTTGTCCTTGAGCCGCTGGATCCGCAGCGCGTTGCGGGTGCCGTCGGGCAGCACCCGGGGCAGCAGGAAGCAGCTCAGCCCGCCGGGCGCCTGAGCCAGCGTCAGGAAGACGTCGGACATCGGGGCCGAGGTGAACCACTTGTGGCCGGTCAGGTGGTAGGTGCCGTCGCCGGCCGGCAGCGCCACCGTGCTGTTGGCCCGCACGTCCGAGCCGCCCTGCTTCTCGGTCATCGACATGCCGGCGATCAGGCCGCGCTTGCCGTGCGGCTCGCGCAGGCCGAAGTCGTAGACCGGCGCGGCCAGCAGCGGCTCCAGCCGGTCGGCCAGTTCGGGGGTGGCGCGCAGCGCCGGCACGGCGGCGTAGGTCATCGAGATCGGGCAGCCGTGGCCGGCCTCCACCTGGCTCCACAGGTAGAACTTGGCGGCCCGGGCGGTGTGCGCGCCGGGCCGGGCGTCCTGCCAGGGCGCGGCGTGCAGGCCGTGCTCGACGGCGACGGTCATCAGCTGGTGCCAGGCCGGGTGGAACTCGACCTCGTCGATCCGGTGGCCGAACCGGTCGTGGGTGCGCAGCACCGGCTCGTTCTCGTTGGCCAGCCGGCCCCACTCGGCGGCCTGCTCGGTGCCGGCCAGCCGCCCGAGCCCGTGCAGCTCGGGCAGCACCCAGGCCGCCCCGGCGCGCCGCACCGCGGCGAGCATCGCCGGGTCCTCGGCGACGTCGTGCCCGTACGGCGGCGGAACCTGGTTGACGACCTCGTGGGTGTGCGGCACGGCCTGCTCCCTACTCGCGAGTAAGTATCAGGTCCAGGGTGCCGCATCACCCGGCGGTTGGGGAGTCCCGACGGGCCGTCATTCGGCGGACAGCACCAACCGGCGCTGCCCGTCCCGGTAGCCGGCCCGGCGGAAGGCGGCGGCCATCGGCAGGTTGCCCAGGTCGGTGTCGGCGCGGATCTCGGTGGCGCCGGCCTCGGCGACCAGGATCCGGGTGATCTCCCCCAGGAACTGCTCGGCATAGCCGTGGCCCCGGTGCTCCGGCAGCACGCCGAGGTAACCGACCACGTGCGCCCCGGGGTTGCGGGACGGAATCGCGAACCCGACCGTCTCCCCGGCCCCGTTGCGCGCCACCCGCCACCACGAGCGCTCGCCGAGCATCGTGTCGCGGTAGAACTCCAGATCCTCCCGGGCCTGCGCCTCGGCCCCCTGCCGCGCGGCCCCTGCCGTCGACCCGTGGTCCAGGCTCCCGGCGAGCACCCGGGCGAACAGCTCGGCGATCACGGCATCGTCCGGCTCGGCCGCGTAGCGCAGCCTGCGATCCGCCTCCGGCACCGCATCCCGCCCGGCCCGCCAGTCGAACCGCAGCCGCTCCAACTCGGCGGTCAGCCCGGCCGCCCGGGCCGCCCGCAGCCGCCAGTCCAGCGCGGCCCGGACCTCGGCCCGCTCGCGCCAGTCGGCGGGCAGGAAGACATGGAACTCGGGCGCCGTCCCGAACGCCGCGTGCGCGGTGCGCAGCAACTCGGCGGCCACCTCTTCGTCCCCTCCGAACACCCCGTCCAACGCCCGGGGTTCGCCGCTCCCCCACCAGACGGCGGCGGCCGCTACGCGGTCGTCCCGGTCAACGGCCAGCCAGGTGTGCTCCAGCCGGTACTGCCCGTCGGCGAGCTTGGCCCGGTAGTTCTCGGGCGTGACCGTCCCACTGCCCGGATCGGCGGCGAGCACGGGCAGGAGGGAGTCGAGGTCGTCCTCGGTGGCGGTACGAAAGATCATCCCGCTTGCATACTTCCCAGGACGGCCGACGCACAACGGCTTTTCGGCCGGCTGAACCGCCAGGCGCTACTCGCCGCAGAATCCCTTGTACTCATCGTTCATGAGGTCCCAGAAGGACCGGTAACGGGTCGCCCCGGGAAGCCAGTGGGCGAGGTACCACGCTTCCCACTCCCCGTCAGGCGTGACGACGTGCGGGTTGAGCAGGTAGACGTCGGTCGCGTCGTGGGTGTGGCTGATCTTCAGCGTGTCAGGAAGGTACTCGGCCCGCATCAGGCAGGGGTCCTGCTCGTCGCCGTAGACGAAGTACTCCTCGTCGGGCACCTCGAACGAGCCGGCGGACCCGACCCACGAGCTGACCAACTCCGGATCGATGTCCCCGGTCCAGCCGACCTCCCGAGTCGGCAGCAAGCGCTTGATCCCGCCGGTCGTGTCGAGCCATCCGTTGCTGGTCCGCAGGAACTGCCGGTAGCTGGGCGGGAGACGGACACCGAGCCGCTCTTCCAACTCGGCGATCTCGTCGCTGCCCGCACCCGCAGTGCCCAGCCAGCGGGCAGCACGGATGTCGGCAGGGAAAGGCTCAGGCCGCTCCTGCTCGCGCAGGACCGGGTCCAGCCACTCATCGCTCCACCGTTGCAACAACCCACGCCATGCGTAGGCGGGTGCGGGCATCGGATCAGTCGGGTTCGGCATGGCGGAAGACTAGGCGAACGGCCCGACAGCTCCGGTGGGCGAGGTCCACCATCACCCCAGCCAACGCATGAGCGTCAGTTCACGGAATCGGAGCGGCCGTGCTTCTACCTCACCCACGACAGGGTTGCTCTCGCGCCATGATGGTATCCAGTAGACAGGTGGACCTTGACGCCTTCTTCGTCAGGGTCCACCCGTCCACGTCCGTCACCCGTTACAGCTCGATCGGGAACTCGCCGCCCTTGACGGCACCGATGAATCCGCGCCAGGCCGCAGGCTCGATCCGGAGGACGGCACCGCGGCCGTTCTCCTTGCTGTCCCGAACGGCGATCAGGCCGTCGTACGAGACGCCCTGCTCGACGCAGTTCTCCTGCGGCGTGCCGCTGTAGCTGGACTTGTGCCAGCCGTCAGCCCCCTGCCGGGGGGTGTGACTGGTGGTGCGGTCGTGCATGGTCACCCTTCCTGCGATCACCCAACTCGCCTGTTACGAGCGGGCTTGCAGCAAGTATGACCGGGCGTCCTCCAGGCTTGTGGCACTGGCTTGGAGCTGCCGAAAAGCTGCGTCGTGACGGGCGATCAGAGCAATACTGTCCCCGAAACTGCGCGGGCCCTCGTGATACACCACCGAGTGATCCGCCGCCTTGCTGAACACGTAGTGCGTGAAGGCCCCGGACACGCCGAGGTGGTAGCCGACGTCGTCCCGCAAGATCTGGATCACAATGTTGCGGCGAGTGGAGAGTTCCAAGAGGTGGTCAATCTGCTTCCGCATCACCTCCGGTCCACCGACCCGCATACGGAAGGCACCTTCGCCGATGATGGCCCAGATCCTCGGCGGCTGATCACCCTCCAGGATCTGCGTCCGCCGCTGGCGACTCGCGACCTGGTCATCCAGCGGAAGCCCACCCGGTCCTCCGAGCGGCTCGCCCGTGCTCTTCGAGAGCAGCTCCAGGCGCTCGAACAGAGCCCTGGTGTACTCCGGTGTTTGGAACAACCCAGGGATGATCAACGGCTCCCACGTTCGAATCTCACCCGTGGGTGACGCGGCCACCAGGTTCTCCACAGCCACGATCTTCGCGTAGGGCCCGCCGAGCTGGTCGTACTCCGACCACCATCCCCGCTGCTTCGCCCGCCGGGCCAGCTGCTCCATGTACGCGGCGGTCTCGGCCGGCACCTTGAAGTGCGAGCACAGCAGGTGGACCTGCGGCACGGTGGCCTTGTTCTCCGCCGTCTCCAGTCGCGCTATCGCGTGGACGGAGACGTCCAGGACCTCCGCGACCTGCTCCCGGCTCGCGCCGTTCTCCTCGCGGATGTCGCGGAACTTCCTGCCGAGCAGGGTCCCGAGGAAGGTCGGGCCCGAGCCGTCGACAGGTGCGGTCGCACGTGTTCGTGACCTCTGTGCTGGTGCCATGTCGCCAACCCCTATCGGCTCAACTGACTATGCGTCAAGTCCCTTCATCCCCATCGTCCAGTCAACCAGAACGCGAGTTCTGACCTTCCGCGAATTCACGGATCTGGTCGGCTTGCATTTCTCTCCGGGCTACGAGAACGTGTTGCAGCACTCACTGACGGTGGCTGGGTCCGCACCTTCGGTGATCATCGCCGTGCTCTGGGGGTACCTTCATGCCCGAGTCACTGCGGCCTGCCCATGCAAGCGCCGCCCCGCCAACCCGCCTTCCGCACCGGCTCGTTCTGCACATCGAGCCCGACCTGCTGGACGCGCGGACCACCCGGCACCAGCTGCACACCTGTCTCAAGAGCTGGCCCATGGCCCTGCCCGAGGACCGGATCGCCGACGCGCTGCTGTGCGCGGCCGAGCTGCTGGCGAACGCAGTCGTCCACACCGCGAAGCCGGCGGTGCTCACCGCCACCTGGACCGGATCCGCCCTACAGCTCGCGGTCCACGACCAGAGTCATCAACTTCCGCTCAGACGGCCGCAGTTCGGATCGGCTGCCACCTCGGGCCAGGGCCTGAACCTGGTCCAGCACCTGGCCAACCGCTGGGGCGTCATCCCGCCGACCGGGCCCACCGGCAGCGGCAAGACGATCTGGTGCGAAATCGGCCCGGCCGCCCCGCCGGAGCCCAGTCAGACCGACTCACCAGGCCGGCCGTCCCGGCAGATCAACCCTCGCCATTCATGAGACGGAGGACTCCGTGCGCCCCCTCAACACCACTTCACCACGGCTCAACCCACCGCCCGGGAGCGCGATCCACCGGCACGTCCGCCGGAGCCGCCTCGTCGTCGCCACCCTGGGGCCGACCGGCACCGACGCCCACGCGGAGGCATCGCGGCGGTTCCGCGCCGTCCGACTCACCGACAGCTTCGAACAGGCCATGCAGGCGGCCGTGCGGGACGGCACACCCGCCGTGGTCGCCGCAGGCTTCGTGGAGCGCGACCACCCCACCGGCGAGGTCTCCGACCTGTGGGTGAACCTGCACTTCCGATACACCGGCAAGGCCGAGTTGGTGGAGGTCTGGCAGGCCCCGACCAAGCCGATCTGCCTGGCCACCGCGCCGACGGTCCGTCACCCCCGCACGATCGCGCTCCACCCTGCCACGGCCACCTTCGCCGATCGCACGGCTCCGGACGCCGAGCGCCGCTGGACGAACGCCAAGCCGCTCGCCGTCCGCGAAGTGATCGAGGGCCGGGCCGACGGCTGCGTCGCCTCGACCGACCTCGCCCGTCGAGCCGGCCTCACGGTCCTGGAGGAGTTCAGGCCGACCATGGTCTGGTGCCTCTACCAGGCCGTCAACGCGGATGGGCCGGTCAGCTCGGGCATTTCCGGATGAACGCCGCAATCCGCTGCTACGCTGCCCGCCGCATTCTCCAACTCAGCTGGAATCCAACCGACTTCGGAGGACATCCATGAAGGTCCTGATCACCGGCGGCGCCGGGTTCATCGGTTCCACCCTCGCCTCGGCCTGCCTCGACGAGGGCATCGAGCCGATCGTCGTGGACGACCTCTCGACCGGTCGGCCCGAGTTCGTCACCGGCCGTACCTTCTACCTGGGCGACATCGCCGACGGCCACCTGATCGACCGGGTGTTCGCGGACCACCCGGACATCCACGCCGCGATCGGGTGCGCGGCCAAGATCGTCGTCCCGGAATCGGTCGCCGACCCGCTCGGCTACTACGACACCAACGTCACCAAGAGCCTCGCGGTCGTTCGCCACCTGCTCCGCAACGGGTGCCACCGCCTGGTGTTCTCCGGTTCGGCGGCGATCTACGACTCCGGCGAGAACATCACCGAGGACGCGCCGCTGCGTCCGCTCTCCCCGTACGCCCGCACCAAGGCCGTCTTCGAGGGTGCCCTGGAGGACATCACCGGCGGCACGCCCCTGCGCGTCATCACCCTGCGCTACTTCAACCCGATCGGTGCCGACCCCAAGCAGCGCACCGGCCTGCAGACCACCACGCCCACCCACGCCCTCGGCGTGATGATCGACCGCTACCGGGCCGGTGAGCCCTACCCGGTGACCGGTGCCGACTGGCCGACGCGCGACGGCAGCGGTGTGCGCGACTACGTCCACGTCTGGGACCTGGCTGCCGCCCACCTCGCCGCCGTGCGCCGCTTCGACGAGGTCACGGCCGAGCCGGGTCCGCGCTACCTGCCCATCAACCTCGGCTCGGGCACCGGCAGCACGGTGTTCGAGCTCATCGCCGCCTTCGAGGAGGTCACCGGCGAGCCTCTGGCCCACCACATCACCGACGCCCGGCCCGGCGACGTGGCCGGTGCCTACCCGAACATCGACCGCGCCCGCACGCTGCTGGGCTGGTCCCCCACCCGCACGCTCCAGGACGGCATCGCCGACGCGCTGGCCTGGAACGCGAACCGCGCCACCGTACTGAGGGACGAGTGACCCGATGACACCTGCCGCACGGCGGGCACCACTTCCGGCGACGACCGTCGTCGTCGCCGGGTACGGGGTGATCACCGCAGGCATCCTGCCCCACCTGGCGGCGCTGCCCAGCCTCCGCGTCGCACTCACCAGCCGCCACCTCGACCGGGCCCCGCACGGGCAGGTCCCGTTGATCAGCCCCGACGACATTCCCGCTGGGCGCCCCCGAGTGATCGTCGGCTGCTTCGAGGACGACACGCGCAGCCGTGGGTTCTGGGGACACCCGAAGGTGGTCGCGGCCATCCGCGCCGAGCGGCCCGCGTGCATCGAACTCTCCACGATCACCCCCGACCAGGCGGTCCGGTGGCACCACGAGGTCACCGCGCTGGGCGGGGCGGCGTGGGAGTGCCCCGTCACGGGTTCCCGTCCTGCCGCCGAGGCCGGCACTCTGTCCGCCTTCCTGCACGCCTCGGGCCCGAGCACCGCTGCCGACGAAGTGTTGGCCGCGTTCACCCGCAACCGCTACGAGTTCGGGCGGCCCGGGAATCCGGCCCGTTTCAAGCTGGTCTTCAATGCCTGGGGCGCCTCGCTCCTGCACGCGGCCGCCGTCTTCGCCCGCTGCCTGCCCGACCTGCTCGGCCCCGACTACCCGACGGCCGCGAAGGTGGTCACTTCGGACGGCTGGATGGCCGCGCTCGCCGACCAGAAGCTCCACCGGATCGTCTCCCGCGCCTACGAGGACCCCGACTTCGCCGTCCACCACATGGTCAAGGACCTGCGGTACGCGCGAGCCCTGCTCGGCGACCTCCCGCCGCTGGCGGCAGCGCTCGACGCCTTCGTGGCCGCCGAGGAACTACACGGCCCCTACGCCGACTTCACCGCCGTAGCCGACCCCGGAAGGTGAACGTGAACTCGCTCGACCTGCCCCGCCTCCTCGCCCTGCTGCGCCTCGAACTCGCCGACGTCCCGGGCATGTCCGTGGCGCTGTCCGGCTCGCTCGCCCGGGGCGATCACCGCACCGGGGCGAACGGACGGATCGTCTCCGACCTCGACCTGATCCCGGTCGTCCCCACGGCCGCGCACGCCCCGACAGCACGCGCCGTCCTGCAGCCGGTCCTGAGCCGCCTCGCGCAGGCCCTGCGGATCGAGGCAACCGCCGCCATCACCACCCTGGACGCGTTCCACCGCGCCGCTCGCGCCCGCTACCGCACCAGCATGTGGCCGGAATGGCTCATCGACGGCCTGGGCCTGGGGCCCAACGCCTTCAACCAGCCCGCCCCGGACCACACGGCCGAGCTCCCGTGGGCGATCCAGCCGATCACCTACTACCTGGCCAAGGCCACCGACCGGGATCCGCGGACGAACCTCGCGAAGGCTAGGCGCGCCGCAAACCTGCTACTGGCAAAGGGTGTTGGCGAGGATCTACTCGGGGCCTCGGATGATTTGCCCCGGAGCCTGCGCAACCTCATCCACGAGCACCACCTCGACCCGCTCGCCTCGACCGCCGCGTTCCTCGACGCGCCGACCCGGCCCGACATCTCCAGGGCCGTACGCGACGCGGTCTTCCGGGAGAACCAGGGCCTGCCCTGCGCCGAGTCCGTCCTGGTCGTCCCCGCTCCCACCCTCCCGCACTGATCGGCGGAGAACCCGTGCCCACCCGTCACCATCTGGCGATCCTGCCCACCCATCCCCTGCGCGCCGGCTACGACCGCACGGTGGAGCCCGGATCGGTCGCCGACCGCTTCCAGCGCCGCCTGGAGCCCGACCGCTTCCACCCGGCCTACCTCCGCGACCTCACCAGTCGCATCGAGCGAGCCCTGGCCGCAGCACCCGACGACGAACTCAGCCGCTACCGGCTGGCGTTCGTCCTGCTCCAGAACAACGCGACGGCCGCCGACGTCGACCGCGCCGCCCGGCTGCTGACGGGAACCTCCCTGCCGCAGGGCAGACGGCTCACCCGGCTCATCGACGCCATCAGCCTCCGCACCGAGCAGCCCCGGGTCGGACGCCGCGTCACCCGGGTCAACTGGTCCATCACCAACCGCTGCCCGATGTCCTGCCAGGGGTGCTACAACCCGTTCGCCGCGGAGCAGATCAGCCTGGATCAGGCGAAGGGCATCGTCGACAAGCTCGCCGAACACGGCACCACCGACCTGGTGCTGGCCGGCGGCGACCCGCTGCTGTGGCCACCGATCCACCAGGTCGTCGATCACGCGACCGCTGCCGGGATCCGGGTCGCACTCGACACCACCGGCTACACGCTGACCGCCGACAAGCTCGCGCGGCTCTCGGCGCTGTCCTCGCTCCGGTTGCCGCTGGACGGCGTGACCGCCGAGGCCCAGCGCGCCTTCCGCCGCAGTCCCGACCGGAACCTGCACGCCGCACTCCTGGAATCCCTGAGGCTGTGCGACCAGGTGGGTTTCACACGCGTGCGCGTCCACACCGTGGCGAACGCCAAGAACCTCCATCAGCTCGACGCCATCGCCGAGGAGGTGTTCAGCCACCCCTCGGTCGCCCAGTGGGTGGTCTTCCAATGGTGGGGCCGACGCGCCTCACCGGCCACGGTGCGTGCGCTCGCCGTCGACCCGGCAGAGCTCCGCTCAGCGGTCCGGTCGATCCGGCAACGCCACCCGGATCGGGAGATCATCCTCGCCGAGGCCGCCGAACGGGAGCTGCTGAACTGGATGATCCAGTCCAGCGGACAGGTCGTCACCTTCGGCTCAGGCCCCGAGGAGGAGTTCATCCTCGGCAACCTGCTGACCGACAGCATCGAGACGATCCTGACCCGTCCGATCCTGGACTTCGACGCGATGGCGCGCGGGGTGCCGGTGACACCCCGATCGGCGCGGTCCGGTCCGCCTTCGACCTGATGGTTTCACTCGGCCGGCAGCGGCACCCCCGGCCGCAGCGGCGTCAGCTGCTCGATGTCCCAGCGGCGGCGCAGCTCGTCGACGGCGCCGGCCGGGGGCTCGCCGTCGGCCAGCAGCTCCAGCAGTTCCTCGAAGTAGCGCTCGTGGTCGGGGGGCGGGGCGGCCTGGAAGAGCATCCGGGCCGGGGTGTCGCCGGCGTTGGCGAAGCCGTGCGGCACGCCCGGCGGGATGTGGATCAGCGAGCCGGGGGTGCCCCGGCGCACCGTGTCGCCCTCCGCCGAGCGCCAGTGCTGCCAGCCGCCGGCCGTGCGCACCTCGGGCTCGAAGGCGAACATGTCGACCTCGCCCTCCAGCACGTAGAAGAACTCCTCGCTGCGGGTGTGCCGGTGGGCGCCGACGTCGAAGCCGACCGGCACCACCACCTCGAAGACCGAGCCGACCGTCGACCGTTCTCCGGTGATCTTGAAGGTGACGTGCTGGGCCGGCCCGACCAGCTTGCGCCCGCCGCCCGGCGGCAGTACCAGCCCGCTCACCAGCGCACCGGCAGGGCCCGTGGCCCCCGGATCAACTCGCCCTTGCGCCACTCCACTTCGGAGGGCGCGACGGCGAGCTCCAGGCCCGGCAGCCGGTCCAGCAGGCTGCGCAGCATCACCTGGGTCTCCATCCGGGCGAAGTTCGCGCCCACGCAGTAGTGCGGGCCGTGGCCGAAGGCCAGGTGCGGGTTGGGCTGCCGGTCGAAGTCCAGCTCGTGCGGGCGCTCGAAGACCGCCGGGTCGCGGTTGGCGGCCAGGTAGGAGGAGTGCACCGCCTCGCCGGCCTTGACCACCGCGCCGCCCAACTCCACCTCCTCGGTGGCGATCCGGGCCTGGCCGACAGCGTTGCGGTGCGGCAGCCAGCGCAGCAGCTCCTCGACGGCCTGCGGCAACAGCTCCGGCTCGGCCACCAGCCGCTGCCACAACTCCGGGCGGCTGAGCAGGATGTAGCCCATGGTGCCGCTGTTCAGCCGCACCGAGTTGACGCCGCTGATCTGCATCAGCACCGCGAAGGCGACCAGTTGGTCGCGGGTCAGCTCGCCCGCGCGCTCGCCCTCCAGCAGGTGGCTGATCAGGTCGTCGCGCGGCTCGACGAGCCGCTGCTCGGCCAACCCGTCGACGTAGGCGCCGATCTCGTGCTTGGCCCGCTCGCTGACCGCCGGGTCGTGCCGGGCGCTGATGATCTGCTTGGTCCACTCGGCGAACTGCTCGCGGTCCGCCTCCGGGATGCCCATCAGCTCGCTCATCCCGTGCAGCGCGAACCGGTCGTAGTAGTCGGCCATCAGCTCGCCGGGGGCGCCGCGCTCGACCATCGCGGTGATCAGCCGGTCGGCCAACTCCTCGGCGCGCGGGCGCCGTTCGTCGATCTTCTTGCCGGTGAAGGCGCGCGAGGCGGCCCGCCGCAGCCGGGTGTGCTCGGGCGGGTCGGCGAAGCCCACCGCGTCCGGCAGCGGGATCGGGTTGGGCGCCATCCGGGTGACGTCGTGCTCCAGCAGCAGCGCCCGGCTGAACCGCGGGTCCGAGGTGACCTTGGTGACGTCGGCGTACTTGCCGGCCAGCCAGGCCTCCCCCTCCCCGTGCGGCAGCCGGACCCGGCCGAGCGACTCGCGCCCCACCGCGTCCGCCATCACCGGGTCGAAGGCGAGCTCGTCCAGCTCGCCGACCGTCCAGAACACCGTTTCCCGATCAGTCATCTGACGAATCCTCAGCTGAGCCGCTCGCGGCGGCGGTCGGTCCAGGTGCCGAGCGCGACCTCGGCGGTGATGCCGGGGCCGAAGCCGGCCAGGATGCCCCGGTGCTCGTTGATCGCGGCGCCCTCCTCGAAGAGCCGGCCGAGCGCGTCCAGCACCACGGCGCTGGCGATGTTGCCGTACTCGGTGAGCGTGGCCCGGCTGTGCCGGAAGGCGTCGGCCGGCACCTGGAGGAACCGGCCGAGGTCGTCCAGGATCCGCGGCCCGCCGGCGTGGATCACGTAGAAGTCCAGGTTGGCGGCCTTCCAGTGGTGCTCCTCGGCCAGCGCCTCCAGCACCGGGGCGAGCGGCTCCATGGTGCCGGGCACCCGCTTGTCCAGCTGGAAGTGGAAGCCGGTGGAGCGCACCGCGTAGGAGATCCAGTCCTCGGTGTGCGGGATCAGGTAGGAGCCGTTGCGCTCCAGCCGCACCCCGTAGGCGTCGTCGTCGCCGCGCACCACGGCGGCCGCCACCGCGTCGCCGAACAGGCCGTTGGAGAGCAGCTGGCCGACCCCGAGGTCGGTCGGCTGGTAGCAGAGCGAGCAGAACTCGCAGGCCACCACCAGGGCGTTGCCCTGCGGGTAGGCGGTGCAGAAGTCGTGCGCCCGGTTGATCGCCGAGCCGCCGGCCGCGCAGCCGAGCTGGGCGATCGGCAGCTGCCGGGTCTGCGACTTGAAGCCCATCTCGTTGATCAGCCAGGCGGTCGGCGAGGGCATGCTGAAGCCGGTGCAGGAGACGAAGACGATCAGGTCGATCTGCTGCGCCGTCAGGCCGGCGTGGTCCAGCGCCTGCTGGACCACCTTCGGCACCCGCTTCTGGGCCTCCGTGAAGAACAGCTTGTTGCGGGTCTCGAAGCCCGGGTGCGCCAGGGTGCGCTCGATCGGCTGGACCAGGTGCCGCTTGCGCACGCCGGTGTGGCCGATCAGCCGCAGCACCAGCTCCAGGTCCGGGTGGTCGCGGTGCAGGTCGCGGGCGATCGCCAGGGTGTCGTCCATGGTGATGACGTGTTCCGGGACCTCGGTCGCCGGCCTGCAGAGCACTGCCACCTGTTCAGCCTCCTGGGACGCTCTCGGCCGGCCGTTGTTGACCTTCCGTTTACTGACGCATCATCAGTACCATACGCTGTGCATACGGTCCGTAGTCGTCCCGGCGCGCGGGACCGGCGTGCGAAACCGCCCGACTATGATCACGCGATGACCAGTAGCCCTGAGCTCGCCAGCCCGCCCGAGGACCGCTACCCGGCGCTGTTCGCGCCCCAGCGGTGGGAGTGGGGCGGCATGGACGCCCGGTTCGCGCTCGCCCTGCCGCCGGACGAGCTGATCACCAACATTCACCTGATCGGGTTCGCCGGGGACCGGGTGGTGCTCTGCGAGGACGACCGCGGCTTCTGGTTCCTGCCCGGCGGCACCCGCGAGCAGGACGAGCCGGTGCTCGACTGCCTGGTCCGCGAACTGGCCGAGGAGGCCGGCGCCCGGCTGGCCGGCGAGCCGGTCTGGATCGGCGCGCACCGCGCGGTGACCGACCGGGCCGAGCCCTACCGCCCGTGGCAGCCGCACCCCGAGAAGGCCTGGCTCTGGGGCTGGGCCGAGGTGGTGGTGGACGGCGCGCCGCTCAACCCGGTGGACGGGGAGCAGGTGGTGCAGGTGCGCGCGATGCCGGTCGAGGAGGCCGCCGAGCGGCTCGGCTACGAGCCCTGGCGGGCCGAACTGGTCCGGCTGGCCGCCGAACTGCGGGAGACCGCGGGGCCGCGGGGGGCGTGACCGGCACGCGCCCCCGCGGCCGCGGCCGCTACTTGCCGGTCAGGCCGGCCCGGCGCAGCGCGTCCGCCATCGCGCTGTTCACCACCGGCGCCGGGGCCGCGCCGCGGCGGTCCTGCCGGGGCGGGCGCGGCCCGCGGTCACGCTGACCGCCGCCGCCACCGCCGTTGCCTCCGCCGTTGCCACCGCTGTTGCCGCCGCCCCGCTGGCCGCCGCCGCGCTGGCCGCCGCCCCGGCCCTCGGCGGCGGGCTGCACCTCGTCGTCCAGCCGCAGCGTCAGGCCGATCCGCTTGCGCTGCACGTCCACCGAGACGACCTTGCAGGTCACCACGTCACCCGGCTTCACCACCTCGCGCGGGTCCTTGACGAACTTCGCGGACAGCGCCGACACGTGCACCAGGCCGTCCTGGTGCACGCCCACGTCGACGAAGGCGCCGAACGCGGCCACGTTGGTCACCACGCCCTCCAGCACCATGCCGACCTCCAGGTCGCCGATCTTGTCGACGCCCTCCTTGAAGGTCGCGGTGCGGAAGGCCGGGCGCGGGTCGCGGCCGGGCTTGTCCAGCTCGCCCAGGATGTCGGTGACGGTCGGGACGCCGAAGGTGTCGTCGGCGAACTCGCCCGGCCGCAGGCCGCGCAGCAGCTGCCCGTTGCCGATCAGCTCGCCCATCGTGCCGCCGGTCTTCGCCAGGATCCGGCGCACCACCGGGTAGGCCTCCGGGTGCACCGCCGAGGCGTCCAGCGGGTCGTCGCCGCCCGGGATCCGCAGGAAGCCCGCGCACTGCTCGAAGGCCTTCGGGCCCAGCCGGGCCACGTCCTTGAGCGACTTGCGGGTGCGGAACGGGCCGTTGGCGTCGCGGTGCGCCACGATGTTGTCGGCCAGCGTGGCGGTTACCCCGGAGACCCGGGTGAGCAGCGGGGCGGAGGCGGTGTTGACGTCCACGCCGACCGCGTTCACGCAGTCCTCGACCACCGCGTCCAGCGAGCGGGAGAGCTTCACCTCGCTCAGGTCGTGCTGGTACTGGCCGACGCCGATCGACTTGGGGTCGATCTTCACCAGCTCGGCCAGCGGGTCCTGGAGCCGGCGGGCGATCGAGACCGCGCCGCGGATCGAGACGTTGAGCTCCGGCAGCTCCTGGGAGGCGAAGGCGGAGGCCGAGTAGACCGAGGCGCCGGCCTCGGAGACCATCGCCTTGGTCAGCTTCAGCTCCGGGTGACGCCCGATCAGGTCCTCGGCGAGCTTGTCGGTCTCCCGGGAGGCGGTGCCGTTGCCGATCGCCACCAGCTCCACGTCGTGGGCCTGGGCCAACTTGGCCAGGGTGGCCAGCGCCGCGTCCCACTTGTTGGCGGGCTGGTGCGGGTAGATGGTGTCGTGCGCGACCACCTTTCCGGTGGCGTCCACCACCGCGACCTTGACGCCGGTGCGGAAGCCCGGGTCCAGGCCCATGGTGGCGCGGGTGCCGGCGGGGGCGGCGAGCAGCAGGTCGCGCAGGTTGGCGGCGAACACCTTGACGGCCTCGTCCTCGGCGTCCTGGCGCAGCCGGCCGCGCAGGTCCAGGCCGAGCCGGACCAGGATCCGGGTCCGCCAGGCCCAACGGACGGTGTCGCCGAGCCACTTGTCGGCCGGGCGGCCGTGGTCGGCCACGCCGAACCGGGCGGCGATCCGCTGCTCGTAGTCGCGCTCGTCCGGCAGGTCGCCCTCCTCGCCCTCGTACGGGGAGAGGTCGAGGTCGAGCACCTCCTCCTTCTCGCCGCGCAGCATCGCCAGGATCCGGTGCGAGGGGAGCTTGGTGTAGGGCTCGGCGAACTCGAAGTAGTCGGCGAACTTGGTGCCGTCCTGCTCCTTGCCGTCGCGGACCTTGGCGACCAGCCGGCCCCGGGTCCACATCCGCTCGCGCAGCGAGCCGATCAGGTCGGCGTCCTCGGCGAACCGCTCGACCAGGATCGAGCGGGCGCCGTCCAGCGCGGCGGCGGTGTCGGCCACCTGCTCGTTGGTGAAGGTCGCGGCCAGCGCGGCCGGGTCCTGCGAGGGGTCGGCCAGCAGGGTGTCGGCCAGCGGCTCCAGGCCGGCCTCCCGGGCCGCCTGCGCCTTGGTCCGCCGCTTGGGCTTGAAGGGCAGGTAGATGTCCTCCAGCCGGGCCTTGGAGTCGGCGCCCAGGATCTGGGCGCGCAGCGCGTCGTCCAGCTTGCCCTGCGTCTCGATCGACTCCAGCACCGCGGCCCGGCGCTCCTCCAGCTCGCGCAGGTAGCGCAGCCGCTCCTCCAGGGTGCGCAGCTGGGCGTCGTCCAGCTCCCCGGTGACCTCCTTGCGGTAGCGGGCGATGAACGGGACGGTCGAGCCGCCGTCCAGCAGCTCGACCGCCGCCCTCACCTGGCCCTCCCGGACCCCGAGTTCCTCGGCGATCCGTCGCCCGACTGCTTGTTCGGCTGGCGTGGTCACGAAGCCGGTCACCTTCTCCAGAGTTGCGCTGCGCGTACGCAGTGCATTCTGACAGCTGTACAGTCCGGCCATGCATGACGCGCTGCTGGAGCAGCTGGGCAACGGCAAGTACCTGCTGGTCACCTCGTACAAGAAGGACGGCACGCCGGTGCCGACCCCGGTCTGGGTGGTGCGCGACGGCGCCTCGCTCGGCGTCTGGACGGTGGCCGACAGCTGGAAGGCCAAGCGGATCCGCCGCCGGCCCGACGTCCTGGTCGGGCCGTGCGACGTCCGCGGGCAGGCCACCGGCGACCCGGTGCCGGCCACCGCCGAACTGGTGGACCCCGCGCCCTACCGCCGCCTGCTGGCCCGCAAGTACGGGCTGGTCGGCCGCCTGGTCATGCTGGGCAGCCGGCTGCGGCGCGGCGCCGACGGCATGGTCGGCATCCGCATCACGCTGACGGACTGACTACCCCTTCAACTCCGGGAACTGGTCGTCGCGCCACTCCTCGGTCAGCTCCGCGCCCTGCTGCTCGCGGGTGCGCAGCTCGACCCGGCGGATCTTGCCGGAGATGGTCTTCGGCAGCTCGTAGAACTCCAGTCGGCGCACCCGCAGGTAGGGGGCGAGGTTCTCCCGGGCGTGCCGCAGGATCGCCAGCGCGGTCTCCCGGTCCGGCGCCCAGCCCGCGGCCAGCGCCACGTAGGCCTTGGGCACCGCGAGCCGGGTCGGGTCGGGCGCGGGCACCACGGCCGCCTCGGCCACCGCCGGGTGCTCGATCAGCACGCTCTCCAGCTCGAACGGCGAGATCTTGTAGTCGGAGGCCTTGAACACGTCGTCGGTGCGGCCGATGTAGGTGATGTCGCCGTCGGCGTCCCGGCTGGCCACGTCGCCCGTGTGGTAGTAACCGCCGGCCATCGCCTCGGCGTTGCGTTGCTCGTCGTCGAGGTAACCGGTCATCAGGTTGAGCGGGCGGCGGGCGAGGTCGAGGCAGATCTCGCCCTCCTCGGCCGGCTCGCCGCTGACCGGGTCGACCAGTACCACCGGCACGCCGGGCAGCGGGCGGCCCATCGAGCCGGGCTTGATGGGCTCGCCGGGCAGGTTGCCGATCAGCAGGGTGGTCTCGGTCTGCCCGAAGCCGTCCCGGATGGTCAGGCCCCAGTGCCGCTCGACCTGGGCGATCACCTCGGGGTTGAGCGGCTCGCCGGCCGCGAACAGTTCGCGCAGCGCGGCCGGGCGCTCGCCCAGCTCGCTCTGGATGAGCATCCGCCAGACCGTGGGCGGCGCGCAGAAGGTGGTCACCTCGGCGCGGCGCAGCTCGGCGAGCAGCCGGGCCGGGTCGAACCGGGTGTAGTTGTGCACGAAGATCGTCGCCTCGGCGGCCCACGGCGCGAAGAAGCAGCTCCAGGCGTGCTTGGCCCAGCCGGGCGAGCTGATGTTGCAGTGCGTGTCGCCGGGCCGCAGGCCGGCCCAGCGCATGGTCGTCAGGTGGCCGACCGGGTAGGAGACCTGGGTGTGCTGGACCAGCTTGGGGCGGCTGGTGGTGCCGGAGGTGAAGTAGACCAGCAGCGGGTCGTCGGGGGCGGTGGCGGCGGCGAACGGCTCGGGGTCGGCGATCGCGTAGGCCTGCTCGAAGGCCGTCCAGCCCTCGGCCGCGCCGCCGACCACGATCCGGGTCACGTCCTCGCCGGCGCCCTCCCCGGTCACGAACTTGGCGGTGTCGGCGGCGTTGGCGATCACGTGCGCGGCCTTGCCGCGGGCGATCCGGTCGGCCAGGTCGGCGGGGCCGAGCGCGGTGGTGGCGGGCATGATCACCGCGCCGAGCTTCATCACCGCGAGCATCGCCTCCCAGAGCTCGACCTGGTTGCCGAGCATCAGCAGCACCCGGTCGCCCTTGCGCACGCCGAGCCCGGCCAGGAAGTGCGCCACCTGGTCGGAGCGGTGGGCCAGCGCGTCGAAGCTGTGCTGCTCCTCGCGGCCGTCCTCCTCGACGATCCACAGCGCGGTGCGCGCGTTGCCCCGGGCGATCGCGTCGAACCAGTCGACCGCCCAGTTGAAGCGCTCGCCCAGCTCGGGCCAGGCGAACCCGTCGTCACCGGAGCCGGCGGGCTGAGTCGACATCAGGTCCCTGGCGGCACGGTAGCGCTGGGTCGGGGTGCTGCTGGTCACGGCGACTCCTTGCGGGCGGTTTCCCGCCTTGGCGTGTTCACGTCGATTCAGCGCGCTTGATGGACGCGCGCTCGGCCACCAGTATCTGGACCGAGCCGCCGCAGCACAGCCCCCCACACCTTTTCGATCCGTGATTGCGAGCGTCATGAACCTTCGTAGGACCTCCCCCCACCGAGCGCTGGCCGCGCTCACCGCCGTCCTGGCCGTGGCCGCCGTGCCCGCCGCGCAGCTGTCCGCCGCCCCCACGGCGGTCGCCGCGCCGGTCGCCGCCGCCGCACCCGCCCACCCGACCGCGCACGTCTACAGCACCGCGAACCTGCACGGCACCCCCGCCCGCCACCGCCGCGGCTCGACCGACCAGATGCAGTACGGCGGCGGCCCGGTGCAGCACAACCCCGTGGTCTACCTGGACTTCTGGGGCAGCCAGTGGCACAGCGACACCAACGGGGTGCAGCAGTACCTGACCGACCTGTTCAACGGGCTCGGCACCAGCCAGGACACCTGGTCCACCGTCACCTCGCAGTACACCGACTCCTCCGGCTCCGGACCCACCTTCACCGGCCCGGTGTTCGGCGGCAGTTGGGTGGACGACGCGTCCCCCGCCCCCGCGTCCTCCGCCCAGTCCGACATCGCCGCCGAGGCCGACAACGCCGCGAGCCACTTCGGCGTGGCCGGCGACAACGACGCCCAGATCGTGGTGCTCAGCCCGAGCGGCACCTCGCCCGACGGCTGGCCCAACTCCGGGTTCTGCGCCTACCACGACTACACCGGCAGCGTCTCCTACACCAACATGCCCTACCAGCTCGACGCACCGGCCGGCAGCCGCTGCCCCAACAGCGCGCTGGGCGGCAAGCTGGACGCGTTCAGCATCGTCGAGGGCCACGAGTACGCCGAGTCGATCTCCGACCCGCAGCCGTCGAGCGGCTGGGTGGACCCCTCGGGGGAGGAGATCGGCGACCTGTGCGAGAGCAACTTCCAGAAGGTCACCCTGCCCACCGGCACCTTCGCGATGCAGCCGCTGTTCAGCAACCAGGACGGCGGCTGCGTGATCACGCCCGGCGGCACGCCCAGCTGACCCGGCGTCGGGCCGGCCGGGCAGCCGGGCGTCCCACGGACGGCGTCAGAGCAGCGGCTCGCCCTCGCCGCGGTGTCAGAGCAGCGGCTCGCCCTCGCCCCGGGCGGCCCCGGCCAGCACCTCGGCCAGCCGCTCGGGCATCGTGACCATCGGCAGGTGCCCGCTGGCCAGTTCGTAGTAGCGGTTCGCCCGGTTCGCCAGCCAGGCGAACCGCGGCGCCCCGCTCGCGTGCAGGCCGCGCGCCACGGCCAGGTCGGCCCCGCTCAGGGTGCAGAACACCCCGGTCATCGGGAGCTCCTTGACCGCTCCGGTGAGCGCGATCGGCTCGGTCATGCAGCGGGCCGGCCAGTGCGGGGTCCGCTCGGCCAGCCGCTCGGAGGTGCCGGCGGGCAGCTCGCCGCCGCTCATCCAGGGCACCGCGGGGTAGGGCACCAGCTCGCCGGTGACGGTCGCCCGCTGCTCGCAGGGCAGCAGGTCCACCAGGGCCTCGCCGTCCTCGGGCAGTGGCGCGTCGATCAGCACCGTGCGGGCCACCCGGTCGGGCCACCGGTCGGCCGCGCCGAGCATCGGGAAGCTGCCGTAGCTGTGGCCGACCAGCACCACCGGCTCGTCCGCGGCCGCCAGCACCTCGCCCACCTGCCGGGTGTGTTCGGTGAGCCCGTCGGTCGGGGCGGTGCCCAGGGTCACCGGGAGCACCCGGTGACCGCGCCGCTCCAGGTCCGTCGCCACCTGCTGCCAGACCTCGCCGTCGAGCCAGGCCCCGGGAATCAGTACGAATATGCTCATGAGGTGACCGTAGGAACTCCCCCAGGGGGAGAAACCAGTCTGACCGAAGCCAGTCTGACCATCGGCATGCTGGCCGAAGCGGGCGGGGTCAGCGTCAAGACGGTTCGCTACTACTCCGACCAGGGCCTGCTGCCGGGCGCCGGGCGCAGCACCGGCGGCCACCGGCGGTACGGGGCGGCCGACCTGGCCCGGCTGCGCGAGCTGCGCGGGCTGCGGGCGCTCGGGCTGTCGCTGCCGACCGCCGCCGAGGTGGCCCGGGGCGAGCTCCCGCTGGAGCGGGCGCTGGCCGCGGAGCGCGCCGAGGTGGCCCGCCAACTCGCCGAACTGCGCTGGCGGGAGGCCGCGCTGGCGGCCCTGGCGAAGGCGCCCGACCGGCTGCCGGTGCTCGGCGCGGCGCTCCAGGGCCCGCCCACCCTGGACCCCTTCGCCGCGTTCTGGCGCCGGGTGCTGCCGGTCCGGCTGCCGTCCGGGCTGAAGAGCGCGATCGTGGACGCCGTGCTGCCCGACCTGCCCACCGATCCGACGCCGGATCAGGTGCTCGCCTACGCCGAGCTGCACGCGCTCGCCAACGACCGGGCCCTGGCCGCGGCCGCCCGGACCCCGGCCGGGAAGGACCCCGCCCGGCTCGCCCTGGTCTACCAGGGGGCCGACGAGGCCTACCGGCTCGCCCTGGCCGAGCTGGCGCGCGGCGCCGAGCCGGCGCCCGGGCAGGCCCTGGACTGCTACGTCGCGGCCTTCGCCCGGGGCGCCGGCCGGACCGACGACGCCGCGTTCCGCCGCGAACTGACGGGCCTTCGGCTGACCCACCCGGCGGTGGACCGCTACTGGTCCCTGGTCGGCGTGCTGCACGACGGCCGGCCCACCATGGGGGACGCGCACGACTGGATCACCGCGGCGCTGCGCTCAGCGCGCTGACGCCACCGGGGCTGCGCTCAGTGCGCCGACGCCACCGGCGCCGCGGTGACCCAGTGCTCGCGCACCGCGTCGGTCGGGCGCTGCTCGCCGAGCGCGGGCAGGCCCCACGCGCCGAGCGCGTCCAGCACCGGGCGCAGCGCCAGGCCGCGCCCGGTCAGCTCGTAGACCACCACCTTGACCGGCCGCTCCAGCCGGCGCCGCTCCACCAGGCCCTCGGTCTCCAGCTGCTTCAGCCGGGCGGCCAGGATGTCGGTGGACACCCCGGGCAGGTCGGCGTGCAGGTCGGTGTAGCGGCGCGGCCCGCCGAGCAGCTCACGGACGATCAGGAGGCTCCAGCGCTCCCCCACCGCGTCCAGGGCCCGGGCGATCGCGCAGTACTGGTCGTAGCTTCGGCGTGACATGCCATCAGCATAGCCAAGAGGTTGGACTTTCCAAGTGCCCACTTGGTAAAACAAAGGGGCTGGTACGACAAGGCAACCAGGTTCGGCACCCAGGCCGGGAGGCACCAGATGGAGTTTCGGCAGTCCAGCAAGCTCGCGGGGGTCTGCTACGAGATCCGCGGACCGGTGGTCGACCAGGCCAACGCCCTGGAGGAGGCCGGGCACAGCGTGCTGCGGCTGAACACCGGCAACCCCGCGCCGTTCGGCTTCGAGGCGCCCGAGGAGATCCTCCAGGACATCATCCGCAACCTGCCGCAGGCGCACGGCTACAGCGACTCCCGGGGCATCCTGCCGGCCCGCCGCGCGGTGGTGCAGTACTACCAGCAGCGCGGGGTGGCGGGCGTGGACGTCAACGACGTCTTCCTGGGCAACGGCGCCTCCGAGCTGATCCAGATGGCCGTCCAGGCCCTGGTGGACGACGGCGACGAGGTGCTGGTGCCGGCCCCCGACTTCCCGCTCTGGACGGCCGTGGTCCGGCTGGCCGGCGGCAAGGCGGTGCACTACCTGTGCGACGAGGAGGCCGAGTGGTACCCGGACCTCGACGACATCGCCGCCAAGATCACCCAGCGCACCAAGGCGATCGTGGTGATCAACCCGAACAACCCGACCGGCGCGGTCTACCCGAGGGAACTCCTCACCGGCATCCTGGAACTGGCCCGCCGGCACGGCCTGATGGTGCTGGCCGACGAGATCTACGACAAGATCCTCTACGACGGCGTCGAGCACCACTGCCTGGCCGCGCTCGCCGACGACGTGGTCACCCTGACCTTCAACGGCCTCTCCAAGGCCTACCGGGTGGCCGGCTTCCGCAGCGGCTGGCTGGTGGTCTCCGGACCCAAGCAGCACGCCAAGGACTACCTGGAGGGGCTCACCATGCTGGCCGGCATGCGGCTGTGCCCCAACGTGCCGGCCCAGTTCGCGGTGCAGGCGGCGCTCGGCGGCCACCAGTCGATCCACGACCTGACCCTGCCGAACGGCCGGCTGACCGAGCAGCGCGACGTCACCTGGCGGGCGCTCAACGAGCTGCCCGGGGTGAGCTGCGTCAAGCCGAAGGGCGCGCTCTACGCCTTCGCCAAGCTGGACCCGGCGGTGCACCGGATCAAGGACGACGAGCAGTTCGTGCTGGACCTGCTGCTCCGGGAGAAGATCCACATCGTCCAGGGCACCGGCTTCAACTGGCCGCGCCCCGACCACTTCCGGTTCGTCACACTGCCGCGGGCGGACGACCTGGAGACCGCGATCAGCCGGATCGGGCGCTTCCTGGCGACCTACCGTCAGTAGCACCGCGACGCACCGGATCTGACGGGGATTCACTCGAAAGATCACGTGCGCCGGGATCCGCACGCCGGGTCCGCACTGCTGTGCGCGGCTTACCGGACGTCGATCTTCCGCCGAGACTGAGGAAGATCGACGTTCCGACTTTGTGGGGGGATCCCATGGCCCAGCAACCCTTCAAGCTCCCGGACTTCTACCTCCCGTACCCCGCGCGACTCAATCCCCACCTGGAGGGCGCGCGGGAGCACACGAGAGCGTGGGCCCGCGAGTTCGGCATGCTGGAGGGGTCCGGGGTCTGGGAGCTCGCCGACCTGGAGGCGCACGACTACGCGCTGCTCTGCGCCTACACCCACCCGGACTGCGGCGCCGAGGCGCTCGACCTGGTCACCGACTGGTACGTCTGGGTCTTCTTCTTCGACGACCACTTCCTGGAGACCTTCAAGCGCACCCCCGACGACCGGACCGGCGCCAAGGCCTACCTGGACCGGCTGCCCGCCTTCATGCCGATGGATCTGGCAGAAGGGTTCCCGGAGCCGACCAACCCGGTCGAGGCCGGCCTGGCCGACCTGTGGCAGCGCACCGTGCCGCACATGTCGCTGGACTGGCGGGCCCGGTTCCGGGAGTCCACCGAGCACCTGCTGAACGAGTCGATGTGGGAGCTCTCCAACATCAACAAGGGCCGGGTGGCCAACCCCGTCGAGTACATCGAGATGCGCCGCAAGGTCGGCGGCGCGCCCTGGTCGGCCGGGCTGGTGGAGTACGCCGCCAAGGCCGAGGTGCCCGCCCGGGTGGCCGGCAGCCGCCCGCTGCGGGTGCTCAAGGACACCTTCTCGGACGCCGTGCACCTGCGCAACGACCTGTTCTCCTACGAGCGCGAGGTCAGCCAGGAGGGCGAGCTCAGCAACGGCGTGCTGGTGCTGGAGCGGTTCCTCGACTACCCGACCCAGCAGGCCGCCGACGCGGTCAACGAGATGCTCAGCTCCCGGCTGCACCAGTTCGAGAACACCTTCTTCACCGAGTTGCCGCCGCTCTTCGCCGAGCACCGGCTGACCGTGCCGGAGATCAACCGGGTGCTGGCCTACGCCAAGGGCCTCCAGGACTGGCAGGCGGGCGGCCACGAGTGGCACATGCGGTCCAGCCGCTACATGAACGAGGGGCTGGTCGGCGGGAGCGGCTTCGCCGCCGGCCCGATGGGGCTGGGCACCTCCGCCGCCGACCTGCGCCGGTTCCTGCACCCCGAGGGCCTGCGGCAGTTCACCCACACCCCGTACTCGCCGGTGGTCGGCTACCGGGTGCCCGCGATGTACCAGCCGTTCCCGCCCGGCCGCAGCCCGCACCACGCGGCGGCCCGGGAGGCCTCGATCGAGTGGTCCCGGGCGCTGGGCATCACCGAGTTCCGGCCCGGTCTGCCCGACTCCGGCGCCTGGACCGAGGAGCAGCTGCGCGGCTTCGACCTCGCGCTCTGCTCGGCGGGCCTGGACCCGGACGCCACCCTGGACGAGCTCACCCTCTCCGCCGAGTGGCTCACCTGGGGCACCTACGGCGACGACTGGATCAGCTACGCCTTCGGGACCCCGGCCGACGTGGCCGGCGCCCGGGCCGCCACCGACCGGCTCGCCCGGTTCATGCCGCCGGCCGACCCGGCCGCCGTGCCCGCGGCCGAGTCCGTGCTGGAGGCCGGGCTGGCCGACCTCTGGGCGCGCACCGCCGGCCCGCTGCCCCCGCACCAGCGAGAAGCGTTCCGGGACGCCGTGGTGACGATGCTGGACAGCTGGGTCTGGGAGATCGCCAACCGCGCCGAGAACCGGATCCCCGACCCGGTGGACTACATCGAGATGCGCCGGCACACCTTCGGCTCCGAGCTGACCATGCTGCTCAGCCGGTTCGCCGCCCAGCGCACCGCACCCGACGGGGTCTTCGAGTCCGGCACCATGCGCGCGGTGGAGAACGCGGCGATGGACTACGGCTGGCTGATCAACGACCTCTACTCCTACCCCAAGGAGATCCAGTACGAGGGCGAGCTGCACAACGCCGTGCTGGTGGTGCGGAACTTCCTCAGCACCGACCAGGAGCACGCCGTCGCGGTGGTGGCGGACCTGCAGACCTCGCGGATGGAGCAGTTCGAGCACCTGACGGCCCATGAGGTGCCGCAGCTCTTCGACGACTTCCAGCTGACGGGCGAGCAGCGGGCCGAGGTGGAGGCCTACCTCCAGGACCTGCGGAACTGGATGAGCGGGATCGTGGTCTGGCACGAGGGCGTCACCCGCTACGGGCCGGAGCTGGAGTACCAGCCCGCCACCTACCGCGCCCGGCTGGCCGAGGCCGGAGCCGGAACCGAAGCACCGGCAGCTGACGTCCCGTCAGCACCCGTCGCCGCACCGGTCCCCGCGCCCGGCGCCTCGGCCGGGCTCACCCTGCTCCCGGGCATCCACGGCGTCCCGATCCCCGCCCTGCGGAAGGCGGCCGCCGCCGCGCTCCAGGAGGTCACCGCCGCCTCCGTCCAGGGTGACACCGCCGCCGAGTTCGACCCGGACCCGGCCGAGCCCGCGTTCCGTGCCCCGGCCCTCACCGGCCTGGGCACGGCCGCCGCCCGGCTCCTGGCCCCGCTCGCCGCCGCGGGCCGCTGACCGGAAGCCGGCGGGCGGGTCCGGGGGCCCGGACCCGCCCGCCGGCTCGGTCTAAACTCCCTGCTCATGACCGTCGCCCGCTCGATCGCCCTGTTCCTGCTCTCCGCCCTGTTCGAGATCGGCGGGGCGTGGCTGGTCTGGCAGGGCGTGCGGGAGCACCGCGGCTGGGTCTGGGCCGGGGCCGGCGTGCTGGCCCTCGGCACCTACGGCTTCGTGGCGACGCTGCAGCCGGACAGCCACTTCGGCCGGGTGCTCGCCGCCTACGGGGGCGTGTTCGTGGCCGGCTCGCTCGCCTGGGGCGTGGTGGCCGACGGCTTCCGCCCCACCCGCTACGACCTGATCGGCGCCGCGGTCTGCCTGGCCGGGGTGGCGGTGATCATGTACGGCCCGCGGCGCTGAGCACCCCCGCCACGGCCGCCGTCAGCCGCCGGGCCACCGCAACGGGGTCGCCCAGGGCGGCGCCCACCATCGCGCCGTCGCGCAGCAGCACCAGGTGCTCCGCCGTCGCCCGCGGGTCCGGCCAGCCCCCGCCGCGCAGCAGTTCGGTGAACAGGCCCAGCAGCCACGCCCGGTGCGCCGCGATCGCCACCGACACCGGGTGCGCCGGATCCGGGTACTCCGCCGCCGCGTTGATGAACGGGCAGCCGCGGAAGCCCTCGCGCCGCATCTTCGCGCCCAGCCGCTCCACCACCAGGAGCACGCCCTCCGCCCCCGTGGCCCCGCTCGCCAGCACCTTCGCCGCGCCCTCCCGCAAGGCCGCGTCCCGGCCCACCAGGTAACTGCGGATCAGCTCCTCCTTGCCCGGGAAGTGCCGGTAGAAGGTGGCCCGGGTGACCCCCGCCTCGGTGACGATCCGGTCCACGCCCACCGCGTGGATGCCCTCGGCGTAGAAGAGTCTGGATGCGGTCTCGAGAATCCGGTCGCGGGCGGGAGGAGGTGTGCTCACACCCGTGACCGTACTACCCCCGTGTGCCACCTGCACCGCTCCCTCCCGGCCAGCATCCGCGCAGCTCAGCGCCGGTCCCCCGACAGTGGCGGCGGGTCCCGGCAGTGGCCGGCGGTGTCCGTCGCCCTCTCCAGCACGAACGTTCGTCAGGCCCGGAAGGTTCGCCGGACGGCACTACACTGGGCCACCCGCGCAGCCCGCCCCACCGCCCTCCCCACGGCCCTCCCCCGGAAGCGAGCCCCTGATGGCCAAGTCCCCCGAAACCGGTTCCGCCGCCCCGGACTTCACGCTGCAGGGCGTGCTGCTGGACGACTCCGGGGCCACCCGCCACGAGTACCGCCTGGCCGAGGCGAAGGGCAGCCCGCTGGTGCTGGTCTTCTACCCGGGCGACAACACCCCGGTCTGCACCAAGCAGCTCTGCTCGTACACCTCGGAGTTGAGCCGGTTCAAGGACCTGGGCGCGACGGTCTGGGCGGTCAGCCCGCAGGGCCTGGAGAGCCACGAGGCCTTCGCCCGCCAGTACGACCTGCGCTTCCCGCTGCTGGCCGACCCGGAGCGCGAGGTGGCCCGGTCCTACGGCATCGCGGTGCCGGGCCTGGGCCTGCGCCGCTCGGTCTTCATCCTGGACGCCGAGGGTACGGTGCGCTGGCGCCACATCGCCCTGGCCGGGCTGACCTTCCAGCACACCGACACCCTCACCGCCCAGTTGGCCGCCCTCTGACGCAGCCGGCGAGCCGGCAAGCGAGGCGGCCGGCGGGCTCAGTGCCCGCGCGCGATCCACTCCGACAGGTGGGGCTGCTCCTCGCCGATCGTGGTGGTCGGGCCGTGCCCGGTGTGCACCACGGTCTCCGGCGGCAGGTCGAGCAGCCGGGTCTCGATCGAGCGGATGATGGTCGGGAAGTCGGAGAACGACCGCCCGGTCGCCCCGGGCCCGCCCTGGAAGAGCGTGTCACCGGTGAACACCGCGCCCAGCGCGGGCAGGTAGAGGCTCACCGAACCGGGGCTGTGGCCCGGGGTGTGCCGCACGTGCAGGTAGAGCCCGCCGACCACGATCTTCTGACCGTCCGACAGCTCCTCGTCCGGCTCGTCGCCGGGGTGGGTGAGCTTCCACAGCGGCAGGTCGTCGGGGTGCAGCAGGATCGGCGCACCGGTCAGCGCGGCCAGCTCGGGCGCCGCGTTGACGTGGTCGTTGTGCGCGTGGGTGCAGATGATCGCCGGCACCTGCCGGTCGCCGAGCGCCTCGGCGATCGCCCGGGCGTCGTGCGCCGGGTCGACCACCACGGCCTCGTGCTCGTTGCCGATGATCCAGACGTTGTTCTCCACCTCCCAGCTGCCGCCGTCCAGTTCGAAGACGCCGGAGGTGGTGAGCAGGGAGATCTCGGGTTCGGGGGGCGGCATCCGCATCAGAGCAGCACCACCGATCGCAGCACGTCGCCGCCGTGCATCTTCTCGAAGGCGGCCTCGACCTCGTCCAGTCCGATGGTCTCGGTGACGAAGGCGTCCAGGTCGAGCCGACCCTGGAGGTAGAGGTCGATCAGCATCGGGAAGTCCCGGGAGGGCAGGCAGTCGCCGTACCAGGAGGACTTCAGCGCGCCGCCCCGCCCGAAGACGTCGAGCAGCGGCAGCTCCAGGGTCATCTCCGGGGTCGGCACGCCGACCAGCACCACGGTGCCGGCCAGGTCCCGGGCGTAGAAGGCCTGCCGGTAGGTCTCGGGGCGGCCGACCGCCTCGATCACCACGTCGGCGCCGTGACCACCGGTCAGCTCGCGGATCGTCTCCACCACGTCGGCCGAGCCGGCGTCCACGGTGTGGGTGGCGCCCAGGCCCTTGGCCCGGTCCAGCTTGCGCGGGTCCAGGTCCACCGCGATGATCTTCGCCGCGCCGGCCAGCCGGGCGCCGAGCACGGCCGCGTTGCCGACCCCGCCGCAGCCGATCACCGCGACGCTGTCGCCCCGGCCCACCGCACCGGTGTTGACGGCGGCTCCGATGCCGGCCATCACCCCACAGCCGAGCAGGCCGGCGGCGGCCGGCGAGGCGGCCGGGTCGACCTTGGTGCACTGCCCGGCGGCCACCAGGGTCTTCTCCGCGAAGGCGCCGATCCCCAGCGCCGGCGAGAGCGCCGTGCCGTCCAGCAGCGTCATCGGCTGCTTGGCGTTGTGGGTGGCGAAGCAGTACTGCGGCCGGCCGCGCCGACAGGCCCGGCACTGCCCGCAGACCGCACGCCAGTTGAGGATCACGAAGTCGCCCGGCGCCACCTCGGTGACGCCCTCGCCGACCTGCTCGACGATGCCGGCCGCCTCGTGCCCGAGCAGGAACGGGAACTGGTCGTTGATCCCGCCCTCCCGGTAGTGCAGGTCGGTGTGGCAGACGCCGCAGGCCTGGACCCGGACCACCGCCTCGCCCGGCCCCGGATCGGGGACCACGATGGTCTCCACCCGCACCGGCTCACCCCTGCCCGCCGCGATGACTCCCTTGACCTGCTGTGACATTCGGCCCTGCCCTTCCGTACTTCCGTCCGGGACCGGAACGGCCCCTCGGAGGATTCTCCCCCGAGGGGCCGGGTGCGGTGCGCTCCGTCAGGTCGCGCCGCGGTCGGTGGGCCTAGGGGGTGCCTTACGGATCACGTCGGATAGCGGGCGTCGTTGGGGTGCGTGCATCGGCGGCGCCGAGGAAGGAGTCCATGCGGAGCATCGGCGACTGACGAGAAGCCGTCGAGGTGCGTGCCCCGGCGGCGACCGCCCGGCGTGATCCGTAAGACACCCCCTAGCTGTGCGTCAGCTCCAGCTGTTGTCGTCCGGCAGCTCGCGGCCCCAGCGGGGGTTCCACTGCGGCGCGCCCGCGGTGCGCAGGATCGTGTAGTGGTCGATCTGCTGGCCGGTCTCGGTCAGCGCGGTGACCTTCATCGAGGACTTCTTGCCGACGGCCGCCGGCGTGACCTCGACCTTGATGAACGAGTAGCCGAGGTAGCGCACCCGGGACCACTCGACCGTCTCGGGCACCTGCACCCCGCCCTTGGCGAAGTGGAAGGTCTTGACCTCGTCGACCCGGTTCTCGTGGCCCTCGTAGGTCTGCGGGGCGTCGAACGAGTAGAGGCTGCGGCCCGCGGCGCCGGCGGTGACGTAGACGACGCCGTCGGTGTGCGGCTCCACGCTCGCGCCGCTGGGCACGGCCTTGCTCACCTTGTTGCCGAGGATCGCGTCGGTGCGCTCGTAGACGTGGTTGTGACCGTTGATCACCAGGTCGACCCGGTGCTTCTCGAAGAGCGGCACCCAGGCTTCCCGGACCCCGCCCTCGGAGGCGTGCTGGTGGGTGGTGGAGAAGGCGCAGTGGTGGAAGAAGACCACGATGAAGTCGACCGTGTGGTCCTGGCGGAACGCCACCAGGGTCTTCTCCAGCCAGGCGGTCTGCTTGCCGGCGGTCAGGCCCAGGTTCGCCGGGATCTCGTAGGAGACGTCGTTGGCGTCCAGCGAGATGACGCCGACGTTGTTGTACTTGAACGAGTAGACGCCGGGGGCGTTGCGCGGGTCCGGGCCGTTCTGCGGCAGGAACCAGCGGGCGTCCTCGCCGCCGTAGCCGTTGTGCGAGTACCAGGCCTCCATGTCGTGGTTGCCGTAGGCGACCATCCACGGGATCTTCGAGGCGACCGGCTCGGTCTGCACCAGGAACGCGTCCCAGGTGCCGGCGTTGAAGGCGGACTTGTCGGCGTCCTGGCCCTGGCCCATCGGGTCGGCGTAGCAGATGTCGCCGGCGTGCAGGTGGAACTTCGGGTTCTGCGCCAGGATGACGTTGTCGTTGGCCGCCGCGTGGGTGGAGACGCCCTGGTCGCCGAAGGCGGTGAAGGTGAAGGGCTGGAACGGCTTGCCGCCCCGGTTGTCCCGGGCGGCGGCGGTGCGGAAGGTCCCCAGGGTGGAGATCTGCTGCTGCTTGGCCGGATCGAACCCGTGGTGGCCGACCCCGTAGTAGTAGGTGGTGTCGGGGCGCAGGTTCTCCAGCGAGACGTGCACGTAGTACTGGTCGACCGGGCTCTGGCCGGGCACCAGCGCCGGGGTGTGCAGCGAGCGGATCTCGCCCTCGACCTTGTGGCCCAGGTCCCAGGGGGTGCGGCCGAAGCGCAGGTAGGGCTTCTTCACCGGCACCGGGACCTGCCAGGAGATCCGCATCTGCGACTCGGGCTGGGCGCCGAACTGCAGGTGGCGGCCGACCGGGACGACCCGGGAACCGTCCACGGCGGAGGAGGCGTCGGCCGGCGCGGCCGAGGCGGTGCCGCTGCCCAGCGCGCCGCCGATCGCCAGGGTGCCGAGCGCGACCGCGCTGCCCCGCATCATCCGACGGCGGGACAGCTTGCCCCGCAGGTAGTCGTGCTGCTCCGCCATGCTCATCCGGGCGGCCAGCTGCTCCGGCACACCCATGTTCGGGATTTCGATCTCCATGCCCAGGACTCTTTCAGGAATGGCTACCCACTGGTCAAGCACCAGGTGAACTCGGGCAGAAAGTGATGTTTTCCAGCCATGTGCAGATTGTGTGGAATGTCGCTGACAGACACTCACGAATGTCCTGGTTCGTCCCGCGCCAAGGCAAAGAGCAGGTCTTGACGGCGGGTCAGCGGGCAGTTCGAGCGGCGGCTCAGGCAGCTGCTCCGACGGCGGCTCAGGCAGTGGCCGCCGCCGCGGCCCGGCCCGCCGCCCGGCCCGAGAACAGGCAGCCGCCCAGGAAGGTGCCCTCCAGCGAGCGGTAGCCGTGCACCCCGCCGCCGCCGAACCCGGCCACCTCGCCCGCCGCGTACAGCCCGTCCAGCACCGAGCCGTCGGCCCGCAGCACCCGGCCCGCGAGGTCGGTCTCCAGCCCGCCGAGCGACTTGCGGGTCAGCACGTGCAGCCGCACCGCGATCAGCGGACCGGCCTTCGGGTCCAGCAGCCGGTGCGGCGCGGCGGTGCGGACCAGCCGGTCGCCCAGGTAGCGGCGGGCCCCGTGGATCGCCGTCACCTGGAGGTCCTTGGCGAACGGGTTGGCCAGCTCGCGGTCCCGGGCCTCGATCTCCCGGCGCAGCTGCGCCTCGTCGATCAGCGGCTCACGAGTCTTCGCGTTCATCCCGGCCACCAGCTCGGGCAGCCGGTCGGCGACCACGAAGTCGGCGCCGTACTTCTTGAAGGCCTCCACCGGCCCGGGCGCGCCGGGCAGCGCCCGGCCCAGCACCTGGCCGATCCGACGGCCGGTCAGGTCCGGGTTCTGCTCCGAGCCGGAGAGCGCGAACTCCTTCTCGATGATCTTCTGGGTGAGCACGAACCAGGTGTGCTCGTGCCCGGTGCGCATGATGTGCTCCAGCGTGCCCAGGGTGTCGAAGCCGGGGAAGAGCGGCACCGGCAGCCGGCGCCCGGTGGCGTCCAGCCAGAGCGAGGACGGGCCGGGCAGGATCCGGATGCCGTGCCGGGCCCAGACCGGGTTCCAGTTCTCGATGCCCTCGGTGTAGTGCCACATCCGGTCGCCGTTGACCAGGTGGCCGCCGGCCGCCGCGGCCACCTGCTGCAGCAGCCCGTCCACGTGCGCCGGCACCCCGCTCAGCAGCTTCTCCGGCGCCGTGCCGAGCCGCTCGGGCCAGGCCGCGCGGACCAGCTCGTGGTTGCCGCCGATCCCGCCGGAGGCCACCAGCACGGCTTGGGCGCGCAGTTCGAAGGAGCCGGTGACGGCCCGTGAGCTGGCCTCGCCGCGGCGCACCCGGCTGGGTTCCAGCAGCTCGCCCCGCACGGTGTCCAGAGCGCCCGCACCGGCGGCCAGTTCGGTCACCCGGTGGCGGAACCGCAGCTCCACCCGCCCGCGTTCGACCGCCGCCCGCACCCGGCGGGCGAACGGCTCGACCAGCCCGGGGCCGGTGCCCCAGGTGATGTGGAACCGGGGCACCGAGTTGCCCGGCCCGTCGGCCAGCAGCCCGCCGCGCTCGGCCCAGCCGACCACCGGGAAGAACCGCACCCCCTGGCGGTGCAGCCAGGCCCGCTTCTCGCCGGCCGCGAAGTCCACGTAGGCCTCGGCCCAGGCCCGCGGCCAGCGGTCCTCGGGCCGGTCGAAGCCGGCCGTGCCCAGCCAGTCCTGCCAGGCGAGTTCGCGCGAGTCGCGGATCCGCATCCGGCGCTGCTCGGGCGAGTCCACCAGGAAGAGCCCGCCGAACGACCAGTGCGCCTGGCCGCCCAGCGAGGCCGCCGGCTCCTGGTCGAGCAGGATCACCTTCCGCCCGGCCTCGGCCAGTTCGGCGGTGGCGACCAGACCGGCCAGGCCGGCCCCGATCACGATCACGTCGGCGTCGAGTGCCATGCGGATCCTCTCCAAGGCTCGCGGGTGGCACCGATGATAGGTACTCCCACGCAGTCTGTGGACGGAGCCTGACAGCGGCTCACCCGGCGGTAGCGGCCGGAGCGTGCTACTCGGCCGCCTCCGGCAGGGCCTCCTTCGCCCGCAGCGCGGCCGACCACTTCTGCTCGACCTTGCCGAACTTCCAGAAGGCCAGCGCCCCGCCCCAGGTGAGCACGAACAGGCCGACGATCGCGAAGCCCACGTTGTTCAGGTCCAGCGCGGCGATCCAGCCGATCGGCCCGCCGGTGATGTCGAACTGGTCGGCCAGCAGGCCGATCAGCTCGATCAGGCCGATCACCAGCGCGACCACCACCGAGAGCCCGGTCACCGTGAGGTTGTAGAAGATCTTCCGGACCGGCTGGGAGAACGCCCACTCGTACGCGAAGTTCATGAACGAGCCGTCGATGGTGTCCAGCAGGCTCATGCCGGCGGCGAACAGCACCGGCAGCACCAGCAGCGCGTACCAGGGCAGCGAGAAGGCCGCCGCCCCGCCGGCCAGCACCAGCAGCGAGACCTCGGTGGCGGTGTCGAAGCCGAGGCCGAAGAGCAGGCCCACCGGGTACATGTGCCAGGGCTTGGTGACCGCCTTGGTGACCCGGCCGAGGATCCGGTTCAGGAAGCCGCGCTTGTCCAGCTGCTGCTCCAGCTCGGCCTCGTCGAACTCGCCGGTGCGCATCTTCCGGAAGACCCGCAGGATGCCGTTGAAGGCGCCCAGGTTGATCAGGCCGATCAGCAGCAGGAAGACGCCGGAGACGCTGGTGCCGATCAGCGTGGTGGTCTTGTGCAGCGAGGAGTCGTCGGCCTCCACCTGCCCGGCCAGCGAGCGGATGCCGAAGGCGAGCAGCGCGCAGAGCCCGAAGACCACCGAGGAGTGGCCGAGCGAGAACCAGAAGCCGACCGAGAGCGGGCGCTTGCCCTGGCCCATCAGCTTGCGGGTGGTGTTGTCGATGGCCGCGATGTGGTCGGCGTCGAAGGCGTGCCGCATGCCCAGGGTGTAGGCGGTCAGGCCCATGCCGGCCCCGAACACCTCGGTGCCGATCTTGTAGTGCTTGGGCGCGATCACGGCCAGCACCAGGAACCAGCCGATCACGTGCAGCGCCAGGACGAAGGCGCCCATGCCGGCCAGCCGGAGCCACTCCTGCCTGGTCAGGCGGATGGTCCTGCGCGGTGCGCTGCTCATCGGCGCGGTCCTCTGCTCTCTGCCCCTACCGGGCTGCTTGTGTTCGGGACCGGGTCATCCTTCCCTCCACCAGGTTGCTATTGCAAGTCATTCGCAACAATGAGCTCACGGTTCGTCAGGTAATGATGAGTTATGTCCGATATGGTCGTCTCACTGTCCGACCGCCCCGGAGAGAGGCCAGCCGTGCGCCACCCCGCCTCCTACCCCCACCAGGTCACCCGCGAGGACGTACGGATCCCGCTGCCCGACGGGGTGGAGCTGGCCGCCCGGCTCTGGCGCCCGACCACCGCCCACCCGGTGCCCGCCCTGCTGGAGTACCGCGCCGACCGGCTCGGCGACGCCAGCGCCGAACGGGACGCCGAACGCCACCCCTGGTACGCCGGCCACGGCTACGCCGCGCTGCGGGTGGACGCCCGGGGCTGGGGCGACTCCGGCGGTCTCGACCAGCCGGCCGGCTCGCTGGCCGCCGGCCCGCCCGCCGAGGCACTGCTCGCCGACGGCGCCGCCGTGCTGGACTGGCTGGCCGCCCAGAGCTGGTGCACCGGCCGGATCGGCCTGCTCGGCCTCGGCCCCGCCGCCGACGCCGCACTGCGGCTCGCCGCGCACCGGCCCGCCCCGGTGCGCGCCGTGGTCGCCGTGCACCCCGAGGGCGACCGCTTCACCGCGCACTACCCCGGCGGCGCCCTGCTCGCCGCCACCGTCCCCGCCCGGGCCACCGACCGGCTGGCCGAGGCCGCGCTGCCGCCCGACCCGGTGCACGCCGGCGACGACTGGCGCCGCCAGTGGCTGGACCGGCTGGCCGAACTCCAGCCCCCGCTGCACGGCGTGCTCTCCCACCAGACCCGCGACGGGCACTGGGCCGAGCCCGGTCTGGACGGCCTGACCGCGCCGGTGCTCGCCGTCGGCGGCTGGCAGCGGCCCAGCGCCGACGCCGTGCTGCGGCTCGCCGAGCGGCTGGCCACCCCGGTCCGGGCGGTGCTCGGCCCGTGGGGCGACGGCTACCCCGACCAGGCCGGCGGCGAGCGCGCGATCGGCTTCCTCCAGGAGACCCTGCGCTGGTGGGACCAGTGGCTGCGGGAGGCCGACACCGGCGCGCTCGCCGAACCGGTGCTGCGCAGCTGGCAGTCGGAGGGCGGCGAGCCCGGCCGGGGCCGCTGGATCGGCGAGGACCAGTGGCCCTCCGACGACGTCCGGGAGATCCACTACGACCTGACCGAGGCGCTGCGCACCGCCGGCACCCCGGCCGGCGAGCGCTTCGTGCCGGTCCGCTCCCCGCAGCAGACCGGCGCCGACGCGCCCGGCCCGGCCCCGGCCGACCCGGCCGGCGAGCAGCGCGCCGAGGACGGCCGCTCGGTCTGCTTCGACAGCTCCCCGCTGACCGAGCGCCTCGAACTGCTCGGCCGCCCGGCGCTGCGGCTGCGACTGCGGCTGCCCGCCGGCACCGCCCGGGGCCAGGTCACCGCCCGGCTCTGCGACGTCGCCCCGGACGGCGCCTCACGGCTCGTCAGCCACGGGGTGCTCAACCTGGCCGCGCGGCGCGGCACCGACCTGGCGCTCGACTGGGAGCCGGGCGCGGTGGAGGAGGTGGAGTTCGAACTCGGCGCCGCCGGGCACGCGGTGCCGACCGGCCACCGGATCCGGCTGGCGCTCTCCTCGGCCTACTGGCCGCAGTCCTGGCCGCAGCCGTCCGGCGAGGGCTTCCTGGTGGACCCGGGCCACAGCGTGCTCACCCTGCCGGTGCGCCACCTGGCCGCCGACGCCGGGCGGGCGCCGGTGCGGTTCGCCGAGCCCGAGCAGGCCGCCCCGCCGGTGGTGCGGCGGACCACCCCGACGGCCCCCGGGCCGCGCCGGGTGCTGCGGCGGCTGGACCCCGGCGGCCAGTGGCGGCTGGAGCTGGCGCCCGAGCAGGGCGCCTCGGTCACCCTGCCGGACGGGCTGGTGCGCTCGGTGGAGGCCACCGAGGAGTACACCGTGCGGCGCGGCGACCCGCTGTCCGCCGCCGTCCGCTGCGACCGCTCGATCCGGCTGGAGCGGCCCGAACTGGGCTGGGACGTCACCGTCCGGGTCGGCACCCGGCTCGACTGCGACGCCGCGGCGTTCACGGCGCGCAGCCGGCTCACCGCCTGGGAGGGCGGCGCGGTGCTGTTCGAGCGGGACTGGGAGCGGCGGGTGCCGCGCACCGCCGCGTGAGGTCGGCCGTCAGGGGGTGGGGTACTGACCCGGCGGCACGTCGCTGGTGGAGGCGTTGCCCTGGCCGAAGGAGGCCTTCAGCGTGATGGTCAGGGTCGAGTAGGTGGTGCTGGTGGTGGTGAAGTCGTTGCCCTGGTCGAACTTGGAGAAGTTGCAGTTCTGGGTGAACTGCTTGGTCCCGCTGTCCCAGTCCACGCCACCGGTGAAGAAGATGTCGTAGTGGCCGTCGCGGATGCCGTTCATCTTCGCGGTCTGGCCCTTGTCCACGTAGAACGAGTAGGCCGCCTGGCCGTTGCTGGCCAGGGTGATCACCGCGTCGCCGTCGCCGTTGGAGTTGTCGACGGTCATCTCGCCGTTGCCCGAGTTGTCGCCCTGGCGCACCGCGCTGCCGTTGCCCAGCGAACGCTGCTGCAGCTGGCCGGTGTTCGGCACGGTGAAGGTGGTCGAGTAGCCGTCGCCGGTGACCGCCTGCAGCGCCGTCTGGATGTCCTTCAGGCCCTGCATGCCGCCGGCCGCGGCCAGCGCGGAGGAGGTGGCGCAGTACTTGCTGCCGCTGATGTCCTGCTTCAGCGCGGTGATGTTGGAGCTCAGCGTCTGCAGCGCGACGTAGAGCTGCCGGTTGGCGTCCGAGACGTTGTCCGGCACCTTGGCCTGCATCAGGTCGTTCGAACCGGTCGAGGCGGCCGACGACAGGCCGTCGAGCGAGCTGTTCAGGTCGTCCAGGCTGCCGGCCTGCGGCAGCTTGGCGAGCGCGTCGTTGACCGGGCCGACATCGGTGCTGAGGTCCTCCCCGTAGGTCGGGGGTGTCGGGCTGGGCGTGACGACGGTGCCGATCGCGTCGCCCGAGCGCACCGGGTGCGGCTGCGCGGACGAACCGCAGGCGGTGACCAGCAGCACGCCGCCGAACAGCAGCGCCGCGGGCGGTAGTGAGCGGAAAGTGTGTGTACCGGGCAAAGCAGCCCCCCAAGGCTCCTCGCATAAACGTCGCGCTCAGGGTCCCGCAAGGCCGTCACACGGGTCAACACGGTTGGCCACGGGGCGGTAACAGTCTCTCCGCCGGCAGCGCATGAAGGTGGTCTGGAGAAGCCCTGGCCGTTGCCTGGGGGCGGCCGACGACGCTTGCGCAAGGTCAACTAGTATCGCCGGGTGCTCGCACTGACCGGAACCCCGCTGCAGATCATCACCTGTCTGCTCGCCGTGCTGGCCTTCGCCGCCACCATGTGGCTCTGGCCCAGGCTGGCCGGCAAGGGCTGGAAGGCCCTGCTCGGGCGGCTCGGCGCGTTCTTCGGCACCCAGGTGCTGGTGCTGGTCGCGATGGGGCTGGTGGCCAACTCCTACTTCGGCTTCTACACCTCCTGGACCGACCTGCTGGGCACCGCCGGCGGGCCGGGCACCGTGGTGGACCACAAGCCGGGCGACGCGCTCTCGGTGACCGGCGAGCAGAAGGTCTACAGCTCCCAGGGCTCGGCCCAGGACCGCTCGGGGCTGATCCAGAAGGTGCGGCTCACCGGCGGGCAGTCCGGGCTGACCAGCGACGCCTACGTCTACCTGCCGCCGCAGTACTTCCAGCCGGCCTACGCCGCGCAGCGGTTCCCGATGGCCCTGGTGCTTTCCGGCTACCCCGGCTCGGCCGAGAAGCTGATCTCGCTGATGCAGTGGCCGACCAGCACCCTCAACGCGATCGACGCCAAGCAGCTGCCGCCCACCGTGCTGGTGATGATGCGGCCCACCCTGGTCGGCAACCGCGACACCGAATGCGTGGACGTGCCGCACGGGCCGCAGGTGGAGACCTTCTTCACCGACGACCTGCCGAAGGCGATGGCCACCGGCTACCGGATCCTGCCCGACGCCGCCGCGCACGCCGCGATGGGCGACTCCACCGGCGGCTACTGCGCCCTCAAGTTCGCCCTGCGCAAGCCCGGTTCGTACGGCTCGGCGATCGCCCTGTCGGCCGACTACACCGCCGCCGAGGACCCCACCACCGGTGACCTGTTCGGCGGCAGCGCCCAGCTCAAGCAGGAGAACGACCTGCTCTGGCGGCTGCGCAACACCCCCGCCGCCCCGGTCTCGCTGCTGCTGGCCACCAGCTTCAACGAGGACAACTACAAGCCGACCCAGCAGATGATCGGCGCCTTCAAGGCCCCGACCAAGCTCTCCACCATCACCCTGGACAGCGGCGGCCACAACTTCCACACCTGGTCCCGGGAGATCCCCCCGGCCCTCGCCTGGCTCGGCAAGCAGCTCTCGGCCCCCTCGGCGGCCCAGGCCTCCTGACGTACCGTCAGAGCTGCTTCCCGCGCGGCGCGCGCAGATCACAGGCCGCTCACAGGCCCGCTTCACGGCCCTCTCAGACGCCTGACCGAGCGTAGCGGCCATGACCACGACCAGTTCCGCCCCCGAGAGCAGCGTCCCGTGGCCCGAGGCCCAGGACTACCCGCCGCCGACCGGTGCGGCCCGGCCGGTCGACCCGCTCTTCCCGCAGACCGCGCCGCCCGTCGCCGCGGGCGGCGGTATCCGTGACTGGCCGCGCCGGGTGTGGCGCGGGCGCTCCGACGACCCGGTGTGGGTGCGGCCGGCCTTCCTCGGCCTGCTGCTCGCCACCGCCGTCCTCTACTCCTGGAACCTCACCGCCTCCGGCTGGGCCAACTCCTTCTACTCCGCCGCCGTGCAGGCCGGCACCCAGAGCTGGAAGGCGTTCTTCTACGGCTCCTCCGACTCGGCCAACTTCATCACGGTCGACAAGCCGCCGATGTCGCTGTGGCCGATGGAGCTGTCCGCCCGGGTCTTCGGCCTGAGCTCGTTCAGCGTGCTGATGCCCGAGGTGCTGATGGGCGTGGCCACGGTCGGCGTGCTGTACGCCGCCGTGCGCCGCCGCTTCGGCCCGCTCGGCGGCCTGCTGGCCGGCGCGGTGCTCGCGCTCACCCCGGTGGCCGCGCTGATGTTCCGGTTCAACAACCCGGACGCGCTGCTCGCGCTGCTGATGACCGTCGCCGCCTATGCGGTGCTGCGGGCGGCCGAGACCGCGGGCACCAGGTGGGTGCTGCTGGCGGGCGTGGCGTTCGGCTTCGGCTTCCTGACCAAGACGCTGCAGGCCTTCCTGATCCTGCCGGCGCTCGCCCTGGTCTACCTGGTGGTCGCGCCCACCGGCTTCTGGCGCCGGGTGCGCCAACTGCTGCTGGCCGGGCTGGCGCTGGTGGCCTCGGCGGGCTGGTGGGTGGCCGTGGTGCAGCTGGTGCCCAAGGCCGACCGCCCGTACGTGGGCGGCTCGCAGGACGACAGCTTCCTCTCCCTCACCTTCGGCTACAACGGCTTCGGCCGGCTCACCGGCAACGAGACCGGCAGCGTCGGCGGCGGTGGTGGTGGCGGCGGCGCCCGGACCGGCGGGCTGCCCGGCGGTGCTCTGCCCGGCGGCGGGGGCGGCCGGGGCGGCGGCGGGGGCATGTGGGGCAGCACCGGGCTGACCCGGATGTTCGGCACCGACGTGGGCGGGCAGATCGCCTGGCTGCTGCCGGCCGCGCTGCTCCTGCTGCTGGTCGGCCTGTGGGCCACCCGGCGGGCCGCGCGCACCGACTCGGCCCGCACCGCGTTCCTGGTCTGGGGCGGCTGGCTGCTCAGCACCGCCCTGACGTTCAGTTACATGTCCGGCATCTTCCACCAGTACTACACGGTGGCGCTGGCCCCGGCGATCGCCGCCCTGGTCGGCATGGGTGCGGACGGGCTCTGGCGGGCCCGGCGCCGGCTGCCGTACGCGGCGGTGCTGGCCGTGGTGCTGGGCAGCACGGCGGTCTGGTCCTTCGTGCTGCTGGGGCGCGGCTCCGGCTTCGTGCCCTGGCTGCGCTGGGCGGTGCTGATCGGCGGGCTGGCCGCGGCGGCGGCGCTGCTGCTGGCCGGGCGGCTCACGGCGCGCCTGGCGGCCGTGGTGGGCGTGGTCGGCCTGGCCGCCGCGCTCGGTGGGCCGACGGCCTACGCGGTGGACACCGTCGGCACCGCGCACACCGGGTCGATCCCGACGGCCGGCCCGGCGGGCGGCGGCTTCCCGGGCGGCTTCGGCGGCGGCAAGGGGCGTGGCGCGGGCGGCGGGCTTCGCGGCGGCGCCAAGGGCACGGGCCGGGGCGGCTTCCGCTTCCCCGGCGGGGGCCAGGGCGGCGGCCAGTTCCCCGGGCGCGGCCAGTTCCCGGGCAGCGGCACCGGCGGCGGCCAGGGCGGCTTCCCCGGCTTCGGCGGCGGCCAGGGCGGCGAGCGCGCCGGCCGGGGCGGCTTCCCCGGCGGCGCGGCCGGCGGAGCCGGCGGCATGGGCGGCGGAGCCGGCGGCATGGGCGGCCTGATCGACGGCGCCAAGGTCAGCCCGGCCGCCGCCGACCTGCTGAAGACCGGCGCCTCCCACTACACCTGGGCCGCCGCGACCGTCGGCTCCCAGAACGCGGCCAGCTACCAGCTCGCCACCCGGGTCCCGATCATGTCGCTCGGCGGCTTCAACGGCTCCGACCCGTCCCTCTCGCTCGCCGGCTTCCAGCAGCTCGTCCAGCAGGGCAAGGTCCACTACTTCATCGGTGGCGGCGGCTTCGGCGCGAGCATGGGCGGCTCCTCGGACAGCTCCGCGATCGCCTCCTGGGTGAGCTCGCACTTCAAGGCGCAGACCGTTGGCGGCGCGACGGTCTACGACCTGACCCAGCCCACCTCCTGAACCCTCCCCCGGGGACAGGTCGGCCGTCTGACGATCCGTCAGGCGGCCGACCTGTCTCCCGCCGCCCGCCGCCGACGGGCCGGGTCGCCCAACGCCGGGTGCTTCCAGACGCCGTCCGGGTGGTACAGGTTCGTCCCGGGCGGCACGATCGCGTCGATCCGGTCCAACGCCGCGTCGTCCAGCACCAGCTCCGCCCCCTTCAGCGCCGCCGCCAGCTGCTCGGGCGTGCGCGGGCCGATGATCACCGAGGTGACGGCCGGGTGCGCGAGCGGGAACGCGAGCGCCAACTCCGGCAGCGTGCAGCCCAGTTCCCCGGCCAGCAGCACCAGCTCCTCGACCGCCGCCAACTTGCCCTGGTTCACCGCCAGTTCCGGGTCGAACCGGCCGGGGTGGAGCTTGGCCCGACCCTGCGTCAGGTCGATCGACTGCCCCTGCCGGTACTTGCCCGTCAGGAACCCGCTCGCCAGCGGACTCCACGTCAGCACGCCCATCCCGTACTGCCGGCAGACCGGCAGCACCGCGGACTCGATCCCGCGCGCCATCAGCGAGTACGGCGGCTGCTCGGTGCGGAACCGCTGCAACCCGCGCCGCTCGCTGACCCACTGCGCCTCGACGATCTGCTCGGCGGGGAAGGTCGAGTGCCCGAAGGCCCGGATCTTCCCGGCGCTCACCAGGTCTCCGAGCACCCCCAAGGTCTCCTCGACATCGGTGGTGTGGTCCGGCCGGTGCACCTGGTAGAGGTCGATCCACTCGGTGTCCAGGCGCCGCAGGCTGTCCTCCACCGCCTTGGTGATCCACCGCCGCGAGTTCCCGCTCCGGTTCGGCCCCTCTCCCCCCATCTGGAAGTGCACCTTGGTGGCCAGCACCACCTCGTCCCGCCGCCCCTTGAGCGCCTTCCCGACGATCTCCTCGGACTCCCCCGCCGAGTACATGTCGGCGGTGTCCACGAAGTTGATCCCGGCGTCCAGCGCCGTGTGCAGGATCCGTCCGCACTCCTCGTGGTCCGGGTTCCCGATGAACCCGAACATCATCGTCCCCAGGCAGTACGTGCTGACCTCGATGCCGGTCCTGCCCAAAGTGCGGTAACGCATGGTGGTGCCCCCTAGCCGGCCGTTCCGTTCGTTCGCCCCGGACTCTATGACCTTGAGTCGGCTCTAGATCAAGTAGCGGCTCAGCCGGCGGCCGCGAGCAGTTCCTCGGAGAGCTCCCACAGGCGGCGGGCACGTGCAGCGGTCCGCACCGGACGAACGACCCGGGACCGGCCGGCGAAGCTGCGCCTGGTCGCGGCGGGCCTCGGGCTGACCACCGTCCCGCCCGCGATGGCCCTCGCCTCGGCCGCCCGGGGTAGTGTCCTCCCGAGCCCGTGGTCCGCCGGACCGCCGCCCTGCGCGCCGCCGCCCTGGACGACGGCGCCCTGGACGACAGCCGCACCGGAACCGTAGCGGAGCCCCGTTGACCCCTTACTCGCTCGCCTTCTACCTGGACGTCGTCACCACCGGCACCGTGCTCGGCGCGCGCCCGACCGACTCCCCGGAGCGGGTCACCGCCCTGCTGGGGCCGGACTTCGCCGAGAACGTCCAGGGCGGGCGGACCATGTGGCGCGACTACGGGCTGACGGAGTTCCACTGGCACCGCGCCGACACCCGGCAGCCCTGGCGGGGCCACCACATCTCCCTCCAGGTGCACCGGCTCGCCCGCCGGGACCGGACCATCCCCGACCCGGCGCTGCGCGCCCGGTACGGCCGGTTCGCCCCGCGGCTGCGCTTCGACAAGCTGCACCGACTGCTGGCGCGGCGCGGGGTCCCGCTGCTGGAGGTGCCGCAGTCGCCGGCCAACGCGCCGCGCTACCGCAGCTACCGGCAGCCCGCCTCCGGGGTCCTGGTCACGGTGGCCGGCGGCGACGTGTACAGGATCGAGGCATCCGTTCCGTACTGACTATCCTCACCGGCATGGATCTGACGATCGGACAGGTGGCCGAACGCACCGGGCTCAGCGTGCACACCCTGCGCTTCTACGAGAAGGAGGGCGTGCTCGCCGAACCGCCGCGGCGGCTGCCGGGCGGGCGGCGGGTCTACACCGAGCACGACGTGAACTGGCTGCACCTGTGCATGGTGCTGCGCGGGTCCGGGATGCCGCTGCCGGAGATCCGCCGCTACACGGAGCTGGCCCGCGAGGGGGACGGCAACGAGGAGCAGCGGATCGAGCTGCTCCGGACCCACCAGGAGCGGGTCCGGGAGCAGCTCGGCGAGTTGGGCCGCAGCCTCGACCTGATCAGCTACAAGGTCCGCGTGTACGAGGACGTCCTGGACGCCCGGCAGGCGGCTACTGGTCCGTCGGACAGTGCGTGTTCGCGGCCGGCATCGTCCCGCTGACCAGGAAGGTGTCGACGGCGGTCTTGATGCAGGCGCTCTTGCCGTAGCCGGTGTGGCCGTCGCCGTCGCGGGTGAGCAGCACGGCGCCGGGCAGCGCGGCGGCGGCCTTCTGCGCCCACGGGTACGGCGTGGCGTCGTCGCCGGTGGAGCCGACCACCAGGATCGGGGCGGCGCCGGGGGCGCTGATCGGCTGCGGCGGGGTGCTCGGGTGGTACGGCCAGGCGCGGCAGTCCGGGTCGAACAGGTCGTCCTTGGTGAAGTGCTTGGTCAGGTAGGGCGACTTCTGCTGGTCGTCCTGGAGCGCCTGGTCGACCTGCGCGTCGGTGGGCATCACCGCCCCGTAGTCGGCGCAGGTGATCGCCGCGTAGGCGTCCTGCATGTTGCTGTAGTGGCCCTTGGCGTCCCGGCCGTTGTAGCCGTCGGCGAAGTCGAGCATGTAGTCGGGCTTGTTGCCCTGCATCGCCCAGCCCAGGCCCAGGCGCAGGTTGTCCCAGGACTTGCTGCTGCCGTAGAGCATGGAGAGCGTGCCGGTCCAGCCCTGGGAGGCGGTGAGCTGCCGGCCGTCCTTGGCGGTCATCGGGTTGGCGGCCAGGCCGTCCAGGAAGTCGGCGGCCTTCTTGGCGGCGGTGCCCGGGTCCTTGCCGAGCGGGCAGTCCGAGTGGGTCACGCAGTCGGCGGCCCAGCGCTCGAAGACGCCCTCGAAGCCGGCCATCTGCTGCACGTCGGAGTCGAGCAGGGTCTGCGAGGGGTCCATCACGCCGTCCAGCACCAGGTGGCCGGTGCGGTCGGGGAACTGCTCGGCGTAGCTGGTGCCGAGGTAGGTGCCGTAGGAGAAGCCGAGGTAGTCGAGCTTCTGGTCGCCGACCGCGCCGCGCAGCACGTCCAGGTCGCGGGCCACGTTGACGGTGCCGACGAAGGGCAGCAGCTTGCCGGAGTTCGCCTGGCAGCCGTCGGCCAGGGTCTTGCCCTTGTTCTGCGCCGGGTGGTCCTGGGTGTACCACTGGTCGTGGCCGGCGTCGTCCAGGCAGTGCACCGGGGAGGACTTGCCGACGCCGCGCGGGTCGAAGCCGATCAGGTCGAAGTGGTCGCTCAGGCCCTTGAACTCGGAGTCCGCGCCGTACAGCACCTCCTCGATGCCGGAGCCGCCGGGGCCGCCGGGGTTGACGAAGAGCGAGCCGACCCGCTGGTCCTTGCCGGTGGCCTGACGGCGCACCAGGGCCAGGTCGACGGTGTCGCCGGCCGGGTGCGTGTAGTCGAGCGGCACCTTGGCGGTGGCGCACTGGAACTTGCTGAGGTCGACGTTGGGGTAGGACCCGTCGTCGGTGCAGGCGCCCCAGGCGATCTGCTGGCCGTAGAAGGGCTTGAGCGCCGGGTCGTCGGCCCCGGTCGGGGTGGCGGTGGGGCTGGGCGAGGCGGTGGGCGAGGCGCTGGCCGCGACGGTCGGCGGGGCCGACTTCGCGTGTCCGGTCCCCCCGGACCCGCTGCAGCCGGCCAGCACGGTGGCCCCCAGCACGACGGGCAGGATGCGGCGCGTCAGGCGCGCGCGAGCGATGATCACCGGATGAGAGATATCACCAGGTCTTCACACGAACTCACACCGGGTCCCCACAGCGGAGCCTGACCCTCCGTCAACCGCCGATCGCCGACATCGGCCGCTCCGGGCGGGTGAAGCCGGCCGAGCCGATCTCGTGCCCGGGGCCCTTGCGGTCGATGGTGCGGCGCCAGGCGGTCTCGATCGCGTCGTCGTCCGCGCCGGAGCGCAGCAGCGCCCGCAGGTCCGACTCCTCGGTGGCGAACAGGCAGTTGCGCAGCTGCCCGTCGGCGGTCAGCCGGACCCGGTCGCAGGTGCCGCAGAACGGCCGGGTGACCGAGGCGATCACCCCGATCACCGTGCTCGTCCCGGCGATCCGGAACTCCTCGGCCGGCGGCCGCCCGCCGCCGGGCGCGGGTGCCGGCTCCAGCGGCACCAGCTCCCAGCGCGCGCCGAGCACCGCCAGCAGCTCGTCCGCGGTGATCATCGCCGACCGGTCCCAGGCGCCCTGGGCGTCCAGCGGCATCGACTCGATGAACCGCATCCGGTAGCCGTGCGCGGCGCAGAACTCCACCAGGTCGACGACCTCGTCCTCGTTCACCCCGCGCACCGGCACCGCGTTCACCTTGACCGGCTCCAGCCCGGCCGCCCGGGCCGCGGCCAGGCCGGCGAACACGTCGTCGATCCGGTCCCGGCGGGTGAGCTCCTGGTACCGGTCCCGGCGCAGCGTGTCCAGGCTGACGTTGACCCGGCGCAGCCCGGCCTCGCGCAGCGCCACCGCGGTGCGGGCCAGCCCGATCCCGTTGGTGGTCAGCGAGAGCTCCGGCCCGAGCGCGGCCAGCCGGCCCACCAGCTCGGGCAGCCCGCGCCGCAGCAGCGGCTCGCCGCCGGTCAGCCGCACCGAGGTGATCCCGAGCCGCCGCACCGCGATCCGCACCAGCCGGACGATCTCGTCGTCCGTCAGCACCTCGGCCCTGGGGAGCCAGTTCAGCCCCTCGGCGGGCATGCAGTAGGTGCAGCGCAGGTTGCAGCGGTCGGTCAGGGAGACCCGCAGATCGGTGTGGACCCGGCCGAAGCGGTCCGTCAGCGGGACGGGAACGGTGTGCATGACCGCAAGTAGAAGCCGACCGCCCGCAAAGATCCAGCGGCGGATGGACCGGGCCTCGTCCAAGGCCGGGGCGCCCGCCTTGGTGAATCGCACAAGGCGGCGGGGTGTCCGGAGACGGCAGAGTGGGTGCATGACCGAAGTCGAGCCGCCGACCGTGCCCGCCCTGGTGCTCGCCGCCGGCGGCGGCCGCCGGCTCGGCGGCCGGCCCAAGGCGCTGCTGCCGCTGCGCGGGCGCCCGCTGGTGGAGCACGCGGTGCGCACGGTGCGCGAGGGCGGCTGCGGCCCGGTGCTGGTGGTGCTCGGCGCCGAGCGCGAGCGGGTGCCGGCCGCCGCCGACCTGACCGGCTGCACGGTGCTGGCCAACCCCGACTGGGCCGAGGGCATGGGGTCCTCGCTGCGCACCGGGCTCGCCGCGCTGCCGCCGGACGCGCCCGCCGTGCTGGTCGCGCTGGTGGACACCCCGGGGGTCACCCCGGCCGCGGTCGCCCGGCTGCTGGCCGCGCACCGCGCGGGCGCCGAACTGGCCGCCGCGGGGTACGCGGGGCGGCGCGGGCACCCGGTGCTGATCGGCGCCCGGCACTTCGCCGAGGCCGCGGCCGGCGCCACGGGCGACGCGGGCGCACGCGCGCTGCTGGCGGCGCACCGCAGCGAGCTGCTGCTGGTCGAGTGCGGCGACGTGGCGGTGCCGGACGACCTGGACACCCCCGAGGACCTGGCCCGCTGGCAGCTGGGCTGACCCGTCGTCAGTTCGAGTGGTGCCGACCCGTCGACGGTCCGGCTCGCGGACCGTGACGGCTCCTCCCCCGCGCGTAATTGACCCTGATTTCGCCCTGATCATTCCCTTAATCGCCACCACCGCGCAGTCTGATCGGGGACGATGGGAGGCGTCCCGCCCTCCCCAGCCGATCGGACGGTGCGCGCCGTGACCGGACACCAACTGCCTGACGACTTCTCCGGCCCCGGCACGCCCCCCGACCTGCCCGAGGCGGCCACCAACCCGGCCGCCGCCCGGGCCATCCGCTGCCCGGCCTGCCGGCGCGAGCACGTCTACGAGCCGCCCACCTTCCCGTGCCCGTGCGGCGCGGCGCTGAAGGTGCCGCTGCTGCGCGGCGGGGTGCCGGTGCAGGTGCGGTTCCGCTCCTGGGAGGACTCCTGGCTGAGCATGCGCTGCCCACAGTGCGGGCGTTCCGACCAGTGGCCGCAGCCCGAGTTCACCTGCAACTGCGGTGCCACGGTGCGGCTTCCCGTGGACCGCGGATCGCGCGCCGGCGGGCCCGCGGCGCACGGCTCGCGCCCGCTGGGCAGCCGGCCGGCCCCCGCCGGCCCGGTCTACGCGGAGGGCGGCCAGCTGCCCGGCGCGCCGGCGCGGGCGGGCCAGCCGGGCGGGGCGCCCGGGGTCCCGGGCGGGCGGCGGCAGACCCGCCCGCCGTTCCGCCCGCACCCGATCCACAGCTCGCAGGACGCGGTGCTGGCCGCCGCCCGCTACCTCGAATGGCTGGGCTTCGGGGACGTGGAACTGACCGAGGGTCAGGAGCGCGAGGCGATCGGCCTGCTGGGCGACCGGCTGGTGGCCCAGGTGGACACCTGGCCCGAGCAGGCCGACCTGCGCACCGTCGAGTGCCTCTGGTTGCAGACCCTGCACACCGAGGAGGTGGCGGCCGCGATGTTCACCATGTCCGGCTACTCGCACCAGGCCACGGTCCGCGGCGAGCAGTTGCTGGTCGCCCTGTTCACCCTCGACCAGGGCGGCGTCCCGCACCCGGTGAACGGCGCGGCCGAGGCCCTGCTGGAGACCGGCTGGACCTCCTGACGCCGCTCCCCGTTACGCCCCGCTCCCACCCCTTCGCCGCGCCCCGCCCGCCGCCGTGCGCCGTCGTGCGCCCCCCTGTGCCGAAAATCCGTGGCGCTCGTGATCTGGTGCACAAGCTCGGGCCAGGTGTTCAATTGCGAGGCCACGGCCTCGCCGTGGCACACCGCAGCACCGTGGGACACGCACACAAGGAGGTGGCGTTGTCGGAGCACGGAACGGCCCCGCTGAGCGGGGGGACGCGCGGAAACGGCACCAGGGGGAACGGGCTAGGCGGGCCGCCCGGTGTGCCACCGCACGGCGGGGGACTGCATCCGGGCACGGGCGGCCACCTCGACGAGATCACCAGCGGCACGGTCTGGCGGCTGCGCTCCCGGGCCTGCTGGCAGGAGGCCGCCGACCAGTTGTCGCCGGCCGCCGAACGGGACCCGCGCACCGCCCTGTGCCGGGCCGAACTCCTCATCGAACAGTGCCTGTTCACCGCTGATCACTGGGCCGAGGCGGAGGCCGCGCTGCGCCTGGCCGAGGCCGCGGTGACCAGCACCGAACAGCGCGCGGAGGCCGCCTGCGCGCGCGGCTTCCTCGCCTACCTGGGCAGCGTGCTCGGACCGCGCGACCGGCTGGACGAGGCCCAGGCGGCGCTCGGCCGGACCTCCGCGCTGCTGGCACCGAACGCCGCCGCGCGCCCGTTGCTGGACTTCCGGCGCGGACTGGTCGCGGAGAACCTGCTGCGCGACCAGACCGCCGCCTGGATCGCCTACCGGCGGGCGCACGACGGCGCGTTGGCGCACGGCGACACCCTGCTCGCCTCCTCCACCTGGCGCCACCTGGCCGCGCTCGCGATGGCCGGCGGCGACCGGGTCAGGGCGCGCGAGGGGTTCGCCGCCTCGCTGCGGCTGCGCGAGGAGCTCGGGTTCATGGTGGGCGTGGCACCGGCGCTGGCCTCGCTCGCCGACGTCAGCGAACCCGAGGAGGCCGAGCGCCTGCGCGCCGAGGCCGGGCGGCTGGTGCAGTCGCTCGGCGGCGTGCCGGTGTGGCTGGTCGGCCGCCTCGGCGACAGCGCACCGAACGGCGGTCCGCCGGGCGCGCCCCGCGGGGTCCAGCCCAGACCCCGCCCGGGCATCCCCCGGCAGCGCTGACCGCGCCGCGGGTGGGCCCCTCCCCGGCCCGGGGAGGGGCCCACCCGCACGCCCCCACACCCCTGCGCACCCCGGCGTGCCCCCGCGCCCGGTCACGGCTCCCACCCGGACGGCTCCCACCCGGACGGGTCACGCGAACGGGAGGACCGACGCCCCGTCAGCTAAGGTGAGGCTAACCTGACCAGGTGAGCCGCACCGGGCCCGCGCGAGCACCCGGCCGAGATGCTGGGGGCACCACCCATGACCGTGCGCGGCGCGATCACCACCAGCCCCCACCCGTGCGCCGCCGCCTACCGCGCGTTCGGGCGCGTCTTCCCCGACCTGCGGATCCGCCTCACCGGCACGCGGCCCGGCGCCGGCTGGACCACCGCCCCCCGCCTGCTCGCCTCCCCCGCCCTGCGCGAGCGCCTGCTCGCCGCCGAGGCCCGCCGCACCGCCCGGCGGCACGGCGCCGCGCCCCGCCCGGACGTGGCCGCCGGCTTCTGGCTGCACCGGGTCGCCTGGCCGCTCGGCCTCTTCTTCACCCTGCCCTGGCTGCTCGACGCCCGGGTGCCGCTGCCCACCGCCGAGCAGCTCGCCCACCGGCACCCGGCGCGCGGCGGCCCGGCCGAGCTCGCCCTGCTCCCGGGCGGGCCGCTGCGCTTCGCCTGCCTGCCCGGCGACCCGGCCGCCGAGCACCCGGACGCCCTGGTGCTGCCCGACCGGCCCGCGCTCGACCTCGCCCTGCGCACCGCCTTCGCCGACCGGCTGGACCCGCTGTTCACCGCCTTCGGCCCCCAACTGCGGCGCGGTTCCCGCCCGTTGTGGGGCCTGGCGACCGACGAGCTGACCGAGGGGCTCTGGTTCGCGGCCGGCCTGCTCGGCGAGGAGGCGCGCGCGGTGGCCGCGCTGTCCGCGCTGCTCCCGGGCCGCACCGCGCCGTTCACCGGCGGCGCCGGCTTCCGCAGCACCCCCACCGGCCCCACCCGCACCCGGGTGAGCTGCTGCCTCTTCTACACCGTCAGCCCCACGGCCCCCTGCGCCGGCTGCCCTCGGGTCCGCAACTGACCCCGATTTCGGTCATACGATCTGCTGATATCGCTGACGAAACGTCAGTTCTTTCACTCCTCAGTGTATTTGCCCCGAAACCACCCGTCCGGAGTCCGGCGATCCGCCATGATGGGCCTCCTCCGGGCGGCGGCCGACGCCTCCGCCCCGTCCGCCGAGAGCGAGGCTGGTTCTGCGCCATGACAATGTCCGACATACCACTGGGCTGGGCCATCGCCGCGTTGGCCGTCATCCTGGCGGCCGCGGCACTGCTGGCCTACCTGCGCAACAAGGGGGCGGTCGCAGCCCGCTCCGGGGACAACTGGGAGCGCAGCGAGGAGCGGCGGCGCCGCAAGGAGTCGCTCTACGGCGGCGCCTCCTACGCCCTGCTGTTCGTCTGCGCCGGCGTGGCGGCCGCGCTCTCCTTCCACGGCCTGGTCGGCTTCGGCGTCCAGAACCTCGGCCTGAACGGCGGCTGGGAGTACCTGGTGCCGTTCGGCCTGGACGGCGCGGCGATGTTCTGCTCCGTGCTCGCCGTCCGCGAGGCCAGCCACGGTGACGCGGCGCTCGGCTCCCGGATGCTGGTCTGGCTCTTCGCCGGCGCCTCCGCGTGGTTCAACTGGGTGCACGCCCCGCGCGGCGGCGGCCACAACGGCGCCCCGCAGTTCTTCGCCGGCATGTCGCTGTCCGCGGCCGTGCTCTTCGACCGGGCGCTCAAGCAGACCCGCCGGGCCGCGCTGCGCGAGCAGGGCCTGGTGCCGCGCCCGCTGCCGCAGATCCGGATCGTCCGCTGGCTGCGCGCCCCGCGCGAGACCTTCGCCGCCTGGTCGCTGATGCTGCTGGAGAACGTGCGCAGCCTGGACGAGGCGGTGGAGGAGGTCCGCGACACCAAGCGCGAGGCCGCCCGCAGCCGCGAGCGCCAGCGCCTGGTCAGCCGCCGCGAGCGGGCCGAGCTGCGCGCGATCAGCCGTCAGCACGGCGGCTGGGGGCGGGCCAGGGCGGCCCGTCAGTTGGAGCCGGGCTCGACGGAGCCCGCGATACCGCCGCCACCCTCGCCACCCGTCGCTGAACCGGCCGCGAGCGCGGCCGCGCTGCCCGCCCGCCGGGCGGCCATCGACCTGACGCCGGACGACGACACCCTGACGCTGCCCCGCCTGGACTCCCTGGAGCAGAAGCTCAAGGACCTGGAGCAGCAGTTCGGTTGACCTCCCGCGGCGGCCTGACCCCGGCGGCCTGACCTAGGAGGTCAGGCCGCCTCACCGGCCGTCAGCTCGAACCACATCCGCTTCCCGGTCCCCCGGGGCTCCACGCCCCAGCCGTCCGCCAGCGCCTCCACCAGCATCAGCCCGCGCCCGGAGGAGGCCTGCTCGCCGGGCGTGCGCCGCTTCGGCCACAGGTCGGACTCGTCCTCGACCTCGATCCGCAGCCGGGGCTCGCGCCGGTCCTCCCGGTACAGCCGGGCGGTGAACATCGCGTCCCGGTCGGTGTGCCGGATCGCGTTGGTGACCAGCTCGGAGGTGAGCAGCTCGGCCGTGTCGATCAGCTCCGCGACGCCCCAGCGGCGCAGCGCGTCGCGCAGTTCGCCGCGCAGCTCGGCGACCCGGGCCAGGTCGGCCTGCCCGATCCGGCGGCGCAGCTGCTGGGCGGCGAGCCCGCCCTCGGGGCCGTCCCAGCGCAGCAGGAGCAGCGCTATGTCGTCCTCGCGCTCGGCCGAGTCGGCGGCCCGGGAGGTGATCCGGTCGGCCAGCGCCTCGATCGGGTCGCCGCCGCCGACGGGCTCCAACTCGCCCGCCACCGAGGCGCACAGCCGGCTCATCCCGGTGTCCAGGTCCATCGCGCGGGACTCGACCAGCCCGTCGGTGCAGAGCACCACGGTCTCGCCGGGGTCCAGGCTGAACCGGGTCACCTGGTACTCCTGGTCGGCGGAGATCCCGAGCGGCAGCCCGCCGACCACGTTCTGCACCGCGCTGCTGCCGTCGGCCCGGCGGACCACCGGGTCCAGGTGGCCGGCCCGGACGGCGTAGACCACGCCGTAGTCCACGTTCACCTCGGCGTAGGTGCAGGTGGCGAAGTGGTCGGTGTCCAGGTCGGCGAGGAAGCGGGAGGCCCGGGCCATCACGGCGGCCGGCGGGTGCCCCTCGGCGGCGTAGGCGCGCAGCGCGATCCGCAGCTGGCCCATGATGCCGGCCGCGTGCACGTCGTGGCCCTGCACGTCGCCGATCACCAGGCCGACGTGGCCGCCGGGCAGCGGCACCACGTCGTACCAGTCGCCGCCGATCTGCAGCCCGGAGCCGGCCGGCAGGTAGCGCACGGCGGTGGTCACGCCGGAGACCGCGGGCACGGTGCGCGGCAGCATCACCCGCTGCAGGCCGGCGGCGAGTTCGTGCTCGGCGTCGTGCAGCCGGGCCCGGGCCAGCGACTGGGCGACCAGGCCGCCGAGGGTGGAGAGCAGGGTGCGCTCGTCGGCGTCCAGCTCGCGGGCCTCGTCGAAGCTGACCACGCACAGGCCGATCGCCCGGCCGCTGGCCACCAGCGGCAGGAAGGCCCAGGCACTGCGGCCGGTGACCGAGGCCCGGGTCCAGGCCTGCGGGTAGCGCTCCTGGTACTCGGCGCGGCTGGCGAGGAAGACCGGCAGCCGGCTGCGGATCGCCTCGGCGGACGGCTGGTGCGACTCCAACGGGGCCCGGTCGTAGGGGCCGACGTCCTCGGCGGCGTAGCCGCTGGCGCCCAGGATCTGCAGCCGGCCGGTCTCGTAGGCGGCCAGGATCAGGCCGTCGGGCGGTAGGCCGGGCAGCGGCAGCTCGGTGAAGACCCGGGCCACGTCGCGCACCGTGACGGCCTCGGAGAGCGCCCGGGCCGCCTCCTTGATGAACCGTGAGCGGTCCTCGCGCAGTCGGGCGAGCCGCCCGGCGTCGGCGCGCTTGTGCAGTTCGGCGGTGGCGTCCCAGACGAAGCCGACCATCCGGGAGGGCCGGCCGAAGGCGTCCGCGAGCACCCGGCCGCGGAACCGCACGGCGTGCAGCGTGCCGTCGGGCAGCACGGTGCGGTAGTAGGCGCCGCACTGGCCCAGCTCGGCCACCGCGCGCTCGACCCGCCGGCGCACCACCGGCGCGTCCTCGGGGTGCAGCAGGGCGAGGAAGGCCTCGGAGCCGATGCTCAGGTTGCTCTCGCCGGCGCCGATGATGGCGGCGGCCCGCTGGTCGGCCTCGATCAGGTCGCGGCGGATGTCCCACTCGAAGGACCCGATGCCGTTGGCGGCCATCGCGGGTTCCAGCCACTCCGGGGTGGAGTCGCCGGATCTGTTGGGCTGGTGCGCGGGGGCGGGCAGCACGGCCGGCACGCTCACGCGGCCGCTCGCCAGGGTCGTGGCGCGCGGGCCCGATCGCCGACCGCCCTGGGCCGGCGGGCCGATCGGACGACGTGCGGGCCCCTGCGGCTCGGGCTCAGTCGCCATTGTTCTCCTGCCCCTACCAGGTCCGGACACACATTCTCACTATCCTGTCGAATGTTCGATCCCGGGGCAATGCCGCCACGGCGGACCAGCACGAACGCCGCGCGGTCAGCCCTGGAGCTCGAACCAGGTGACCTTTCCGTCGGCGCGCAGCCGCACGCCCCAGCGGTCGGCCAGCGCCTCGACCAGCAGCAGGCCCCGGCCGTTGGTCGCGTCCGCGTCGGCGGGGCGCGGGCGGGGCAGGCCGGTGCCCTCGTCGCGGACCTCGACCAGCAGGCGGCGCTCGGCGGTGACCACGGCGTCCAGCCGGGCGCCGGTGCCGGCGTGTTGCAGGGCGTTGGTGACCAGCTCGCTGGCCAGCAGCTCGGCGGTGTCGGCCAGCGCGGCCAGGCCCCAGTCGGTCAGTGCGGCGCGCAGCCGGGCGCGCAGCGGGGCCAGCGCGGCCAGGTCGGCGGGCGCGAGCACGCAGTGCAGGGCGCACTCGGTGCGCGGGGTGTCGAACTTCTGCTGACTCTCCATCAGGCCCGCCCCCCAGCTGTGCCCGGTTCGTTCCGATCCATCCTGCGGGCGCCCGGCACCGGCCCGCAACGGGGTGCGCGGGGGCTCGCGAGGCACTCACTGCTGACACTCTGTCAACTACGCCCCCGCGCGATCTCCGCCGCGCCGCCCCGGGGCCGCACTGACCGGTATGGCGCCCACTGCGGCGCGCCACCCGCCGGATCCCGGCCCGGCGGGCAAGGCTGGACACGGCTCCCCGTTCCGGGTTCAATGGCCAGCAACCAGTTTGAACGCCGTTCTAAACCTCAGCGAGGCACCGTGCGACTCACCCCCACCGAACGGGACCGGCTGCTGATCTTCACAGCCGCCGAACTGGCCCGCGCGCGCCGGGCCCGCGGCCTTCGGCTCAACGTGCCGGAGGCCACCGCCCTGATCGCCGACACCGTCTGCGAGGCCGCCCGCGACGGCAAGCGGCTGGCCGAGGCGGTCGAGGCCGGCCGCACCGTGCTCGGCGCCGACGACGTGCTGCCCGGTGTGCCGGACGTGGTCACCGTCATCCAGGTCGAGGCCGTGTTCGACGACGGCACCCGGCTCGCCGTCGTCAACGACCCGTTCCGCGGCGCCGGTTCGCTCGGCGAGGACGGCCCCGGCGCCGCCCTGCCCGGCACCGGCGAGGGCTACGACCCGGTCGAGGAGACCGTCCTGCTGCCGGTGCACAACACCTCCGCCGTGCCGATCTCGGTCACCTCGCACTACCACTTCTTCGAGGCCAACCCCCGCCTCGCCTTCGACCGGGCCGCCGCCTACGGCACCCGGCTCGCCGTGCCGGCCGGCTCCTCGGTGCGGTTCGAACCCGGCGCGGTGGTCGAGGTCGGCCTGCTCCCGATCGGCGGCGAGCGGGTCGCGATCGGCTTCGCCGGCCTGGTCGACGGCCCGCTGGACGCCCCCGGCGCCCGCGAGGCCGCCCTCGCCAAGGCCCGCGCCACCGGCTACCTGGTCACCTTCGACGACGCGGAGAGCGAAGAGGCATGACAGCGATCACCCCGCACGACTACATCTCCGTGCACGGCCCGCGCGCGGGCGACCGGATCCGGCTCGGCGACTCCGGCCTGATCATCCGGGTGGAGGCCGACTCCCAGCAGCCCGGCGACGAGTTCCTGGCCGGCTTCGGCAAGACCGCCCGGGACGGCCTGCACCTCAAGGCCGCCGCCGTCCGCGACACCTGCGACGTGGTGATCAGCAACGTGCTGGTGATCGACGCGGTCCAGGGCATCGTGAAGACCTCGATCGGGCTGGTCAACGGCCGGATCGCGGCGATCGGCCGGGCCGGCAACCCGGACACCATGAGCGGCGTCGAGGTGGTGGTCGGCACCGGGACGACGATCGTCTCCGGCGAGGGCCTGATCGCCACCGCCGGCGCCATCGACACCCACGTGCACCTGCTCTCGCCGCGGATCATGGAGGCCTCGCTCGCCTCCGGGGTCACCACGATCATCGGCCAGGAGTTCGGCCCGGTCTGGGGCGTGGGCGTCAACTCGCCCTGGGCGCTGCGGCACGCGTTCAACGCCTTCGACGCCTGGCCGGTCAACATCGGCTTCCTCGGCCGCGGCTCCTCCTCCGACCCGGCCCCGCTGGTCGAGGCCCTGGTCGAGGGCGGCGCCAGCGGCTTCAAGGTGCACGAGGACATGGGCGCCCACACCCGCGCGCTGGACACCGCGCTGCGGGTCGCCGAGGAGCACGACGTGCAGGTCGCCCTGCACACCGACGGCCTCAACGAGTGCCTCTCCGTCGAGGACACCCTCGCCGTGCTGGAGGGCCGCACCATCCACGCCTTCCACATCGAGGGCTGCGGCGGCGGCCACGTGCCCAACGTGCTCAAGATGGCCGGCGTCGCCAACGTGATCGGCTCCTCCACCAACCCCACCCTGCCGTTCGGCCGGGACGCGCTGGCCGAGGCGGCCGGCATGATCGTCTCCGCCCACGACCTCAAGATCGACCTGCCCGGCGACGCCGCGATGGCCCGCGAGCGGGTCCGGGCCGGCACCATGGGCGCCGAGGGCGTGCTGCACGACCTCGGCCTGATCGGCATCACCTCCTCCGACGCCCAGGGCATGGGCCGGGCCGGCGAGACGGTGCGCCGCACCTTCGCCATGGCCGGCCGGATGAAGGAGCTGCTCGGCCCGCTGGACGGGCCGGACGGTGGCTACGGCACCCGGGAGAGCGGCGACGACAACCAGCGGGTGCTGCGCTACGTCGCCAAGCTCACCATCAACCCGGCCATCGCGCACGGCCTCTCGCACGAGGTCGGCTCGATCGAGGTCGGCAAGCTCGGCGACATCGTGCTCTGGCGGCCCGACCACTTCGGCGCCAAGCCGCAGCTGGTGCTGAAGGCCGGCTTCCCCGCCTACGGCGTGGTCGGCGACCCGAACGCCTCCACCGACCGCTGCGAACCCCTGGTGCTCGGGCCGCAGTTCGGCGCGCACGGCGCCACCGCCGCCGACATCTCGGTGGCCTTCGTCGCCCAGGCCGCCGCCGACGGCGCCTACCTGGACCGGGCCGGCGACCAACTCCCCACCCGCCGGCGCCGGGTGGGCGTGCGCGGCACCCGCGGCATCGGCCCCGGCTCGCTGGTCCGCAACGCCCGCACCGGACAGGTCGCGGTGGACGCCACCACCGGCCTGGTCTCCCTCGACGGCGACCCGCTGCGCGCCGAGCCCGCCGAGCGGGTCTCGCTCAGCCGCCTCTACTTCCTCTGACTCCCCCTGATCGCTTAGGACTTCACGACATGACCACCCCCGCCGAGCTCGGCTACCGGATGCCCGCCGAATGGCACCCGCACCAGCGCACCTGGATGGCCTTCCCCACCACCAACCAGACCTTCGACACCGAGGAGCGGCTGCACACCGGCCGCCTCGCCTGGGCCCGGGTCGCCGACACCATCGCCCGTTACGAGCCGGTCACCCTGGTGGTCAACCTGGGCGAGACCGCGGTGGCCCGCCAGTACGTCGCCGCCGACGTCGAGATCGTCGAACGGCCGCTGGACGACGCCTGGATGCGCGACATCGGCCCCACCTTCCTGCTCGGCCCCGACGGGCGGCTCGGCGCCGCCGACTGGATCTTCAACGGCTGGGGCGCCCAGTCCTGGGCCAGTTGGGAGCAGGACCAGCACATCGCCGAGCACGTCAGCGAACTGACCGGGGCCCAGCGCTTCGCCTCCCGGCTGATCAACGAGGGCGGCGGCATCCACGTGGACGGCGAGGGCACCGTCCTGGTCACCGAGACCGTCCAGCTCGGCGAGGGCCGCAACGCCGACTGGACCAAGGCGGAGGTGGAGGCCGAGCTGCACGCCCACCTCGGCACCACCAAGGCGATCTGGCTGCCGCGCGGACTCACCCGCGACTACGACGAGTTCGGCACCCGCGGCCACATCGACATCGTCGCCTCGTTCGCCGCCCCCGGCGTCGTGCTGGCCCACGTCCAGCCCGACCCGGCCCACCCCGACCACGAGGTCTGCCAGGAGCTGGTGGCGATCCTGCGCGCCGCCACCGACGCCCAGGGCCGCCCGCTGGAGGTCATCGAGGTGCCGGCCCCCACCGTGCTGCACGACGAGGACGGCGAGCCGGTCGACTACTCCTACATCAACCACTACGTCGCCAACGGCGCCGTCGTGCTCTGCGCCTTCGACGACCCGCGCGACGACGAGGCCGCCGCCATCCTCGGCCGGGCCTACCCCGGCCGCACCGTCGAACTCGTGGACGCCCGCGAGATCTTCGCCAACGGTGGCGGCATCCACTGCATCACCCAGCAGCAGCCGAAGGCCTGACGGAGCGGCGGCCGGCCGGGGTGCGCCCCGTCCGGCCGCCGCGGGTCAGGAGACCGGCCGCTGCCAGGTCGCGTTCCAGGTCTGCTGGCCGACGATCCCGTCGACCGTCAGCGGCCAGCCGTGCGCGGAGGAATCCTGCTGGAACTGCTCGCAGACCGACTTGGACTGCGGGCCGTACCAGCCGTCCACCGTGATCGGCCAGCCCCGGTCGTGGATCCGCTGCTGCCAGGTGCGCACGTTCGCGTCGTGCAGCAGCGGCTGACGCAGGCTCAGGTCCTCGCCCGGCCAGGCCGGCCCGGTGGGCGGGGCGGGCTGCGCGGGCGGGGCGAACCCGAGGGCCCAGGAGCGGAGCGCGTCGGTGCTGCCGAGGTTGCAGTAGTCCTGGTCCATGTCGCCGGAGTCCGAGTACTGGTGGAACAGCCAGTTCGCGGAGATCCCCGGCTGGCCGGCCGGTCGGCCCGAGGTGGCGATCCACAGGAAGTCCTGCACGTAGCCGGTGGTGTCGACGTTGTTCCAGTAGTCGGTGTTGCAGTACAGCCCCACCGGGTTGTGCGGCAGTCTGCCCTTCACGTACCGCAGCCAGTTCTGCTTGTAGCCCAGCTGGTCCGCGTGGCTGACGCCCTCGTTCGCCGTGTCGTACCCCTCCCAGTCCAGGCAGACCAGCTCGCCGGCCTGCGGCTGCGCCAGCGAGAGGAAACGATCCGCCTCCTGCTGCCAGGAGTTGGCCATCTCCGGGTAGTGGTAGTAGCCGACCACCAGGCCGGCCGCCCGGGCGTGGTCGCGCTGCGCCGTCCACTCCGGGTTGGTGTAGGTCAGCCCCTGGCTGACCTTGATGAACGCGAAGCTCAGCCCCGTGGTGTCCGGGGTGGCCGACTGGTAGCTGGCCCAGTCCTGTCCGTAAACGCCCATCAGGCGGGTCTCCTTCGGTGCGGGTGGTGGTACTGGCTGTCCGTCAGCTGGTCGGCCGCTGCCAGGCCGCGTTCCAGGTCTGCTCCCCCACGATCCCATCCACGGTCAACGGCCAACCGTGCGCGGACGAATCCTGTTGGAACCGCTCACAAACGGACTGCGACTGCGCCCCGTACCAGCCGTCCACGGTCAGTGCCCAGCCGCGGTCCGCCATCCGCTGCTGCCAGAGCCGCACGTTCTCGTCGTGCAGCATCGGCTGACGCAGGCTCAGGTACTCCCCCGGCCACACCGGCCCGACCGCCACCCGGTGCCCGCCGCCCGGCCTGGGCGCCCCGCGCTGCACCCAGGCGTACAGCGGGTCCCCCGGGCACTCGGTCGGGTAGCCGTCCCGGTGCCCCTTCACCTCCGACCCGGCCCCGCCCTCCCGGCGCAGCCAGTCGATCGCGTCGCACAGGCCGTCGAGCAGCGCGTCGTTCGGCTCGGTGAGCCCGGAGTCGCCGATCATCGCGCACACCGCGTAGTGCGCGAGGTTGAGCGGCTGGTTGCCGTTGGCGCCGTTCTCGTGGTGCGCGCCACGGCCTTCGAAGACGAATCCGTGGCAGCAGGTCAGGGCGCTGTACGCGATGTCGATCCACCCCTGCGTCGGGTCGGCCAGGTGCATCGCCTGGATCGCCCGCACCCGCCCCGCGCACAGCTCGTGATGGTCCACCAGGTCCGCCGGGACCTCCGTGCCCTCGTAGTGGATCTTGACGCCCTGCGCGCCGGCCACGTACGTCCACGGCTGTTTGGGCGGCAGCGCACCCCATTCGGCTCGACTGACGAACTTCATCCACCCTCCTCCGTACGGGAATTGCGAGACCCTTATACCCAGGGCGCACCGGTCGACTCCCCGGAAATGTGCGGGATGCGAGTTCGAATGCCGCCGACCGGGATTGCCGGGCACAATTCGCTTTTCCGGCGGCCCAGTTCCGCCACACCTGCCGTGCTGGTCAGCCCGGGGGGCGGAGCCCGGTCGACCGGTTCACCGGTACCAATAGCGGCTGCCATTCCACCCATTCGCTGGTCCGCTCGAACAGCGGCCGGCCGGGGATATCGGAGGCCCGCAGAACCCGCCGCAACCCGGAAGTCGAGCTCTCCGACTTTCTCCGCCCCGCTATCGTGTTCCCACCACGGCTCACCCCACCCCGAGGAGTCCCCCCATGACCTCGCCACGTTCGCGGAAGCCCGCGCGACCCCGGGAGGAGGTGCTGGCGGTGGCGATGGCGGCGATCGCGGAGCACGGGCTGGCGAAGCTGACCATGGCGGGGCTGGGGCAGCAGCTGGGGATGAGCGCGGGCCACCTGCTCTACTACTTCGGCAGCAAGGACCAGTTGCTGCTGGAGACGCTGCGCTGGAGCGAGGAGCAGCTCGGGGTGCGGCGCCGGGCGGTGCTGGAGCGGGCCGGGGCGTCGGCGTGGGAGCGGTTCGGGGAGTACGCGGAGCTGTACCTCGCGGACGGGCCAGGGGACCCGCGGTGGATCCTCTGGGTGGAGGTGTGGGGGCGCTCGCCGGCCAGCGCCGAACTGCGGGCGGGCCAGCTGGAGATCGAGGCGCCCTGGCAGACGGACCTGCGGGCGCTGATCGAACAGGGCGTGGCGGCCGGGGAGTTCCGGCCGGGCTCGGCGGCCGAGCGGGCGGGCCAGTTGCGGGCGCTGCTGGACGGGTTCTCGGTGCCGCTGGCGATCGGGCTGCCGGAGGTGGCGCGGGCGCACTCGCTCGCCCAGGTCCGGGCGGTGGCGGCGGCCCTGCTGGGGGCGCCGGCCTGACAGTGGGTCAGCCGGTCCAGAGCGCGATCGCCGTGCGGTCGTCGGCGTGGCCCTTGGCCCGCACCTGGACCTGGCGCAGGAAGTCGACCGTGCCGGGCGGGTGCGGGTTGGACCAGTGGGTGGCGAGGAAGTGGCCGACGGCGGCCTCCTCGGCGACCGGCTCGGCGAACCCGGGCGAGGCCAGCAGCAGTATGTCGCCGGCGGTGGCGGGGACCATCCGGAACCGGAACGGGCGCGGCTCGCGCGGCTCGGTCCCGGCGTCCTCGGCCTCGGCCCCGTCGCCCTGGTAGAGCATCCGGGCCGCGTAGGCGTCGATCCAGTGGCCGGAGCGGAGCAGGTAGAGGCCGCCGGGGCCGGTGCCGAACGCGGCGCGGTGGGTGGCCTCCGGGTCGAGCGGGATCAGCAGGCAGTGCAGCGAGCCGCCCCCGGCGGCGCTCGCGCGCAGCGCGGCGCCGGCGCCGGCGGTCAGGCGCTGGAGTCCGTAGCGCAGGCGGTCGCGGGCACCGGCGCGCAGGTCCGCGGAGAGTTCGGCGCGGCTGCGGCCGATCGCCTCGGCCAGCTGGACGCAGGCCTTGCCGATGGCGTCGCCGGGCACCAGGTCCGGCAGGGTGTGGCCGGCCCGCGGGTCGTTGGCGGCGCGGGCCCGGCTGCCGAGCACGGCGAGCAGCAGGCCGTCGGGGGCCTCGCCGAACCGGGTGAGCAGCAGCGCGTCGGTGCGGGGCTCGCCGCGGTAGCGGGCGGAGTCGCCGCGGACGGAGGCGGCGCGCAGGGTGAGCCCGGGGTACTGGGCGCCGTCGAGCGCGGTGTCGGGCACGAGGGCGGCGAGCCGCTCGGGGCGGGCGGCGGGCAGCAGGGTCGGCTCGGGGCTGTAGGTGGGCGGGCGGGTGCCGACGTGCGGGGTGGGCTCGACCTCGACCCGCTGGGGCGGCACCCGGGTCGGCTTCACCAGCGAGACCTTGGGCAGCGCCTGCGCGACCTCCGGCACCGGCGCCACGGCCACTGGTGCCGGCACCGGCACCGGCACCGGCTCCTGCCGTCGCGGGGTCACCAGCCCCATCACCGCGGCGATCGAGTCGAACCACTCGTCCACGCTCTCGTCCCCGCCCCCGGCCCCGGGGGTGTCGGGCAGCCGGCCGGCCGGTCCCTCGTAGACCCGGCTCCACCAGGCGTCCGCCGAGTCGCTCGGCGCGGGCACGCCCTGGTCGGTCATGGTGGCGACTCCTGTCGGTTCCTGTCGGATCCCGCCGGTCCGGTCGACGGGGCGTGCTCGGGCGGGCATCGGGCGGGCAGGGGTCGAGCCGCGTCGTCATTCTCCCTACCGGTGGGCCCGCTGTCCGGGGTTTCGGGATGATCGCGAACGGACTACGGCGGGATCAAGCCGCCGTCCGGGGCCGCCGCCGACCCTCGATTAATCCCAAAGTAGGCGCCCAACAGGGGGACCATTTCACCCATTCGGCTGACTAATATGTGCGCATGACCGCGCCGGGACCTGTCCGACCCACGCCGGGGAGCGCCGCGTCCGCGAGCCGCCCGGCCGGTCCGACGTCCTCGCAGGCCGCGCCCGCGGCCGCCCGCCCGGTGTCCTGGAGCGTAGCGCTGGTCGGCCTGCTGCTCGCCCTGCTCATCGCCCTCCCGTGCGCGGGTGCCGCGCACGCGGTGGACGCGCCGGCGGCGGCCCCGGTCGCCGCGGCCGCACACACCGCCCACGCCGGCCACCCGGCCGCCCCGGCGGTGCCGGGCGTGCTGGCGCCGGTGGAGCGGACCCTGTGCGTCGCGGACGTGCCGCGGCCGGGCTCCGGCCACGGCTGCTCCAGCAGCCCGTGGTGCGTCGAGCAGGCGCAGCTCCCGAACGCTCCCCCGCAGCCCGGCCCCGCCGCGCTGCCGCTGCTGGTGCCGCCCTGCCCGGCCCCCGTGCAGGTGCCGCTGACGGCGGTCTCCTGGCCGGCGCCGACCCCTGATCTCCACCTGCTCCAGGTCAACCGGCCCTGAGCGGAACCCGCCCGGTGTCCCGCCGCCGCACGTCCTGACGGACGCTCGGACGGCGCTTCCCCGTGGTCTCCCCCTCTCCCGTTACACCTCATGCCGCCGTGCGCGCCCGCGCCCGGCGGGGACAAGGACGATCTCCGTGGGTTCCGCTTCCAAGCAGACCAACCAGTCGAACGCCAACAAGCCCAAGGGCGGCAGCAAGCAGGCCACCGCCGACCGCCGCGAGCGGATCGCCAAGCTGCGGGCCGAGGAGCAGCGCCGCGAGAAGCGCACCAAGATCATCGCCTTCTCGGTGGCCGGCGTGCTGGTGGCGGCCACCATCGCGGGTGCCTCGTACATCGTGCTGGACGCCCAGCACAAGGCGGACCAGAAGGCCGCGGCGGCCAAGGCGCCGATCCCGGGTGTGAAGACCTGGAACAACCTCTCCCGCAACCACGTGACCACCCCGGTCAACTACCCGATGACCCCGCCGGTCGGCGGTGACCACAACCCGGTCTGGCAGACCTGCATGGGCAACGTCTACGACCAGCCGGTGCACAACGAGAACGCGGTGCACTCGCTGGAGCACGGCGCGGTCTGGGTGACGTACAACGGCAAGGCCACCGCCGACGACATCAAGACCCTCTCGGACAAGGTCAAGGCGACCCCGTACACCCTGATGAGCCCGTACCCGACCGAGTCGGGCACCATCACGCTGAGCGCCTGGGGCACCCAGCTGGTCGTGGACAGCGCCACCGACCCCCGGGTGAACGAGTTCTTCACCAAGTACGTGCAGGGCCCGCAGACCCAGGAGCCGGGCGCCTCCTGCAGCTCCGGGCAGATGTGATGGCCGCCGTCGAGGAGCCGGACCCGACTCCGGCGGACGACGTGGCCGACCTGGCCGACGAGGACGTGGAGTTCGGCTACGACAAGACCGGGATGCACCCGCCCAAGCGGCGGCGGCGCACCGTCTGGTGGCCGGCCGCGCTGGCCGCCGCGGTGGCGCTCTGCCTGGGCGTGCCGGCCCTGGTGGCCAGCGGCTCCTCGGCCTCCGGGACCTCGGCCTCGGTGCCCGCCGACAGTTCGCCGGAGGCCGGGTTCGCCCGTGACATGGCGACCCATCACCAGCAGGCGATCGACCTGTCGTTCATCGTCCGGGACCGGACGACCAACGACGAGGTGCGCAACCTGGCCTTCGACGTGATCAACACCCAGGCCAACCAGCGCGGCATGATGATGGGCTGGCTGGACCAGTGGGGGCTGACCCAGCAATCGCCGACCCCGCCGATGACCTGGATGCACATGAGCTACCAGGCGCACGACGGCTCGCTGATGCCGGGCATGGCGACCAACGCGGACCTGGCGAAGCTGCAGACGCTCAGCGGCAAGGACGCCGAGATCTACTACCTGCAGCTGATGATCCAGCACCACAAGGGCGGGGTCGAGATGGCCCAGGGCTACGTGGACGTGGCGCAGAACGCGGCGGAGAAGCGGCTCGCGCAGTCGATGGTGACGGCGCAGAGTTCCGAGATCACGCTGATGACCAGCATGCTCGCGGAGCGGGGCGCCCAGCCGTTGGACTCCTGACCGGGCGGCCGGTGAAATTCTGAGACGGGGTCTCAGCTGACGAAACGTCTGCTGAGACCCCGTCTGACTTCCGGTTACGCTGTCCGGCATGTCAGCCGCGTCCAGCTCCGATTCCGCCCAGTCCGTCGCCGCGCCCGCCGAGCCGTGCGCCGACCCCGCCGCGGCGGACCCGTTCGAGCCCGCCCAGCGCCTGACCGACGTGGTGACCCGGCTGCGCCGGGCGCTGCGCAGCAGCATCCGCACCGACTACCCGTGGGAGTCGCTGCCGATGGCGCAGGTGGAGCTGCTGCAGACGCTGGCTGCGGCGCCGCTGCGGGTCGGTGAGCTGGCGGCGCGTCAGCGGCTGGCGCCGAACACGGTGAGCGGCCTGGTCAGCAAGCTGCTGGAGGCCGGGTTCGTGGACCGCCAGGCCGACCCGGGCGACCGGCGCACGGCCCGGATCGCCCTCACCCCGGCGGGCCACCAGCAGTTGGAGGACTGGCAGCGCGCCCACGAGCGGCGGATAGCGACCGCACTGGCCACCCTCACCCCGGTCGACCACGCCGCCGTGATGGCCGCGCTGCCGGGGCTGGAGCACCTGGCCACCGCGCTGGCGGGGCCGAAGGAAGCCTAGGAGGCCAGCGCCCACAGGTGGTGCACGGCGTAGGAGCGCCAGGGCGCCCAGGCGCGCGCGGCCTCGGCGGCCGCCTTCGGGTCGGCGGGCGCGGCGAGCCGGGTCAGGCCGTGCCGGATGCCGATGTCGGTGGGCAGGAAGACGTCGGGGTCGCCGAGCGCCCGCATCCGCAGGTAGCCGACCGTCCAGGGGCCGATGCCGCGCAGCGCGAGCAGCTGCGCGCCGGCCTCCTCGCGGTCCACGCCCGCGTCCAGGCGCACCGTCCCGTCCGCGAGCGCCGCGCACAGCCCGCGCAGCGCGTTCTGCCGGGAGACCGGCATCGCCAGGTCGGCCGACTCGGCCCCGGCGAGCGCGGCGGCGGTCGGGAAGAGCACGGTCAGGCCGCCGCTCGGCGCGGGCAGCGGGGTGCCGTAGCGCGCGGCGAGCCGGCCGGCCAGGGTGCGGGCGGCGGCGACGGTGACCTGCTGGCCGAGCACCGCGCGGACGGCGAGCTCGTGCGGGTCCACGTGCCCGGGTGAGCGCAGGCCCGGCCGGGCGGTGACGGCGGGTCCGAGCAGCGGGTCGGCGCCGAGCTGTTCGGCGACGGTGTGCGGGTCGGCGTCCAGGTCGAAGAGCGCGCGCAGCCGGTGCACGGCGGTGGTGAGGTCGCGCAGGTCGGTGAGGTGGAGGCGGCAGTCGAGCCAGCCGCGGTCGGCGGGTGCGCCGGCGGGCAGTCCGTCGACCTCGGCGACGGCCGGGCCGTTCGGCAGGGCCAGCGTGCGGCGGTAGGTGCGCGGGCCGGGTGCCGCGCCCACCACCTCCTCGACGCCGGGGACGGCGCGCAGCGCGAGGAAGTCCAGCAGGTGCGCGGTGTCGATCGGCCCCCGGTAGGCCAGGCGCAGCGCGATCGACCCGGCGGTGGCGGCGGTGGTCGAGCGCTTGGCCCCGGCCTCGGCGCGCAGGCCGCTCGGGGTGCGGTCGTAGACCTCGCGCACGGTGTCGTTGAACTGCCGCACGGACGCGAACCCGGCGGCGAACGCGACCTCGGTGACCGGCAGGTCGGTGGTCTGCAGCAGCAGTCGGGCGGCCTGCGCGCGCTGGGCCCGGGCGAGCGCGATCGGCCCGGCGCCGAGCTCGGCGGTGAGCTGGCGCTGCACCTGGCGCGCGCTGTAGCCGAGCCGGGTGGCCAGGCCGGCGACGCCCTCGCGGTCCACCACGCCGTCGCCGATCAGCCGCATCGCGCGGCCGACCAGGTCGGCGCGGTGGTTCCACTCCGGCGAGCCGGGCACCGAGTCCGGCCGGCAGCGGCGGCAGGCCCGGAAGCCGGCGCCCTGGGCCGCCGCGGCGGTGGGGTAGAAGGTGCAGTTCACCCGCTTCGGCGTCACCGCCGGGCAGCTCGGCCGGCAGTAGATGCCGGTCGTGGTGACGGCGGTGAAGAACACTCCGTCGAACCTGGCGTCCCGGCTGTCCACGGCGCGGTAGCGCGTCTCGTCATCGATCACGCTGTCCAGTCTGCGCCCGTGGACACCGGTCTCCTAGCGGAAATCGGACGTGGCCGTCGGCGGGGCGCCGGGTCAGCGCGGGTTGCGGGAGCCGTGCCAGGGACGGATGTTGCCGCGGGCGTCCTTGGTGCGCTGCTTCCACAGGCGTTCGCGGTCCGCGGCGACCCGGGCGTCCGAGCGGGAGGCGATCCACTCGTTCTCGCGCTGGAGCTTGAGGTAGCTCTCCCAGCGGCGCTGGGCCAGCGTGCCGTCGGCCAGCGCGGCGCGGACGGCGCAACCGGGCTCCGTGCCGTGCGCGCAGTCGGGGAAGCGGCAGCGGTCGGCCAGCTCCTCGATCTCGCCGAACGCGCGCTGCAGCCCCTCGCCGCCGTAGAGGCCGACGCTGCGCAGGCCGGGGGTGTCGATCAGCACGCCGCCGCCGGGGAGCGCGAACAGCTCCCGGGTGGTCGTGGTGTGCCGGCCCTTCTGGTCGCTGTCGCGGGTCTGCTGGACGACCATCACCTGATCACCCGTCAGCGCGTTGGTGAGCGTGGACTTCCCGGCCCCGGACTGGCCGATCAGCACGCTGGTGCGGCCCATGCAGGCGCGCAGCACGTCCAGGCCGGTGCCGGCCTCGGCGCTGACCACCAGCACCGGGATGCCGGGGGCGACCCGCTCGACGTCCTCGCGGACGAACTCGGCGTCGCCGGCCAGGTCGGCCTTGGTCAGCACGACGACCGGGGCGGCCCCGCTCTCGTGGGCGAGCGCGAGGAAGCGCTCGATCCGGCCGAGGTCGGGGTCGGTGGCGAGGGAGACCGCGATCAGCACGGTGTCCACGTTGGCGGCCAGCGCCTGGCCTTCGGAGTTCTTGCTCGCGCCCTTGCGGACGATCGCGGTGCGCCGCTCCAGGACGGCGGCGACGGCGGCCATCGGTTCGGCATGGGGGTACCCCCGGCCGGAGGCTGGGGGAAGGTCGACGGCGACCCAGTCGCCGGTGCACGGGCCGTCCACCAGCCTGGTGTCGGCCCGGACCACGCGCGGGTCGGGATCGGCGAGCACCACGTCGGCCCGGCCCCGGTCGACCCGGGTGATCCGGCCGGCCTGCAGGCCGGCTTCGGCGAGCGGTGCGAATTCTTCGTCGAGCTCGGCGGTCCAGCCGTACGCGACGAGGGGGTGTGCGAACAACGCGGTGGTGCCCTTCGGGAGGAAGTGGTCCCGGGGGCGGGCTGACCGATCGTCAGCCGGCGTCCGGGAGGGTGGAGAACGTCATGCGGTCACGAAGCTCGACGACAGTCATGGCTTCCACCTCCTGCTTCCTCGTCCGGGCCGACTCGTACGGGTCGGCTCCTACTGCTCCCAGCCTAGGACGGCCGCCCGGCCCGGGTCACCCGGTTTTTCACCGGTCCCCTTCCCACCTGTCCCCTTCTCACCGTTCCTCCCAGGGCGGGCGCGGCGGCTGGGCGGGCAGCGCGGAGTCCACCGGCCCGAGCTCGCCCGGGTAGCGCCCGTCCGAGCCCCACGGCTCGGCCGGCCGCTCCACCACCGGCGGCGGGCCGGGCGGCGCGGGCGGCACCCGGTGCACGGGCGGCTGCGGAGCGCTCGGGCGGTCGCTGTCCGGCGGGGGCGGCGGCACCCGGCGCCCGGGCCGGCGGCCGAGCAGCCGCCCGCGCAGGTTGCCGGGCGGCAGCACCGCGGCCCAGCGCTCCGGGTACTCGCTGGGCACCTCGTCGTCGTCCTCGTCCTCCTCGCCGAGCTCCTCCTCGTAGCCGTCGGCCAGGCCGAGCACCCGGGCCAGTTCGGCCCGTTCGGCGGCCCGCCGGGCGCCGGCCTCGCGGACGTAGGCGGCCGCGGCGGCCTCGCCGGCCCGCTCGTTCTCGGCGCGCCCCTCGGCGGTCTCCACGCTCGGCCAGCGCCGGTCTATGGCCGCGTTCATCGCGGCGCCGATCAGCACCGCGAGCGCCACCACGAAGATCCACAGCAGTACGGCGACCGGCGCGGCCAGCGAGCCGTAGACGGTCGGGCCCTCGACCGAGTGCACCAGGTAGAGCCGCAGCGCCACGCTGCAGATCACCAGCACGCCGAGCGCCACCAGGGCGCCCGGGATGTCCTCGCGCCAGGGCGTGTTGGCCGGCACGGCGAGGTGGTAGAGCGTGGTGAGGAAGACGATCAGCAGCAGGATCGCGACCGGCCAGTAGAGCGCGGAGACCACCCCGGCGATGGTCGGCACGGCGGCCACCACCAGTCCCGGTCCGGCCACCAGCAGCGGCAGCACCAGCGAGCCGATCACCAGCGCGCCCATGTAGAGGCCGAGCGAGAGCGCCCGGGTCTTCACGATGCCGCGCTTGCCGTCCAGGCCGTACATCACGGTGATGGTGTCGATGAAGATGTAGAGCGCCCGCGAGCCGGACCAGAGCGAGAGCAGGAAGCCGATCGAGATCAGGTCGGGGCGGCCGTTGGCGAAGACGCTGTTGAGCAGCGGCTGGACGATCTGGTGGATGGAGGACGGCGAGAGCACGGTGCCGGCCGCGGTGAGGATGTCCTGCTGGAGCTTCTGGATGGTGCCGGCGCCGAGCAGGTCGTCGAGGTAGCCGAGGGTGCCGGCCAGGCAGAGCAGCAGCGGCGGGATGGAGAGCAGGGTGAAGAACGCCGCCTCGGCGGCGAGTCCGGTCACCCGGTACTCGACGCAGGTGTTGGTGGTGTCCTTGATCAGCGCCCAGACGGTGTCCCGCCGGTTCGACCGGCGGGCGGCCCGCCGACTGCCCTTGCCCCGTCGCCGGGAGGGCCCGCCCGTTCTGCTGGTCTCGCCTGGTGAGTGCACGCTCATACGGTATCGGGCGGCACCAAACCCGTGCGGTCGCGGCACTCCGCCAGACCGGGTCCCAGCATTCGGAACTCAGAAGTCCGGAATGTGGACGCTAGTGGACCGGGGATAGTTCGGCATGCGAGTCTCTTGCCATGTCTAGCGCCGGAACCACCTTGGTTGGTCGACTCCACGTCGATCTCCTTCGCGTGTCCAGCGCCATCTGTCCGGTGATCTGAGCTACACCCCCGAGCTGCCGTACCACCGCCCGCGCCACCCGCGCCCACAGCATCCCGTCGCGGACCCGCCGGCTCCCGGTGCCCTCGATCGCCATCCCCCTGCCTGCCGGAATCGTCGCAGGTGGCAGCGGGTGCGGCAGGTCAGTGCCAGTGGAGCGGGCGCAGCACCCGCAGTCAGAGCCACTTGCCCGTAAGGACGTTCACATGGCCACCACTCCCGACCAGGTCGAGGCCCAGCCGGCCGCGGCGCCGCCGCGCGCCGCCGCCGCTGCCCGCAAGACCCGCCACCGTGGCGAGGGTCAGTGGGGCATGGGTCACCACACCCCGCTGAACGCCAACGAGCAGTTCAAGAAGGACGACGACGGTCTCAACGTGCGGACACGCATTGAGACGATCTACGCGCACCGGGGCTTCGACTCGATCGACCCGACCGACCTGCGCGGCCGGATGCGCTGGTGGGGGCTGTACACCCAGCGCAAGGAGGGCATCGACGGCGGCAAGACCGCGATCCTGGAGCCGCACGAGCTCGACGCCGAGTTCTTCATGCTCCGGGTCCGGATCGACGGCGGCCGGCTGACGGTGGCCCAGCTGCAGGCGATCGCCGAGGTCTCCCAGCGCTTCGCGCGCGGCACGGCGGACCTGACCGACCGCCAGAACATCCAGTTCCACTGGATCCGGATCGAGGACGTGCCGGCGGTCTGGCAGATCCTGGAGGCCGTCGGCCTGTCCACCACCGAGGCCTGCGGCGACACCCCGCGCACCGTCCTCGGCTCGCCGGTGGCCGGCGTCGCCGAGGACGAGATCATCGACGGCACCCCCGCGATCGAGGAGATCCACCGCCGGTACATCGGCGACCCCTCCTTCTCCAACCTGCCGCGCAAGTTCAAGACCGCGGTCTCCGGCTCCCCGCTGCTCGACGTCGCGCACGAGATCAACGACATCGCCTTCGTCGGCGTGGTCCACCCCGAGCACGGCCCGGGCTTCGACCTGTGGGTCGGCGGCGGCCTGTCCACCAACCCCAAGCTCGGTGTCCGGCTGGGCGCCTGGGTGCCGCTGCACGAGGTGGCCGACGTCTGGGCCGGCGTCTGCGGCGTCTTCCGCGACTACGGCTACCGCCGGCTGCGCAACCGCGCCCGGTTGAAGTTCCTGCTGGCCGACTGGGGCGCCGAGAAGTTCCGCCAGGTGCTGCAGGACGAGTACCTGAAGTACCAGCTGATCGACGGTCCGGCCCCGGAGCAGCCGAGCGGCGTCTGGCGCGACCACGTCGGCGTGCACAAGCAGAACGACGGCAACTTCTACGTCGGCTTCGCCCCCCGGGTCGGCCGGGTGGACGGCGCGCTGCTCGGCAAGATCGCCGAGCTGGCCGCCGAGCACGGTTCGGACCGGCTGCGCACCACCGCCGAGCAGAAGATGCTCGTGCTCGACGTGCCCGAGGAGCGGGTCGAGTCGCTGGTGGCCGGCCTGGAGGCGCTCGACCTGCGGGTCAACCCCTCCCCGTTCCGCCGCGGCACCATGGCCTGCACCGGCATCGAGTACTGCAAGCTCGCCATCGTCGAGACCAAGGAGAAGGGCCGCTCGCTGATCGACGAGCTGGAGGCCCGGCTGCCCGAGTTCGACGAGCCGCTGACCATCAACATCAACGGCTGCCCGAACTCCTGCGCCCGCATCCAGGTCGCCGACATCGGCCTCAAGGGCCAGCTGGTGACGGACGAGAACGGCGAGCAGGTCGAGGGCTACCAGGTGCACCTGGGCGGCGCGCTCGGCCTGGAGGCCGGCTTCGGCCGCAAGGTCCGCGGCCTGAAGGTCACCAAGGACGGGCTGGCCGACTACGTCGAGCGCCTGCTCACCCGCTACCAGGCCGAGCGGACCGAGGGCGAGCGTTTCGCCCAGTGGACCGCCCGGGTCGGCGAGGAGCAGCTGTCGTGAGTGAGCGTGCCGCACCGTTCCACTGCCCTTACTGCGGCGACGAGGACCTGCGCCCGTCCGAGCAGGGCGGGCACGGCGCCTGGGAGTGCGCGAGCTGCCGCCGCGCGTTCCAACTGAAGTTCCTCGGCCTGCTGTCACCTTCCAACGGGGGAGCGATAGATGAGCACCGCCACTGACCTGGAGGCGCTGGCCACCGCGGCCGCGCGCGAGCTGGAGGAGGCCCCGGCGCAGGAGATCATGCGCTGGGCGGCCGACACCTTCGGCAGCAAGTTCTGCGTGACCTCCTCGATGGAGGACGCGGTGGTCGCCCACCTGGCGTCCACGGCGCTGCCCGGCGTGGACGTGGTCTTCCTGGACACCGGCTACCACTTCCCGGAGACCATCGGCACCCGGGACGCGGTCGCCGCGACCATGCCGGTCAACGTGATCACCCTGACCCCGCGTCAGTCGGTGGCCGAGCAGGACGCCGAGTACGGCCCGGCCCTGCACGACCGCGACCCCGACCTGTGCTGCTCGCTGCGCAAGGTCGAGCCCCTGCAGCGCGGCCTGATGGCCTACGACGCCTGGGCCACCGGCCTGCGCCGCGACGAGTCGCCGAGCCGGGCCAACACCCCGGTGGTGGCCTGGGACGCCAAGCGCCGCAAGGTGAAGATCGCCCCGATCGCCCGCTGGACCCAGGACGACGTGGACGCCTACGTCCAGGCCAACGGGGTGCTGCTCAACCCGCTGCTCTGGGAGGGCTACACCTCGGTGGGCTGCTCCCCGCTCTCCTGCACCCGCAAGCCGGGCGAGGGCGAGGACGCCCGGGCGGGGCGCTGGGCGGGCTCCGGCAAGACCGAGTGCGGCATTCACCTCTGACGGTTCGTCGACCGTCAGCCGCTTTTCTTTCTCTTACTTAATTTTGGAGTGAAACGTGACCACAGCCGACACCCTGGCCGCCGCGGCGGCGGCCACCGAGGCCGCTCCCCGCGAGCGCGGCGCCACGGTGTGGCTGACCGGCCTGCCCAGCGCCGGCAAGACCACCCTGGCCTTCGCACTCGCCGAGAAGCTGCGCGCCGAGGGCCACAAGGTCGAGGTGCTGGACGGCGACGAGATCCGCGAGTTCCTCTCCAAGGGCCTCGGCTTCACCGAGGAGGACCGGCACACCAACGTGACCCGGATCGGCTTCGTCGCCGAGAAGCTGGCCCGCAACGGCGTCAAGGTGCTGGCCCCGGTGATCGCGCCCTACGCCCGCTCCCGGGCCGCCGTCCGCGCGCGGCACGCCGAGCAGGGCGCCGAGTTCATCGAGGTGCACGTGGCCACTCCCGTCGAGCTCTGCTCGGAGCGCGACGTGAAGGGCCTGTACGCGAAGCAGGCCGCCGGCGAGATCTCCGGGCTCACCGGCGTGGACGACCCCTACGAGGCCCCCGAGTCCCCGGAGCTGCGGCTGCAGACCCAGGGCCGCTCGGTGACCGAGTCCGCCGCCGAACTGCACGCTTTCCTTTCCGAGAGGGGCCTGGCATGACGACCGCGACCGCCAGCGCGATCGAGCGCAGTGACAACCCTTACGCGCTCTCCCACCTGGACGCCCTCGAAGCCGAGGCCGTGCACATCTTCCGCGAGGTGGCGGGCGAGTTCGAGCGGCCGGTGATCCTCTTCTCCGGCGGCAAGGACTCGATCCTGATGCTGCACCTGGCGCTGAAGGCGTTCGCGCCGGCGCCGGTGCCGTTCGCCCTGCTGCACGTGGACACCGGCCACAACTTCCCCGAGGTGCTGGCCTACCGCGACCGGGTGGTGGCCGAGCACGGTCTGCGCCTGCACGTCGCCTCCGTCCAGCAGTTCATCGACGAGGGCCGGCTGCGCGAGCGCCCGGACGGCACCCGCAACCCGTTGCAGACGGTGCCGCTGCTGGACGCCATCGAGTCCAACAAGTTCGACGCGGTCTTCGGCGGCGGCCGCCGGGACGAGGAGAAGGCCCGCGCCAAGGAGCGCGTCTTCTCGCTGCGCGACGAGTTCGGCGCCTGGGACCCGCGCCGCCAGCGCCCCGAGCTGTGGTCGCTGTACAACGGCCGGCACGCCCCGGGCGAGCACGTGCGGGTGTTCCCGATCTCCAACTGGACCGAGCTGGACGTCTGGCAGTACATCGAGCGCGAGCGGATCGCGCTGCCGGAGATCTACTTCGCCCACCAGCGCGAGGTGTTCAAGCGCGACGGCATGTGGCTGACCGCCGGCGAGTGGGGCGGCCCGAAGGAGAGCGAGACCACCGAGCTGCGGCAGGTCCGCTACCGCACGGTCGGCGACATGTCCTGCACCGGCGCCGTCGACTCCGACGCCGCCACCATCGAGCAGGTGATCACCGAGATCGCCGCCAGCCGGCTGACCGAACGCGGGGCCACCCGGGCCGACGACAAGCTGTCCGAGGCCGCCATGGAGGACCGCAAGCGCGAGGGGTACTTCTAAGCATGTCCAGCACCATCGACGAACTGACCGCCACCTCGCTGCTGCGCTTCGCCACCGCCGGGTCGGTGGACGACGGCAAGTCCACCCTGGTCGGCCGCCTGCTGCACGACTCCAAGTCGGTGCTGGCCGACCAGTTGGAGGCCGTCGAGCACGCCTCCCGCCGGCGCGGCCAGGCGGCCCCCGACCTGGCGCTGCTCACCGACGGCCTGCGGGCCGAGCGCGAGCAGGGCATCACCATCGACGTGGCCTACCGCTACTTCGCCACCGCCCGGCGCCGGTTCATCCTGGCCGACACCCCCGGGCACGTGCAGTACACCCGCAACATGGTGACCGGCGCCTCCACCGCCGAGCTGGCCGTGGTGCTGGTGGACGCCCGCAACGGCGTGGTCGAGCAGACCCGCCGCCACGCGGCCGTCGCCGCCCTGCTGCGGGTGCCGCACGTGGTGCTGGCCGTCAACAAGATGGACCTGGTCGACTACGCCGAGCCCGTCTTCGCCGCCATCGCCGCGGAGTTCACCGCCTACGCCGACTCGCTGGGCGTGACCGACGTGGTCGCGGTGCCGATCTCGGCGCTGGCCGGGGACAACGTGGTCGAGCCCTCGGCCAACATGGACTGGTACGGCGGCCCGACCCTGCTGGAGCACCTGGAGACGGTGCCGGTCGGCTCCGACCCGTCCAGCGAGCCGGCCCGCTTCCCGGTGCAGTACGTGATCCGCCCGCAGAGCGCCGAGCACCCCGACTACCGCGGCTACGCCGGGCAGTTGGCCTCCGGCGTGCTGCGCAAGGGCGACACCGTCACGGTGCTGCCCGCCGGGCGCACCACCACGGTCGCCGGGATCGACGTGCTGGGCACCGAGACCGACATCGCCTGGGCCCCCCAGTCGATCACGGTCCGGCTCGCCGAGGACATCGACGTCTCGCGCGGCGACCTGATCGCGGCCGGCCCGGTGCCCGAGCCGGTGAAGGACGTCGAGGCGACGGTCTGCCACCTGCACGAGCGCCCGCTGAAGGCCGGCGACAAGGTGCTGCTCAAGCACACCACCCGCACGGTGCGCGCGCTGGTCAAGGAGATCGGCTACCGGGTCGACATCGACACCCTGCAGCCGTCCCCGGCGGGCGAGTTGAACGTGAACGAGATCGGCCGGGTGGTGCTGCGCACCGCCGAGCCGCTGGCCCTGGACGCGTACGCGGACAACCGGCGCACCGGCTCGTTCCTGCTGATCGATCCGGCCGACGGCGCCACCCTGACCGCCGGCATGGCCGGCGAGGCGTTCGGCGGGGCGCTCGCCGCCCCGGCCGGCGAACCCGAAGAGGAGGACTGGGTCTGATGTCCGGCGAGGCGTTCTCCGGAATGGACAAGGAAGGCGGCCGCATCGGCAGCGGCGTCCGCGGCAGTGGCCAGGGCGGCATCGGCCGATGTGGATCCGGACGGGTCTGACCACCCGTCACCGGGAGCAACAGCCGTCTTCCGCAGTCCAGTCGACGGCACCCGGCGTGCCCTGCACCACTGCTTCCCTTACCGCTCCATCCGAAGGACTCCTCAGATGACTGGCACCCAGATCCATTCCGCCGCCCGCCCGAACGCCGGTCGGGTGAGACGGCCGGCCGTGGCCGCGCTGGCCGGCCTGACCGTGGTCGCCCTGCTCTCCGCCTGCTCCTACGGTTCCAAGGCGCCCAAGGACAGCGCCGCGCCGGCCCCGGCGGCCAGCGGCCGTCCGAAGCTCTCCGCGAGCACCGTGAAGATCGGCTACTTCGCCAACCTGACCCACGGCACCCCGCTGGTCGGCCTCCAGGAGGGGCTGTTCCAGAAGGAGTTGGGCGCCACCCAGGTGAAGACCCAGGTCTTCAACGCCGGCCCCTCGGAGATCGAGGCGCTGAACGCGGGCTCGATCGACATCGGCTGGATCGGCCCCTCCCCGGCGATCAACGGCTACGTCCAGTCGAACAGCTCCAACCTGCGGATCATCGGCGGCTCCGCCTCCGGCGGCGTCGAGCTGGTGGTGAACCCGAACAAGATCAAGACCCTGGACGACCTCAAGGGCAAGAAGATCGCCACCCCGCAGCTGGGCAACACCCAGGACGTGGCGCTGCTCAACTACCTGGCCACCAAGGGCTACAAGGAGGACCCGCAGTCCGGCGCGGGTGACGTCTCGGTGGTGCGCACCGACAACAAGGTCACCCCGGACGCGTACGCCTCCGGCGCGATCGACGGCGCCTGGGTGCCCGAGCCGACCGCCTCCACCCTGGTCGCCAAGGGCGCGAAGGTGCTGCTCGACGAGAAGAGCCTGTGGCCCAACGGGCAGTTCGTGATCACCAACATCATCGTGTCGCAGAAGTTCCTCAAGGAGCACCCCGACGTGGTGGAGGCCGTGCTGCGCGGCTCGGTGAAGACCAACGCCTTCATCAAGGCCAACCCGGCCAAGGCGGAGCAGGACGCCAACGACGCGATCAAGGCGGCGGGCGGCAACTCGCTGCCGGCGAGCATCCTCGACCCGGCCTGGAAGAGCATCGACTTCCTGGACGACCCGCTGGCCTCCACCCTCCAGGCCGAGGCCGACCACGCCGTCACCGCCGGCCTGTTGAAGAAGCCGAACATCTCCGGGATCTACGACCTGACGCTGCTCGACAAGGTGCTCCAGGAGCAGGGTCAGCCCGCCGTGGCCGACGCCGGCCTCGGCACCCACTGAGCCCGGCGCCTCCTCGGATCCCGTTCCAGGTAGCTCCGGCGTCCGTCCTCCGCCCCGGCCCAGTCGATGCCCGTCACCGGGCCGGGGCGGGGGCCGGGCACCGGCCCCCGCAAGCTTCCCCGCACTGCTCGCCACACTCACGCCAGGAGGTGCCGCCCATGGGCACGGCACTCACCACCCCCGACCAGGCCGCCGGCACGACCGGAACGACCACTGCCGTGCGGCTCAGCGGCGTGCACAAGACCTTCGGCCGCCCCGGCAGCGGCACCCACGTGCTGGACGACATCACCCTGGACGTGCCGGCCGGGCAGTTCCTCTGCCTGCTCGGCGCCTCCGGCTGCGGCAAGTCCACCCTGCTCAACCTGGTGGCCGGCCTGGACCAGCCGACCGCCGGCACCATCGAGGTGCCGGCCGGCCGGCCCGCGCTGATGTTCCAGGAGCACGCGCTCTTCCCGTGGCTGACCGCCGGCAAGAACATCGAGCTGGCCCTGCGGCTCAACGGCACCCCGCGCGCCGAGCGCCAGGAGCGGGCCGAGGAGTTGCTGGAGCTGGTCCGGCTCGGCGGCTCCTACCGCAAGCGGGTGCACGAGCTGTCCGGCGGCATGCGCCAGCGGGTCGCGATGGCCCGTGCGCTCGCCCAGGGCAGCAAGGTGCTGCTGATGGACGAGCCGTTCGCCGCGCTGGACGCGATCACCCGCGACCTGCTGCACGAGGAGATCGTCCGGATCTGGCAGGAACGGCAGCTGACCGTGCTGTTCGTCACCCACAACGTGCGCGAGGCGGTCCGCCTCGCGCAGCAGGTGGTGCTGCTCTCCTCCCGCCCGGGCCGGATCGCCCGCCAGTGGCAGATCGACCTGCCGCAGCCCCGCCGCATCGAGTCCGCCTCGGTCGCGGACCTGTCCGTCGAGATCACCGAACACCTGCGTGGGGAGATCCGCCGCCATGGCCAGCACTGAAACCGCCACCACCCCGGTCGAGGAGGCCGCGGACGACCTGCACGGCGTCGAGGCCGGCCTGGACGCGCTGGACGCCGTGCAGGTGCAGCGCACCCCGATCACCCAGGTGCTGCGCGAGAAGGCGCTGCCGCCGCTGCTCGGCGTGCTGCTGGTGCTCGCCGTCTGGCAGATCCTCTACAGCGCGCACGTCACCCCGTCGTACAAACTGCCCAGCCCGCTGGACGTCTGGCACTCGCTGACCGACCTCTGGTACGAGGGCACGCTCTTCTCCATCATCTGGACCAGCGTCTGGCGCGGCATCAGCGGCTTCGTCCTGGCGGTGGTGATCGGCACGCCGATCGGGCTGGTGGTGGCCCGGGTGAAGTTCGTCCGGGCGGCCGTCGGGCCGGTGCTCTCCGGCCTCCAGGCGCTGCCCTCGGTCGCCTGGGTGCCGGCCGCGGTGATCTGGCTCGGCATCAACGACCAGGCGATGTACGCCGTCATCCTGCTCGGCGCGGTGCCCTCGATCGCCAACGGCCTGATCTCCGGCATCGACCAGGTGCCGCCGCTCTTCCTGCGGGCCGGCCGCACCCTGGGCGCCACCGGGCTGAGCGGCGCGCGGCACATCCTGCTGCCGGCCGCGCTGCCCGGCTACCTGGCGGGCCTCAAGCAGGGCTGGGCCTTCTCCTGGCGCTCGCTGATGGCCGCCGAGCTGATCGCCTCCTCCCCCGACCTGGGCATCGGCCTCGGCCGCTACCTGGAGAACCAGCGCGACGCCTCCGACATGTCCGGCGTGCTGCTCGGCATCATCCTGATCCTGGTCGTCGGCGTGGCGATCGACCTGCTGGTCTTCACCCCCATCGAGCGCTACGTGCTGCGCTCGCGCGGCCTGCTCCAGAACACCCGCTGACGCTGCGGACCACCGGCTGAAACGGAGTCACACCATGGCGGCCACCTCCCCCACCCTGCTGCTCATCGCCCACGGCAGCCGCGACCCGCGGCACGCCGCGACGGTGGACGCGCTGGTGCGGGAGGTCCGCGCCCAGCGGCCGGGCCTGCCGGTGGCCACCGCCTACCTGGACCACTGCGCGCCGCGGATCGCCCAGCTGGCCCCGCGGCTCGCCGGGCGGGCGGTCGCCGTGCCGCTGCTGCTCAACCGCGCCTTCCACGCCAAGCACGACATCCCGGCGGCGCTGCGCTCGGCGGGGGCCGGGGCGGGCGCGCTGCCGGTGGCGGACGTGCTCGGGCCCTCGCCGCTGCTGCTGGACGCGCTGGAGCGGCGCCTCGTGGAGGCGGGCGTCGACCTGGCCGACGCTGCGGACACCGGTGTGGTGCTCGCCGCGGCCGGCTCCTCCGACCCGGCCGCCGACGCGGCCACCCGGGCGCTCGCCGCCACCTGGCAGCGCCGCCGGGGCTGGGGCGCGGTCACCGTCGCCTACGCCTCGGCCGGCGGACCCCGGGTGCCCGAGGCCCTGGCCGCCCTTCGCGCGCAGGGCGTCACCCGCACCGCCGTCGCGCCCTACCTGCTCGCGCCGGGCCTGCTGCCGGACCGGATCGCCGAAGCGGCGGTGGAGTCGGCGGCGGACCACCTGGCGCCGGTGCTCGGCGCCGCGCCGGAGCTGGCCCGGCTGCTGCTCGAACGGTACGACGCGGCACGCGTGCCGCTCGCGGTCGCGGCGACCACGGCGGCCACGGCGGCCTGACGCTCCGTCCGCCCGTCACTCCGGGGACTTGCCGCCGGCCCCACGGTCCATCAGGACCGGCATGAAGACCATCGGCAGGCCGAACACCGTGGACATCAGCAGACTGGCCGAGTCCGACCCCGTGCCGCGGTGGTGGTTGTGCGCCCACTGGACGACCGCCATGACGGCCACCGTCCCCACCACCAAGGTCATCAGCAGCATGAACGCGGCCGTCGTCCGTCCGACGTCGCGGGCCAGCAGCAGGAACAGGCCCGCGCCGTAGGCGACGAAGAGCCCGGTCACGCCCAGCCAGTCGGTGCGCGGGTAGACGAACCAGAGGGCCACCAGGAAGAGCGCGTTGCAGAGCACCGAGAGCGCACAGACCGCCGGACCCAGCCGCCTCGGGGGTTCGGGATCCGACACAGGGGCGCGCCCGTCGAACAGCCAGCACGATGCCCACGCCGACCCCGTTTCGCGGACCTCCAGGTACTCGCTCGGCCACTGCGCCTCGGCCGCCCACCGTGCCTGATCGGTCGTCAGCGCGGGGTACTTCACCCGCGGCACGCTCAGGAACCGGCCGCGACTGAGGGGCACGACCACGGCGAGCTCGGCCGTCAGCTCCGCGAGCTGCTGCTCCTGCGGCAACTCGGCGCGCCGGCGCCGGAACGTACTGGCCCTGCTCTTGCGCACCTGGCCCCACAGGCCGCCGAGGACCAGGAAGGCCAGCACCAGGTACACCACGACGACGCCGAACTCCTTCACGGCGCTCCTCCCACCCTCAGCCGAACGCCTGCCGGATCCGGTCCTCGACTCCGGCCGGGAGCTGCGCCACCGGCCGCTCCCGCACCGCCGTGAGCGGGTCGCGGAACGACAGCCCCCGCAACGCGGCGCCCATCACCACCGCCCAGTCCGACCAGTGCTCCAGGTACTCGGTGCTCAGCACCACCCGGACCAGGTGCACCCCGTCCGGGTGCGCGATCGCCGCCTCGATCTGCCGGAACCGGCTCTCGCTCGCCTGCTCCAGGCCGTACAGCTGCCCGGGCACCGTCACGGTCCTGTCCTCGGTGGCGACCACCGCGCGCCCGCAGGGCAGGTCGAGCACGCCGATCTCGGCCGCCGGCCGGGCGGCGGCCCACTGCTCGGCGGTGCGGGCGGCGAAGGTCAGCGGGCCGCCGGTCTCGGCCGGGGCGACGGAGACGGCGAACACCGCGTGCATCACCTCGCCGCCGTCCGTGCGGTAGAAGCAGTTCGCCAGGTGCACCAGGCCCTGCTCCAGCTGGGCCTGGAGCAGGAGTTCGGCGTTGACGGCCGTGCCGAGCCGCTGTTCCGGGGAGACGTCGGCTCCGATGGCGTCGAAGGCCTCCCACAGCCGGTCGAGCCGCTGGTCGGCCGTCCCGTCGAGCGGCACCTCGACGAAGCCGACCGGGCCGGCGAACCAGAGCAGCGGTGCCGTGTCCGTGTGAGTGACCGTCATGGTCGTCGCCGTGGTCGCGGTCGCGGTCGTGGTCGTGGTCGTGGTCGTGGTCGTCATGGTCGTCAACTCCCGTTCAGGGACCAGCCGAAGCCGAACGCTCCGGCGACCAGTCCGAGGGTGCCGAAGACGGTCCCGGCCTTGCCGCTGCCCTCGCCGTGGACGAAGCCGAGGCTGTTCACCGCGTTGCCACCCGCCGTCGTGCCGTTCACCAGGTTGTTGTCGCTGGTGTCGAAGAGCGACGCGGCCGTGGGCTCCGTCAGACCGGCCATCACCGCGCCCTGAACCCCCTTGGCGGAGTTGTCCGCCACCGAGGTGCTGACCGTGACGCCCTTCTTCTCCAGCCAGTCGACCGTCGCCTTCCGCGCCGCGTCGGTCACCGGGTTCAGCGCGTCCGCACCCTTCAGGCCGGCCTGGGTCGTCTCGTACCCCGCCTTGACCGAGGCGCCGAGGCCCTTGGCCGCCCGCGCGGCGGTCACGCCCTCCTTGATCTCGCTCACGCCGGGGATCACGCCCAGCGCGTCGCCGCCGACGGTCAGCCAGTTGCCCATGTTCTTCGAGCTCGGCGGGAAGAACGCCTTCCACCCCTGCTGGCTCGCGTAGGTCGCCACGTGCGCGATCAGGGCGGCCGCGCTGAGCGCGATCGCCAGCAGCGCGACGCCCGGGACGAAGAGCGCGACGATGCCCGCGACGGACGCGGCCACGGTCAGGAAGTCGGCGCCGTGGTCCAGGATCCAGTCCCAGATGCCCGGCTTGTGCGGGGCCTGGTCGTCGGCCGCCTTGCGGATCGCGTCGGCCCGGCCGTTCGCGTAGCCGAGGTAGTCGCTGTAGAGCTGGGAGGCCTGCCCCTGGACCCGCCAGAGGTCCGCCTGGGTGTTGCTCACCTTGGTGGCCGCATCGTCCAGCGCGGACTTCGCCGCGTTGTACTTGTCCTGCGCGGCCTGCTGCTGGGTGGCGTCCGCGAAGGTCTGGCCGAGCAGCTTCAGGTCACCGTTGGCGGCGGCCTCGTCGTGCTCGGTCTTCGCCGTCTTCAGGCTCGCCTGCAAGGTCTCGGCCTGCTGCTCGAAGGCCGTGGCCTTCGGCTGGTTGGTGGTGATCTCCTGCCACCACTTGTCCAGCTCCTGGCGCGCCGTGTCGACGGAGTCGGCGGCGTGCTTGAGCGCGTCCGGCAGCTTCGTCAGCTGGTCGGAGAACGCCTTCTGCGCGTCCCCGGTCCAAGTGCCGCCGGGCTGGCCGAGCTTGGTGATGGTGTCGTGGACGCCCTGGAGGTGCTGGGCGGCCAGGGCCAGGGTCTTCGACAGCGTCTCGACGGCGGTCGGGTCGCCGGGCACGGGGTCGAAGCCCAGCCCGGACCACGCGTCCGCAGCAGGCGCCGCCCCGGTCGAGGCGCTCACTGTCCCGCGCCCGGGGCCGGACTGCCCTGGAGGCCGGCGGCGAGGTCGGCCTCGGTCTTGCCGTAGTTCTTCAGCACGTTCTGCAGGCCTTCGTGCAGGGCCTGCGCGTCCTTGCCGAGTTGGCCCAGGCCGTAGCTCCACCGGCTCTGGAAGTGCTGGCACGCATCGGTCAACGCCTGGATCCCGAGGCCACCGAGGTTGGCCGAGCCCATCGCCTTGAGCGCGGTGTCGAGCTCGCTCTTCGCGTCGTCCAGGCCCTTGGCCAGCCGCTCCAGATCCGGCAGATCGACGACGAACCGGTCGTCCCCCACGCCCCCGCACCTCCTGCTTTGTCTACTGACTACCAGTCAGGTTCCGACCCTAGGGCAGTGGTCGGCGCCGCCACGCCGCCCGGACATCAAGGCTTCGTCAATCCTGGATTCGGCGGCCGTTCAGTGACACGCCAACCAACGCGGGCGCCGGCGGCCGCCACGCCGCCAGCGCCGGTCAGTCCTGACGCACCTTCACTTGCGCTTCCGCGCCAGCCCGTCCCGCCGCTGCCGGGAGCGCAGCATCGGCAGGCAGCGCGGACAGCTGCACGGCGGCCACTCGCCGCCGATCGGGCCGCGCCAGTAGGACTCGCCGCGCCAGACGGCCCGCTTCGCGAGCTCGACCACCGCGCCGTCGGCGGCGATCCGGTAGATCCGCAGCGTCATGGTGCTGCCCTCGTCCTCGTCCTCGCCGCCGTCCTCGAAGTGCGGGACGGGGGCGTACGTGGGGTCGTGCATGGGTCGCTCATTTCCTCGCGCACACCGGACAGTTCGGCCACCCCAACGGGCACGGCCGGGGCCCGGCAGGCGCGCTCAGTGCCTTCGCCAGTACCGACAAGAGCGGCCGCCACCACAGCGGCCGCCCACCCTCAACCCCCCAGCGCCGCACGAGCCGCCAACGCCTCGCGCAGCAACTCCGCGATCCCCCGCACCACATCCGGCCGCGCCCGCCCGAGCTCCACCAGCACCGTCCCGCTGAACGACCCCTCCCAGTCCTCCCCGAGGGAGGGCAATTGCAGCCCCGCGAGAGCGAGCACGGCGCGCAACTCGGCAATCGCCTCCCGCGCCTCCTTCCGCGCCTCCACCGTGAACTGCCGGATGCGAGCGGAACCCTGTTGGTTCGTCATCGGTCGACTTCCTTTCGTCGCTTTCCGCTAACAAGCATCGGCGCTCCGTAGTACCTTGGCGAGTCCAAAGGACTGACATTCATTTCTCGGCACGGGAGCAGGTGGGAACCGTGGTGGTTCGGGATTCCTCGGGGGAGATCGTCCGCAAGTTGACGCCGCAGGCGTTCGGCTGGCTGATGCGTGATCTTCGCGTAGCAGCTGGTATGAAAATCGCGCAACTCGCGCGCCAAGTTCCCTGTGACAGTTCTCTGTTGTCACGGTTCGAGTCGGCGGAGCGTCAACCGAAACTGACGATGGCTCAGCGCATCGACTTCCTGCTCGGGACGGACGGGCGACTGGAACGGGCGTGGCACAGTACGGATTGGCACCAGGAAGTCGAGCATCCGGATTGGTTCCGGGAGTTCGTCAGGATCGAGGCCCTGGCCACATGTCTCAGCGAATACACTGTCTCGCGCTTCCCTGGTCTGCTTCAGACTCCCGATTACGCCCGAGCGGCGCTCAAAAGGGCCTTCCAGCAACAGGATGGTCCGTCCCTGGATCAGCGAGTCGCTGCCCGAATGAGTCGCCGGGTAAGGTTTCTGACAGAGGATGGACCTCAGCTATTCTTCATCCTGGACGAGGGCGTCCTCCGCCGCATGGTGGGAGGCCACTTGGTGATGTGCGGCCAACTTGCCCACACGCTCTCGGTGATCGAGCGCTATCCGCAGATCGTGGTGCAGATCGCTCCGGAGGAGCTGGGCGAGCGCGTGGCCGCAGCCACCGGGTTCACGCTGGTCAAGGTTCCGAACGGCAAGGACCTGATCTACTCGGAGAGCGTGAACCGTGGCCACTTCTCGCGCGATCCAGAGGCAGTCCGGCGGCTCTCGCGGGCCTATGATCGGCTTCGAGCGGACGCCCTCTCGGCGTCCGAGTCAGCCGACGTGATCCGCCGCCGCTTGGAAGGACTGCTGAACGTGTCCATTGAACTCCCGCTCAATCTCTCCTGGTTCAAGTCCAGCTACAGCGGTGACAATGGCGGCCAGTGCATCGAGACCTCGCACGACCTGCGCCCCGCCGGCCTCATGCCGATCCGTGACTCCAAGGACCCTGACGGCCCGGCCCTCGTCTTCCCGTCCACTTCCTTCACCGCCTTCGTCAACGGCGCCAAGGACGACGGTTTCGGCAGGGCCTGACTCTGGAAGGTTCCGGGACATGAAGCAGCTCACCTGGTTCAAGTCCACCCACAGCGGCGAGAACGGCGGTCAGTGCGTCGAGGCCTCACGAGACCTCCTGCCCGCCGGCCTCGTCCCGCTGCGCGACTCCAAGAACCCCGACGGCCCCGCCCTCACCTTCCCGAGCACCTCCTTCACCGCCTTCCTCACCGCCGTCAAGGCGGATGCCCTGCACCGCACCTGACGTCACCCCAGTGCCGCAGCGGGCCGCCATGCCAGCGCAGCCCCTCCGGACACGGCTACCTCAGTCGAATGGTGGCGCCCGCGACGACGGCGACGGTCGCTGTCAGCAGACCAGTCATGACGGCGAGGCCGATCGCCACACCATTCCAGACTGACGGCACATCGAAGCTCCGGTGGTACGCGGCGACTTGGGAAGGTCACCGCGTTCAACCGGAGCTTCGATGCGTTCGTGGGGGGCCTGGTCCGCGCGCACCCCCGCGACCTACGGACTCACCTGATCACTACGACCTTGAAGCGCCCCTGCCGCCCGCCCACGAAGCCGGCTTCATGGCAGCCGAAGGTGCGCGGCCCCAGGCCGTCGTCTCCGCGTTTCGCGCTGGACGCTGGTCGACGGCGTGGGACGACGGCCCAGACCGGGTCAGGCGACGAAAGTGACGCCGGTCAGCACGCTGTTGAAGGTGGGCTGATCGCTCTCCTGGCCGGGATCGATCAAGTACGGGCCGAACTGCTCGCCGGTCTTGACGTCGTGCCACGTCACCTCGACGTAGTAGGAGCCGGCGTAGACGGCGTCGTACCAGTCGTTGACGTTGAGGTAGTTCCCGGACTCGCCGTCCCAGTTGAAGCACTGCCACGACGCGCCGATCCTGATCTTCAGGCTGTAATCGGTGGGGGAGCAGACCGAGTTCTTGGTGACGGTGGCAGACGCGGACGACGCGGCGGTGACGGTCATACCGCCGGCGAGGGCGAGGGTTGCCGCCGCCATCGCGATGGTGCGGCGGGTGTTCCCGAGCTTGAGCATGCTGATCTCCTTCAGGTTGTGGTGCCGCTCGGCCCAGCTCTCTTGGTCGAAGCGGCCTGACCAGACTGCGTGGGGCGGCCGGTGCGGCCCGTAGCTTCGGGCCGCGAGGTTCCTGTGTTCTCAGTTCGGGTCATCAACACGGTGCTGCGATCCGGGCACCACGATTTCCCCGCAGGCCTCCGGCACACCTCCGACGAGCCGTTCAGCTGCGCGCTCAACCCCCCTGGGCATCGCTTGACCAGCGCACTCCCAAGATCACGGGACGTTGCAACGGCCATGGTGCACTGCGCAGACTTCGCGGCTCGGACACAACTATCGTGGCGCTCCGTGCGCGTGTCATTGACATGGAGTGCAATGCTCTTTGCATCATGTGCACAACAGACCGGGGGGCGCGGTGGGCTGGGCTGAGTTACAGACGACGGACGTGCCGAAGGCGGAGAGGTTCGACCGGTGGCTCGACCTGCTGTCGCAGGATCTCGCGCCCACACACATCGCCAGTGAGCACCGCGGTGACTTCCGGGCATCGACCGCTGCGTTGGAACTCGGGCCCGTCAACGTGTCGGTCCTGTCCTTCCCGACGCTGACTTCGGTTCGCACCCCGCAGTTGATCCGGCGGTCGGATCCCGAGTTGTGGGAGCTGGGCTACATGGCCCGCGGGACCGTGGTGGTGGAACAGGCGCGTAACCAGGCTCAGATCAGACCGGGCGACTTTCTGCTTTACGACACGTCGCAGCCGACACAGATGTGGGTGACCGAGGGCGGCCGGATCATCATATCCTCGGTTGCGTCCAGGGAAGTGGTGTACGGGTTCCACCCGTTCCGGGGGTTTCGTCCCGGTAGTGGGTGTCGCCTGAGAACGTGAAACGGCCACCGGCTGATCCTTCGAGAACGACCAAGCTCTTGAAGGAGATCTGCACGATGACCGCACCTGACAGTGTGCCCTTTGCTGCCCTGCTGGAGGAGAACCTGGCCTCGGCGAGTCCGGACTTGTTGCGGGCGATGGTGAAGACCTTCGCGGAGGCGATGATGTCCGCGGACGTGGACCGGGCCTGCGGCGGCGAATACGGCCGCCCGAGCGAGGAGCGTGTCAACTCCCGCAACGGGTACCGCAACCGGGACTGGGACACCCGTGTCGGGACCGTCGACCTGGCGATCCCGCGGGTGCGGTCGGGCTCGTACTTCCCGAGCTGGCTGCTGGAGCGTCGGCGCCGGGCCGAGCAGGCCCTGATCTCCGTGGTCGCCACGTGCTACCTGCTCGGCGTGAGCACTCGCCGGGTTGAGAAGCTCGCCGAGTCCATGGGCGTCACCCAGCTGTCGAAGTCACAAGTGTCCGAGATGGCGAAGCACTTGGACGAGCGGGTCGCCGAGTTCCGCAACCGACCCCTCGACCAGGGGCCCTACACGTTCGTGTGGGTCGACGCGCTCACCCAGAAGGTTCGCGAGGGCGGCCGCGTGGTCAACGTCCACTGCCTGGTCGCGGTCGGTGTCAACAACGAGGGCCAGCGCGAGGTGCTGGGCCTGGACGTGGCCACGAGCGAGGACGGCGCCGGCTGGCTGGCCTTCCTGAGGTCGTTGGTCGCCCGCGGCCTGGGCGGGGTCCAGCTCGTCGTGAGCGACGCGCATGCAGGGCTGGTGGACGCGATCGGCGCGACCCTGCCCGGGGCGGCGTGGCAGAGATGCCGCACGCACTACGCGCGAAACCTGCTCTCGCAGGTCCCGAAGTCCGCCCAGCCGTGGGTGGCGACCCTGCTGCGGACTGTCTTCGAACAGCCCGACGCGAAGGCCGTGCGCCAGCAGATGGCCACCGTGATCGCGGCCTTGGACGAGCGATTCCCCAAGGCCGCAGAGCACTTGGAGCATGCTCGCGAGGACCTGCTGGCCTTCGCCGCGTTCCCGCGAACGGTCTGGAAGTCGATCTGGTCGAACAATCCGCAGGAGCGGCTGAACAAGGAAATCCGGCGCCGCACCGACGTCGTCGGGATCTTCCCCGACCGCGGCTCGATCGTCCGCCTGATCGGCGCGGTCCTGGCCGAGCAGAGCGACGAATGGGCCGAACAGCGACGCTACATCGGCTCCGAAATCCTCGGCCGCTGCCACCTCCACCCGATCGAGGGAGAAAGCACCGAAGAAGCCAGCACGACCGCACTCACCGCATAGCCTGAAACTGGATCACCGAGTGGCCAGCGTTACACCACTCCAGCGGACGTGACCTCATCCTCCGCCTGCCCAAGCCCGCGGTGCCGCTTCCGGACCGGTCAGTGCAGGATCTTCTGTCGCGCCGGCTTCCCGCACACGGCAGCGGTGCCCTGCTCGCGGGGTTCCTCCAAGGACTGGCAGGCGACCAGTGGAACGGGCTGGAGGCTGAGCGACTCGGAGCGGCCGCGGTCCAGCTCGCCTCCGCGTTCCTCGGGGGCCTGGCGGACCAGTGCGGTTCATTGCCGCCGGAGACCCGGCAGGCGGCGCTCCTGCGCGCTGCCAAGGCTTTCATCGAGGCACACCTCATGGACCATCACTTGTCGCCGCAGACAGTCGCGGACGCCCATGGCATCTCGGTGCGCTACCTGCACCACCTGTTCCGCGGGGAGAAACAGACGGTGAGCACCTTCATCCGGGAACTGCGGCTCGGCCGGTGCCGGACCGACCTGGGTCAGCCGGGCCTCGCGAAGCACCCTGTCGGGGCGATAGGAGCGCGGTGGGGGTTCGCGGACGCCGCAGTGTTCAGCCGGGCGTTCAAAGCGGCCTTCGGGACGCCCCCTGGGGAGTACCGCAATCAGTTGGGAGCGCGCAGAGCGGGCAGCGACTCCTGACCCTCGCCGGAGGCCTGACGCACCCCTCGAAGGAAGCAGCGCGGCCCCGTCGTCCCACCCCGCCGCTCCCCCTCCTACGCGAACGGCTGCTGGTCCGGCGCGCACACCGTCCCCCTCGCGGGGAGCCGGCCGTCCACCAGGTACCGCGCCTCGTCCTCGGCGGCGCAACTGCTCGGGTTGCCGAGGACGGTGTGGCCGTAGCCGTCGACGGTGAGCAGGCGGCCCCGCGCGAGGGTGTCGGCCATGGCCCGCGAGCCCTCGTAGGGCCATGCGGGGTCACCGGTGTTGGCCACCACCAGGATCGGCGCGGAGGTCGGGCGGTTCCACGGGCCGGTGTAGCGGTCCCGGCCCGCGTCGGCGGGCCAGCCGGCGCAGCGCTGCGTCTGCCAGACCCAGAACGGGCCGACGGCGCCGGACCTGGCCTCGGCCTGGTCGGCCAGCGCTGAATAGTCAGCCCCCGCAGACGGGTTGGCGGTGTCGGCGCACACCACGCCGAGCACCTGCTCCTGCTTCGGCGCGCCGCCGGTCGGCGACGGGCCCGACGGTGCGTCAGGCGCCGTCCACAGCACCTGCAACAGCTGCCCCAGCGCCGGCCACCCGGTGCCCGGCACACCCGGCACCGGCGCCACCGCGTAGAGCAGGGACGCGGCGGCGGACACCGTCGCCGCGTAGCCGATCGGCGCGGCGCCCAACTCGACCGGCCCGCTGCGCAACCGATTGAGCAACCCGTCGAACTTGGCGCGGGTCGCCTCCGCACTGCCCGCCGAGAAGGCGCACCGATCGGTGGTCACGGCACCGCACCGGTCGAGGAAGGCGTCGAGCGTGCGGGCCGAGGCGAGGTCGCTGCCGGTGCGCAGGAACGGCGGCAGCGCGGCGTCCTGCGGGTCCCGGCCGGTGGACCAGGCGACCGGGTCGATGGCGCTGTCCAGCACCATCGCGCGGATCCGCCCGGGGAACAGGTTGGCGTAGGTGGCGCCCAGGTACGAGCCGTACGAGGTCCCCAGGTACGTGAGCCGCCGCTCGCCGAGCGCCTGCCGCAGCACGTCCATGTCCCGGGCCACGTCGGCCGTGGACAGGTGCGCCGCCAACCCGGCCGGCGAACCGTCGGCGCACTGGCGGCCGAACTGCTCGTAGGCATCCGCCCACGCCGACTGCTGAGCCGCGCCCACCGGGAACCCCGCCGGGATGCGGGCCAACAGGCTCTGCTCGGCGGCGGCGTCGGGGAAGCACTGGAGCGTGGTGGACTCCCCCACCCCGCGCGGATCGAAGCTGACGATGTCGAACCGCTCCCGCACCTCCTCGGGAAACATGCCGTACACCGTGGGCAGCGCCTCGGTCCCGGCAGCGGCCGGACCCCCCGGATTGAACACCAACGACCCGATCCGGTGCGCCTGGTCGGTGGCGGGATGACGGATCAGCGCCAACTGGATCGACCGGCCTCGCGGGTCGCGGTAGTCCAACGGCACGGCGGCCGTCGCACATTCGAACCCGGCTGCGCACCCCTTCGTCCCCCACCCGAGCTCGGGCACGGGCACAGTCACTGCGGCTGCGGCCACCGGTGCGAGGCCGACCAGCAACAAGGACGCGGTCACGGCGGCACCGAGACGGACGGCAGCGGTGAGGCGTGGACGGGTCATGGGCGGCTCCCTCGGCTCTGATTCATGATCGTTCGTCACCGAGTCTTCTGCGCCCCGCCGTCATCCCACTGCCGGACCACTGTCATCCCACTGACGGCTGGAAATGAGACACCGTCAGCCCTCCCCCGCCCAGTCGCGCGCTCGCGGCGGGGCTCGGCTGTCGGACCGGTAGGGAAGACTGGGGTTCGTGTGGCCCACGGTGTGCGCGGGTCCACCGCAATCACCACCAACTGCAAGGGGGCGGGCATGAGGCCGGGGGCGATCCAGGGAGCCGTCGAGGACTTCTGGTTCAAGCGGAACGACCAGCGGGAGAAGCTGGACGACAAGGGCAAGTCCGGGGGCACGGCGCGGGCCAACAAGCACATGGGCGGGTTCGAGGGCCTGGTCAAGCAGGTGTTCGTCGACTGCGGCCTCGACGAGAGCTGCGTGCTGACCGGCAAGCCCTACCTCCCCGGTTTCTACCGCGTGCGCAAGCAGTGGGACCTGGTCGTGCTGTACGACGGGATCCTGGTGGCGGCGCTGGAGTTCAAGTCGCAGGTCGGCAGCGTCTCCAGGAACATCAACAACCGCTTCGAGGAGGCCCTCGGCACCGCGACCGACACGGCGGCCGCGCAGAACCGGAACGGCGCCTTCGGCGACGTCCCGCCCTGGCTCGGCTACGTCCTGGTCCTTCGGGAGGACGAGGAGACGGAGCAGCCGGACCGCGACGTCAGCGCGCTGTTCGAGACCGACCCGGTGTTCAAGGGCCACTCCTACAACCAGCGCTACCAGGAGATGATCAGGCGCCTCATCGGGGAGAAGGTCTACGACGCCGGCTGGTTCCTCACGACCACCTCCACGGCCGACGGAGTCGCGTACAAGGAGCCGCTCGACACGGCGACGGGCGCAACGCTCCGGGTCGCCATCGAGGGGCGGGTCAACTTCGTCAAGGCGGTCGTCGAGGCCCGCAGGTCGAAGTAGGGCGCACGGGCGGGGCACGGGGCTGGCCACCCGCCCCGGCTCCCGTCCAGCGTGACCTGCCGCGAAGGGGTGCCCCTGTAGGGTCGCCCTGTGCCGAACCTCGCCCCCCTCACCGATCACCGAACCCCGTCCGACCTGCCTGCGGAGGCGATCGAACACGGTGAGGTGTTCACCCGGCGCTGGATGGTCGACCTCATCCTCGACCTGCTCGGCTACACCGCCGACCTCGACCTCCTGGGGCTGACGGTCGTCGAGCCCGCCTGCGGCACCGGTGCCTTCCTGAAGGGGATCGCTTCCCGCGTCAGCGCTTCGTGCCGGATCCACGGCCGCCGGATCGTCGAGGCGAGCGACACGGTCAAGGCGTTCGACCTGCTGGAGCGCAACGTGGGCGCGAGCCGGACGGTGGTCGAGGAACAGCTCATCGCCGACGGGTGGGACCGCCAGGACGCCCGGCTCGTCGCGCGCAGCTGGGTCACCAGGAGTGACTACCTGCTGCAACCGGCGCCGCTCCGGGCCGACTTCGTCGTCGGCAACCCGCCGTACATCCGGCTGGAGGACGTGCCGGACGACCGGATGGACGCCTACCGCGCGGCGTGCTCCACCATGGGTGGCCGCGCCGACGTCTACGTGGGCTTCTACGAGGTGGCGCTCCGCAGCCTCAAGCCCGGGGGACGGCTCGGCTTCATCTGCGCCGACCGCTGGATGCGCAACCAGTACGGCCGGAAGCTGCGCCGGCTGGTCACCCGCGACTTCAGCATCGACCTCGCCATGGCGATGCACGACGTGGACGCGTTCGAGGAGCAGGTCTCCGCGTACCCGGCGGTCACGATCATCACCAACCGGGGCGGCCGCCAGGGGAGCGCGGTCGCCGCCGACACCACGCGTGCGTTCGGAGCGGCCGAGGCCGAGGAGTTCCTCGCCTGGTACGGGAGCGACGACCCCGCGCCGGTCGCGACCCCGGCCTACCAGGCCGCGCGGATGGAGCACTGGTTCCCGGAGGAGGACTCGTGGCCGACCGGCTCCCCGGCGAGGCTCGCGGCCCTGGAGGACCTCAGCGAGCGGTTCCGGCTGCTGGAGGACGAGACGACGGGGACGCGGGTCGGGATCGGCATCGCCACCGGCGCCGACAAGGTCTTCATCACCGATGACGCCGGGCTGGTCGAGCAGGACCGGCTGCTTCCCCTGGCCATGGTCCGCGACACCACCAGCGGCACCCTGAGATGGAACGGCTCCTTCCTGGTGAACCCCTGGACCGCCGACGGCGAGTTGGTGGACCTGGCCGACCATCCACGGCTGTCCACCTACTTCCGGCGGCACAGCGAGGTGCTCAGGAAGCGCTACGTCGCGGTCAAGCAGCCGAGCCGCTGGTACAAGACGATCGACAAGGTCGACCACAAGCTCCGGGCCAGACCCAAACTCCTCTTCCCCGACATGAAGTTGACGATCCATCCGGTGCTGGACGAGGGCGGCCCCGAAGGGCTGTACCCCCACCACAACCTGTACTTCATCGTCTCCGACAGCTGGGACATGCGGGTGCTCGGCGGACTGCTGCTCTCCAAGGTCGCCGGGGCGTTCGTGGAGGCGTACGCGGTCAGGATGCGCGGCGGCACCCTGCGCTTCCAGGCCCAGTACCTCCGCAAGATCCGCGTGCCCGCCCCGGAGGCCATCGACGAGCAGGACCGCGCCGCCCTGCGGGCCGCCTTCGACGCACGCGACGTCGACGCGGCGACCGAGGCCGCGCTGCGCGTCTACGGGCTGGCCGAACTGCCCGACTAGGGACAGCCCGGCGACAACACCAGCTCGACCGGCCCGACCACCGGCACCTCGGCCCGGAAGACCACGGCCGCGTCGCCGCTGATCGACACCGACGGCCGGCCGTCACCGTCCGGCTCCACGCTCACCTGCACCTCGCCCGGGCGGCCCATCGCCACGCCCTGCCGCCCGGTGAAGGCGAGCCGGCCGCCGGGGGCCGGGGCCAGGCCGTGGCGGACCAGGTAGGCGCCGAGCGGGCCGTGCCCGTTGCCGGTGACCGGGTCCTCCGGGATGCCGATGGCCGGGGCGAACATCCGGGACCAGGTGAGCGGACCAGAGTCACCGCCAGTCAGGGCGAAGACGAAGAACCCGTTGCTGCCGACCTCCCGGCCGACCTCCACCAGCGCGGCCGGGTCCGGCCGCAGGGCGTCCACGGCAGCGGGGTCCCGCAGCCCGACCAGCACCTTGGAGTGCCCGGTGGACACGACCTGCACCGGCCCGCCCCCGGCCAGGTCTGCGGGCGCGGCCCCGAGCGCCCGCAGCACCCGGCCGACCTGGGCCCGGTCGAGTTCCGGGCCGAACTCGGCGGGCCCCTGGTGCATGCCGATCCGCACCCGGTCGCCCTCGACGCGAACATCCACGCGCTGCAGCAGCCCACCGCCGGTCTTCTGGACCAGCGTGCAGGGCGCCAGGCCGTGCTCCACCGCGCGGGCGTAGTGCGCGGCGACGGTCGCGTGCCCGCAGGTCGGCACCTCGGTGGTGGGCGTGAAGAAGCGCACCCGCACGTCGTGGTCCGGGCCGTCGGCGGGGAGCACGAAGGCCGTCTCAGAATTGTTCAACTCACGTGCCACCAGCTGCATCTGAGTGTCCGTCAGACCGTCTGCGGCCAGCACCACGCCAGCCGGGTTGCCGGTGAACGGCGTCGTGGTGAAGGCGTCGACCTGGTAGAGGGTCCTCATCACACGCTCCCCTCGGCCAGCTCCCGCGCCAACTGCACCAGGGTCCGGACCGCCGCACCGGTGCCGCCGGCGGGCGTATAGCCGTGCGCGGCGCCCTCGTTGAAGGCGGGGCCGGCGATGTCCAGGTGGGCCCAGCGGGTGCCCGCCGGCACGAACTCCTTGAGGAACAGGCCCGCCGCCAGCCCGCCGCCCATCCGCTCCCCGCTGTTGGCGAGGTCGGCCA